>NZ_FXAN01000014.1 GCF_900176645.1 Burkholderia singularis
TTTCGCTTTGAACGCCGCTGAGTGCGTCCGTCGGGTTCTCTTCGTCATCTTCCGGGTTCCTTTGCCGGCATTATCGCCGGCTCAGGCCCCGAGCGTTCCACTTATCCGGCTGTCCGAATTTGCGCAGCCACCTCTTCCGCCTAGGCAATGCACGGAGCAGCAGATAGAACAAGTCATCGCCACATCTATCTGGCGTTCGTAGGGTTGGCAATCAACGATCGGTCCGGCCAGTCACGGTCCGCGCCCGTCGCACCGATACCCTGAACCACTGCTCCTAATGCGCATATAAATCATCTCTGGTTAACAGAATATGTTAATGGCGTTATCATTAAAGTCACGATTCCTTTTTGCGCGCGGGCATCGGTGAAACCGTTTTGGGTGAAGCGCCGGACCTTGCCGGCACCCGGACACGCGGGGCAATCCCATCGCGGCCGTTCCGTAAAACGTCGCGCCATCCATGCTGCTCGGTACCGAGCCGCCAAGCCACTGCCATTCGATGCCCGTGCATTACTTCCGAAGCCTGACGGGAAAGCAACGTAACGCCCACGCCAACCGTCAGTTGGGATTCTCGCTTGCCTTCATCGCGGGTGCGATCAACGCCGGCGGATTCTTGGCTGTCAAGCAATACACGTCTCATATGAGCGGCATCGTGTCGGCGATCGCGGATCAGCTCGCACTGGGCGACGTGCCGCTCGCGCTTGCCGGCATCGGCTCGCTGTCGTCGTTCATTTTCGGTGCCGGCTGCTCCGCCGTCCTGATCAATTGGGGACGCCGCCGCGATCTGCACAGCCAATATGTGCTTCCGCTGCTCGTCGAGGCGGTGCTGCTGCTGTTGTTCGGACTGCTGGGCAGTCATCTCGCGCTGCGCGAAGCGTTCTTCGTCCCCGTCACGGTAGTTCTGCTCTGCTTCATCATGGGACTGCAAAACGCAATGATCACGAAGTTGTCCGGCGCAGAGATCCGTACCACGCATATGACGGGGATCGTGACCGACATCGGCATCGAGCTGGGCAAGCTTTTTTACTGGAACTCGTCGAAGGCAGCCGTAGGAGCCAAAGCCGTGATCGCCAACCGCACGAAACTGAAAATTCACGCGACCATGCTCGCCTCATTCTTCACGGGCTGCGTGACAGGCGCACTCGGCTTCAAGCATGTCGGCTATGTGTCGACCGTGCCGCTCGCGGCGATATTGGTCGCGCTCGCGATCGTGCCGATCATCGACGATATGCTGGCTTTTCTTTATCGACGGAACCGTTAGCGGCCGAGCGCGGCTCGTCGTCAAACGAGCCGATTGCAAGGCATTACCGCCTGACGCGGCTAGCCAACGAAAGACGCGGAGCGGCTCCGCACTATCCGCACGAAGCGTCCGAAGGCTATCGGAAACCTTATCGCACCAAGCTGTCGCGCGTTTGGGCGGCGCTCCGAAGCGAATGCATTACAATCGGATTCACATATCTGCCTGAACCATGCCGAGATGGAAACGAAAACCGCACGATTGACCGTTCTGATCGACCCTGCCAAAAAGAAAGCATTCGAAACGCTGTGTGCGGAACAGGATCTCACTCCATCGCAAGTCGTGCGCCAGCTCATTCGCGAGTATCTGGCGCAGCATGGCGTGACGTATAAAACGAAAAGCGCGCTCGGCGGCCGAGCTCGCCGACGGACCGAATAACCGCACGCGCGCGCCGTACCGAATATTCTCCGTTGCGCGGTTATACTCCGCACTCATCGGACGCATCGCTGTCTGCCAAATGATTCGTCATCCTTCGGATATCGGGGTGTCGAATTTCTACGATTCGCTCCGACTCGCTACCTCGCTCCTACCGAATGCTGACCTCTAACCGGCGGGCACGGCTTCCTGCGCACGCAGCAGCATGAACGCACCGCTCGCTGTCGAAGCCAGATGACATGCGCGGCGCACGTGCCCATGCGTAAGCGGCAGTCCGAATCGATCTCATGCGTCATTTCGCGGTTGATAATCTTTTTACAGTAGCGGGCTTATTTTTTACCGCGTTTCGATATTTTTGAAACCATACTGTTCCGTCTATCGATGCAGGTTTAAGCCAATTCGAAAGCGGATATGCATGCGCATGCATGCTTTATCGTTTGTCGTGCGCGCCTGCCTCACCGACGACGATGTCCGACTATCTGCCGATCCGTTATCCGCTCCAAAGTGTGCCGCAACGCGCATCGTCTGATCGCACGACGGTCGGCGGGCTCCAGCGTCCCGCAAGCGTTGCAGCCACTCATCCAGCCCGGTTTCCCTCTCCGGCGTTCACCGGCTGCCGGAGCGTTTCATCCGTTGTTTTCCATTCATCATGACAGAGCTTTCGATCATCAAGACATCGCTTTTCGCTGCCGCGATATCCGGCACGCTTGTCGCTTCCGCGCACGCTCAGAGCAGCGTCACGTTATACGGTCTCATCGATACCGGTATTGTTTATACCAACAATCAGAACGGCCACAGCAGCTGGCGAATGGGCACCAGCTCGACGCAGAACACCGTCTTCGGGCTCAAGGGAGCCGAGGATCTGGGTGGCGGTTTGCACGCGGTGTTCAAGCTCGAGCAAGGCTTCAATCTGAACAACGGCAGCCAGGCGTTCTCCGGTGACGCATTCGGCTCGCAGGCATGGGCGGGACTGCAAAGCGAGCCATACGGCACGGTGACGTTCGGCCGCCAGTTCGATGTGCTCAATGATTTGCTCGGACCGCTATCGGCCGGCAGCAATACCTGGGGCGGTAATCTGGCCGCGCATCCGTTCGGGAACGACAACCTCGCCGCGAATTCCGTCACGGCCAACAATACGGTCAAGTACGTGAGCCCCACGCGCTATGGCGTCACGGCCGCAGGCATGTATTCGTTCAGCAACCAGGCGGGCGGCTTTGCGAACAACCGTGCATACGGGATCAGCGCCGCGTTCGCGCAAGGGCCCGTCAATGTCGCGGCAGGCTATTTGCAGTTCAACAACGCGGGCGGCGGCCCGGCGGGCGGCAATCCGAACGGCGCGCTCGCGCAGAGCGACAGCAGCGCGAACTTCATAGCAAAACGACAGCGCATCTGGGGTGCCGGCGGCAGCTACGCGCTGGGCCCGGCCACCGTCGGGCTGGTGTGGAGCCACACGCAGATCGACGACATGATCAACGTGATGTCGCTCGGCAGCGGCAGTTACATGCCGCTTCATGGCACGCTGCGCATCGACAACTATGAAGTCAACGCGAAATACGCGATCACGCCGGCATGGGTCGTATCGGCCGCTTACACATTGACCGACGGCGCTTATTCGAACGGGGCGACGAACGCGTCTCCCAAATGGAACACGGTGATGCTGCAAACCGCTTATTCGCTGAGCAAACGCACCGATGTCTACGTCGAAGGCGTGTATCAGCACGTGCATGGCGCGCCTTCCGGCTCCGCGCTCGCCAATGCGATGATCAATACGCTGTCGCCGTCTTCGACCGGTACGCAAGTGGCCGTCACGGCCGGCCTGCGGCACGCGTTCTGAGCGCGCGGCAACGCCCGTTCCCCTCAGCGGCGGCACTCAACGGATGCCGCCGCAAGATCCGGCACGGCGCGGTACAACCCGGGCGATGCGCCACACTCCGCGGCAACGCGCGGCGCGACGCCGTCGCATCGGCACACGCCGCTCCATCCCGCCCGTTACGCAGCAACCGGCCCGCGACTCGGCAGGGCCTCGGGCTTCGGCATCGCGCCGCGCCAGTCCTCGCCGCCTTCGAGCGCGGGCGTCGAGTCGAACAGCTCCGCGATCCAGTCGGCAAACACGCGGACTTTCGCCGACAAATGACGGTTGTTCGGATAAACGATCGAGATCGGCTTGGGCTTCGGATTGAAGTCCGGCAGCACTTCCCGCAGGGTTCCGTTGAGCAGATGCGGCAGCACCATGAAGAGCGTCGGCTGAATCATTCCAAAGCCCTCGATGCCACATGTCACATAGGCATCCGAATCGTTGACGAGAACCACGCCGTCCATCCTGACCTCAACCGTCTTGCCGTCGATCAGAAACATCCACGGCAGCGGCCGGCCGCCGTGGTTCGCGGGGAAATTCACCGCGTGATGTTCGGCCAGATCCTCGATCGCGCGCGGCTCGCCGTGGCGCCGCAGATAATCGGGTGACGCGCAGGTCACGCGCCTGAGCATGCCGATCCGGCGCGCGACCATCGACGAATCCTCGAGCGGGCCAACCCGGATCATGCAATCGACGCCCTCCTCGATCGGATCCACCAATCGGTCCGACAACCCCAGATCGAGCGTGATGTCAGGGTAGCGCTGACGGAACATCGACAGCGCGGGTATCACGAGCCGGCGCCCGAGCGAGCCCGGCATATGAACCCGCAACGCGCCGCTTGGCTTGCGGTTGCCCGCCTGAAAGCTCGCGTCCGTCTCCGCGATCTCGGCCATGATCTTGATACAGTGCTCGTAGTAAGCGGTGCCGTCCGGCGTGAGCGCGAGCCGGCGAGTCGTCCGGTTCATCAGTCGCACGCCGAGCAGTGCCTCGAGATTCTGGATGATCGTCGTCACCGTCGCGCGCGGCATGCCGAGCGTGTCGGCCGCCCGCGTGAAGCTGTTCGCGTCGACTACGCGCGTGAAAACTTCCATTGCCTGGATGCGGTCCATGCTATCCCCTTCGAATCGCCAACAGCGCAAAATAGAACTCCGGCGATATCCGATACAAGTCGTTTTCTTATTATTCGTGTTCACCGAATAGTGATGCACGCCGGCGCCGCGCGCGCTTGCCGCGCCCGCGAACGTCCGCGTCGATTGTTGGAAACGCCTGCGCCCCGGGGCGGTTCTTGCAAAAGGGACGCGCGGTAGCAGCAAAACCGGTCCGCGCATCCGGCCGCCCCTGCGATGCGCGCTTTTGCGCGCCGCCGCCGCGTCAACGCACGAACCGTAGCGTATGCTCGGCCGCTCCCGGCAGAAAAGGCTGGGGTGCGCCCTTCACCCATGCATCGTGGCCCGCCAGAAAGAATGGGCTGAACGGATGGCCGCTCTGCCCGCCCGGCATGTTGAAAATACCGCCCTCCTCGTGCCCGGGCGACACGACCATGCGCTCCGACTGTCCAAAATCCGGCCCGGCCACGCGCGGCATATGGATATCGCCCGGCACCTGATCGGCCGGTGCGGACAGCCAGCGCCCGAAAAATGGCACGCTGCGCGCGAACGGATGGGCGATGCTCAGCGTATTGCGCGCCCCCCAGGTCGCGCCGGCGAGCGGCGCGCCGTCCACGGTCAGGGCCGCGATCGTCTTGTCGATTGCGCTCAATTGCACGTCGCGCCAGTTCGATGTGCCGCCCGGCAACCACGCGGCCGGCCGCTCGTCGAGCAGCCGCGCGACGAGCACCGGCCAGCGCGGATTCGCCAGCGCGTAATCCGCGCCGGCGTCCAATTGCTTCAAGCGCGCGTCGAGGCCGCCGAACAGCATGTCGTACAGGCGAAACAGGAAGCCGCGCGCGAGCGTGTAGCCGACCGAGTCGACACTCGCCCGGCCCGTCCAGCCGTGTTCAAGCAACCGTTTGAATTCGGCGCGCGCCGGATGGTCGGCGAGCGCAGCGTCGTCGAGCACGCGCAGTGCGCGCTCGCGCCACGGCGACATGAAGCGCGCGCGATCGTCGAGGTCGACCTGATAGGCGGCACGCTCGTCGGTACGGCCGAGCGCCGTCAGCGCATCGCGCAATTGGCCGGCGCGCGCGCCGAGATCCGCGCCGCCGTCGCCGATCAACTGGTACGCGTCGCCCGCCAATTGCCGGCTGTTCGCCGTCCACAGCTGACCGGCCGCCGGATCGACGATGCGCGGATACGCATCGGGCGGCAACGGCACGCGCCACGACGGCGCACCGTCGTCCGCGCTCGCACGGCGATCGGGCAACGCGCCCGCGATCGTCCAGCCGATGTGGCCCGCGCTGTCGCCGATCACGATGTTCTGCGCGGGAATGCCGGCCGCATGGGCGATGTGGATCGCCTCGTCGACATCGTGAGCGTCGGACATGCGCGCCAGCGCCAGATTCACCGCGCCGGGCGTCTGCGCAATCCAATGGACTGCGTAGTATTGGCCGCCGATCTCGCGTACCGGCCCGACGGACGTTTGCAGCACGGTCATCTGGACCGGCGCGGCGTCGCGCACCCGGATCGTTTCGGTATAGGCGTGCGCGGCTTCCCACGTGCCACCGAGCCGGAAGGTGTGCGCATCGCTCTCGTGCGGCTCGAGCGGCACCAGTTCGAGACCGTTCACGTAGCCGTTGGTGAACCCCCACGCAACCTGGCCGTTGCTGCCGACCACGACAGCCGGCACGCCCGGCAGCGTGACGCCGGCAACGCGCCGCACCACGCCTGCGTCGCTCCGATACGCAAACGCGGCACGATACCAGATGTTCGGCAGCCGCAGCCCCAGATGCATGTCGTCGCCGACGATCGCCGCGCCGGTCGCGCTGCGAGGGCCGGCCAGCACCCAATTGTTGCTGCCGACCGACGATTGATCGTCGATCGAGACGAGACGTGCGCCGACGTTGCCGGGGGGTTGCGGCGGTGCGGCACGCAACCATGCGGGCGCGGCATCGGGCACCGGCGCGGCCGGCCCGGCGATCGCGGGCGCATCGAGCGGCGCATCAAAACGGCTCGATTCAGGCAGCAAAAACGCAAGCTGACGCGGCTCGGCATGTTCCTGCAACCAGCGCCGCGCGACCGCGCGCGACGCAAGCCTGCCTTGCAGATCGAAATACATCGCCCAAATCGCGAGCAGCGAGTCCTCCGGCCGCCACAATCTCGGCGGCATCCGCAACAGCCCGTATTCGAACGGACGAACATGCAGCGCGGACAAGCCGTCGTTGACGCCTTGCGTGTAGCGCTGCAACAACCGCGCATCGTCGACCGGCAGTTGCGACAATGTGTCCGCGGCAAGCTCGCGCAGCCGGAACGATCGATGCTCGCGATCGACGCCAAGCGCCTGCGGCCCAAACAGTTCCGACAGTTCGCCCGCGCCGATCCGCCGCAGCAAATCCATCTGGAAGAACCGGTCCTGCGCATGCAGATAGCCGATCGCATAGGCCGCATCGAAGCGGTCGCGCGCGGTGATCGTCGGCACGCCGAGCGCATCGCGCCCGGCCGTCACCGGCGCGCCGAGCGTCGGCACGCGCACGTCGCCGTCGAGCTGCGGCAGGCTCGCGCGCAGCCACGCGGCCACGCCTGCGGCCACGGCCAGCAGAATCATCAATATCAGGCCCGACAGGATCTTGAGCCAACGCAGCGTACGGTTTTTGTTCGGTGTCATGAATGCGCGAGTCCATCGGTTTGGAGTGATCGCGTAGCGCGTCGGGCAGCGCGGCCGTGCTGCGCATATTCATTGGCGGCGCGCGTTGCGTCAAGGTCGGCGCAGTCGAATTTGCGCGCAGGCGTTCATCTTTGGCGCGCGGCCGGCGCCGCCGGCGCCCGCAGCGGCGCAAGCGTCATGAAAGCGAAATCGTTTCCAAAACGTGTTGCTTTCCGGGCCAATCCGTAAGGAATACTGCACGAATTGGTACTAAACTACTCGAAACGGGCGTCGCCTGCGCCGGCGCCCTCGGGGAGATGCCGCCATGAACCGGCCGCTGATTCGGATCGCGCCGCGCCCGTCCGGGACGCTGCCATCCTGGAAGAGTGTCAAATGGTCGCTGGTGGCGATCGTGGTGATCGCGCTCGCCGCCGC
Organism: Burkholderia singularis; assembly: GCF_900176645.1. Classification (GTDB taxonomy): domain Bacteria; phylum Pseudomonadota; class Gammaproteobacteria; order Burkholderiales; family Burkholderiaceae; genus Burkholderia; species Burkholderia singularis. Next base: position 7,698 of record NZ_FXAN01000014.1, read on the forward strand.
GACGCGGCTCGTCCAGATCGAAATCGACACGTCGTGGCTGCAAGCGCGGTTTCTGTCGGCGCTCACGCGCGGCATCGGCTACGAACCCGGTGACGGCGTCAGCCACCGGATCCGCTTTCCCGAGCGCGGGCCGTACGATCTTCGCCTCGGCTACGCGCTGCTGCCGTCGTTCGAGCACCGCCTGTTGTCGCGAGGCTTTGCCGTCGCGTCGCAAGCGCGTGCGTCGGAGCGCATGCTAGCGCTCGCCGACGACGGCCTGTTTTTGCCCTACGGCGAAAAAGATCAGGCCGGCCTGTCGATCGTCGACACCGCGAACGCACCGCTCTTCGACGCCGTCTATCCGCATCACGTCTATCGCGACTTCGCCGCGATCCCGCCGGTCATCGTCCAGTCGTTGCTTTTCATCGAGGACCGCTACCTGCTCGATCCCGATCAGCCCAGCCGCAATCCCGCGATCGACTGGGGCCGCTTCAGCCGCGCGCTCGCGGACCAAGCCACGCGCGTCGTGAATCGGCATCATGCGGCGGCAGGCGGCAGCACGCTCGCGACGCAGATCGAGAAATTCCGGCACTCGCCCGACGGGCGCACGGCGACGCCGCCGGAGAAACTTCGGCAGATCGCGTCGGCGTCGGTACGCGCGTATTTGAACGGCGCGCAGACGATGCCCGCGCGCCGGGCGATCGTGGTCCATTACCTGAACGCCGTGCCGCTCGCCGCACGGCCCCATATCGGCGAAGTGACGGGCTTGGGCGATGGCCTTGCCGCGTGGTACGGCCGCGACTTCGACGAGGTCAACCGCCTGCTCGCCGCGCCGTTCACGCCCGACAACGCCGGCGCGCAAGGCGTCGCGTTCAGGCAGACGCTGTCGCTGATGATCGCGCAGCGCGCGCCGTCATACTTCCTGAATCGCGGCTATCCGGCGTTGCAGCGGCTCACCGACAGCTATCTGCGCTTACTCGCGAGCAATGACGTGATTGCACCGCCGCTGCGCGATGCCGCGCTGGCCGCGCGCATCGAGCGCAGCGGCGCGCCTGCGCAGCCCCCCGCGCCATCGTTCGTCACGCGCAAGGCAGTGACGTCGGCGCGCGCGTATCTGCTCGGCGCGCTTGGCGTCGACAACGTCTACCAGCTCGACCGCCTCGATCTGCGCGCGACCGACACGCTCGACAACGCCGCGCAGCAAGCGGTCGCGGCGGCGCTGGCGCGCGCGTCGACGCGCGACGGTGCGCGCGCCGCGGGCCTGTATGGCTTCGAGATGCTGCGCCCAGGCGATGATCCGTCGAAGATTCTGTATAGCTTCACGCTGTACGAACGCCACGGCGGCGCGAACCTGCTGCGCGTGCAGACCGACAGTGTCGACCAGCCGTTCGACATCAACCAAGGCGCGCGGCTGAACCTCGGTTCGACCGCGAAACTGCGCACGCTCGTCACGTATTTACAGATCGTCGCCGAGCTGCATACGCGCTATGCGGCGATGAGCGACACGGAACTCGCGCAGATCAAGCCCGATCCGTCCGACGCGCTCACGCGCTGGGCGCTCGACTATCTGATGCACGCACCGAATCGCTCGTTGCAGCCGATGCTCGATGCCGCAGTCGAGCGCAAATATTCGGCCAACCCCGGCGAAACCTTCTATACCGGCGGCGGCGCGCAAAGCTTCACGAATTTCGCGAAATGGGAAAACCACAGCGTGCTGAGCGTGCGCGCCGCATTCCGGAATTCGGTCAATCTCGTGTTCGTGCGGCTGATGCGCGACATCGTGCGTTACGAAACGATCCGCGCGAACGGCCCGCCGTCACAATGGCTCGACGATCCGGCAGAGCGCCGCCGCTATCTGCTGCGCTTCGTCGACGACGAAAGCCGCGTGTACGTGAAGCGCTTTTATACGAAGTACGCGGGCCGATCCGGCGACGGCGCGCTCGCTGCGATGCTCGACAACGTGCGCAAATCGCCGCCGCGCGTCGCGACGGTGCTGCGCAGCGTCGCGCCCGACGCGCCGCGCGAATGGTTCGATGCGCAGATGCGCGCGGCGCTGCGGCACACACCCGCCGCCCAAACGCTGTCGGACGACGCGCTCGCGAAGCTCTATGCGAAGTACGCAGCCGATCGCTTCAATCTCAACGACTGCGGCTACATTTCCGGGGTTCACCCGCTCGCGCTGTGGACGCTCGCGTATCTGCGCGCGCATCCGAACGCCGCGCTCGACGACGTGCAGAACGCGAGCCGCGACGCACGGCTGAGCGCATACACATGGCTCTTCAAAACGCGCTATCACGCGACGCAGGACCGGCGGATCCGCCGCATCGTCGAGCTGCGCGCATACGATGCGATCGGCGCGTCGTGGCGCGCGCTCGGTTATCCGTTCGAGCATCTGACGCCTTCGTATGCGGCGGCGATCGGCGCGTCGGGCGACCAGCCGGCCGCACTCGCGAAGCTGGTGGGCATCATCGCGAACGGCGGGATGAAGGTGCCGGACGAACGGATCGCATCGCTCGACTTCGCGCGCGGCACGCCTTACGAAACCCGCTTCGTGCATACGGCAGGCACGCCGCAGCCGCTGCTGTCGCCGGAAATCGCGAACGAAGCGCGCGCGCTGCTGCGCGAAGTCGTTCAGCAGGGCACCGGCCGGCGTCTCGCGCAGGGGCTGACGTTCGCCGACGGCAGGACGCTCGACGTATACGGCAAGACCGGCACGGGCGATCAGCGTTACAACGTGTATGCGCGCGGCGCGCGCTTGATCGAATCGCGCAAGGTCAACCGCAGCGCGACGTTCGCGTTCGCACTCGGCGAGCGCTTCTTCGGCGTGCTGACCGCCTATGTGCACGAACCCTATGCCGCCCGCTACGATTTCACGAGCGCAATGGCGGTGCAGTTGCTGAAGTCGCTCGCGCCGGCGCTGCAGCCGCTCGTCGCACAGCCCGCGCGGCAAACAAATGCGCTACGGCCCGCCGCGCTGCCCGCGGATCATCCGGCGCCGCGAGCGCGTGCTTCATACGTCATTGACTGATCACGCACACTTGCCGCACGTAGGCGAATCGGCCGAGCCCAGACGGGAGAGCAGGGCGCGCGCCTGCTCGACGACATCGCTCGCGAGCGGCCGGAACGTAAAGCGCTCGGCCTGCGGCAACCGGACGAAATGCGCGCGACTGCTGCGCGCATAGGCGGGATCGTAATGCACGTCGACGAGTTCCTCGAACAGCTCGCTGCGCCGATCCTCGTCGAGCAGCGCATGCCATTTGCCGATCCGCGCGTGCCCATGCAGCGGCACGAGTTTTTCGAGCTGAATCTTGAAGAACGTGGTGAGATCGAACAGATGCCCATAGTCCTGCAACAGCAACTCGACGCGCTCGTCCCGCGCGGTTTCGACGTTGACGCAATCCGCGCGATGCATGCCGTTGAGCAGCGAAAGCGGCAGTGCGATCGCGCCGATGCGCCGGCTTTCCGCCTCGACGAAGACCGGCCGCCCGCGATCGAAACCGCGCAGCGTGCGTACCAGAGCCGTGTCGAACGCTTTCTGCGACGGTTGCTCGCCACTGGGCAGCGCGCCGAGCAGCGAGCCGCGGTGTGCGGCAAGCGCCTCGAGATCGAGCGTCTGCGCGCCGGCGGCCGCGAGCGCGTGCAGCAGGCGCGTCTTGCCGCTGCCAGTATGTCCCGTCAGCACGACGTAGCGAAATCCGTCGGGCAGCGTGTCGAGCGCCTCGATGACCGAACGGCGGTACGTCTTGTAGCCGCCGTCGAGCTGGCACGCACGCCAGCCGATCATGTTGAGCCAGACGGTCATCGCGCCGGAACGCTTGCCGCCACGCCAACAGTAGACGAGCGGGCGCCAGTTGCGCGGACGATCGGCGAACGTCGTATCGAGATGCGCGGCGATATTGCGCCCGACCATCGCCGCGCCCACGCGCGTCGCCTCGAACGGCGACACCTGCTTGTACATCGTACCGACGATCACCCGTTCCTCGTTGCTGAGAACGGGCGCGTTCAGCGCGCCGGGAATATGGTCTTCCGCATATTCGAGCGGCGTGCGGACATCGATGATCTCGTCGAATTCATCGATCCGGTCGAGGGAAACGGGTTGGGGGTTCAACGTATCGGGTACGGCGGGGCCGCATCGCAGGCGCAAAGGGGCCGCTATTATCGCACGTGCGCCCGCTGCGCCGGCCGGGGTGGCTGCCGAATGCGCCAGCCGGTGCAAACCGTGCGCCGACGCATGCGGTCGCGCTCCTTTACTTGCGGCGCGCCTTGCTGAGCACGACCGTCTCGAACAGCTCGTACTCGGCCGTAGGCTTCTGGTCGGCGCCAGGCGCATGGTAGTACTTCACCGTGATCGACGTGTCGCCGCCGCGCTCGCCCGGATCGTAGTCGAACACCGCGATCCCGTAGCCCGTGCCGGTATCGTGCCGCGCGGACCAGATCGCGTCCTCGAGCGCATCCGCGCCATGCCGCACGAACGTATTCGGCGCCGCGCCCGGCACCGGACGGTTTGGCTTCGTGAACACGCGCGCCTGCGGCAGCCCGGTGGCCGGATTCTCGCCGTAAGTATCGGCCGGCGCGCTCGTGCCGCCGCCGCCGAGAATCAAATGGATCGTGCCGTGCGTCGTGTCGTACTTGCCGTCCACCGGCTCCGACGTGATCACTGGCCGCGGCTGCAACGTATCGACCACCTCGCCCGTCACGGCATCGACGCCCGTGCGATGCCGGCAGCCGCGCACCGGAAAGCTGCGCTCGTAGTCGTGGTCATGGCCGCACAGCACGAGATCGACGCCATAGCGATCGAACAGCGGCAGCCACGCTTCGCGGATGCCTTTGTCGGAGCCGTTGCCGCTCTTGGACGAACTCAACGCGTCCTGATGCATCTGCACGACGATCCAGTCGATGTCGCGATCGCACGATGCGCGGCGCAGTGTCTGTTCGAGCCAGCGCGTTTGCTCGCCGCGACTGTAGCCGCGCAAATAGAACGACGTGCCGGGCTCGATCGCCGGATTGCCGGTGCTCGCCGCGGGCACGAGCGGATTCGGGCCCGCGACGAACGCGCCCGCATCCTGATAGACGACGTCGTCCGCATCGAGCGACACGAACAACACCGCGCCGACGCGAAAGCTGTACCAGCGCCCCGGAAAACGCGTGCCGTTCTCCGGCAGCGTGTAGCGCGCGAGATACGAATCGAAGCCTTGCGGGCCATTGTGAAACTCGACTTCGTGATTGCCGGGGCATGGCATCCACGGACGATTCGCGGCCGATGTCTGGTTGTTGTTGCCGAAATCGCGCCACACGGCCGGCTGATGCTGCGGGTTCAGGTTCGCATAGCAAAGATCGCCGTTCAGCAAATGGAAGAGCGGCTCGAAGCGCTCGACCGCCTGCACCGCGAAACGGCTTTGCGGCGACGACAGCACCCAGCCGGTGTTCGGCGTCGCGAGATCGCCGTAGCTCGTCCAGCGAAACGGCGCGCGGCCGTGCGGCGCCGTCCGGAAACGCGCGGCGAACGGCTGCGCGGCATTGCCGTCGTTGTCGGCCGTGACCTCGTAACGGTAGACGGCACCGGGCTTCAGGCCGTGCAGCCGCGCATGATAAGTGAACACCACCTCGCCGTTCAGGCCGTCTGTATAGGCGCGCTGCACGCCATGCGCCGTGCGCCACGCGCTGTCCGGGCCCATGAAGCGCACGCGCGGATTCACCGCGGCCGCAAGCGTCGCCCACGACACGATCACCTCCGACGCGTCGCCATTGCCCCAGGTCAGATGGATCTGCTCGGGGGTGCCGTCCGGCGCGGCGGCCGCCGCCCGCGCGGCAGCGAAGCCGCTCGCCGCGCTCGCGAAGCCGGACGCGCCGGCGAATTTCAGGAAGCCGCGGCGCGACACGCACGCGTGCGGATCGGCGGGCGGCTTGCCGGATGTTTCGGGCGTTTCGGATGTTTCGGGCGCTTCGCTGGCGGTCTTGTTCGGCATGGCTGTCGTTCTGCTTTCGGCGGTCGAGGGGCGAAAGGCAGCTTTCGCTGCGCGGAGAAATCGTTGCAATACAGGACGCGACGATAGACCGGAAAGTGTGACGACGCGATGTCATCGCGTAGGCGCGTAGGCGCTTAGCGTATGGTGCGACTGCGACTGCGACTGCGACTGCGACTGCGACTGCGACTGCGACTGCGACTGCGACTGCGACTGCGACTGCGACTGCGACTGCGAGCAGCACGGTAAGCACGCGTATCACGCAATGCAAGCTCCATTCGGCTAAACGTCCGGCATCCGGCGCCCGCCCGGACATCACGATGCCAGCTGCACGCGCGCCCTGCGCACCTCATAACGCCCGCGCCCCGCCGCCTCGCCGCGCGCGACGGCTTGCGCTTGGCCTGCTTCGCTTCGCGCTCCCGGCTCCATTGCTCGAGCAGCGCGCGCGTCTGAGCATTGATCGTCGCTTTCAGCAGCGCCACGCGTGCATCGTCAAACTCGTTCCATTGAAGCAACGTGAGCATCGAACGCCGCGCGGTATGAAAAATCATGAATTGGCCAAACAGGCTCGACATCCGAATCAGCGTGACGGGATCGTCCGGCGCGCTGCCCGTGATGCGCGCGATGAGCGCCGCGCCCACGTCGTTAAGCGGCCGGCGCACGCGCCGCGTGATGATCTCGGTCGCGCTGTCCGGCTCGTAGCCGGCCTGTTCGCGCGCAAAGAACATCCGCTGGCTCTGTTTATTCGCCTTCTCGAACATCCGCCCGGCGACGATTTCCAGGATCTGCACGAATGCCTCGATCAGCTCGGGCACCGGCGCGTTCGCGTCGAGCACCCGCCGCGCGTGCTCGACGGCAGGCCCGAACTCGTTCCACGCCTGATCGGCGATCGCCTCGATACACGCGCGGTACACGCCTTCCTTGTTCTCGAAGTAATACTGCAACGCGGGCGCATTGACGCCCGCGCGCGCCGCGATGTCGCGCGTGGACGCGCCGGCGAAACCATGTTCGCCGAACAGCTCGACGGCCGCCTCGATGATGCGCTGCTTCGTCTCTTCTCCGCGCGCGTAGCCGGCGGCCGACGCACGGCGAAGCTTCTTCGCCTCTTTCATAACCTTCTCGTGAATCGTCTTTGCGCATTCTACTTGACTTATTTTTATCAAGTGGAATAATTCTTCCGCCTGGAATAAATTGAACGGAATCGGACAGTCAAGATGTCGACAGCAGCAGGCAATCCGCCGAAAGGAAATCGCCAGGAAGACGCGGCGGCGCCCGCGCGCCGGCCGTCGAAACGCACGATCGGGATCGTGCTGGGCGTGATCGCCGCGATCGCGGGCGCGATATGGCTCGCGCGCTGGTGGAGCGTCGGCCGCTTCATCGAAAGCACCAACGATGCGTACCTGCAAGCGGACAGCGTCGTGATCGCGCCCAAGGTGTCGGGCTACGTGACCGACGTCTATGTGCGCGACAACCAGCCAGTGCATGCGGGAGACCCTCTCGTGCGCCTCGACGTGCGCCAGTACCGGGTGTCGCTCGACCAGGCGCTCGCGACCGTCGACGCGCGCCGCGCCGACATCGCGCGCGCCGAAGCCGAGATCCGGCAACAGCAGGCGAACATCGCGCAGGCGGATGCGCAACGGCGGCTCGCGCAGGTCAGCGCGCGCCATGCGAGCGACGAGGTCGCGCGTTATGCGCCCCTCGTGTCGACGGGCGCCGAAACCGCCGAGCGTCTCGCCGATTTGAAGAGCACACGCGACCAGGCGCAGGCGACGCTCGCCGCGAATACCGCGGCGCTCGCCGCCGCGCGCTCGCAAATCGCATCGACGGGCGCGCAGCTCGCGCAGGCGCGCGCGCAGTTGGAGGCCGCCGAGGCAAACGCCGCACAGGCGCGCCTCGATCTGGACAACACGATCGTCAAGAGCGCGTTCGCGGGGCGCGTCGGCGACCGCACGGTGCGCGTCGGCCAATACGTGCAGCCCGGCACGCGTCTGCTGACCGTCGTGCCGGTGCAGGACACCTACCTGGTCGCGAACTTCAAGGAAACGCAAATCGGCCGGATGCGCGCGGGCCAGCCGGTCGCGCTGAGCATCGATGCGCTGCCCGGGCGCAAGCTGCACGGCGTCGTCGACAGCTTCGCGCCCGGCACCGGCTCCCAGTTCGCGCTGCTGCCGCCCGAGAACGCGACCGGCAATTTCACGAAGATCGTCCAGCGCGTGCCCGTGCGCATCCGCGTCGATGCCGATCGCGATGCGCGCGACGTGCTCGTGCCGGGTCTGTCCGTCACCGTCGACGTCGACACGCGCTCGAACCCGGGCGACGATACGGCGAAACGTCATGGCTGATGCGAACACCGCGGCCATGCCGCCGCACCCCGAGCGCGCGAGCGCGACCGATTGGATCGCGGTTGCCGCAGGCGCGCTCGGCGCGCTGATGGCAACGCTCGACATCTCGATCACGAACTCGGCGCTGCCGCAGATCCAGGGCGAGATCGGCGCGACCGGCACCGAAGGCACGTGGATCTCCACCGGCTACCTGATGTCGGAAATCGTGATGATTCCACTTGCCGCGTGGTTGACGCGCGTGTTCGGGCTGCGCAACTTCCTGCTCGCGAACGCGGCGCTCTTCATCGCGTTCTCGATGATGTGCGGCTGGTCGGGCACGCTCGCGATGATGATCGCCGGACGCATCGGCCAGGGCTTCACGGGCGGCGCGCTGATCCCGACCGCGCAAACCATCATCCGCACGCGGCTGCCGGTCTCGCAATTGCCGGTGGGCATGACGCTGTTCGGCCTCATCGTGCTGCTCGGCCCGCTGTTCGGGCCGGTGCTCGGCGGCTGGCTCGCGGAAAACGTGAGCTGGAGCTGGTGCTTCTTCATCAATCTGCCGGTCTGCATCTTGCTGATGACGCTGCTGCTCGTCGGGCTGCCATCGGATCGGCCGCAGTGGCACGCGTTCGTCAACGCCGACTGGCTCGGCATCGCCGGGCTCGCGATCGGCCTGAGCACGCTGACCGTCGTGCTCGAGGAAGGTCAGCGCGAGCGCTGGTTCGAATCGCAGATGATCGTCACGCTCAGTTGCATCTCCGCGTTCGGCATGCTGCTGATCGCGCTGTCGCAGCTCACCGCGAAGCGGCCAATCATGCGGCTCTCGCTGATGCGCAATCCGCGCTACGCGAGCGTGATCGTCATCGTGTCGGCGGTCGGCGCGGCGCTCTACGGCGTGTCGTACCTGCTGCCGCAGTTCCTGAGCATCGTCGCCGGCTACAACGCGCAGCAATCCGGCGCGATCATGCTGCTGTCTGGGTTACCCGCGTTCCTCGTGATGCCGATCCTGCCGCGCCTGCTCGGCAAGGTCGATTTCCGCGTGCTCGTGATCGGCGGGCTGCTGCTGTTCTTCGCAAGCTGCATGCTCGACATCGACCTCACCGCGCAAAGCGTCGGCCACGACTTCGTCTGGTCGCAGCTCATCCGCGGCGTCGCGCAGATGCTCGCGATGATGCCGCTCAACCAGGCGTCGATGGCAGCCGTCGCGCGCGAGGATTCGGGCGACGCGGCGGGCCTCTACAACATGGCGCGCAATCTCGGCGGCTCGATCGGGCTCGCGATCATCGGCACCGTGATCGATCGGCGCACGACGTTTCACGCCGCGAGAATCCGCGAATCGCTGAGCGCGAACTCGGCGCTCGGCCAGGAGCGGCTTGCCGCGAACGCGGCCGGCTGGTTCGCTCAGACAGGCGATCTCGCCTACGCGAAGATGCGTGCGCTCGGCCAGCTCGCGCTGCAGATCCAGCAGCAGGCGGTCGTGATGACCTACTCGGAAACCTTCTATCTGCTCGGGCTGGCGCTGCTCGCATGCGTGCCGCTCGCGCTCCTGCTCAGGACGCCCGCGAGGCAGCAGAACGCGCCGTCCGCAGGCCACTGACGAATCGATTCACCATGATTGCTCCTCGCTTTTCCCGCACCGGGTGCGCCGCGCTTGCCGCACTCGCCGCGTGCGCGCTTGCCGGCTGCACGGTCGGCCCCGATTACCGCGGCGCGCCGAGCGCGCCCGACGGCGTGCAGCACGCGCGGACGTTCGTACGCGCACCGGCGGCAGGCGTCGCAAGCGTCACGCCCGAGCCGAGCCGATGGTGGCTCGCGCTCGGCGATACATATCTGAACGACCTGATCGACGCGGCGCTCGCGCACAACCCGGATCTGCACGCCGCGCAAGCGCGGCTGCGCGAGGCGCGCGCGCAACTCACCCGACAACGCGCCGCGGCGCTGCCCAAGGCGTCCGCCGATGCCGCCGCGCTGCGCATGCGCGCGCCCGATGCCAGCGTGATCGGCTTGCCCGCGGGCGCGGCGCAAAACGCAGCGATGCCGGCCGCGATGGCCGGCACCGGCCCGCTGCAGCTCTACACGGCAGGCTTCGATGCGACCTGGGAAATCGATCTGTTCGGCGGCACGCGGCGGGCGACCGAGGCCGCGTCGGCCCAGGCGGACGCGGTCGAGGCCGATCTCGCCGATACGCAGGTGTCGCTTGCCGCCGAGGTCGCGCAAGCGTATATCGATCTGCGCGACGAGCAGCAGCGCCTCGCGCTGTCGCAACGCACGGCCGACATCCAGCAAAAGATGCTCGATCTCACGCTGCAGCGCCGCGCGCGCGGCGTAGCCGCTGACGCCGACGTCGAGCGGCTCACGACCCAAGTGGAAAACACCCGCGCGACGCTGATTCCGCTCGACGCGCAAGTAAGCGAATCGCTCGACCGCCTCGCGGTGCTGACAGGCCGCGCGCCCGGCGCGCTCGACGCCGCGTTGTCCAAGCCCGCGCCGCTGCCCGGGTTGCCGGCGTCGGTGCCGATCGGCGAGCCGGCCGCGCTGCTCGCGCGCCGCCCCGATATCCGCGCGGCCGAGCGCCGGCTCGCGTCGAGCAACGCGCAAATCGGCGAGCGTATCGCCGACTACTTTCCGAAGCTCACGCTGATGGGCAATCTCGGCTTTTCCGCGAGCGCGCCCGGCCATCTGTTTCGCCAGCAAAACTTCAGTTGGATGGGCGTACCGTATCTGCAATGGAACGTGCTCGACTTCGGCCGCACCCAAGGCGCGGTGCGCGCGGCCGAGGCGTCGCGCGACGAGGCCGACGCACGTTATCAAAAGACCGTGCTTGCCGCGCTGCAGGACGCGAATGCCGCGCTGTCACGTTACGGCCATCAACGCGAGCACGTCGTTACGCTGCGCAAGGTCGAAACGTCGGCGAGCCATTCGGCGGCGCTGATGCGTCAGCGCTATGCGGCGGGCGTATCCACGCTGATCGATCTGCTCGACACGCAGCGCGAGGAATTCAGCGCGCAGCAGAACGTGATCGCAGGCCACGCGGAATTGCTGAAGGACTACGTATCGCTGCAAAAAAGCCTCGGGCTTGGCTGGCAGCCGGCTGTGAGCCCGACGGTGAGTACGGCCGCGAGCCCGGTTGCGAGTGCGGTTGTAGGTCAGACGGTGGGTTCGGTTACGAGCCCGAATTGAAACCCTGACGGCGATGACGGTCTCGGCTTGCGCGCCCGCCCGCGTTACGCGAATGCAGCCGAAGCGAAGGTCCGCTCGCGCTGCGCTCGATCCATCGCGGACCGCCGATTTCCGCGCACGGGCGACTGAGCGCAGCGCACCGCCACAAAAGAAGCGATGCATAACCGGGCGCCAAGCCGCCCGGCGAGTCGCACCGGAAAACCGGCGGCCGCACGCCGCGTCACTGCGACCGGCCGTCGTAATGCTGGACGGTAACCGCGTCGAGATCGATACCTTCGACGCATCGCAGATTGATCGCCGCCATTGGGTTGCCCTTCGGATCGACGCCTTCGCCAAACGGATGAATGCCGCACACCGCGCAGAAGTGGTGCTTGATCACATGCCGATTGAACGTATAGGTGCTCATGCGCTCCTGCGGCATGAGCAGCCGCAAGCTGGCACGCGGCACGAACCACATCAGCGCACCCTTGCGCGAACAGAGCGAGCAATTGCATGCGAGCGCTCCGCCGATTTCGCCTTCGACCTCGAACTTCACATTGCCGCAATGGCAACTGCCGGTATATAGCATGACCGCCTCCTTGACCAGGACTGAATCGGATAGGCGTCGAGCCGGCTCTGGGGCCGGTTGCCGAGCGCGCGATCACGGTAGCTCAGCCGATGGCGGCACGCAATTGGGGAGCTGCCGTAGCGGCGGGTCGGCGGGTCGGCGCGTCGGCGCGTCGGCGCGTCGGCGCGTCGGCGCGTCGGCGCGTCGGCAAGCATAAACCCCGAGCGGCGATCGCGGCCTGCCGTGACAGGGTCGGCCAAATAGCGCCAGCCCTTCTATCCTGGAAAATTGATCCACGGTCTCCCAGACCATCGCACGGTATCTCGAGCCTGCCTTCATGGACCGAATCCGCGAGCGCGCAATATGTCTTAACCGTTCGAAATTGGCCCTATCCGTCGACCCGGGTCCGGCATGCCGGGTCAAATGCCCGGCACTCAGCACATTGCACGCCAAGCAAAATGAGGAAAGGGGCCCGGGGCCAGCGGCGCATGTAGATTTCTTCTCAATCCCGAAAGCCGCTGGCAAATCACGACAAGCCGTTACTTCACCCGCCTCAAGGTACTCGAATCGACGTGCGTAAACGGCTTGTTGTACACGTGCAACCCAGTCTGTTGCGAATACTTTAATTCGTCTCCCGTTATGTCGATATTAATCAAAAAATCATTCGTTTTATCATTTTTCGACATAAATTGCGATTCAGCCACACCATGCGATTTAAGCGTCATTTTCTCGCCCGCCTTCCCCTCGGCCAAAACGCACACCGCCCGCGGAATACAAAACGCATCGTAGACCATCTGGTTTTTCTTATCGTAGATCAAATATCCACGCTGATCGTGAAACTTCTTGCGATCCGATCGCCGAAATACCTCTTGCTTGTAATACATCGCGACAAGATATTGCTCGCTCGCATTCGTGGCGTCAGCGGCCGGCTCGAACGTCAGCACTTCGTAGTATGGCGATACCGAGGGCATCCCCTTGCCCACTTTCGAGGTAGCTTGTCCAGGAGCAACATCGACGCCACCGGACTCTATGGTCTTCCAGGTTCCAACCAACTTCGCCAACGGCCCAAAATCCATTCCATCGATTACGGTATCTTTTGCATGGGACGTCATCGATGCGAAAATCATTGAACAAATAATAAACTTTCTCAACATTTCCCCCTCCATTTCTCGCCATGGACGGATACAGCATATCATATAATATTATCAAGATAAGTATTTTCAGAGACAACCTGAAATAATACGATCAAGGATTCGCATATATATTTAAATTGCTCGAAATCCCTTTCGAATCCAATGATTGATTCGCACCCTTCCGCAATCGTCCCCTCGCTGTTTCATCGGCCCCGCCGATTTCATCACGCGATATAAACATCATTGCGCCAATATTCCAAAGTACTGACGCATAAACCAAGAAAATCAAAGCGCCGGTGCCATTGCGCCAAACAGCAGGTTACCGGTCCGAACACATAAACGCGAAAAACTGGATGAATGCTCCGCGCACATTGAGCCAGGCAATGACGCCGGCGCAGAAACGGCTGCATCCCGGTCAACCGAAATCGGCCCCAATCGCGCCGAACCGCAACGCTACGCCGCCGCCCCTCCCGAGCCCCGCCCGCATCCTGACCACTATTTGCACAACCGCGCGATCGATTCTGCTTATCCCGCCCGCGGATGTACGATGTTGCGCGCGAAATCGTCAGAACCAGGAGACACCCAGATGAAAATCATCCGCCTCGAAACCTTCGTCGTCCCGCCGCGCTGGCTGTTTCTGAAGATCGAAACCGACGCGGGCATCGCCGGCTGGGGCGAACCGATCGTCGAAGGCCGCGCGCACACCGTCGAGGCGGCAGTGCACGAGCTGGCCGACTATCTGATCGGCCAGGACCCGCTGCGCATCGAAGATCACTGGCAGGTGATGTACCGCGCCGGCTTCTATCGCGGCGGCCCGATCACGATGAGCGCGATCGCCGGCATCGACCAGGCGCTTTGGGACATCAAGGGCAAGCATCACGGCGCGCCCATCCATGCGTTGCTCGGCGGCCCCGTGCGCGATCGCATCAAGGTCTATTCGTGGATCGGCGGCGACCGCCCGAACGACGTCGCGAACAACGCGCGCGCCGTCGTCGAGCGCGGCTTCCAGGCGGTGAAGATGAACGGCTCCGAGGAGTTGCAGATCATCGACTCGTTCGACAAGGTCGAGCGCGTGATCGAAAACGTCGCCGCGGTACGCGACGCGGTGGGGCCATACGTCGGCATCGGCGTCGATTTTCACGGCCGCGTGCACAAGCCGATGGCCAAGGTGCTCGCGAAGGAACTGGACCCATACAAGCTGATGTTCATCGAGGAGCCCGTGCTGTCGGAGAACGCGCAAGCGCTGCGCGACATCGCGAACCAGACCAGCACGCCGATCGCGCTCGGCGAGCGGCTCTACTCGCGCTGGGATTTCAAGCACATCCTTGAGGGCGGCTATGTCGACATCGTGCAGCCGGACGCGTCGCACGCAGGCGGGATCACCGAATGCCGGAAGATCGCGACGCTCGCGGAAAGCTACGACGTCGCGCTCGCGCTGCACTGCCCGCTCGGACCGATCGCGCTCGCCGCGTGCCTGCAGCTCGACGCGGTCAGCTACAACGCATTCATTCAGGAGCAGAGCCTGGGCATCCACTACAACCAGGGCAGCGATCTGCTCGACTATCTGTGCAACCCGGACGTGTTCCGCTACGCGGACGGCTTCGTCGCGATTCCGCAAGGCCCAGGGCTCGGCATCGACGTCGACGAGGAAAAAGTCCGCGAGATGGCGAAGACCGGACATCGCTGGCGCAACCCGGTCTGGCGGCATGCGGACGGCAGCGTCGCGGAATGGTGAGCGCTAAGGCCGGCGTCGCGGCGGGGCCAGTCACGCCGCTTCGCTGTGCCCGGATCGCTTGGCCCGTGCGCGCCGAACGCCCGCGTGGCGCCTCACCGGGCGCCGCGGGCTACGATCGCACCACCACACGCCGCGCCGTCACCCTGCCGCGATGGGCGCCGTCGACGACAGCACCGCCGCCGCGATAAACACGCCGATCATCGTCACCGCTTCGAGATGCAGCACATTGTTGAATGTATGGGCATCCTCGGTCGACGCGGTGCGGCGCAACCGCGGCAGCGCCGAAAAGCGGTTCAGCGCCGCGAGCACGGCGGCGAGCGCGACGAGCGCGAGCTTCAGCAACAAAACGCGCCCCCACGGGCTCGCGTCGATCGACGCGAACATACCGTCTGTCGCGCGCATCGCGTTGAGCAAGCCGGTGACGAGCACGAACGCGAACGCCCCCGCCGACGCGCCAGACAGCCGTTGCGCAATGCGGATCAGCGCGCCGCGCGCGACCGACGCGCGCATGGCCGGCAACACCGCCATGCCGCCCGCGATCACGAGGCCGCCCCACACCGCCGTCGCGGCTATATGCACGATTTGCACGCCGATCGCCGCCGAAAACACGCCCGAATCGGCAGCGTGTCCCAACGAAGCCTTGCCGGCCGCGACGATCAGCGCCGCGAGCCCGTACAGCGCGCCCGCGAGCGAGCCGCCCGGACGCACGAACGCGGCGACCGCGAACAGCATCGCGCCGCCACACGCGACGCTCCACGCCCAGCCGACGTGAGTCTGCGCGAGCACGGCAGGAATCGCGCCGAACGCGCCGGCCAGGCCCGTGCCGCTCATCGACGCGGCCTGATAGACGAGCCAGCCCGCATCGGCAAGCACCAGCACCACGGCAGCGACGGCCAGCGACCGCAGCGCCTGCCGCCACGCGGGATGCGACGGCGCGGTGACCTTCGTCGCGCCGTCTTGAGCCAGCCACATACCAATCAGCGCGGACCCGACGGCAACTGCGAACGCAACGTCGCCGAGCGCGGCAAGCGCCGCCTGACCCAACCACAGACTGTCGAGCTTCATCGCACACCGCCCGCGCCGCTCGCGCGCGACGCCGCCTGCTCAAGGATCACGTCTGAAAAATGATGGAAATGAGGAATTTGCGCGGAAAATTCCGAAAAACAAGAAAAAGAAGACTTCATCGACTCGCATCAGAGAAAAAACCGGCGGCGCCCGGACCGGCTGTCCGAGCGTCGCCCCCGAGTGTACGGGCATTGCACGCGGCTGCGCAGCTTGCGGCCGTCCGGGCCGCCATTCGCGCGGCAAATTGTCGCAACCGGGCCACGGGATTGATTCACCGACTGTGCGTCAAATAGCCGCCATTAACCATCGATGATAGAATGCCGCGTCGCAGCAGCCCGGCTGCCTGCCATCATTTGCTTCTTGCCGTCATGCCGAGCCGATCGGAGCCCGGTCAGGTCCCCGACGAATAACAATGGAGTCCCGTGTGTCTTCTAGACGCCTTTTCCGTCCGCTGTTCGCCGTCTTGCTGACGGGCGCAGCGGGCCTGCTGAGCACTGCGCACGCGCAAACCAAGCCCACCGAGCCAGCCGCCGCGAAGGCGCCGTTGAAGGCGCCCGATACGATGGCCGAGCGCGTGCGCGGCTGTACGGCCTGCCACGGCACCCAGGGCCAGGGCACCGACAACGACTACTTCCCGCGTCTGGCAGGCAAGCCGGCTGAATACTTGTACAACCAGCTCGTGAACTTCCGCGACGGTCGCCGCAAGTATCCGCCGATGAATTACCTGCTCACGTATCTGAACGACGATTACCTGCGCGAGATCGCCCAGCACTTCTCGGAGCAACGTCCGCCGTATCCGGCGCCGGCAAAACCCACCGTGCCCGCGGCCGTCGTCGAGCGCGGCAAGCAGCTCGCGCTGCGCGGCGATCCGTCGAAGAAGCTGCCCGCGTGCGTCGCATGCCACGGCACCGCGCTGACCGGCATGCAGCCCGCGATCCCGGGTCTCGTCGGCCTGCACAGCGATTATCTGAGCGCGCAAATCGGCGCATGGCGCTCGGGCACCCGCCATGCGAAAGCGCCCGATTGCATGCACGAGGTCGCGAGCAAGCTGTCCGACGAGGACGTGACCGCCGTGACCGCGTGGCTTGCCGCGCAGCCGGCGCCCGCCAACCCCGTGCCGGCCCCGGCCCGTTCGATGAAGACTCCGCTCGCCTGCGGCAGCGAACCGCAATAAGGCAAGGGAGACAGACTAAATGAAACGCAAGTCCCTGTTTGCATTCTCGGCTGTCGCGATCGTCGCGGCAGCGGCCCTCGTGCCGGTCCTGTGGCCCGGCAACGACACGCTGCACGGCAACGCCGCCGTCGCGGCCACGCCCGCCGATCAGGCCGCGCTCATCAAAAAGGGCGAATACCTCGCGCGCGTCGGCGACTGTATCGCGTGCCACACCGTGCGCGGCGGCAAGCCGTTCGCAGGCGGCCTGCCGATGGCCACGCCGTTCGGCACGATGTACACGCCGAACATCACGCCGGACGACAAGAACGGCATCGGCAAGTGGACGTCGGACGATTTCTACCGCGCGATGCACACCGGCCGCTCGAAAGACGGCAGCCTGCTCTATCCGGGCTTCCCGTTCGCGAGCTACACGAAGGTCACGCGCGCCGATTCGGACGCGATCTACGCGTATCTGCGCTCGGTCGCGCCGGTGGCGGTGCCGAGCCGTCCGCACGAGCTGAAGTTCCCGTTTAACAACCGCAATCTGCTGATCGGCTGGCGCACGCTGTTCTTCAAGGAAGGCGAGTACAAGCCGGATCCGACGAAATCGGTCGAATGGAACCGCGGTGCGTATCTCGTCGAGGGCCTCGGCCATTGCTCGATGTGCCACACGTCGATCAACATGATGGGCGGCCCGGTCTCGTCGTCGGCGTTCGCGGGCGGCCTGATCCCGCTGCAGAACTGGTATGCGCCGTCGCTGACGAACGACAAGGAACTCGGCCTCGGCGACTGGCACGTCCAGGAACTGTCCGATCTGCTGCAAGCAGGCGTGTCCAACAAGGGCGCCGTGTTCGGCCCGATGGCGGACGTCGTGCACAACAGCCTGCAGTACATGACGGACGAGGACACCCGCGCGATGTCGACTTACCTGAAGTCGATCCCGCAAAAGGCCGAGGCGCCGAAGAACATGCAGTACGAGCCGTCGAAGCAGTTCGGCAACGAGTTGCTCGCGCAAGGCAAGAAGATCTACGCGGACAACTGCGCGACCTGCCATGGCGCGAACGGCGAAGGCAAGCCGACCGCGTATCCGCCGCTCGCGCAGAACCGTTCTATCATGATGGAATCGGCCGTCAATCCGATCCGCATGGTGCTCAACGGCGGCTATCCGCCGAGCACGTTCAAGAATCCCCGTCCATACGGCATGCCGCCGTTCGCGCAGTCGCTGTCGAACCAGGAAGTCGCGGCTGTCGTCACGTATATCCGGATGTCTTGGGGCAACAACGGTTCGCCGGTTTCGCCGCAACAAGTGAGCGACCTGCGTTCCGCGCCGCTGGATTAAGCGGAGTTTGACGCAAACGGGGCGCGGCAGCGGGAAACCGCGGCCGCGCCCTTTGTTTTTTCGGCGACGTCCGCCTTTTCGCGCGGGCCGTGCGAAGACGCCGCCCTTCCAATAATCAAGAGTCTTTATGTCTTTCGCCTCTCTCGGCCTGGCCGAACCGCTCGTGCGGGCTGTCAACGAACTGGGCTATACGCAGCCCACACCGATCCAAGCCCAAGCCATTCCCGCCGTGCTCGGCGGCGGCGACCTGCTTGCCGGCGCGCAAACCGGCACCGGCAAGACCGCCGGCTTCACGCTGCCGATCCTGCAACGCCTGCACGCGTTCTACACCGATAACCGCAGCGCGCAGCGCGCGGTGCGCGCGCTGATCCTGACGCCGACGCGCGAGCTTGCCGCACAAGTCGAGGAAAGCGTGCGCGCGTACAGCAAGTACCTGCGGCTGCGCTCGACCGTGATGTTCGGCGGTGTCAGCATCAATCCGCAAATCGATGCGCTCAAACGTGGCGTCGACATCGTCGTCGCGACGCCAGGGCGTCTGCTCGATCATATGCAGCAAAAAACGATCGACGTGTCCAAGCTCGACATCCTCGTGCTCGACGAAGCCGACCGGATGCTCGACATGGGTTTCATCCACGATATCAAGCGCGTACTCGCGAAGCTGCCGGCAAAACGCCAGAACCTGCTGTTCTCGGCGACGTTTTCCGACGAGATCAAGTCGCTCGCGGACAACCTGCTCGATTCCCCCGCGCTGATCGAGGTCGCGCGGCGCAATACGACGGCGGAGACGGTCGCGCAGAAGATCCATCCGGTCGATCGCGACCGCAAGCGCGAACTTCTCACGCACCTGATCCGCGAGCACAACTGGTTCCAGGTGCTCGTGTTCACGCGCACCAAGCACGGCGCGAACCGGCTCGCCGAACAATTGACGAAGGACGGCATCAGCGCGATGGCGATCCACGGCAACAAGAGCCAATCGGCGCGCACGCGCGCGCTTGCCGAATTCAAGAGCAATACGCTGCAGGTGCTCGTGGCGACCGATATCGCCGCGCGCGGGATCGACATCGATCAACTGCCCCACGTCGTCAATTTCGACCTGCCGAACGTGCCCGAGGACTACGTGCACCGGATCGGCCGCACGGGCCGCGCCGGCGCGAACGGCGAGGCGGTGTCACTCGTATGTGTCGACGAGAAGCAATTGCTGCGCGACATCGAGCGGCTCATCAAGCGCGAAATTCCGCAGCAGGTGATTGCGGGCTTCGAGCCCGATCCAAACGCAAAACCGGAGCCGATTCAGCGGCGCGGGCAACGGGGCGGCGGCCGGGAAGGTGCGGCAGGCGACGGCAATCGCGCGCCGCGCGCCGCGCGCGAGCCTAAGCCGGCTGGCTCTCAGAGCACCGCGCGGCGCGACGGCAATACGCAACCGAAGCAGCCGAAGTCCGCGCAACCCAAGTCGGCCAAACCCCAGCCGCCGGCGCGCAACGGCGGCGGCAATGGCCGTCCGTCCAGCGGCAACAACGCGCCCGCGAATCGCGACCGTCCTGCGCGCCGAAGCCAGCGCGCACGCTGATCGGCCATGCCGATGCCGAACGACCGCGCCGAGCAGCCGCGTAATCGCGCGATAGCTCGGCGCGGCGCAACGCACGAAACCGGCGAAACGCGCCATTGCGGCAGCACCCGCTCGGCAAGCGCTTGTTCGCACACATTGCCGGGCGCTTCACGCTTCATCGCCGCGCTTCAACCGCCGCGCTTCAATTGCTCGATTTGCCGCGCCCAGCGGGCCAGCACATCGGGGGCGTCGGCGGCAAGTTCGAACGTGATGCCCGAGACCACGCGCGCATAGCCGACGCGCTGCGCTTCGCCGCCGGCGAGCGTCGCGGCGAAGCGCGCGAGGCCATCGACGGTCGAGTCGATCGAGTCGATACGCAATTGCGCTTGATGGAACGCGTGGCCGGCGACGAATGCGAGCGTCGCGGCGCGGTATGCAATGAGCGCACGCGCGGTGCGCGAATCCGGCCATAACGAAAAGCGCAGCGTATGCGCGTCGGGCGCATAAAGCTCGCCCGCGCTCAGCAGCGTCGTGCGCGGCTGCGGCGGGTCGACGCCGCGATCAACGACCACAAGCGCGGCCGTCCAGCCCGCCTTGCTCGCGAGCGCTTCGCCGTCGAGCAGCGCGAGCGCGGCGGCTGGCCACGCGTCATAGGCGGCACGCTCGAACGCGCGCCTGTCCGGATCGGTCATCGATGCTTTTCCTGCGACACGGTTCCGCGCGCCTATCCTGCGCGCGCGATCAAATCAACGAAAGAACACGTGTTGCGTGAGTTTCGCGAGCGGATAGTGAACGCTCGGCTGGATCTTCGCGGGCAAATCGAGCGGCTTGAGCAGCATCTTCACGCACATGTCGGCGGACAGATTACGCCGCACCAGCGCGCTCACGCGCGCCGTGAGCGCGCGGCAATGGGCGGAATCGCTCGCGCGATCCGGATAGCGGACCGCGAATACGTGCCGCAACGCAATTTCCGAATCCTCGTTGCGGATCTCCAGCACACGCCGCGTCAATGCGCCGAGCACCGCGAGCCGGCCGTTGCCCTCGATCTTGTTGTACTTCTTGAAATAGCGGAAGAAGTGCTTGTAGTGGCGCACTTCGTCGGTGCGGATGTTATCGGTGATTTCCTTGAGCACGGGCTCGTCCGAGCATTCGTTGATCGCGCGATACAACGTCGCGGTGCCCGTCTCGACGACGCAGCGCGCGACCATCTCGAGCGCACGCGTCTTCTCGAACGCCTCGAGCGAGCAGGTTTTCGAATACTCGTCGAAGAAATTCGCAAACGCCAGATCCCAGTCGAACTCCGGCCACACGTAGGCGATATAAGCCTTCAGCGCACGGCCGTGCTGCAGCTCCTCGCACTCCCATTCATGGTTGAGCCATGCGGACACTTCGGGATCGTCGTCGAAGAACTGGCTCAGGTTGCTCGTGTACAGATCGGAGCCGCTTTCGATGAACGAAGCAGCGCACAGCAACAGCAACAAATCCTCGTTCGCTACCGCGCGTTGACGGTCGATACGCGTCAGGTCGATGTCTTCGATGCGCCAAGGCATCTCGTGCGTGGTGTCAGCCAACATGTTTCGCGCTCCCAAGCACCGCCCGCGTCCATCATGAAAGCCACGCTGCGCGCGGCTTCCCGCCGGAGGCGGCGCGTTGCAATCGGTTGTTCGGCATATTCGGCCATCTTAGCCGGATTTTTTCGATCGTGTCTTGAAGCAATGACCGCGACCGGCAGCATCGGTTCGATTATCACGCAATATTAGAATCCGTTATCCGATGTGAGGAATTCGAAAGGCACGGGATAAATCCACGCGCCATTTCGTTTCGTGTGCCCCCATACCGGCGGCGAATGCCGGCGGCTGCCGGCGGGCGCGATACGGGCGGATGAACCGCACGGGCAACGCCGCCGCATGCGTCGGAGCCGCGCGCAAAACGGCCCGGGCGGTCGGATTACGCTTCGCGCGGCCGGGCTTATTCCGCCAGAACCGATGTGCTTGACTAGTTGGCGTCCTCAGTACCCCGCCGCCAAACCGTCGCGACGGCTGTCGCTCGCCGCGACATAGCCGCGCTGCGGCTCGTCGTGATCGAGCCGCCAGATGAACTGGCCGGAACCGAAGTCCATATAAGGATCATCGACCGACTGGATCGTGTGGCCGCGGGCCGCCAGTTCGGCCGCGACGGCCGGCTCGAAGGTCGCTTCGACATCCAGCGTGAACGTGCGGCTCACCTTCCAGCGCGGCGCGTCGCACGCGGCCTGCGGCTGCTGGCCATAGCCGAGCATGCGCACGATCGTCTGCAGATGGCCTTGCGGCTGCATGTCGCCGCCCATCACGCCGAAGCTCATCACCGCCTCGCGCATGCCGTTGGCCTCGCGCGTGACGAACGCGGGAATGATCGTGTGAAACGGCCGCTTGCCGCCCGCCACGACGTTCGGCGAAGCCGGGTCCATCGAAAAGCCCACGCCGCGGTTCTGCAACGCAATGCCCGTGCCCGGCACGACGAGCCCCGAGCCGAAGCCCATGTAGTTCGACTGGATGAAGCTCACCATCATTCCACGCTCGTCCGCCGCCGACAGGTAGACCGTGCCGCCCGCGCGCGGCATTCCGAACCGGAAGTGCGTCGCGCGCTTCATGTCGATCAGTTTCGCGCGCGCGTCCAGGTACGCGTCGTCGAGCATCTGCGCGGGCGTGACCGTCATCGCGCGCGGATCGGCAACATAGCGGTAGAGGTCGGCGAACGCGAGCTTCATCGCTTCGATCTGCACGTGCTGCGCATCGGCGGAATCGAGCGGCAGGCTCGCGAGATCGAAGCGCTCGGCAATGCCGAGCGCGATCAGCGCGGCGATCCCCTGCCCGTTCGGCGGAATTTCATGCACCGTGTAGCCGAGGTAATCGCGGCCAATCGGCTCGACCCATTCGGGCCGGTACGCGCGCAGATCGGCGGCCGTCAGCGCGCCGCCGCCTTCGCGGAAGAATGCGGCGATCGTCTCGGCGATTTCGCCTTCGTAGAACGCGCGCGCGCCCTCGGCGGCAAGGGTGCGCAGCGTCTTCGCGTGCCCCGGCAGGCGCACGAGTTCGCTCACGTCAGGAGCGCGCCCGCGCGGCATGAAGGTTTCGGCAAAGCCCGGCTGCCCCGCGAGTTCGGGCACCGCCGCTGCCCATTTATGCGCGACGATCGCCGCGACCGCATGCCCTCGCTCGGCGAGTTCGATCGCCGGCTCGAGCAGATCGGCAAACGGCAATGAGCCGAACTTCGCGGACAACGCCTCCCAGCCGGCGATCACGCCGGGCACCGTGACGGTGTCCCAGCCGCGCGTCGGCTGTCGCGCGAGGCCGTTGCCCGCTTCGCCGTGCCGCTGGCGGAAATAGTCGATGCTCCAGCCCGCGGGCGCCACGCCCGATGCATTGAGCCCGGTGAGCTTCACACCGTCCCAGACGAGCGCGAACGCGTCGCCGCCAAGCCCGCACGACACCGGTTCGACGACCGTCAGCACGGCCGCCGCCGCAAGCGCCGCGTCAACCGCGTTGCCGCCCTTCCACAACATTCTGAGCCCCGCCTGCGCGGCCAGCGGATGCGATGTCGATACGATGTTGCGCGCGAACACGGGCATACGCGTCGTCGGGTACGGATTGCGCCACACAAAAGGCGTCGCGCCGGCGCGCGGCGTCTCGAGCCGCCGTTGGCCGGCGCGGCCGGCATCGCCGGCTTCGCGAAGATGGGCCGCAGGCGGCGTGTTCGGAGAAGAACTCATGATGGGCACCCGGATGGCAAAGCGGAATCGGTCATTGCATCGCGAACGCAGCGTTCCAACAAATTCATTTGTCACATAAATCCATGCGCAAATAGCATGAATACGCGCAAACACGCCTTACAATGCGGGGACACCGCCCGCCCACCGATCAATCGAGCCGAATCGGACACCGAAACAGCCTATGACACGAGACCCCCGCCTCACCCTGAACGCGCGCCAGCAGGAACTGCTCGGATGGGTGCAGCGCGACGGCTTCGTCACCGTCGACGATCTTGCCTCACATTTCAACGTCACCCCGCAAACCATCCGCCGCGACGTCAACTGGCTCGCCGATCTGAACCTGCTGCGCCGCTACCACGGCGGCGCAAGCCTGCCGACCAGCTCGGAAAACGTGTCGTACACAGCGCGCCAGCGGATGTTTCACGACGAGAAACGCCGGATCGCGGCGCTCGCCGCATCGCACATCCCGGATCAGGCGTCGCTCTTCATCAATCTCGGCACGACGACCGAAGAGGTCGCGCGGGCGCTGAACCGCCACCGCGGCCTGCGCGTGATCACGAACAATCTGAACGTCGCGAGCATGATGAGCGGCTACCCCGAATGCGAGGTGCTGATCACGGGCGGCATCGTGCGGCCGTGGGACAAAGGCATCGTCGGCGAACTCGCGATCGATTTCATCCGCCAGTTCAAGGTCGATTACGCGATCATCGGCACCTCGGCGATCGAAACCGACGGCACGTTGCGCGATTTCGACACGCGGGAGGTCCGGGTGGCCGAGGCGATCATCGAGCACGCCCGCACCGTCTATCTGGTCACCGATCATTCGAAATTCGGCCGCCCCGCGCTCGTGCGCCAAGGGCACCTGAATCAGATCCACGCGCTTTTCACCGACAAGCAGCCGCCCGACGAAATGACCGAGACCATCACCCAAGCGGGCACGCAGGTCTACGTCGCCGACTGACCGCCCAGGTGCCGCACGCTGCTGCGCCGCACCCTGAACTTCAAGTGAAATCAAGGAATTGCCGCGCCTGCCAAGCCATTTGCCAGTTCACCTGATGTCAATCAAAAAATTATTGGGGCGCGATTTGTAGATGCCCGCCGGCTTGACTAAACTCCAATTCCCCGGCGCGGTTGCACGCGTGACGTGCAACCGGGGCGATGCCGATCGCATCATGGCCGGGCAGCGGCTTTCCCCCCAACGCCTTCCCTTGCTGGGTAACTCGGCCGGGTTCGTGCGCCGGCCATTTCGACAGTATGGTTGTCTTGGAGAGAACGATGCTAAGTCCGCATGAATTCGCCACGCTGTTGCTTGTGAAGGATGCCCCCGATCAAGCCGACATGGACCGCGACGAACTCGACGCGCTGCTTGAACGGCAACTCGTAAAGCTGGAATCGCTCGGCTCCGGCAAAAAATACTGCGTGACCGAAAGCGGCGATGCCGCGCTGCGTTCGATCAAGCTGCGCTATTCATGATGCGCCGTGCACGGCGCATCCCGCGTGCGTCGGCGCGCCTTTCTTTCATCCGCGCTGCATCAGCCGCCGCGTAACGTCGGATCGACTGCCGCGCGCCAGCTTAGCGCCCGCGCACGCGCTTCGTTCAAATAATTGACCCAGCGGCCGCGCTCGGCCGGGTCATGGCTCGACGCCTGCGCCGCATACTGCCGCGAAAGTTCGTTTTCGAACGCGCAAAATCGCTCGTCGGTCAGCTTGCCGTGACGCTTGGCCACCCACGCATCGGACAACGCCGAATAGACGGCGCCCGCATCGTCGCCGTAATCGCGCGCATCGCCGCAGGTGTGTTGCAGTTCGGCCAGCGACGCCCCGCCCCACGCCCCGGACAGGAAGCCGCCACCCGCGCATCCGGCCATGCACGCCAACGCGCCGGCCGCAATCAGGGTCCGCATGTGTCACCTCGCTAGACAATGTCCCGCCAGTATCGTCGGTTAGCCCACACTGCGCCACTGGTCCGCCAAGGCGAACTTTACTTTTTCGAATTCGATCGCTAAAGTTCGATTTCGAACATTTCGAGTTCGGTTATTTTGTATTACGAAAAGATAGGACAGAGGGTGACACAACAGCATCGCTATGACCTGCTCGTCGTCGGTGGAGGAGTCAACGGCGCGGGCATCGCGCGCGACGCGGCCGGCCGCGGCCTGTCCGTGCTCGTTTGCGAGCAGGACGACCTCGCATCGCATACGTCGTCGTCGAGCACGAAGCTGATCCACGGCGGCCTGCGCTATCTCGAATACAAGGAATTCGGGCTCGTGCGCAAGGCGCTCCAGGAACGCGAGACGCTCTTGCGCGCGGCGCCGCACATCATCGGGCCACTGCGCTTCGTGATGCCGCACATGCCGAACCTGCGCCCGGCGTGGCTGATCCGCATCGGCCTGTTTCTCTACGATCATCTCGCCAAGCGCGACCTGCTGCCCGGCTCGCGCGGCATCACCATGAGCCGCCACCCGGCGGGCGCGCCGCTCGTCGACACGATCAAGCGCGGCTTCGTCTATTCCGACGGCTGGGTCGACGACGCGCGGCTCGTCGTGCTGAACGCGCTCGATGCGAAAGAGCGCGGCGCCGAAATCCTCACCCGCACGAAACTCGTGTCGGCCGAGCGCCGCGACGACGAATGGCTCGCGCAGCTGCAACGCGCCGACGGCTCGACGCTCGCCGTGCGCGCGCGCGCGATCGCGAATGCGGCGGGCCCGTGGGTCGGCGACGTGCTGCACGGCGCGCTCGCGCGCGGCGCGCATCATAGCGTGCGGCTCGTCAAGGGCAGCCACATCGTCACGCGCCGGCTGTTCGATCACGACCACGCCTACATTTTCCAGAACCCGGACAAGCGGATCATCTTCGCGATTCCATACGAACGCGATTTCACGTTGATCGGCACGACCGACGTTGCGTATCAAAGCGATCCGGCGCGCGTCGCGATCGACCGCGACGAAACGCAATATCTTTGCGAGTCGATCAATCGCTATTTCAAGCGTAAGATCTCGCCCGCCGACGTCTGCTGGACATATTCCGGCGTGCGTCCGCTGCTCGAGGACGAAAACTCGGACAACCCGTCGGCCGTCACGCGCGACTATCGCCTCGAGATGGACGATGGCCGAGGCGCGCCGCTGCTGTCCGTTTTCGGCGGCAAGATCACGACGTTTCGCAAGCTCGCCGAGGAGGCGACCGATCTGCTGTGCAACGTGCTCGGCTCGCCGCAGCGCGCCTGGACGGCCGGCGTGCCGCTGCCGGGCGGCGACATCGCCGAGGCGCGCTTTGCGCCGTTCGCCGATGGCTTCGCGAAACGCTACCCGTGGCTGCCGGCCGCGCTCGCGCGCCGCTATGCGCGTGCCTACGGCACGCGCGCCGAGCGCGTGATCGGTCAAGCGAAGTCGCTTGCCGAACTCGGCGCCGAGTTCGCACCGGGGCTCTACGAAGCGGAATTGCGTTATCTGCGCGACGTCGAATGGGCGCGCTGCGCGGATGACGTGCTGTGGCGGCGCTCGAAGCTCGGCCTGCATGTCACGCCGGGCACGCTCGACACCGTGACGGCGGCGCTCGACGCCTGGTTCGGCGGCGCGCGCGCGGCGGCGGGCGTCGCGCGCTGACGCGCGCCCGGCGGTAACCGGCAGATCGGCTGGCCAATCTGCAACGCAACGCATGCGCCGCATTTGCGGCGCTAATCACAACTACGGATGGAGATGAGACAAATGCAGGATCAGTACATCCTCGCGCTCGACCAAGGCACGACTAGCTCCCGCGCCATGCTGTTCGATCGACAAGGCAACATCGTGTCGATCGCGCAAAAGGAATTCGCGCAGATCTACCCGCAGCCGGGCTGGGTCGAGCACGATCCGCAGGAAATCTGGTCGACGCAGGCGGGCGTCGCAGCTGAAGCCGTCACGCGGGTCGGCCTGAACGGCACGGCGATCGCCGCGATCGGCATCACCAACCAGCGCGAGACGACCATCGTCTGGGATCGCGACACGGGCCTGCCGGTCTATAACGCGATCGTCTGGCAGGATCGCCGCACCGCCGATTTCTGCGACCAATTGAAGGCGCAGGGCTTGAGCGAAAAGGTGCGGGCGAAAACCGGCTTGCCGATCGACGCGTACTTCTCGGCGACCAAGATCCGCTGGATTCTCGACAACGTCGACGGTGCGCGCGAGAAGGCGCGCCAGGGCAAGCTCGCGTTCGGCACGGTCGACAGCTGGCTCGTGTGGAACTTCACCAAGCACGAACTGCACGTGACCGACGTGACGAACGCGTCGCGCACGATGCTCTTCAACATCCACACGCTCGACTGGGACGACGAGTTGCTCACCGCGCTCGATATCCCGCGCAGCATGCTGCCGCAGGTGAAGGCGTCGTCCGAGATCTACGGCCACACGAAGACCACGGTGTTCGCGTCGAAACTGCCGCTCGCCGGCATCGCGGGCGACCAGCAAGCGGCGCTCTTCGGCCAGATGTGCACGACGTCCGGCATGGTGAAGAACACCTACGGCACCGGCTGCTTCCTGATGATGAACACCGGCGACAAGCCGATCGAGTCGAAGAACAATCTCGTCACGACGATCGCCTGGCAAGTGGACGGCAAGACAGCGTACGCGCTCGAAGGCAGCATCTTCATCGCGGGCGCGGTCGTCCAGTGGCTGCGCGACGGCCTCGGCATCATCAAGAGCGCCTCGGAGATCGAAGCGCTCGCAAACAGCGTCGCGCATACCGACGGCGTCTATCTGGTGCCCGCTTTCGCCGGCCTCGGCGCGCCGCACTGGAACGCGCGCGCGCGCGGCTCGCTGTTCGGCGTCACGCGCGGCACGACCTCCGCGCATCTGGCGCGCGCGGCGCTCGATTCGATCGCCTACCAGTCGCTCGACGTGCTGAAGGCGATGGAAGCCGATTCGGGCATCCGGATCGGCGAGCTGCGCGTCGACGGCGGGGCGAGCGCGAACAACCTGCTGATGCAGTTCCAGGCCGATCTGCTCGGCGTGGACGTGGTGCGTCCGCGCATCACCGAAACGACCGCGCTCGGCGCCGCATATCTCGCGGGCCTCGCCATCGGCTACTGGGGCAGCATCGACGAAGTGCGCAGCCAATGGCAGCTCGAGCACCGCTTCGCGCCGGCGATGCCAAGCGCGCAGGTCGACACCTGCCTCGCGGGCTGGCAGCGCGCCGTGCGCGCGGCCAAGGCGTGGGCGGACGACACGCACTGAGCCGGCTCGATCCGATCCGGCTGAGCCGGCTGCATGCCGGCATCCATCACGAAAACGCATCACAACAAGCAGGCGGGCCGCGCGATACGAGCCGCGAGCCCGCCGCAACGGTAGAGAGACAATCATGTCACCATACATCGCAGAATTCATCGGCACGGCTTTGCTCGTGCTGCTCGGCAACGGCGCGGTCGCCAACGTGCTGCTTGCGAACACCAAAGGCAAAGGCGCCGACCTCATCGTCATCGTGATGGGCTGGGCGATGGCGGTGTTCGTCGCGGTCTACGTGACCGCGTCGTTCTCCGGCGCGCACCTGAATCCGATCGTCACGATCAGCCTCGCGCTCGCGGGCAAGTTCGCTTGGTCGAAGGTGGCCGGCTATGTCGTATCGCAAATGCTGGGCGGCATGGCGGGCGCGCTGCTCGTCTGGCTCGCGTATCGCCAGCACTTCGCGAAGGAAGCCGATCCCGACCTGAAGCTCGCCGTGTTCTGCACCGCGCCCGCGATCCGCAGCGTCGCGCACAACGTGCTGACCGAAGCGATCTGTACGTTCGTGCTGATTCTCGGCGTGTTGTATCTCGCATCGCCGCAAGTCGGCCTAGGTGCGCTCGACGCGCTGCCCGTCGGCCTTCTGGTGCTCGGTATCGGCATCTCGCTCGGCGGACCGACGGGTTACGCGATGAGCCCCGCGCGCGACCTCTCGCCGCGCATCATGCACGCGCTGTTGCCGATTCCCGGCAAGCGCGACAGCGACTGGCGCTATGCGTGGATTCCGGTGATCGGCCCGCTCGTCGGCGGCGTGCTCGCGGCAAATCTCTATCTGTACCTGCACGCGACGCACTGAGCCAAGCAGCGCGCCTCGGTACGAAATATCGCCCCTTCGCGCGGCAATGCGCGAAGGGGTTTTTGTTGGAGCCGGCCTCGTCGGGCGCTTGAGTGGCGCTCGCCGGGCGCGGCGGACGAGCCTGCGGCAACAACGCGGCAGCGCCGGTTACCAGCACACGCCGCCCGGCCTGCTCGCCGCGACGGTTTGCGCCGATCGGCGCGCTCGGCGTCGCCGGCTGTTCGCCGCTCGCGCATCGAGCGGCGATGATACACATTGCGCCCGCCACCGCGCGTCACCGATTCGTATGCCTCGGCAGCCTGGCTCAGCCGCTTGAGCCGTTACGCAAAGGGTCAAACGCGCGACGGGTACGCTGCGTGGATGGCGATGACCGCCAAGGCACCGCAACGGCCATCGCCGCCCCCACACCGCTGCGGCGCCGCACGCTTACGCTCGCACATCGAGCGTGCGCCGCGCCAAAGCACGTATCATGACGCTTCGTTGCATTCCTCATTCCGTTTCCCCATGCTTGACCATCTCATCTGCGATTGCGACGGCGTGCTCGTCGACAGTGAAGTGATCGCCGATCGCGTGCTGTTCGACACACTGTCCGCCACGTTCCCCGCGATCGATTTCGAGGCCGACGCAAAAGCCGCATTCGGCCAGCAAACGTCGCGCTTTCTAGCCGGCCTCGAAACGCGCCACGGCATCGTGATGCCGGCGGATTTTCTCGAGACGATCGAGCGCAACATCGAAATCGCGCTCGCGCAACAGCTCAAGCCGATCAACGGCGTGCGCGATGCATTGTCGAAAATTCCCCTGCCCGCGGCCGTCGTGTCGAACAGCCGCCTCGAGCGGGTGCGACGCTCGCTCGAACGCGCGTCGCTCACCGACGTATTCGGCGAGCGCATTTTCAGCGCGCAGCAAGTCGCGCGCCCCAAACCCTACCCGGATGTCTACCTGCATGCGGCCCAGGCGCTCGGCGTCGAGCCGGCGCGCTGCGTCGTGGTCGAGGACAGCGTGCCGGGGCTGAATGCGGCGCGCGCGGCCGGCATGAAGACGATCGCGTTCGTCGGCGCGAGCCACATTCCCGAAGGCTACGCGGATACGCTGCGCAACATGGGGATCGCGCGAATCATCGGTTCGATGGAGGAATTGCCCGCGCTCGTCGACGCGGGCATGCAAGGCAAGTTCGGCAACGCGCAGTCCTGAAATCGCGCGCCCGGCCGCGATGCATGCGGCAGGCGCGCTACACCGGCTTACGCCGGGTCCGCGCAGTACGCGTCGTGCGCCTCCCGCGCTTCATGCTCGCGCAGCGCAGCAAGGCGCGCGCGAAACGCCACCAATTCGGCGATCGTCAGCATCGGCAGCCCATGCCGCTCGGCAAAGCGTTCGACATCCGCGCCGCGCGTCATCGTGCCGTCTGGATTCATCAGCTCGCACAGCACGCCCGCCGGCTGCAGGCCCGCGAGAATCGCGAGATCGACGGTGCCTTCGGTATGGCCGCGCCGCGCCAACACGCCGCCGGGCGCCGCGCGCAGCGGAAACACGTGGCCGGGGCGCACGATATCGGACGGTTTCGCATCGTCGGCAATCGCCGCGCGGATCGTCGTCACGCGATCGGCCGCCGACACCCCCGTCGATACGCCGACGCGCGCCTCGATCGACACCGTGAACGCCGTGCCGTTCCTGCTCTCGTTCAATACCGCCATCGGCGGCAATTCGAGCGCGCGCACCTTCGCATCGGTCAGGCACAGGCACACGATGCCGCTGCATTCGCGAATGAGCAGCGCCATCGTTTCGGTGCTCAACCGCTCGGCGGCGACGATCAGATCGGCTTCGTTCTCGCGATCGTGATCATCCTGCAGCACGACCGCGCGCCCGGCTCGCAATGCGGCGAGCGCGGCAGCGATGCGCGGTGGCACCGGTTCGGTTTCGAGCAACGGAAGATCGGAAAATGCATCGGCGGGAGCCGACGACAAAGGCAACGGAAAAGACATGATGTGAAACGCTCCTCGCGGATAAGAATTGGGCGAAAAACGTTTCAGGGCTTTGCAAATAGACAGCGCGACGCCGCCGGCGCGGCACGCGGACAACACCGCGCGCCAGACGAGGTCGCGCACTGGACCATCTGCACATCTTCTTTCATCCGGACTGTGACCGTCGGCTCTGGCATCGGACCAGATCTGCTGACCCCGCGCATCATCGCGCGGGCGCTCGCGGGCTTGCCGGCACTAGGCCGGCCTACCGCCGGTGGGGAATTCCGCCCCGCCCTGAAGACGTATGGATGCCGGATCGACCGGCGGATGAAGCATACAACAGCGCGGAAATCGCCGCAGCGAGAACCCGCCAAAACCCTACTGAAGACACTGTCTAAACCGGCGCGCTTGCCGCGCCGGGCAAGCCGCTATGCCGGCACCTGCCAGCGCGGCGGAATCTCCGCATTCACCGTGACGCGAAACGCGCGCGCCTCGGTATCGCCCGGGTTGCGCAGCGTGTACGGCTGATCGGCGTCGAACACGATGGCGTCGCCCGTCGCGAGCAATTGGCGGCGATCATGCACGCTCAGCTCGAGCGTGCCTTCGCTGACGACGAGATTGATGCTCGTGCCCGGCGCGCGCGGCGTACCGGCCTCGGTATGCAGCGGCGAAATGCGCAACTCGTGGAATTCGGCAACGGCGGATTCGCCTTCCGGATAAAGCGCGCGCGCGGAGAAACGCCCATTCGAGCTGACGACGCGCACCGCACGATCGGCGGCCAGATGCTCGAAGCCGTTGAGCGCATGCCGCCGCAGAAACGCGGCGACCGATACCTTCAGCGCCGCCGCGACCTTGCAGAGCACCTTGATCGATGGCACGCTGCGCGCCGATTCGATCTGCGCGAGCATCGCGCGCGACACGCCGGACAGCCGCGCGAGCGCATCGAGCGACAACTGGCGCTCGGCGCGCAAGCGGGCGAGATTCACGCCAACGAGCCGCTCGAGCGCGTCGAATTCATGCGAAGCCGCAGCCGACGCGGCGGCATCCGTGGAAGACACTTCGCGCACGAGCGCCAACGGAGAATACATGACGTTACCTCCAAGGCCACAACCAGCCCAGAACTCAAGTGAGGCAAGACTAGCACCCGCGTCGCGCCGGTCAAACAAAGTTATCTTCACACTGTTATCAGGATTGCAGAGGACAGCGCGCCGCCGTATGTCATCGCGCCGCTGCAGCCGCCCCGGCCGACGCTCGCGCATCGAGCCGCGCGGCGAGCGTCGTGACCGCGATCGCCGCGAGCGTGACAGCGGCCGCCACCCAGGGCAGCGCATCGAGCGCCAAGCCGTGCGTAAGCGCGACGCCGCCCAGCCACGCACCGCCCGCATTGCCCGCGTTGAACGCGCCGATATTGAGCGTCGACGCGAGATTCGGCGCATGCGCAGCCTTCTCGACGACGCGCATCTGCAACGGCGGCACCGTCGCGAACGCGGCGATCCCCCAAACGAACACAGTGACGGCGGCCGCGACGGGCAGATGGCTGGTTCTCGCGAACACCGCCATTACCGCCGCGAGCACAGCAAGGATCGCGATCAGCGAGCGCATCAACGCGCGATCCGCGAGCCTGCCGCCAATCATGTTGCCGATCGTGAGCCCGACGCCGAACAGCACGAGGATCAATGCGACCGAACGCGGCGCGAAACCCGTCACGTCCTCGAGAATCGGCGTGATATACGTGAACACGACGAACACGCCGCCGAAGCCGAGCACCGTCATCGCGAGCGCGAGCCATACCTGCGGCTCTTTCAGCACGCTCAGCTCGCGGCCGAACGCGACGCGCGCCGCATCGGGCTGCTTCGGCACGAGCGCGGCGATACCCGCGAGCGACGCGACGCCAAGCGCCGCGACGATCCAGAACGTCGTGCGCCAGCCGAGCGTCTGGCCGACGAAGGTGCCGAACGGTACGCCGAGCACGGTCGCGAGCGTGAGCCCGGTAAACATCAATGCGATCGCGCTCGCCCGCTTGGTCGGCGGCACCAGCGATGCGGCGACGACCGAGCCGATCCCGAAAAACGAGCCGTGCGCGAACGATGTGACCACGCGCGCGACCATCAGCATGGCGTAGCCGTGCGCAAGCGCGCACAGCACGTTGCCGACGATGAAGATCGCCATCAGCCATTGCAGCGCCGCCTTGCGCGGCATCCAGCTCGTAAGCACGGCAAGAAGCGGCGCCCCCGCCGCGACGCCGAGCGCGTAGCCGCTCACGAGCAGGCCGGCGGCGGGCAGCGTCACCGCGAGGTCGCGCGCGACATCGGGCAGCAAGCCCATGATGACGAATTCGGTGGTGCCGATCGCGAAAGCGCTGATCGCGAGTGCGAGCAACGGTAAAGGCATGGAATTCTCCTGATCCAAGTTCTGATGCAAATCCTGACGGCAAGCGCGGCGTCACCGTTTATCCCGCACCGCAACGAGCGCGCATTGTCTCGAATCAGTGAATTTTTGATAATGGGCGTAGCATTTGAAGCATTTTCAAACGCCGTTGAAAAATCGCATGGACCGACTGGGAGATATCCGCTTGTTCGTCGAGGCTGCGGAACTGGGCAGCCTGTCGGCTGCGGGACGCAAGCTCAACTTGACGCCCGCCGCCGCGAGCGCGCGGCTTGCGAAGCTCGAGGCACAGGTGTCGACGCGCCTGTTCGAGCGCTCGACGCGCCGGCTGCGGCTCACCGACGAGGGGCGGCTCTATCTGAACTGCTGCCGCCAAGCGCTGCAGGCGCTCGACGACGCCGACGCGATGCTGCAGGAGGGCCGCCATGCCGTGAGCGGCAAGGTGCGGCTGTCGTCGACGTCGGATTTCGGCCGCCATCTGCTGCTCGACTGGCTCGACGCCTTCATCGTCCGCTATCCGGACATGCGGTTTTCGCTCACGGCGTCCGATTCGTCGTCGAATCTGTGGCAGGACGAGATCGACCTCGCGATCCGCTTCGCGGCGCCGCCGGACGGCGCGCTCGTCGCGCGGCGCCTCGCGACGAACCGGCGCGTGCTGTGCGCGTCGCCCGCGTTCGTCGCGGCGCACGGCACGCCGAAGGACCCGCACGATCTGGCGCGTTTTCCGTGCAACGTAATCACGATCGCGTCCGGGCCGCTGAACGTGTGGCGCTTCACGCGCGGCGACGAAACGCAAACCTACACCGTGCCGCTCGATAACGCGCACGAGACGAACGACGGCGGCCTCACGCGCGAATGGACGATCCGCGGCTACGGGATCGCGCTGAAATCGATCTGGGATATCGCGGACGACGTCCGCGCGGGCCGTCTACAAGTGCTGCTGCCCGACTGGCGGCACCACGATGCGCCGCTGCACGCGATCTATCACAGCAAGCGCTACATGCCGCCGCGCGTGCGCGTGCTGCTCGATTACCTCGTCGAGCGCTTCGCGCAGGAAGAAGCCGCGCTCGACGATTTATTGAACGCGTGCCGGTGACGCGGGCGGGCCGGCGTACCGGCCAGGCCGGTGCGCCCGAATCCGCGCGACGCGGCCGCACCGCCAACGCCGTTGCCTATCCGGTTTCATCGCTCGCCGGGCGCCCCGAAAAGCTATAATAGAAAGCTTTCCCGGCGGCATCCTCCCCTCGCGACGCGCACATCGGCACCTGCGGCCGTGCGCGCCGCGTCGCACCGATCCGTCCCCCCAATCGATTTGAACGACGCCCCCAGGTCAACCACTGCGAACGGCGAACCCTCATGACCAAAAAAGTTTACGTCAAGACCTTCGGCTGCCAGATGAACGAGTACGACTCGGACAAAATGGTCGACGTGCTCCACGCCGCCGAAGGGCTGGAGAAGACCGACTCCCCCGAGGACGCGGACATCATCCTGTTCAACACCTGCTCGGTGCGCGAGAAGGCGCAGGAGAAAGTGTTTTCCGATCTCGGCCGCGTGCGCGAGCTGAAGGAGGCCAAGCCGGATCTGTTGATCGGCGTCGGCGGCTGCGTCGCGAGCCAGGAAGGCGCGTCGATCGTCGCGCGCGCGCCTTACGTCGATCTGGTGTTCGGCCCGCAAACGCTGCACCGGCTGCCGAAGATGATCGACGCGCGCCGCGCAAGCGGCCGTGCGCAAGTCGACATCACGTTTCCCGAAATCGAGAAGTTCGATCATCTGCCGCCCGCGCGCGTCGAGGGGCCGAGCGCGTTCGTGTCGATCATGGAAGGCTGCAGCAAGTTCTGCAGCTACTGCGTCGTGCCGTATACGCGCGGCGACGAAGTGTCGCGTCCGCTCGACGACGTGCTGACCGAAATTGCCGGCCTCGCCGACCAGGGCGTGCGCGAGGTGACGCTGCTTGGCCAGAACGTGAACGCCTATCGCGGCGCGCTGACCCGCGGCTCGTCCGCCAAGGGGGCTTCGTCCGGATCGCACGAGATCGCCGATTTCGCCACGCTGATCGAATACGTCGCCGAGATTCCCGGCATCGAGCGCATCCGTTACACGACGTCTCATCCGAAGGAGTTCACGCAGCGGCTGATCGACGTCTACGCGAAGGTCGACAAGCTCGTCGATCACCTGCACCTGCCGGTCCAGCACGGCTGCGACCGGATTCTGATGGCCATGAAACGCGGCTACACGGTGCTCGAATACAAATCGGTGATTCGCAAGCTGCGCGCGATCCGCCCGAATCTCTCGCTGTCGACCGACATCATCGTCGGCTTTCCCGGCGAGACCGACGCCGATTTCGACAAGACGATGAAACTCGTCGA
Organism: Burkholderia singularis; assembly: GCF_900176645.1. Classification (GTDB taxonomy): domain Bacteria; phylum Pseudomonadota; class Gammaproteobacteria; order Burkholderiales; family Burkholderiaceae; genus Burkholderia; species Burkholderia singularis. The sequence goes on from NZ_FXAN01000014.1 coordinate 44,164, forward strand.
CGAAATGAACTACGACACCAGCTTCTCGTTCATCTACAGCCCGCGCCCCGGCACGCCGGCCGCGAACCTCGCGGACGACACGCCGCGCGAGATCAAGCTCAAACGGCTGCAACATCTGCAAGCGACCATCGATGCGAACGTCGTCCGGATCAGCCAGGCGATGGTCGGCAAGGTCGAGCGGATTCTCGTCGAAGGGCCGTCGCGCAAGGATCCGAACGAACTCGCGGGACGCACCGAGAACAACCGGGTCGTCAATTTCCCCGCCCCCGTCGCATCGCACCCGCGCCTGATCGGCCAGATGGTCGACGTGACGATCAATCACGCTTATCCGCATTCGCTGCGCGGCGAGCTGGTGCTCGCGCACGACGATGCAAGCACGAACACGCATTGACGCGATACCCCGCCATCGCTGGAGCCTGACGCCACTTTGAAAACCGCCCAAGCACTGGAATTCACCGCGCCGCGCGACGACAACACGCGCCTGGCCAACCTCTGCGGCCCGCTCGACGAAAACCTGCGCCAGATCGAACAGGCGCTCGACGTGACGCTGTCGCGTCGCGGCCACCGGATCGCGATCCGCGGCCGCGGCGCCAAGCTCGCGCTCGCCGCGCTCGAGGATTTCTACAACCGCGCGCGTGATCCACTGTCGGTCGACGACATCCAGCTCGCGCTCGTCGAGGCGCGCCATCCGGGCAACCCGCGCCACACCGGCAACGGCGGCGACGAAATCGACGTGCGCCTGCGTGGCGACCCCGACCATCCGTTCGACGAGCCAGCGGGCAACGCCGGCGAACCCGCCGGCGACGACGCGGCACCCAAGCTCTACACGCGCCGCGCCGATCTGCGCGGCCGCACGCCCGCGCAGCGCGAGTACCTGAAGCAGATTCTGTCGCACGACGTCACGTTCGGCGTCGGGCCGGCGGGCACCGGCAAGACATATCTGGCGGTCGCGTGCGCGGTCGACGCGCTCGAGCGCGACCAGGTCAAGCGGATCGTGCTGACGCGCCCGGCCGTCGAGGCGGGCGAGCGGCTCGGCTTTCTACCGGGCGATCTCGCGCAGAAGGTCGATCCGTATCTGCGGCCGCTGTACGACGCGCTGTACGATCTGCTCGGCTTCGACAAAACCGCGAAGATGTTCGAGCGCCAGATGATCGAGATCGCGCCGCTCGCCTATATGCGCGGGCGCACGCTGAACCACGCGTTCATCATCCTCGACGAGGCGCAGAACACGACACCCGAGCAGATGAAGATGTTTCTCACGCGGATCGGTTTCGGCTCGAAGGCGGTCGTCACCGGCGACACGACGCAGGTCGATCTGCCGCGCGGCCACAAGAGCGGCCTCATCGAGGCCCAACAGGTGCTCTCCGGCGTGCGCGGCATCGCGCTCACGCGCTTCTCGAGCGCCGATGTGGTCCGGCATCCGCTCGTCGCGCGGATCGTCGAGGCGTATGACGAATTCCACGCGCAGCGGCAGGACGACTAGGGCCGATTCGCGCCGGCAACGGGCTGGCGAGCGCCGCCGCTTCCGAAGGCCCGCCTTTTCCGGCGGAAAAGGGCGCCCCGCGCCACATCGCGCGGGGCGCACGCCAAGTTCGCCTCTGCCGCCAGATCCGGCGCGGCGGCAAGACTCGATGATCAGGCTATGCAAGCCCCCCGCTTCACCGGTGCGATACTCCTCCCCAACCATCGCCGGACGCCTGTCCATTTGGTGTATCCTCAGCGCGTTCAAACCGACGTAAGCGTGATGAAATCGTCTCGTCCTCCGAAAAAGCCCGCGCACGCCGACGCGGCGCAAACTGAAGCTCCCCGCCTGTCGTTGTTCGACGCCAAAGGCAAAGTCAAAACGATCGATGCGCAAGCGCTGCGCGTCGATTTCGCCGACGGCCGCAGCCTGATGTTCGACCTGTCCGGCCACTCGGGCGACGCAGCCGTCGCGATCGTCGCGCAGCATGCGAACCCGGCGCTGCGCGCGAGCCTCGCGCTGCGTCCCGAGCATTACGACAGCGTGATCGTCGCGGTCGGCGCCGACGAAAACCCCGACCATGCGCATGACGAAGCCGATGAGGCGCGCGAGCCCGAACTCGACCTTGCGCTCCAATATGGCGACGAAATCGGCGATGCGCAGCGCAAGACGCTGCCCAAGCGCAAGGTGATCGCCGAATGGCTCGAGGCAGCGCTGTTCGCCGACGCCCAGTTCACCGTGCGCTTCGTCGGCGAAACCGAAGGCCGCGCGCTCAACGCAAGCTACCGGCACAAAGACTACCCGACCAACGTGCTGACCTTCGCATACGGCAACGAGCCGGACGGCGCGACGGTCGCCGATCTCGTGCTGTGCTGCCCCGTCATCGAGAAGGAAGCGCGCACGCAAGGCAAAACGCTCGTCGCGCACTACGCGCATCTGCTCGTGCACGGCGCGCTGCACGCGCAGGGCTACGATCACGAGCGGGGCAAAGCGGATGCCGCCGAAATGGAAGCGCTCGAAGTCGATATCCTCGCGCGGCTCGGCTTTCCGAATCCGTATCGCTGATCCGCGCAGCCGTCAGCCGTGGACCGCCCTGCCCCCATGCTGCCCGCCTGCGCGTATCCGCCGCCGCTCGGCGAAGCGCGCTACCTGAGCGACGCGGAACTCGCGGCGTCGCTCGCCGCAGCGCTCGTCAACTGGGATCGCATAAGCGACCTGTGGCTGTTCGGTTATGGCTCGCTGATCTGGAACCCCGGCATGCCGACCGCCGAGGCCGTGCGCGCAAAGATTCACGGCTATCATCGCGGACTCTATTTGTGGTCGCGCGTGAACCGCGGCACGCCCGAACAGCCGGGACTCGTGCTCGCGCTCGACCGCGGCGGCTCGTGTACCGGGCTCGCATTCAAGCTCGCCGGCCGCACCGCGATGCCGCACCTCGAAGCGCTATGGCGGCGCGAGATGGCGATGGGTTCGTACCGTCCCGCGTGGCTGCCGTGCGTGCTCGCGAACGGCGAGCGCGTCAACGCGCTCGCCTTCGTCATGCGGCGCGACGCGCCGACCTACACCGGCAGGCTGCCCGACGAAATCGTGAAGACCGTGTTCGGCTGCGCGCGCGGCCGCTACGGCACGACGCTCGACTACGTGAGCCGCACCGTCGCCGCGCTGCGCGACAGCGGGATGCCCGACCGCGCACTGGAGGCGCTGCTCGCGCGTTGCCGTTAGCGGGCGGCGCGCGGCGCGCCGGCCGGCTGCGGCGGGGCCATCGCGCCACGCCACGCGATGCGAATAAGTCCCTGTGCCGCGCAATGCGAGAGCGATCGCGACGCGCGCCATGCGGGCCGCCGGCAAAACCCGCGCGCCCGTTGCGGGCTCGCGCCACGGCCCGCGAACACGCGGCCGGTGCATGCGCCGGCCATCGCCGCAGCCGCCCGGGCAAGCCCTTTGCCGCCAGTGCCCGCTCGCCGCTTTCTGCGCTACGATGAAGGTAGCCGAGCGGGCAGCCGCAACGCAATCGCCCAATCCGCATCCGCACCGCCCGCGTGCCCCGCACGACCGACACGGCAGCGCAACGGCCTTGGTGTATCCTTCTCAACTCCGTGACAGCGCGCTTTCCATCAAGCGGGAGCGCACCACCATGAACGATTCGTATCCCAGTCGAAAGCCTACCGACAAACCGCATGAAAAGCGCTCGCTGCTCGAGCGCCTGACCGACTTCATCTCGCCCGAGCCCGAATCGCGGGCCGAACTCCTCGAAATCCTGCAGGACGCGCACGAACGCAATCTGATCGACGCTGATTCGCTGTCGATGATCGAAGGGGTGTTCCAGGTATCCGACCTGTGCGCGCGCGACATCATGGTGCCCCGCGCGCAAATGGACGCGATCAACATCGCCGACAAGCCCGAGGATTTCATCCCGTTCGTGCTCGAAAAAGCGCACTCGCGCTACCCCGTCTACGAAGACAACCGCGACAACGTCATCGGCGTGCTGCTCGCGAAGGATTTGCTGCGCTTTTACGCCGAAGAGGAATTCGACGTGCGCGGAATGCTGCGCCCCGCCGTCTTTATCCCCGAATCGAAGCGGCTGAACGTGCTGCTGCACGATTTCCGCGTGAATCGAAACCATCTCGCGATCGTCGTCGACGAATACGGCGGCGTCGCAGGCCTCATCACGATCGAGGATGTGCTCGAGCAGATCGTCGGCGACATCGAGGACGAATACGATTTCGACGAGGAAGCAGGCAACATCATCGCCGCGCCGGACGGCCGCTATCGCGTCCGCGCGCTCACCGAGATCGAGCAATTCAACGAAACGTTCGGCACCCATTTTTCGGATGACGAAGTCGACACGATTGGCGGACTCATCACGCACCATTTCGGCCGCGTGCCGCATCGCGGCGAAAAAGTGCGCCTGGGCGACCTGGTATTCGAGATCCAGCGCGGCGACGCCCGCCAGATCCACGTGCTGCTCGTGCGCCGCACGCCACTCGCGAGCCGGCGCGGTCTCACGGCCGGCGAAACCGAATGACCGCGCGATAGCGCCACGATCGGCGCCGCCCTTGACGCCGGCTGGCCCGCAAGCCGCCCTCTTCAACGCTTTTCCGACGCCCGCATGGCCGAACCGATTTCGACCCGCCCGCCGCACGGCGCTTGCCCAACGGCCGCCGGCAGCGCGCTGCCCGTCTGGCACTATCCCGCCGCGCTGCTCGCGGGCGCGGCCAATACGCTGACGTTCGCGCCGACGCCGCACGGCGGCTGGCTGCAAATCGCCGTGTTCGCGTGGCTGTTCGCGCAGCTCGCGCGCACCACCCGCTGGACGCAAGCGGCGGCAACGGGCGGCGCGTTCGGCTTCGGCAACTTCATCACCGGCATCTGGTGGCTCTATATCAGCATGCACGTGTACGGCGAGATGGCCGCGCCGCTCGCGGGCGGCGCGCTTGTGCTGTTCTGCGCGTATCTGTCGATCTATCCCGCGTTCGCGGCGGCACTCTGGTCGTTGTGCACCCGGCGCGCGCATCGCATGGCTGCCGCCGGCCAACGCCCGTTGCCGCCGGCGTGGTATCACGCGTTCGCGTTCGCGAGCGCGTGGGCCGTCGGCGAATGGCTGCGCGGCACCGTGTTCACCGGCTTTCCGTGGCTCGCGAGCGGCTACGCGCAAGTCGACGGCCCGCTTGCCGGCTATGCGTCGCTCGTCGGCGTCTATGGCGTCGCGTGGGTGCTCGCGCTCGTCGCGGCTCTGGCGGTGCAGGCGGTCGTCCGCGTGCGCGCCGGCAGGCGCGCGGCGGCCTCGCCGGGCGACGCGCGCCCCGCGAACGCGGCGGGCACGGCGAACGCCGCCGCGCCGGCGCTCACGGCGCTCGCGCTCGTCGCGGCCGGCCCGCTGCTCGCGCTCGTGCCGTGGACCGTGCCCGCGAACGCGCCGCTCGATGTGCGGCTGCTGCAAGGCAACGTCAAACAGGAGATCAAGTTCGAGCAAGCGGGCATCGACGCGGCGATCGAGCTGTATCAAAAGATGATCACCGACAAGCCGGCCGATCTGATCGTCACGCCGGAAACGGCAATAGCGGTCATGACGATCCAGGACTTGCCCGAGTCGTTTGCCCGCGCGATCCGCCAGTTCAGCGACACGACGAACACGTCGATCGTGTTCGGCGCGGTGGGCGATACGATCACCGAGGACGGCAGAATTGTCGATTACACGAACAGCCTGTATGGCGTAACGCCGCATTCGCGCGACATCTACCGTTACGACAAGCACCACCTGGTGCCGTTCGGCGAGTTCATCCCTTGGGGTTTTCGCTGGTTCGTCGACCTGATGAAGATGCCGCTCGGCGATTTCGCGCGCGGCGCGCTCGTGCAGCCGCCCTTCATCGTGCGCAACCAGCCGGTGATGGTCGACATCTGCTACGAGGATCTCTTCGGCGAGCAGATCGCCGCGTCGATCCGCGACAATCCGGTGTCGCCCGGCGTGCTCGTGAACGCAACGAATCTCGCGTGGTTCGGCGACACGATCGCGCTCGACCAGCATCTGCAAATCGCGCGGATGCGCTCGCTCGAAACGGGCCGGCCGATGCTGCGCGCGACCAATACCGGCATGACGGCCGCGATCGACGCGCACGGGCGCGTGATCGGCCGATTGAAGCCTTACACGATCGGCTCGCTCGACGTGCGGATCGAAGGCACGGCGGGCCGCACGCCGTATGTGATGAGCGGCGACAGTACGGTGCTCGCGCTTTCGCTGCTGCTGCTCGCAGCCGGTTTCGCGCTCGGGCGCAGATCGCGCCGGCGCAGCTGACGCGCCGCCCGTTCACGCTCGACCGGGCGCGCGCGGTGCCGTGGCGCCCTCCATGCCGGGCGCGGCTGGACGGCAAGCGGCGCGCAATGTGCCGCGAAACGCGCGAAATACACAAAACGCGCGCAACGTGAGCTGCACCGCCATTGCGCGCCACCCCATTCCGAACGCACCCCCGCGCCGATCCGGTAAAATTGCACGTTTCAGCACAGACCCCAGCCGCGCGCCGCGCGAGCTGACGGCACGGGCGCCGCCCGCGCCGGCGGCCCGCAACGCCCGCCCAGCGCCCCGAAGGCTCCTCATGCTCACGTTTCAGCAAATCATCCTGACGCTCCAGTCCTATTGGGACAGGCAGGGCTGCGCCCTGCTCCAGCCGATCGACATGGAAGTCGGCGCCGGCACGTCGCACGTGCACACGTTCCTGCGCGCGGTCGGCCCCGAGCCGTGGCGCGCCGCCTACGTGCAGCCGTCGCGACGCCCGAAGGATGGCCGCTACGGCGAAAACCCGAACCGTCTGCAGCACTACTACCAATACCAGGTGGTGCTCAAGCCGGCGCCGGAAAACATCCTCGATCTGTACCTCGGCTCGCTCGAAGCGCTCGGCTTCGATCTCAAGCAAAACGACGTGCGCTTCGTCGAAGACGACTGGGAAAATCCGACGCTCGGCGCGTGGGGGCTCGGCTGGGAAGTGTGGCTAAACGGCATGGAAGTCACGCAGTTCACGTACTTCCAGCAGGTGGGCGGCCTCGACTGCAAACCGGTGCTGGGCGAGATCACTTACGGGCTCGAACGTCTCGCGATGTATCTGCAGAAGGTCGAAAACGTCTACGACCTCATCTGGACCGAATGGGAAGAACAAGGGCCGAACGGCCCCGAGCTGCGCCGCCTCACGTATGGCGACGTGTATCACCAGAACGAAGTCGAGCAGTCGACGTACAACTTCGAGCAAGCGAACGTCGAGCTGCTGTTCACGTTCTTCAACAGCTACGAAGCCGAGGCGAAGCGGATGATCGACGCGCAGCTCGCGCTGCCCGCGTATGAGCTGGTGCTGAAAGCCGGCCATACGTTCAACCTGCTCGACGCGCGCGGCGCGATCTCGGTGACCGAGCGCGCCGCGTATATCGGCCGGATTCGCGCGTTGTCGCGGCTCGTCGCGCAGGCGTATTACGATTCGCGCGAAAAGCTCGGCTTCCCGATGATCGGCAACCTGGTCAAGGGCGTGCCCGGCCTCATCACCGACGCGCAGGAAGCCGCGCAGCCCGCGTGGGCGCCGGCGCTGAAAGCCGAACGCAAGATCGATCAGGACTGACGAGATTCTCCACATCATGACGCAAAACCATCCCGCTCCCCTGCTCGTCGAACTGCTGACCGAAGAACTGCCGCCCAAGGCGCTGGCCCGTCTCGGCGACGCATTCGCCGAAGGCCTCGCGCAGCGCCTCGCCGCGCGCGACTTGATCGAAGGTGAACTCGCGTTCGAGCGCTACGCGACGCCGCGGCGTCTTGCCGTCGTCGTGCACCAGGTGCGCGCCGTCGCGCCCGATCGCCAAGTCCGCGAAAAAGTGCTGCCGGTGTCGGTCGCGCTCGACGCCGACGGCAAACCAACCGCGCCGCTCGCGAAGAAGCTCGCGGCGCTCGGCCACTCGAATCTGTCCGTGGCCGATCTCGAACGCGCGCAGGACGGCAAGGCCGAAGCGTTCTTCGTCAACTACACGGCGGCCGGCACGCCGCTCGCCGCCGGCCTGCAGGCCGCACTGGACGAAACGCTCGCGAAGCTGCCGATTCCGAAGGTGATGACCTACCAGCGCCCGGACGGCACCGACGTCCAATTCGTGCGCCCCGTGCATCGGCTCACCGTGCTGCACGGCCAAGCCGTCGTGCCCGTGACCGCGTTCGGCATCGACGCGGGCGACACCACGCTCGGCCACCGCTTTCTGTCCGACGGCCGCATCGCGATCCACGACGCGAGCGCCTATGCGGACACGCTGCGCGCAAAGGGCCGCGTGATCGCGCAATTCGCCGAGCGCAGGGAAGCGATCCGCACGCAGCTCGACGCGCATGCCGAAGGCGATCGCGTCGTGATGCCGCAAGCGCTGCTCGACGAGGTGACCGCGCTCGTCGAATGGCCGGTGGTCTATCCGTGCCGCTTCGAGGACGAATTCCTGCAAGTGCCGCAGGAATGCCTGATCCTGACGATGCAGACCAACCAGAAGTATTTCGCGCTCACCGACGCGGCGGGCAAGCTGCGCTCGCGCTTTCTGATCGTGTCGAACATCGAGACGAAAACGCCCGCCGAAATCGTCGAGGGCAACGAGCGCGTCGTGCGCCCGCGCCTGGCCGACGCGAAGTTCTTCTTCGAGCAGGACAAGAAGGTCAAGCTCGCCGATCGCGTGCCGCGCCTCGCGAACGTCGTCTACCACAACAAGCTCGGCTCGCAACTCGCGCGCGTCGAGCGGATCGAGGCGCTGGCCGGCGAGATCGCGCCCGCGCTCGGCGCCGATGCCGCGCTCGCGCGGCGCGCCGCGCGTCTGGCGAAGGCGGACCTGTTGACCGACATGGTCGGCGAATTCCCCGAGCTGCAAGGCACGATGGGCACATACTACGCGCGCCACGACGGCGAACCGGACGAGGTCGCGCTCGCGTGCACCGAGCATTACCAGCCGCGCTTCTCCGGCGATGCGCTGCCGAGCCAGCCGGTCAGCACTGCCGTCGCGCTTGCCGACAAGCTCGAGACGATCGTCGGCATCTGGGGGATCGGCCTTGCGCCGACGGGCGAGAAAGATCCCTACGCGCTGCGCCGTCATGCGCTCGGCGTGTTGCGGCTGCTGCTCGAAAAGCGGCTGCCGCTCGACCTCGTCTCGCTGCTGCGTGCCGCGCATGCGCGCTTCTCGGCCGTGCCAGACGTCGCCGAATCGACGGATGCGCTCCATGCGTTCTTCATCGACCGCCTGCGCGGTCTGCTGCGCGAGCGCGGCTACACCACGGGCGAAATCGACGCGGTGCTGGGCCTGAATCCGACGCGCATCGACGATCTGATCGAGCGCCTCGACGCGGTGCGCGAGTTCACGCGCCTCGCGGAAGCGCAGGCGCTCGCCGCGGCGAACAAGCGGATCTCGAACATCCTGAAGAAGTCCGACGGCGGCACGAACGGCGCGGTGCAGGCCGCGCTGCTCGTCGAGGCGGCCGAGAAGGCGTTGCACGACGAGCTGGCGCAGGTCGCGCCACGCGTGCAGTCGCAGCTCGCCGCGCGTGCGTACACGGGCGCGCTGTCCGCGCTCGCGGCGCTGCGCGCGCCCGTCGACACGTTCTTCAACGACGTGATGGTGAACGCCGACGACCCGGCGCTGCGCGCGAACCGGCTCGCGCTCCTCGCCGCGCTGCATCAGCAGATGAACTGCGTCGCCGATATCTCGAAGCTCGCCGCATAAGACCGGGAGCCACGCGATGCCGACCAGCGCCAGCAAAAAACTCGTCGTCCTCGATCGGGACGGCGTCATCAACGTCGATTCGGACGCGTTCGTCAAATCGGTCGACGAATGGATCGCGCTGCCCGGCAGCCTCGAGGCGATCGCGCGGCTCAACCATGCGGGCTACCGGGTCGTCGTCGCGACCAATCAGTCAGGCATCGGCCGGGGGCTGTTCGACATGGCGACGCTCAACGCGATGCATTTGAAGATGCAACGCGCGGCCGCCGCGGTCGGCGCCCGGATCGACGCGGTGTTCTTCTGCCCGCACACGGCCGACGATCACTGCGACTGCCGCAAGCCGAAGCCCGGCATGATGAAGCAGATCGCCGAGCGCTTCGAGATCGATCCGGCCGCCACGCCGATCGTCGGCGATTCGCTGCGCGATCTGCAAGCAGGCGCGGCACTCGGCTTCAGAACGCATTTGGTGCTGACCGGCAAAGGCAAGAAGACGCTCGCCGACGGCGGCTTGCCGGACGGCACCCGCGTTCACGACGATCTGCGCGCCTTCGCGCTCGATTTTCTTTCCGAAGAACAAGAGTGAAGCGCCCCGCTTCCTCGCCCATTGACGCCACGCCATGCGCTTCGTCCGCTCGCTGCTCTTCACTCTGTATCTGATCGTCTACACGATCCCGTATGCGATCGCCTGCCTGATCGCGTTTCCGTTCATGCGTGCGACCGCGCGCTACTGGATGGCGGCCGGCTGGTGCAAATCGACGATCTTCGTCGCGCGCTGGCTCAACGGCATCCGTTACCGGATCGAAGGCCTCGACAATCTGCCAAACGGGCCGGCCGTGCTGCTGTCGAAGCATCAATCCGCTTGGGAAACGATCGCGCTGCCCGCGCTGATGCCCAAGCCGCTTTGCTTCGTGCTCAAGCGCGAACTGCTGTACGTGCCGTTCTTCGGCTGGGCGCTCGGCATGCTGCAGATGGTCTATATCAACCGCAAGGACGGCAAGCATGCGTTCGATTCGGTGATCCGCCAGGGCAAGGTGCGGCTCGACGACGGCGCATGGATCATCATCTTCCCCGAAGGCACGCGCACGCCGGTCGGCAGCCAGGGGAAGTACAAGACGGGCGGCGCGCGCTTCGCGGTCGACGCCGGCACGCCTGTCGTGCCGATCGCGCATAACGCCGGACACGTGTGGCCGCGCAACTCGTTTACGAAGTTTCCCGGCCTGGTCACGGTGTCGATCGGCAAGCCGATCGACACGCACGGCCTCACATACGAACAATTGAACGAACGCGTCGAGAACTGGATCGAAACGGAAATGCGCCGCATCGACCCCGACGCATACCGGCACGAGCGCGACGCACGCGGCGGCAACGCGCGCGCGTCGAGCGCGGCGTCCACCTGAGTCAAGGTTTTACCCATTGCGCACTGCTAAACGAAGAGAACTGATGCCGAAGCGTCCCAGGCCACGGCCGGCTGTCGTGGCGCTCGATCACCGCCAGCTCGACCTGCCGCTCTTCGATGGGCCAGCCGCGCCGGCGTCCGTGGGTGCGCCGGCGGCCGGCGCTTCGCCCGCTGCGCATCCCGCGCCGGCCGCCGGCCTGTCCGCGTCCGACGCCCCCCCGCCCGCCGACGACCGTTCGCGCCTGCGCACGCTCGCGCTCGACGGCCGCGTGCTCGCGTACAAGCTCAAGCGCTCGGCACGGCGCACGATCGGCTTTGCGATCGACGGCAATGGTTTGACGATCACCGCGCCACGCTGGGTGACGCTCGCCGATATCGAAGCGGCGATCGCCGAGAAGCGCCGCTGGATCTTCGCGAAGCTCGCCGAATGGCAAACGCGTGCCGAGCAGCGCGCGCTGCCGCAAATCGATTGGAAGGAAGGCGCGCAGATTCCGTATCTCGGCAAGTCCGTCACGATCACGCTCGCGTCGGCGCAAGGCGCGCTGCGCTTCGACGCCGCCGCCGCGACGCTCGGGCTCGGCCTGCCCGCGCACGCGAGCGGGCAGCAGATCAAGGATCGCGTGCAAGGCTGGCTGCAAGGCGAAGCGAAGCGGATCTTCGGCGAACGGCTCGCGGTCTATGCGCAAAAGCTCGGCGTCACGTATGCGGCCTATGCGTTGTCGTCGGCCGCGACGCGCTGGGGAAGCTGCTCGAGCGACGGCAAGATCCGCCTGAACTGGCGGCTCATTCACTTTCCGATGTCGATCGTCGATTACGTGGTCGCGCACGAGCTGTCGCATCTGCGCGAGATGAATCACAGCCCCGCGTTCTGGCAGACAGTCGAATCGATCTTTCCTGAATTCCGCGAGGCGCGGCATACGCTCAAGCATCATCCGCCGGAACTGCTGCCCGCGCTCTGATCCGAACCCGGCCCGCGGCGGCCGGGTTCAAGGCCGCCCGCGTCAGTGCGGCTTGCGCTGAATGAATTCGATCTTGTAGCCGTCCGGATCCTCGACGAACGCGATCACCGTCGTGCCGTGCTTCATCGGACCGGCTTCTCGCGTGACCTTGCCGCCTTGCGCCTTGATCCGCTCGCACGCCTGGTATGCATCGTCGACCTCGAGTGCGAGATGACCGAAACCCGTGCCGATTTCATACGATTTCGTGTCCCAATTGTGGGTCAGCTCGATGACCGTATGATCGCGCTCGTCGCCGTAGCCGACGAACGCAAGCGTGAACTTGCCTTCCGGATAATCGTCGCGACGCAACAATTTCATGCCGAGCAGTTCGGTGTAGAACTTGATCGAGCGGTCGAGATCGCCGACTCGAAGCATCGTGTGAAGCAAACGCATAGGGGGTACTCCGTGGGGACTTGCGTGAACGCACGAATGTACCAGAGACGCGCGAATCCCGCTGCCGCGCCCAGGCGCTTTGCCCCGACTTCGTCACATCGACCTTTCGCCAAGCCTGCGCAGTGTTCTGTAGCCCACGCAGCGCGCGTGCCCGCTCGTCGATTAGGATTGACGCATCGCCTCCGATAGGCGCACGATGCTTCGCACAGGTCCGGTCAGCGGAAAAATCGAAGCGCTGCGCTCAAGCTTGCGCTTGGCCGGATAGTTAGGACACGGCAATTATTGCCGTCCGATTCGACTAGGCCGAAGTCGTGTCTTGAAAAAAATGCCGCGCGGTCCCGGACGGCGCGCGGCCCAATCCAATCGATAGAGAACAATGAGAGAAACAATGCATAGCCAGCCCTCAAGGGGGGCCCTTCGCTGGCGCTTGTCGCTCGGCGTTTTGTTGACCGCGGTGCTCGCCGCGTGCGGTGGGGGCGATGATTCCGGCTCGTCGTCGGTGTGGCCCGCCGATCGCGCGCTCACCGATCCCAATCACTACGCGGCTTACCAGGACCCGCAGGCGTCGCTCAGCGCGGCCTATCGGAACGGCCCCAATGGCGGCGCCGGTTCGAAGGATGTCGATGTCGCGAACGCGAGCCTTGCGCAAAGCGCCGTCGACGAAACTCCCGCCACCAAGCATCACCGCGCCGTGATCAACGGGCAGACGATCGAGTACACGGCGCGCGCCGGCCACTTGATCGCGTGGGCGCCCAAGAGCCCGAACAATCCGGCTCAACGCGACGCCGAGGCGTCGATCTTCTACATGTCGTACACGCGGGACGATATCCCGCACGCGCAGCGCCCGGTCACGTTCATCTTCAATGGCGGCCCCGGCGAGCCGTCGATCTGGATGCATCTGGGTGCGTGGGCGCCGAAACGCCTGAAGATCGACGCGCCGAATCTGCCGCCCGGCCCGAACATCCCCGACAGCTTCCCGCTGATCGACAACCCGCAATCGCTGCTCGACCAGACCGATCTCGTCTATGTCGACATCGCGGGCAGCGGCTTCTCGGAAGCCATCGCACCGCACAAGAACCAGGACTTCTGGAGCACCGACGCCGACGCGGGCATCTTCCGGGATTTCATCACCGCGTACATCAACCGCTACAACCGGCAAAGCTCGCCGAAATACCTGTTCGGTGAATCGTACAGCGGCATTCGCACGCCGATTGTCGCGGACCTGCTGGTGCAGGCGGGCACGAGCAATTACGCGCCCGATCCGAGCGGCGCGAAGCCGATCGTGCTGAGCGGCATGGTGCTGCAATCGCCGATTCTGGATTACGGTTATCTTTCGACGCAGGCAGACGCTCGCGAAGGCTTCTTCCCGACGGTCGGGATGGTCGTCGATTTCTACGGCAAATCCACCGCGCGCGGCGTGATGACGGAGCCGCAGTACGCGGACTACCTGCGCAATTTCACGACGGCCCAATATGCGCCCGGCCTCGCGGCGTCGAATTTCCCGCCCGCGACCATCTCGCAGCTGAGCGCGATCACCGGCCTGCCGGCCAGCACGCAAATGAAGGATTGGCTCGCGATCGATCCGAACAGCCTGCTCTTCAACAGCGTCGCGAGCGCCATCTACCCGAACGCCGCCGCGTCCGCGCAATTCAATGCGTATGACGGCCGGATAAGCACGACGGCAAACATCAAGTACGATATTTCGTCATACGAAAATGCCGGCTTCTACGGCGCGATCAAGCCGCTGCTGCTCGATCAGTTCGGTTACCGGAATCAGGACCCGACGCAGATCTACGGCAGCGACATCGCGTTCAATTTCTGGAACTGGAACGCGCCGCACCGCGGCTCGACGAACCCGAGCAGCGTGCCGGATCTCGCGGAAACGCTCACGCTCGATCCGTCGGTCAAGGTGCTCGTGATCCACGGCTACCACGACGGCGTAACGCCGTTCTTCCAGACCGAACTCGATTTGCAGCACGGCGGCGTGTGGCCGGCGGCGGGACAAACGCCGCGGATCACGGTCAAAGAATATGATGGCGGCCATATGGCTTATTTGACCGAGGCGTCGCGCGATCCGATGCGCGCCGACCTGCGGCAGTTCTATAACGCCAGCGCGCCGGCCACGGCCGTGGCCCGACAGCAAAAGGCCGGCTGACAAGCACATGGGAGAAACTATGTTGATGCGTGATTTTCTTGTAACGACCCTGCTTGCCGCGTGCGTGACGGCGCCGGCCTATGCATTCGATGGCGGCGTGCGGCCGATCGCGTCATGGTCGCAGGATGCGGCGTTCGCGGACGTCGCAACCATCAAGGTCGGCGAGCATCTGGCCAAGCCGCCGCGCACGACGACGGAGCGCAAGGTGATGCGCGAGCAGACGCCCGAATCCACCGGCAATGCGATCGTCACGAACCTGAAATCCAAGTTCGATGCGGCAGCCGATCCGAACACCCATCTGCTGACGAAGGCGGCGGCCAGCAACAGCGGCTGGGGATGGGCCGCCGATCATTTCGACGCCATCGACGAACAGAAAAAAGGAGCGGTCAGCTTCGACGATATTCTGCGTTATCTGAATCGCAACGCCGTCGTGCCGTTGAAGGGAGCGTAACGCCGCTTGTGCGCGGCGGACGTTCCCCGTCTGACTTAACGCAGCTTCTGATACGCGGCCCCGATGACGGGCCGCGTCTTTTTTGCGCTCGTGCCGCGCGCCCCCGCCGCCGATAACGGCGACGTGCGGACCGCGATCCCGCATCCCACCGCGACGGTCCATCCGCGCATCGCCGAGCGCGCCGGCGCACACGCCGTCACTCGCCGGCGCGCCGCCGCTTCTCGAGCGCCTGCGCAACGCGCACGTACTCATCGACGCTGACATCCTCCGCGCGGCGCGAAAGATCGAAACCGAGCGCATCGAAATCCACCGCGTCACGGTATTCGCCGAGCGTATTCCGCAACATCTTGCGGCGCTGCGAGAACGCGGCCGTCACCAAGGCGCCCAGCACGGCCGGATCGACGGCCGCCAGTTCGTGCGGCGCATGCGGAATCATCCGCACGATCGCCGAGTCGACCTTCGGAGGCGGCTGGAACGACTCGGGCGGCACATCGATCAGCTTGTCCATCGCATAGCGGTATTGCAACATCACCGACAGTCGGCTGAACGCCTTCGTGCCCGGCTCGGCCACCATCCGTTCGACCACCTCATTCTGCAACATGAAGTGCTGATCGATCACGGCGTCCGCGAACGACATCAGATGAAACAGCAGCGGGCTCGAAATGTTGTACGGCAAGTTGCCGATGATCCGCAGCGACGGCTTGCCCTGCGGCGCATCCGCGCGCGCGAGCGAGCCGAAATCGAATGCGAGCGCGTCGCCGGCGTGCAACTCGAGCAGGTTGCCGAAGCGCTGCTTGAGCCGGTCGATCAAATCGCGATCGAGTTCGACTGCGTGCAGCGGCGATTCGGGCGTCGCGAGCCGCGCGATCACGGGGCCCGTCAGCGCGCCGAGCCCCGGCCCGATCTCGACCATTCGTTCGCCGCGCTCGGGGCGAATCGCCGCGACGATCGCGTCGATCACGCCGTGATCGACGAGAAAGTTCTGCCCGAAGCGCTTGCGCGCGAAGTGTCCTTGGTGCTGTCTGCTGTTCGACATCGAAAGATAGAAAAACGGATGACGCGTGAAATTCAGTGCGCGGCCCAAGCCGCGCCGGTTCGGTTCGCCGATCAGCCCGCGCGCCGATGGCGCGCGATCGTCACCGCGGCATCGATCGCCGCGACGAGGCTGCCGCAATCGGCGCGGCCGGTGCCCGCCAGATCGAGCGCGGTGCCGTGATCGACCGACGTGCGCACGATCGGCAGCCCGAGTGTGATATTCACGCCTTCGCCGAACGTCGCGTACTTGAGAACCGGCAAGCCCTGATCGTGGAACATCGCGAGCACGCAATCCGCGTGTTCGAGGTGGCGAGGCTGGAACAGCGTGTCGGCCGGGTACGGGCCGCGTGCGTCGATGCCCGCCGCGCGCGCGCGCGCGATCGCCGGCTCGATCACGTCGATCTCCTCGCGGCCGAGATAGCCGTTCTCGCCCGCATGCGGATTGACGCCCGTCACGAGGATGCGCGGCGCGGCAATGCCGAATCCGCGGCGCAGATCGCGATCGATGATGCCGAGCGTGCCGACGAGGCCATCGATACTCAACGCGGCCGATACGTCCTTGAGCGGCAGATGGGTCGTCGCAAGCGCGACGCGCAGCGCCCGCTCGCCCGTGCCGGCGAGCATCATCACCACCTGCGGCGTGCGCGTGCGCTCGGCCAGATATTCGGTGTGGCCGGTAAACGGCACACCCGCGTCGTTGATCGTGCTCTTTTGCAGCGGCGCCGTGACGATCGCGTCGAATGTGCCGTCGAGCGCGCCGTCGATCGCGGCGTCGAGCAGATCGAGCACGTAGCGCCCGTTCGCCGGATTCAGCTTGCCCGCTTCGGCCGGCACGGCAAGCGCGCGATGCATGATTTCCACGGACGATCCGATCACGCGGGCATCCGGCGCGGCCCGTACCGGCGCGGCGGACGTGCCCGCCGCATTCGCGCCGCCGGCATCCGGCCGCTGGTGCGCATCGGCCGCGCGCGGCAGCGCACCGCCCACGGCTTCGCGCCCGCCCAGCGCTACGGCTTGCGCCCAATCGACGCCAACCGCGCCCGCGCGAGCAGCAAGCAAATCCGCGTCGCCAAGCACGATGAAACGTGCATCGGGCCAGCGCGCGGCCGCGCCGGCCAATGCCAGCGCCGTCAGCTCGGGACCGACGCCAGCGGGCTCGCCCGTCGTGATCGCGATGCTGAGCGGTTGTGCCGGGGTCGACATGGCGGGCTTCGCGGCAAACGAGTTTATTGCTGCGTGACCGGCAGCTTGATCTGCACGTAAGACGAATCGCGCAGCTCGCGCAGCCAGTCCGCGTAAGCCTGTTCGGCCTTACGCTGGCCGATCGCCTGACGCGCGATATCCATTTGCTGCTGCACGGAGCCTTCCGCGTCGCGGCGGCCGAGCACCTGGATCAGGTGATAGCCGTACTCGGTACGCACCGGATTGCTGACCTGGTTGTCGCCGAGCGCGTTCATCGCCCGCTCGAATTCCGGCACGGTTTCGCCCGGGCTGATCCAGCCGAGATCACCGCCTTGCGAGGCCGAACCGTCCTGCGAATAGGTTCGCGCGAACTTCTCGAAATCACCTCCCGCCTCGATCTGCTTGCGGATCTCGATCAACTGCTGGCGCGCCTGCGATTCCGATTTGCCTTCGCCGACGCGCAGCAGAATGTGCCGCACGTGCGTCTGCACGATCTTCGCCGACGCGGCCGGGCTTTGGCTTGCGCGACGCTCGACGAGACGCACGATCTCGAAGCCGTCGGGCACGCGGATCAAGGCCGGGTTGACTTGGCCGGGACGCAGCTTCGACGCCGCATCGATGACATCCTGCGGCAGCGAGGCCGGTGCCTTGAAGCCGAGATCGCCGCCCTTTTTCGCGTCGTCGGCTTCCGAGTTGCTCTTCGCGAGCCGCTCGAAGTTCGCGCCCGACGCAAGCGCCTGCGACAGCAAGCCCTCCGCCTTCTTCTGCGCGGCGTCGATCTCGGCCTGCGGCGCATTGGCGGGCGCCTTCACGAAGATGTGCTCAAGCCGCAGATCCTGCTGCGAGCCCGCGTTCGGGCCGCGCTGGCTCGCGATATAGCTCGCCACTTCCGCGTCCGACACGGTAATCTTGCTATCGACTTCCTTCTCGCGCAGCTTCGACAGCAGCAGCTCGGTGCGCGCGTCGCGCGTGAACACGTCCCAAGGCACGCCCTGCGCCTCGATGCGCGCGCGGTACTGGTCCAGCGGCATGTTGTTCGCCGCCGCGAGCCGTTGCAGCGTCGACTGCACGGACGCGTTGTCGACCACGATGCCGTCGTCCTTCGCACGCTGGATCTGAATCCGCTCGAGCACCATCTGGTTCAGCACCTGCGCGCGCAACTGGTCGGCTGGCGGCACGGGCGCGTTCTGCTGCTGCAGGCGCCGCGCGATCAGGCCGGTGCGCTGGTCAAGCTCGCGCCCTGTGATCACGTCGTTGTTGACGACGGCAACCACCTCATCGGCGAGCGACGCCCCCTGCGTGCTCAGCGCCTGCGCAAACGCGGGCGCGACCGTGATCAGCGTCGCGACCAGACCGGACGCGACAGCCGCGAAGCGAAGGGTTTTCTTCATTGCCACTGGTACTCCATTGAAAGCGGGCTGCACCGACGCCGCTTATTCGGCGATTAATCGTAATTGCTGAAGCGCGACAGCGGCGGCGGCGCGCTCGGCAGCGGCGTGTATCCCTGCACGCCCGTCTTGAACGCGGCGATCAGGCCGTTGTCGACGCTCGTCAGGCCCTTGAGCACGAGTTGCGCCAACACGCGGGTCGCCGACGTCTGCTGATTCGACGTGTTCACGCCGTTCGCGTAGCGCTGGACCCCGACGCCCACCGCCCAGCAGTCGGCATCGTACTGGAAGCCGACGAGACCGTCGACAACCCGGCTCGACGCGAGGTCGTAATTGAAGCGGCCGACCGCGTAGAGCCGCCGCGTGAGCGGCCACTGCGCGGCCACGAGGAACTGGTTAATCGGCTCGAGCGACAGCGTCGGGTTCTGGCGCGTATAACGGTAGCCGACGTTGATCACGCGCCGCTCGCCGGGACTGAAGCCGAAGCCGACGCTCGACTTGACGAGCTGGCCGTTGTCGGCGTTGTACTGGAACGCGGTTTCCGACGCGAAGCCCGCGCCGAGCTTCACCGACGCGCCGAGGATCAGGTCCGAATGTCGCGGCTGACCGGCCGTCGCGGGCGTCGAGCCCAGTGTCACGCGCTGATCGGTGAAATAGTACTGCTGCGCGATCACGAAACGCGCGCGCTCGTCGCCTGTGTTGGCGTTGATGAAACGGGTGGTCAACGCGGCCGTCAGACGGTTCGCGTCGGCGATCCGGTCGTTGCCGACGAAGGTGTTCGGCGTGAAGATCTCGGCGAGCCCGAAGTCCGACACCGCGGTATCGAAGAGCGGGGCGTCCTGCTGGTTCCGGTACGGCGTGTACACGTAGTACAGACGCGGCTCGAGCGTCTGGATGTAATCCTGGCCAAACAGGCGCACCGAGCGGTCGAACACGAGCCCCGCATCGAGGCTGAAGGTCGGGATCGAGTACGTGAAGCGCTTCGGCTGACCGGGAACGCCGCCCGTGGTGGTGGTCAGATCGTATGATGCGATATGCAGCTGCGCCTTCGGGACGACGAAGTAGCCAGGCCCGTACAGACCGTAGGAAATGTACGGATTGAACATCACGCGATCGCCTTCCGGCATATCGGATGTCGTGATTCTGAAGCGCGAATAATCGGCTTCCGCGCCAAAGTCGAAGCCGCCGACGTTGTATTTCGTGTACTTCACGTTCAACTGCGGCTCGCGGCCGTAAGGCGCGATCGACGGCGCGAGCGTCTGCCAGTGCTGGTAACGCCCGAGCACGGACCACGGCCCGTTGTTGTACGTGAGGCCGGCCTCCTGCTGGTACACCGTCTGGACGCCGCTCAGGAACTGGTTCGTCGAGCCGAAGTCGCCCGGATACGTGTTGTCCGAGACCTTGTTGTAGTTGATGTAGCCGCCGAAGCCGTGGCCGAAATTCTGCTGGTGCTGCCAGTAGAGCGCATAGCGGTTGCGATTCGCGACCCGGTCGTCCGGCAGGAATTCGCCCGTCAGCGTGCCGGCGTAGTTCGTCGATAGATAGCGGAACGTCGCCTGCGTGAACACGCCGCGCTTCGAGATGATGCGCGGCGTCAACGTCAGATCGCGGTTCGGCGCGATGTTGAAGTAGTACGGCAGCGAGAATTCGAAGCCGTTCGTCGAGCTGTACGGCGAGAACGTGGGTGGCAAAAAGCCGCTGCGGCGGTTGCCCGACAGCGGGAACGTGAGCCACGGGCTGCCGAAAAGCGGCACGCCCTGGAAGAACAGCACGCCGTTTTTCGCGACGCCTTCGTCCGCGCCCGTATCGAAATCGAATTCGCTGCCCTTGATGTACCACGCCGGATTGGTCGCGCACTGGCAGCCGGTATAGGTGCCGTTCGTAAACACCGAGCGCTCGCTGTCGAGCAGCTGCACGCGCTCCGCGCTCCCTGAGCCGCCCGTCGCCGCGAAATGGTATTTCGGCGTCGTCATGTAGCCCTGGTTCGCCTCGACCTTCAGGTGCGCCTCGGGCCCCTTGAACGTCGCGCCGCCGTTGGCCACCGTCACCGCGCCGTAGGCGTCGGCGAGATCCGTGTCCTCGTCGTAGTGAATCGCGTCCGCCTTGACGACCGCATTGCCCTTGCGGATCTCGGCCGAGCCCTTCGCGGCGAGATCCTGGTCGGCCGTGCCGCTCGCGTGATCGGCCAGCACGAACGCCGCGGGCTTGCCGTGCTCGTTTTGCGAATGTTCGGTGAGCTGCGGCGCGAGGCGCAGATCCCATGGCGAACCGAGCGGCTGCGGCTCGGCCGCGGCGCCCGAAAGCTGGGCCTGCGACACCACCGGCACGAGGCCCGGTACGGCCAAAAGCGCGACCGCAAGCCGCTTTTTGCGCGGGGCGGCATCGCAGGCTGGAACGAGCGGGAATTTCGATTTAGGCGGCATCTATCGTTCGGCGAATCGTCCGTGTCAATATCCGGCCCGCATACCGCAACCCGCGCAATCGAACCGTGACTGCGGCTTCGCGCATACCGGGGGAAACGGGCAAAAACGATCGGCTTTGCGGGCGGCCGGCCCGCGCCAGCGGGAATTGATACGGGACGCGTCAAAAAAGTCGTGGGGTATTATATGGCAAGACGTTCCCCCTTCCCGACTTTCAATGACGCCGCCCGCCGCCGACCCTCGCCTTACTCTCCTCGCCGCCTGGCTTGCCCCATTCGCCGACCGTTACGCACTCGAGCTCGCGACGCTCGCTCCCGCCTCGTCGGACGCGGGCTTTCGCCGCTATTTCCGCGTCTCGGCCGCCGCCGCGCCAAGCGGCACCATGATCGCGGTCGACGCGCCGCCGCCCGAGAAATGCCGGGAATTCGTGCAGATCGCGCAACTGCTCGACGCCGCCGGCGTGCACGTGCCGAAAGTGCTCGAACACGATTTCGACGCGGGCTTCATGCTCGTCAGCGACCTGGGCTCGCAGCCGTACATCTCGGTGCTCGACCCCGCCGCGCCGGCCGCCGCGCGGCCGCTGATGCGCGATGCACTCGACACGCTGATCCGCTGGCAGCGCGCGACGCGCGAAGGCGTGCTGCCGCCGTTCGACGAAGCGTTTCTGCGCCGCGAGATGGAGCTGATGCCCGAGTGGTATATCGGCCGGCATCTCGGCAAAACGCTCGACGAGCGCGCGCGCGGCGTGCTCGATCGCACGTTCGCGCTGCTGATCGCCAGCGCAACCGCGCAGCCGCAAGGCTACATGCTGCGCGATTTCATGCCCCGCAACCTGATGGTCGCGCAGCCGAACCCCGGCGTGCTCGACTTCCAGGACGCCGTGCACGGGCCGCTCACGTATGATGTCGTGTCGCTGTTGCGCGATGCGTTCATCAGTTGGGACGAGGCATTCGAGCTCGACTGCTTTGCGTATTACTGGGAGCAGGCGAAGAAAGCCGGACTGCCCGTCGAGCCGGATTTCGGCGAATTCTACCGGCAGCTCGAATGGATCGGGTTGCAGCGGCACATCAAGATCCTCGGTCTGTTTGCGCGAATCAATTATCGCGACGGCAAGCCGCACTATCTCGCCGATCTGCCGCGCTTCATCGGCTATGCGCGCAAGGTTTCGCTGCGCTACCGGCCGCTCGCGCCGTTCGCGAAGCTGCTCGACGAACTCGAAGACAAAGCGGCCGAAGTCGGCTACACGTTCTGACCGGCACGATGACATACACCCTCGATACGGCGATGATCTTCGCCGCCGGACGCGGCGAAAGGATGCGCCCGCTCACCGACACGACCCCGAAGCCCCTGCTCGCGGCCGGCGGCAAACCGCTGATCGTCTGGCAGATCGAGCGGCTCGCGGCGGCCGGCATCGAAACGATCGTGATCAACCACGCGTGGCTCGGCCAGCAGTTCGAAGCCGCGCTCGGGGACGGCTCGCGCTGGGGCGTGCGGCTCGTCTACTCCGCCGAGGGCGACGCGCTCGAGACAGCGGGTGCCATCGCATACGCGCGGCCGTTGATCGAGCGCGGGCGCGGGCCGACCGTGTTCGTCGGCGTCGCAGGCGACATTTACGCGAACTTCGATTACGCGATGCTGCGCGCGCGCGCCGCCGCGCTTGCCGCCGCACCCGAGCCGGGGATGCATCTCGTGATGGTGCCGAACCCGGCGTTCCATCCGGCGGGCGATTTCGCGCTCGCCGAAGATGGGCTGCTGTCGCTTGACGGCGAGCCGCGCGTCACGTTCGGCAGCATCGCGCTGTACGACACGCGAATGTTCGACGATCTGCCCGCCGGCACGCGCCGCGCGCTCACGCCGTATTACCTCGGCGCGATCGACGCGCGCCGTGCGACAGGTCAACTGTACGAAGGAATGTGGGAAAACGTCGGCACGCCCGCGCAGTTGGGCGCGCTCGATGCGGCGCTGCGCGCGGCGCGCTGATACGGTGTGCGGCACACGCACGCGGCGTGCCGCACACGGGCGGAAAACGGCGGCGCGCAAAGTCGGGCCCCACGGTGCAATCGCGCACGCCGCGCCGGCATTCATGCACGGTCCCGCCGCCGTTCGATCTGCCGCGCTGGGACGCCGCGCGCGACGCCGGCATCATCACGCCTGCTGCGCCGCCCCCTGCTCGGCCGCGCGCTGCTGCAACGCCCACATCTGCGCATACAGCCCATGCGCGCGCAGCAACGCATCGTGCGTGCCGCGCTCGACGATGCGCCCATGATCCATCACGAGAATCTGATCGGCATGCACGACGGTCGACAGACGATGCGCGATCACGAGCGTCGTCCGATGCCGCGCGATCTGCTCCAGCTCGTGCTGGATCGCGCGCTCGGAACGCGAATCGAGCGCGGACGTCGCCTCGTCGAACACCAGGATCGGCGGGTTCTTCAGAATCGTGCGCGCGATCGCGACGCGCTGCTTCTCGCCGCCCGACAGCTTGAGCCCGCGCTCGCCGACCGGCGTGTCATAGCCTTTCGGCAAACTCTCGACGAACGCATGAAGATGAGCCGCGCGCGCTGCGGCGATCACCTCGTCGCGCGTCGCGCTCGGCCGGCCATAGGCGATGTTGTAGTAGATCGTGTCGTTGAAGAGCACGGTGTCCTGCGGCACGATCCCGATCGATGCGCGCAGCGAATCCTGTTTCACGTCGCGGATGTCCTGCCCGTCGATCATGATCGCGCCGCCCGTCGTCCGGTCCAGATCGTAGAAGCGAAACAGCAGCCGCGCCAGCGTCGATTTGCCCGAGCCGCTATGGCCGACCACCGCGGTCGTCGTGCCGGCCGCGATCGTGAAATCGACGTCGTGCAGGATCTGCCGCGACGGATCGTAGCCGAAGTTCACGTGCGCGAAGCGCAGTGCCGCGCCGCGCACGTCGAGCGCCGGCGCGCCGGGCGCGTCGTCGACCTCGCGCGCGGCCGACAGCAGCCCGAACATCCGGTCCATGTCGGTCAGGCTCTGCTTCAGCTCACGATAGATGACGCCGAGAAAATTAAGCGGAATGTAGAGCTGCAGCATGAAGGTGTTGATCAATACGAGATCGCCGAGCGTGAGCTTGCCGGCAAGCACGCCCTGGGTCGCACGCCACAGGATGAACACGAGCCCCGTGCCGATGATCGCCTGCTGCCCGAAGTTGAGCAGCGACAGTGAATGCTGCGAGCGGATCGCCGCACGGCGAAAGCGCGCGAGATTCTCGTCGTAGCGCCGCGCTTCCCATTCCTCGTTGCCGAAATACTTGACGGTCTCGTAGTTGATCAGCGAATCGATCGCGCGCGCATTCGCCCGCGAATCGAGTTCGTTCATCGTGCGCCGGAAATGCGTGCGCCACTCCGTCACCTTCACCGTGAACGCGATATAAGCGACGAGCGCCGCGAGCGTCACATACGCATAGTAGGCGTCATACCGGAACGCGAAAAAGCCGAGCACGAGCCCCACTTCGACGAGCGTCGGCAGAATGCTGTACAGCGAGTAGGAAATGAGCTGCTGGATACCGCGCGTGCCGCGCTCGATGTCGCGCGACATGCCGCCCGTCTGCCGCTCCAGATGAAATCGCAGCGACAGCCCGTGCAGATGCCTGAACACCTGCAGCGCAAGCCGCCGCACCGCGCTCTCAGTGACCTTCGAAAACAGGATCTCGCGCAGCTCGGTGAACAGCGACGTCGACAGCCGCACGAGCGCATACGCGATCACGAGCAGCCCGATGCCGCCCGCGAGCACGATGCCCGGCGACTGCTCGGCGCGGCCGAGCGCGGTGAGCTGATGAACGGCCGCGAGACTGTCGACGATCCGCTTCATGACGATGGGCACGCCGAGATTGGCGAGCTTCGCGCCGATCAGGCACGCGAGCGCGAACGCAACGCGCCATTTATAAGCCGTCAGGTAAGGCAGCAGCGAGCGGATCGTCTGCCAGTCGTTGCGTGGCCCGGCGACCGCCGGCGCGGGCTCGGAGGAAGCGGAATAACGGCGCATGGGGAATCGGCCGAACGGTACGTCGGCGAACTTTCTCGTACAATTTCCAGATTGCCGTATTGTCGCAGAAGCCGGGATGCGCCGCTGACCGCCCATGCCGGCCCGTTTCTTACAAGATGGAAGCTTCAACCATGACCGATTCGTCCCTGCCCGAACTCCCGCAAGAACCGCCCGCGCTGCGCGTCGTGCCGCAACCGTCCGACGCCAACGTCCACGGCGACGTATTCGGCGGCTGGATCATGTCGCAGGTCGATATCGCGGGCTCGATTCCGGCAAGCCGCCGAGCGAACGGGCGGGTCGCGACGGTCGCGGTCAATTCGTTTCTGTTCAAGCAACCGGTATTCGTCGGCGACTTGCTGAGCTTCTATGCGCGTATCGTGAAGACGGGCAATACGTCGGTGACGGTGGAAGTCGAGGTGTATGCGCAACGGCTAAGCCTCATGAGCGAGGTCGTCAAGGTCACCGAAGCAACGCTCACCTACGTCGCGACCGGCAACGACCGCCGCCCGCGCCCGCTGCCGCCCCTCGAATAAGCGCGGCCGCGCATGCGGCCCGCTTGCGCGGCGCATACGCTGCCGTCCTCGTCCGGCACGCCGCGCGCGCCCCATGCATATACGGTTACGCGCCGCTGTACACCTCGCCGGAGCGGCACAGTTCGATTCATGATGCGGCGAGCCCGAATTCGCGCATCGCCGGGATAAAGTCGTGGTTGAGCTTCGGCTTGCGCGACAGCTTTGTCAGCACGTAGCGTTGAAACGGCGTGAGCGCGGACCACTGCGCGGCCGACGGCGCCGGCAGCCCGGCAAGCGCGCTTTGCGCGACGAGCGCGTCCGGCACCGCATCGGCGTTACGCCACGCCGGATGCTCTTCGGGTTGAAACCAGCTCGGCTCGACGCTCGCGTGCGTGCGCAGCATCTCGAAGAGCGCGTGATCGAAATTCGGCTCGATCGCGACGTCTTCGTCGGCCGGGAAACACGCAAGCAGCTTGCGATCCTCGATCGGCAGCCTCTGCCACTGCTCGAGCGAGATCCGCAGCCCGAAGCGATCGAGATTGAAACGCACGATCATCGGAATATAAGTCAGCCCCTGCGATGAAACGACCTCGAAATTGAACAGCAGCGGCGCGTTGCTCAGCCCCATGTTTGCCCCCATCCTGACGATTGCCGACCCATTGGGCCCGTCTGGAGTATTTTAGAACCTCCGCGGGCGGCGAGTACCGCCGCCCGCCGATCCGTATAAGGAGCCTGCCGTGAAGCTGTCCGAAGCCGCCGAACCCAGCGGCGTCGTCGAACTGCCGGTGCGCCGCCGGCGCGGCGACGCGATCGACGCGACCTTCGATCGCGTCGGCCAGGAATGGCCCGTCGCGCTCGTCTTCAACGGCATCTCGCACGCGGTGATGATGTGCACACCGCGCGATCTCGAGGCATTCGCAGTGGGCTTCGCGCTGTCGGAAGGCATCGTCGAGCGCGGCAGCGACGTGAAGGATATCGATGTGGTGCTGCACGGCGGCGGGCCGATCCCGCATGCCGAAGTCCAGTTGACCGTGGTCCAGCAAGCGTTCGCCGCCCTGAAGGAGCGGCGCCGCGCGCTCGCCGGCAGAACCGGCTGCGGCGTGTGCGGCATCGAGAGCATCGATCTGCTTGATCTCGCGCCGCAGCGCATGCCGGACCGCGGCTTTCTCGCGCGGGTCGCGCCGGACGCAATCGCGCGCGCCGCACGCGAGTTCCCCGCGCACCAAACGCTCACGCAGCAAACAGGCGGCCTGCACGCGGCCGCGTGGTGCGACGCGGCAGGAGCAATCCGACACGCATTCGAGGACGTCGGCCGCCACAACGCGCTCGACAAACTGATCGGCACACTCACGCTCGAACGCGCGGATACGACCGACGGCTTCGTATTCCTGTCGAGCCGGGCAAGCTATGAGCTTGTGCGTAAGTCCGCACGCGTCGGCATTCCGATGGTCGCGACGATCTCCGCGCCGTCGTCGCTTGCCGTCGAAATTGCGCGCCAGGCCGGGCTGCGGCTCGTGAGCTTCTGCCGGGAAGCCGGCTATGTCGATTACGGCACCGCCGATGCATAGGAACCCGCCTCGCCGTCAAGCAGCGCGTGTGTGCAAGCGGCCGCTGCATTCGCACTCAATGCCCGTTGCGACACGGGCGCCGGGCATCGAGCACTGAGCGCCGGATGCCGGGCGCCGGCCACCGAGCGCTGAGCACCGAACACCGCATCGAACAGATTGCCGAACGCAAGCCGCTGCGCGACGCCAATCGCGGACAACGCGGCAAGCGCCACACGGCGATCGCGCGTGCCGCCGCATTCCCACGCCGCCGCTTCACCGCGCGCACCGATCAGTCGAACTGCTGGAAGTCCGGCTTACGCTTTTCGAAGAACGCGCTGATCGCTTCGCGCACTTCGGGCGAGCGCAACATCGCGCCGAAGTGCTCGGCCTCGTCCGTCATCCGCGTGGCAATGGCGGCACCTTCCGTCGCTCTGAGCAGCGCCTTCGTCACGCGCAGCGACGACGCCGGCAGCGCAACGAGCTTGGTCGCCTGCTTCGCCGCGAACGCACCGAGTTCGGCCGCCGGCAGCACCCGGTTCACGAGGCCGATGCGGTGCGCTTCGAGCGCATCGAACGGCTCGCCGAGCAAAAGCTTCTCGGCCGCCACCTGATAGCCGGAAAGACGCGGCAGCAGCAAGCTCGACGCCGCTTCCGGGCACAGCGCGAGCTGCACGAACGGCAGCGACAATTGCGCGGTATCGGCCGCGTAGACGAGATCGCAATGCAGCAGCATCGTCACGCCGATGCCGACCGCCACGCCCTCGACCGCCGCGACGATCGGCTTCTCCAGCGTACTGATCTGCCGCAGGAACTGGAACACGGGCGCGTCCTGATCCTTCGGCGGCGTCTTCATGAAATCCTCGAGATCGTTGCCGGCGGTGAAGTGACCATCGCTGCCGCGAATCAGGACCGCGCGCACCGATTTATCTTCGCGCGCCGACTTGAGCGCGTCGGCCATCGTCTGATACATCGCCAACGTAATCGCATTGCGCTTCGCCGGGCGCGCGAGCGTGATCGTCAGCACACCGTCGGCGTTTTTGAGCTGGATATCCATCTGAATCGTCTCCTGGGGCCGCTTGCACAGACGCCCCGACTGTCTCGTTCAAAAAAAAAACGGTGCGCGAGCTGGCCGCCCGCGCACCGTCGTCATGCCATGCGAATTCCGGTCAGAGCCGCTCGATGATACCCGCCGCGCCCATGCCGGTGCCGACGCACATCGTCACCATCCCATACTTCAGGTTGCGACGGCGCAGACCGTGCACGACCGTCGCAGCGCGAATCGCGCCCGTCGCGCCGAGCGGATGGCCGAGCGCGATCGCGCCGCCAAGCGGGTTCACCTTGGCCGGATCGAGGCCAAGTTCGCGGATCACGGCAAGCGATTGCGCGGCAAACGCCTCGTTCAGCTCGATCCAGTCGATATCGTCCTGTTTCAGGCCCGCGGCCTTCAGCGCGGCCGGAATCGCTTCCTTCGGGCCGATGCCCATGATTTCCGGCGGCACGCCGCGCACCGCGAAGCTGACGAAGCGTGCGAGCGGCGTCAGGTTGAATTGCTTGAGCACCTTCTCCGACACGACGAGCAGCGCACCCGCGCCGTCCGACGTCTGCGAGCTGTTGCCCGCCGTTACCGAACCCTTGTTCGCGAACGTCGGGCGCAGTTTCGCGAGCGCTTCGAGCGACGTGTCCGCGCGCGGACCTTCGTCGAGCTTCAATTCGCGCGTCTTCACGACGATCTCGCCCGTTGCGAGATCCGGGAAGCGCTCGGTGATCGTGTACGGCGCGATCTCGTCGGCGAATTCGCCCGCCTGCTGCGCGGCGATCGCCCGGCGGTGCGATTCAAGCGAAAACGCATCCTGGTCCTCGCGGCTCACCTTCCACTGATCCGCGACGCGCTCGCCCGTCAGGCCCATCCCGTAGGCGATCCCGAAATCCTCGCTGCGATCGAAGATATGCGGCGACATCGACGGCTTGTTGCCCATCATCGGCACCATGCTCATCGACTCGGTGCCGGCCGCGAAAATCGCGTCCGATTCGCCGACGCGAATGCGGTCCGCCGCCATCGCAAGCGCGGTGACGCCCGACGCGCAGAAGCGGTTGACCGTCACGCCGCCGACCGTCTGCGGCAGGCCCGCCAGCAACGCACCCATCCGGGCGACGTTCAGGCCCTGCTCGGCCTCCGGAATCGCGCAGCCGACGATCGCGTCCTCGATCAGCTTCGTGTCGAACTCCGGCACTTGCGCCACCGCGGCCTTGATCGCGTGGACCAGCAGCTCTTCCGGGCGCGTGTTCTTGAATGCACCGCGCGGCGCCTTGCCAATCGGCGTGCGGCTTGCGGCGACGATGTATGCGTCTTGCAACTGTTTGCTCATTTCAGGCTCCTTTGCAAGGCTCAGTTAGTTCCGAACCGGCTTGCCGGTCTGCAACATGCCCATGATCCGCTCCTGCGTCTTTTGCGTGCCGAGCAGCTCGACGAACGCACGGCGTTCGAGCGCAAGCAGCCAGTCTTCGTCGACCGTGCTGCCGCCTTCGACGTCGCCGCCGCACACCGCTTCGGCAATGCGGCTCGCGATCAGGAAATCGTGATCGCTGATGAAGCGGCCATCACGCAGATTGACGAGCTGCGCCTTGATGGTCGCGATGCCCGAGCGGCCCGCGACCGGAATCGCCTTCGCCTTCAGCGGCGGACGATATCCCGCGTCGGCAAGCGCCCGCGCTTCCTTCTTCGCGATATCGAGCAGCTCGAATACATTGAAGACGATCGTGTCCGACGGCTTCAGATAGCCCATCGCGCGCGCCTCGTGCGCGGACATCGAGACCTTCGCCGTCGCCGCGTTCTCGAACGGTTTCGTGAGGAACTTCAGCAAGTCGTTGGTCGCGTTCGCCGCCGCGGCCGCTTCAGCCGCACGCACCGCCGCTTCCTTCAGGCCGCCGCCTCCCGGCACGAGACCGACGCCGACCTCGACGAGACCGATGTAGCTCTCGACGTGCACGACGCGCTTCGCGCTGGACAGCATCAGCTCGCAGCCGCCGCCGAGCGCCAGGCCCGACACCGCCGCGACAACCGGCACGTTCGCGTACTTGACGCGCATCAGGCCATCCTGGAATTTCTTCACGAACGGCTCGATACCCTTCGCGCCGCCCATCATGAACGCGGGCATCGCCTCTTCCAGGTTCGCGCCGGCCGAGAACGGCCCGCCCGGGTTGCCCAGCTTCAACGACGACGGCTGCCAGACCACCACCGCCTTGTAATCCTTCTCGGCCAACTCGATCGCCTGCGCGAGGCCGTCGATCACGCCCGCGCCGATCGTGTTCATCTTCGTCTTGAACGACACGATCACGACATCGTCCTCTCCCGCGCGGTCATCGACCCAGATGCGCACCGAATCGCTCTCGGCGAGCGTCTTGCCGAACTTGAGCGGATCGCGGCCGGTTTCGCCCAGAAGCGGCGCACGGAATACCTGACGCTCATAGACGGGCAGCGTCGAGCGCGGCACGAAAGCCTGCGCGGCCGGCGACCACGAGCCTTCCTCCGTATGCACGCCGCCCTTGTCGGCGACCGGGCCTTCGAGCACCCATGCGGGCAGCGGCACGTTCGCAAGCGTCTTGCCGGCCGCGATGTCCTCCTGCACCCACTCGGCGATCTGCTTCCAGCCGGCAGCCTGCCAGCCTTCGAACGGACCGTCGCTCCAGCCGAAGCCCCAACGGATCGCGAGGTCGACGTCGCGCGCATTGTCGGCGATCGATTCGAGGTGGAACGCGATGTAGTGGAACACGTCACGGAAGATCGACCACAGGAACTGCGCGTGCGGATGCTGCGTCTCGCGCAGCAGCTTCAGGCGCTCGGCCGGCGGGCGCTTCAGAATGCGCGCGACGGTCTCGTCCGCCTTGGCGCCGCCATCGACGTAGGTGCCCGTTTTCGGATCGAGCACCTTGATCGCCTTGCCTTCCTTCTTGTAGAAGCCGCCGCCCGACTTCTGACCCAGCGCGCCCTGCTCGACGAGCTTCGCGAGCACGGCCGGCGTCTTGTAGACCGGGAAGAACGGATCGTCGGCGAGATTGTCCTGCATCGTCTTGATCACGTGCGCCATCGTGTCGAGGCCGACCACGTCCGCGGTGCGGAACGTCGCCGACTTCGCGCGGCCCAGACGGCTGCCCGTCAGATCGTCGACTTCGTCAAAACGCAGGCCGAACTTCTCGGCCTCGGTGATCACCGCGAGAATGGAGAAGAT
Source organism: Burkholderia singularis (assembly GCF_900176645.1). Lineage (GTDB taxonomy): Bacteria > Pseudomonadota > Gammaproteobacteria > Burkholderiales > Burkholderiaceae > Burkholderia > Burkholderia singularis. The sequence continues at coordinate 75,551 of NZ_FXAN01000014.1, forward strand.
GCCGACGCGGTTCGCAATGAAGTTCGGCGTATCCTTCGCGCGCACCACACCCTTGCCGACGACGCTCGTCAGGAAGGTCTCGAGCTGGTCGAGAATCTCGGGGCGCGTATGGGCGGTCGGGATCAGTTCGACCAGGTGCATGTAGCGCGGCGGGTTGAAGAAATGCACACCGCAGAAACGCGCCTTCAACTCGTCGGCGAAACCGTCGGACAGCTTCGTGATCGACAGGCCCGACGTGTTGGTCGCGAAAATCGCGTTCGGCGCGATATGCGGCGCGACCTTCTTGTACAAATCGTGCTTCCAGTCCATCCGCTCGGCAATCGCCTCGATCACGAGATCGCATTCGGCAAGCTTCGCGATGTCGTCGTCATAGTTCGCGGGCTCGAGATATTGCGCGTCGTCCTTCACGCCGAACGGCGCCGGCGACAGCTTCTTCAAGCCCTCGATCGCCTTCAACGCGATGCCGTTCTTCGGACCTTCCTTGGCAGGCAGATCGAACAGCAGCACCGGCACGCGCGCATTGACGAGATGCGCGGCGATCTGCGCTCCCATCACGCCGGCGCCCAGCACGGCGACCTTGCGAATGTTGAATTTGCTCACAGTACTCTCTCTCCGGATTGAGCCGCGAATCGCGGGGCGGTAGGCGCCGCGTGCGGCAAATGAGTGCTACGAATTCGGTTTGTCCGGGCGGCAGCCGCCGCCCGGATCTCGTCGCATCAGAACAGTGCTTCGTCGACTTCCATCAACGTCTTCGAGCCTGCGCGGGCGAGGCGGATCGACGCGGCCGTTTCCGGCAACAGACGCGCGAAATAGAAACGCGCGGTCGCAAGCTTCGATTTGTAGAACGGATCGCCCGATGCTTCCTTGTCGAGCGCGATGCGCGCCATGCGCGCCCAGAAATACGCGAACACCAGATGGCCGACGGTGCGCAGGTACGGCACGGCCGCCGCGCCGACTTCATCCGGGTTCTGCATCGCCTTCATGCCGATTTCCATCGTCAGCTTCTGCACCTTCTCGCCGATGTCGGCCAGCGGCGTGACGAACTCGGACATCTCCGGCTTCACGCCTTCGGCCTCGACGAACTCGGTGACGATCTTGCCGAACTTCTTGAGCTTCGCGCCCATGTCGCCGAGCACCTTGCGCCCGAGCAGGTCGAGCGCCTGAACCGAGTTCGTGCCTTCATAGATCATGTTGATCCGCGCGTCGCGCACATACTGCTCCATTCCCCATTCGGAAATGAAGCCGTGGCCGCCGAACACCTGCATCGCGTGGTTCGTGCATTCGAACGCGTTGTCGGTCAGGAACGCCTTGATGACCGGCGTGAGCAGCGCGACGAGATCGTCCGCATCCTTTCTCACCGCTTCGTCCGAATGAGACAGGTACTTGTCGATCTGCAGAGCCGACCAGTAAGTGAACGCACGCGCGCCTTCCGCGTAGGCCTTCTGCGTGAGCAGCATGCGGCGCACGTCCGGATGAACGATGATCGGATCGGCCGGCTTGTCCGGCGCCTTCGGCCCCGTCAGCGAACGCATCTGCAGCCGCTCCTTCGCATAGGCGAGCGAATTCTGATACGCGACTTCGGTGAGGCCCAGGCCTTGCATCCCGACGCCCAGACGCGCGGCGTTCATCATCACGAACATCGCGTTCAAGCCCTTGTTCGGCTCGCCGACCAGCCAGCCCTTCGCGTTGTCGAGGTTCATCACGCACGTCGAATTGCCGTGAATGCCCATCTTGTGCTCGATCGAACCGCACTTGATGCCATTGCGCTCGCCCGGCTCGCCCGACGCATCGGGGATGAACTTCGGCACGATGAACAGCGAAATGCCTTTCGTGCCCTTGGGTGCGTCCGGCAGGCGCGCAAGCACAAGGTGGACGATGTTCGACGACATGTCGTGCTCGCCGCTCGAAATGAAGATCTTGGTGCCGGAGATCGCATACGAGCCGTCGCTGTTCGGCTCGGCCTTCGTGCGCAGGATACCGAGATCGGTGCCGCAGTGCGGCTCGGTCAGACACATCGTCCCGGTCCATTCGCCGGAAACGAGCTTCGGCAGATATTGCTTCTGCAACTCGGGCGCGCCGTGCGCGTGCAGGCACTCGTAAGCGCCGTGCGACAGGCCCGGATACATCGTCCATGCCTGGTTCGCCGAGTTCAGCATTTCATACAGCGCGTTGTTGACGAACGCGGGCAGCCCCTGGCCGCCGTAGTCCGGATCGCAGCCGAGTGCCGGCCAGCCGGCCTCGACGTACTGCTGATACGCTTGCTTGAAACCCGTCGGCGTCGTCACGACGCCGTCGCCGGCATAGGTGCAGCCTTCGCGATCGCCAACCTGGTTGAGCGGATAAATCACTTCCGAGCAGAACTTGCCCGCCTCCTCGAGCACTTGGTTGATCGTGTCGGCGTCGAGATCCGCGTGCTTCGGCATCTGCTTGACCTCGGCTTCGACATTCAGAAGCTCGTGCAACACGAATTGCATGTCGCGCAACGGCGCGGCGTACTGTCCCATGACTCTCTCTCCAAGAATGGCAATCGGCTCAAGCTCCCGGCGGACTCACTGATGACCGCTAACGGCTCTCGCTCTGGTACGAAACAATCGTCTTTTCAAGCGCGGCCCACGTGAGGCTCACGGCGCCCGGCAGATGCAGGAAACGGGCGTCGTGGTGCAAACCGAGCGTGAAACTGTACAACTCGAACAGCATCAGGTCCGGATCGGTATCCGGGCGCAGATGCCCCTCTTCCTTCGCCTGCGAAATCGCTCGCAGCAACGCGGTGCGCCAGGTCCGCACGCTCGCGAACAGCTGTTCGCGCACGGGGCTGTCCGGACGATCGTCGTACTCGACAGCCCCGCTGATGTAGATGCATCCCGTCGTCACCTCCTGGATGCGCTTCTCCATCCAGCGAGCCAGCATCGCACGCAAGCGCGGCAGACCGCGCGGCTCGCGCAGGCTCGGGAAGAACACCTCCTCCTCGAAGCGGCGGTGATACTCGCGCACGACCTCGACCTGCAGGTCATCACGCGACCCGAAGTGCGCAAACACACCGCTCTTGCTCATTTGCATCCGTTCGGCCAACATGCCGATCGTCAGACCTTCGAGCCCGTCACGGCTCGCCAAGTCCAACGCTGCATCGAGGATTGCGGCACGCGTCTGTTCGCCTTTTCGCATAGCTTTTTAGTAACCGTTCCTATTGGCTGAATAAAATCGAACGGCCGTACTATTATTGAGTGCGGCCGCTGGCGAAACAAGGAAATTATTAGAAATCGGTTTCTAACCGGCCCATCGTTTCGCAAAGCCTGTTCACCGATGAGTGGGACCCTGCGGGAATCCCGGCGCGCGCACGCAATTAAGCGGGCGCTTAGTCGTAGCCGCCGACCGTGAGCAGCTTCATCGCGCCACGATACACGGTATAGGCAAACCAATTGGCGAACCGTTCGACGACCGGCCGCACCGCATAGCGTGCCGGATCGATCGCGCGGCCGTCGGCGAATGCATCGGCAATCGCATTGCGCAGCGCGGCAATTTCGTCACGATGTCTGACGAGCACGACGTTCGCCTCATTGTTCAACATCAGGCTCAGCGCGTCGAGGTTGGACGAGCCGACCGTCGCCCAGTGATCGTCGATCACCGCGACCTTGCCGTGCAACATCGTCTTGTCGTATTCGGCCACGTGCACGCCCGCCCGCAGCAATGCATGATAGAGGAACGGTACCGCCATATCGAGCGATGCGAACTCGTTGCGTCCGATCAGGATCCGCACGTCGACGCCACGGCGCGCGGCGCCGGTCAGCGCGCGCCGCAGCTTTCTGCCCGGCATGAAATACGGATTCGCGAGCAGAATCGCCTGCCGCGCGCGGCCGATCGCCGCGAGATACGCCTTCTCGATCGCGCGGCGGTTCAGCACGTTGTCGCGCGCGACGAACGCGACGCTCGGCTCGGTCACGACGCGCAACGCACCCGCCTTTACCCAGCGGTGGCTGCGCATCCAGCGGCGAAAGCGCGCGGCAAACGCGGCGCGGTCGGCATGACTGCCCGGCAAAAGATCGTCCGCATAGCGCTTGTGCCCGACGGCGATCCGATACCACTGAACTTCGAACGCGGCGCGCACGTCGGCAACGACAGGCCCTTGCAATTCCAGCGCGAAATCCCAGCGCGGAAACGGCAGCCGCGTGCCGTTCTGGTCGTAGTCGTCGACGATGTTGATGCCGCCGCAGAACGCATGGGCATCGTCGATGAATGCGAGCTTGCGATGGGTGCGCGAGAAGCCGAAACGGCCGAACAGATAAGGATTGTAGATCCGGTGCTCGATGCCCGCCGACGCCCACTCGCCAAACAGCGGCAGCCGCGCCGTGCCGATGCCGTCGGTGATCACCCGCACGCGCACGCCGCGCTGCGCCGCGCGCAACAGCGCATCGGAAACCGCGCGCCCCGCCGGATCGTCGCAGAATATGTAGGTTTCGAGCGCGACCTCGCTGTGCGCCGCGTCGATCTGTGCGATCAGCGCGGGAAAGAATGCTTCGCCGCCCTGGCAAAGCCGCACCGTATTGCCGGACGTGAACGCGAGCCGCGACGCGGAACCGCGCTGTCGCGCGAACATCCGCCGCCACTGCGCGAGCCGGCGCCGCGCGCGCGCGCTCATGCGGCGCGTGCGCCGATGCGCTGCGGCAATTGCAGGATCGCTTCGGCGTTCGACGGCGAATAGCAGCGTGCGGCGGCTTCGCGGTAAGGCAGCCACAGGTAGTCGGTGTGTTCGCGCGGCGACAACGTCACGCCGATACGCGCCGGCACCTCGAGGCCGAACCAATGCTCGGTGTTGCGCGTGACGCCGGGGGCGTAGCGGTGCAGGTAATGCGGGTAGATCGTGTATTCGATCTGGTGCCGCCAATCGACGAGCGCGTCGGCCGGCACGCCCGCGCTGCCGACGACGATACCCGTCTCCTCGGCAACTTCGCGCGCGGCGGTCAAAGCAAGCGGCTCATCCAGCGCGTCCTTCGATCCTGTCACGGATTGCCAGAAATCGGGCTGATCGGCACGCTTGATGATGAGCACGTCGAGCGCGCGCGTGTGGATCACGACGAGAACGGATTCGGGAATTTTCGGCGGTTTCGTCATCAGGATGTTTCGGCGCCCGCCCGCTCGATGCGGCGGATGACGCAGCGCCGTCAAGAAGCCATGACGCCGACTGTACCGCAAAATGACGACGAAAAAGCACAAAGGGCGCATCTGCGCCCTTTGTGTGTGGTCCGGCCTGCATTGCCGGAGCGGTTCGTTCGATCGGCCCGCCAACGTAGCCGGCCCGCCGCATGCGCCGACGCGCAAACGCGGGCCCGGGCCGTCTCGCGACGGCGGCTACGCGCTCACGCCTTCGGCTGTTCCGGCTGACGCAAGCGGATATGCAGCTCGCGCAACTGGCGCTCGTCGACGGGGCTCGGCGCTTGCGTGAGCAGACACTGCGCGCGCTGCGTCTTCGGGAACGCGATCACGTCGCGGATCGAATCGGCGCCGGCCATCATCGTGACGATCCGGTCGAGGCCGAACGCAATCCCGCCGTGCGGCGGCGCGCCGTATTGCAACGCATCGAGCAGGAAGCCGAACTTGGCCTGCGCTTCTTCCGGGCCGATCTTCAGCGCGCGGAACACCTTGCTCTGCACTTCCTCGCGGTGGATACGCACCGAGCCGCCGCCGATTTCCCAGCCGTTGAGCACCATGTCGTAAGCCTTCGCGAGACAACGGCCCGGATCGGTCTCGAGATATTCGAGATGCTCGTCCTTCGGGCTCGTGAACGGATGGTGCGCGGCCACGTAGCGCGCTTCCTCGTCGTCGTATTCGAACATCGGAAAATCGATCACCCACAGCGGCTTCCAACCCGTCTCGACGAGGCCGTTGGCCTTGCCGAACTCCGAATGGCCGATCTTCAGGCGCAGCGCGCCGAGGCTGTCGTTGACGACCTTCGCGCGGTCGGCCGCGAAGAAGATGATGTCGCCGTCCGCGGCGCCCGTGCGCTCGAGAATCGCCGCAATCGCCGCATCGTGCAGGTTCTTCACGATCGGGCTTTGCAGGCCGTCGCGGCCCTTCGCGCGCTCGTTGACCTTGATCCACGCAAGCCCCTTCGCGCCGTAAATGCGCACGAACTCCGTGTAGCCGTCGATATCGCCACGCGACAGCTCGCCGCCCTTCGGCACGCGCAACGCCGCGACACGGCCGTCCTTCGCGTTGGCCGGCGTGCTGAACACCTTGAAGTCGACGTCCTTCATCGCATCGGTCAGCTCGGTGAATTCGAGCTTCACGCGCAGGTCCGGCTTATCCGAGCCGAAACGCGCCATCGCTTCCGAGTAAGGCATCACCGGGAATTTCGCATCGAGTTCGACGTCGATCGTCGTCTTGAAGATGTGACGGATCATGTTCTCGAACAGGTCGCGGATTTCCTGCTCGCCGAGAAACGACGTTTCGCAGTCGATCTGCGTGAATTCCGGCTGACGGTCGGCGCGCAGATCCTCGTCACGGAAGCACTTCGTGATCTGGTAGTAGCGGTCGAAGTTCGCGACCATCAGCAATTGCTTGAAGAGCTGCGGCGACTGCGGCAACGCGAAGAACTGGCCCGCGTTCACCCGCGACGGCACCAGGTAGTCACGCGCGCCTTCCGGCGTGCTCTTCGTCAACATCGGCGTTTCGATGTCGATGAAGCCCTGCTCGTCGAGATACTTGCGCGCCTCGATCGCGACGCGATAGCGCAACCGCAGGTTATGCTGCATCTGCGGACGGCGCAGGTCGAGCACGCGATGGGTAAGGCGCGTGGTCTCCGACAGGTTGTCGTCGTCGAGTTGGAACGGCGGCGTGACCGACGCGTTCAGCACGGTAAGCTCGTGGCACAGCACCTCGATCTTGCCGCTCTTCAGGCCCGAGTTGATCGTGCCTTCCGGCCGGCCGCGCACGAGGCCCTTGACCTGGATGCAGAACTCGTTGCGCACGCCCTCGGCGGTCGCGAACATCTCCGCGCGATCCGGATCGCACACCACCTGCACGAGACCTTCGCGATCGCGCAAGTCGATGAAGATCACGCCGCCGTGGTCGCGGCGGCGGTGGACCCAGCCGCACAGCGACACCGTCTGGCCCATCAGGTGTTCGGTCACGAGACCGCAGTATTCAGTTCGCATCGACATGATGTTTGCTTTCTTTCGTAGTGGTCAACGGGAAGAGCCGCACTCTCTCCCGGGTATTACATCGGCGGCTCGACGGGACGGCGCGCGGGCGCGGGCGCGGCGACAGGCGTGGCAGGCGCGACGACGCCCATCGAGACGATGTACTTGAGCGCGGCGTCGACCGACATATCGAGCTCGACAACCTCGCTTTTCGGCACCATCAGGAAGAAGCCGGACGTCGGGTTCGGCGTCGTCGGCACGTACACGCTCACGTACTCTTCCTTCAGATGATTGACCACGTCGCCGCCCGGCGTGCCGGTCAGAAACGCGATCGTATAAGAGCCGCGGCGCGGATACTCGATCAGCAGCGCCTTGCGGAACGCATTGCCGCTGGAGGACAGCAGCGTGTCGGACACCTGCTTGACGCTCGTATAGATCGGCCCGACGACCGGAATGTGGCGCACCACCGCATTCCACCAGGTAACGAGCTTCTGGCCGACGAAATTCTGCGTCGCGAGCCCGACGATGAAGATGAACGCGAGCGTCAGTACGGCGCCGATCCCCGGCAGCCGGAAGCCGAGCAGCCGCTCCGGCTGCCACGATTGCGGCAGCAGCAGCAGGGTCTGATCCATCGTGCCGATGATGAGTCCGAGCACCCACAGCGTGATCGCGAGCGGCACGAGAACGAGAAGTCCGGTCAGGAACACCGATTTGAGGGTCGTCTTTTTCATCGTCTGACGTCGAAAGATCGCGCCGGGGCGTCAAGCGCGGAACGCGCCGCCGACACGGGCGGCGCGACGATCAACTGCTGCTCGCTGGCGCGGCGGCCGGCGCCGGCGTGCTGGCCGCGCTCGCACTGCCCGCTGGACTGTCGGCCGACGCCGGCTTCTCGCTGCCCGCGTTCGCGTTGCCGCCGGATTGTCCGGCGGCCGTCTCGCCGGCCGCCGCAGCGGCGCCCTGCGCCTGATTCGCCTGGTTCGAACCGCCCGAGCCGCCGCGAAAATCGGTCACGTACCAGCCAGAGCCCTTCAATTGGAACCCCGCCGCCGTGACCTGCTTACGAAACGTATCCTTCCCGCACTCCGGGCACTGCGACAACGGCGCGTCGCTCATCTTCTGAAGCACATCCTTCGCGTAACCGCAGGCTTCGCAACGATAGGCGTAGATCGGCATGGCATCTTCCCGCAGAAAAACCGGTATGAAAAGCTTGCAAAGCTCCGAATTATAGCCGAACGCGCAATGCTGCCGCCGGCATGCGCGGGGGCGAACCGCGGCTAGGTCCGGCGCCAGGTAAGCCAGCGCTCGCGGCCGCCGAAAACCGGCAGCGACTCGTCAACCGGGGCGTCGTCGATCAGTTCGAACGACGGCGCGAAAAGCGCGTCGATCTGCGCGCGCTCGATGCCGAACGGCGGCCCGCCCGGCGTCGCGCCCAGCAGGAAGAAACCGGCCAGCAGCCCGCCCGCCGGCAGCAGCGCCGCGACCCGGCGCGCGTAATCCGGCCAGAGCGCGTTGGGTATTGCGCAGAGAAACGCGCGCTCGTAGATCCACTGTGGCGCGAGCGGCGGCTCGTATGTGAAGAAATCCGCCAGCTCGACCACGCCGGCATGCTCGCCGAGCTGCCGGCGCGCGGCGTCGACCGCTTGTGCGGAGAAATCGATCGCACGCACAGGCCACCCCGCCTGCGCGAGCCAATGTGCCTCATATGCACTGCCGCAGCCGGGAATCAACACCGGGCACGGCGCGAGCTTCGACGCGAATGCGGCGAACGCATCCGGCACCTTCGCGAGATCCCACGGCGTCACGCTATGCTCGTAGCGCTCGTCCCAGAATGCGGCGTCGGCGGGGTTGCGCGTCGTCAAATTCGCCGCTGCAGAATTCGTCTGCGCCGAGTCGAGCGCGCGCCGCCCGTCCGCGTGGTCCGTCTTCGTTTTTTCACTCATCGCTTGACCGGCCTTTCCCGGATTTGCCTACGTCAGCGGCGCTCGCCTACGAAACGAAACGCCGGTGGCGTTCGTCGTGCGCGAGCGCCGCACGCACGCTGACGCGCCCCGGCGCCAGCGCCACGCCGTCAGGTCGCCGATGCCAGCACGATCAGCACGCGCGCGATCACCGCGCCCGCGCCGACTGCGAGCCCGAACACGAGCAACGCCTGCAGCAGCCGGTTGGTTCGCTTCTGTTCGACGAGAATCTGCCGGATCAGCTCGTCGCTCGCCGCGCGCGGCGCATCGTGCTGCGCGGCGAGCGCGTTGTGAACGAGGCGCGGCAACTGCGGCAGCGTCTTGCTCCATTGCGGCGCCTCGACCTTGAAGCGCTCGTACCAGCCACGCAGCCCGATCTGCTCGGTCATCCAGCGCTCGAGATACGGCTTGGCCGTCTTCCACAGATCGAGATCCGGATCGAGCGAGCGGCCGAGCCCCTCGACGTTCAGCATCGTCTTCTGCAACAGCACCAATTGCGGCTGGATCTCGACGTTGAAGCGACGCGACGTCGAAAAAAGCCGCATCAGCACCTGGCCGAGCGAAATGTCCTTCAGCGCGCGGTCGAAGTATGGCTCGCACACCGCGCGAATCGCGCTCTCCAGCTCCTCGACGCGCGTATCGGCCGGCACCCAGCCCGATTCGAGGTGCAGCGTCGCGACGCGGTGGTAGTCGCGCTTGAAAAACGCCAGGAAATTCTGCGCGAGATAGTTCTTGTCGAAATCGGACAGCGCGCCGACGATCCCGAAATCCAACGCGACATAGCGGCCGAAGTGCTTCGAATCGAGGCTCACCCGGATGTTGCCCGGATGCATGTCCGCATGGAAGAAGCCATCGCGGAACACCTGCGTGAAGAAAATTTCCACGCCCTCGCGCGCGAGCTTCTTGATGTCGACACCGGCGTTGCGCAGCGTATCGATCTGGCCGATCGGCACGCCCTCCATGCGCTCCATCACGAGCACGTTCGAGGTCGAGTAGTCCCAGAACATCTCCGGCACGAGCAGCAGGTCCAGCCCCGCGAAATTGCGGCGCAACTGACTGCCGTTGGCCGCCTCGCGCATCAGGTCGAGTTCGTCATGCAGATACTTGTCGAACTCGGCCACCACCTCGCGCGGCTTCAGCCGCCGGCCGTCGGCCCACAGCCGCTCGGCCCAGGTCGCGATGTCGCGCAACAGCGCGAGATCGGAATCGATGACGGGCAGCATGTTCGGCCGCAACACCTTGATCGCGACCGCCCTGCCCGCATGCACGCCCTGCTTGAGCTTCGCGAAATGCACCTGCGCGATCGACGCGCTCGCAACCGGCTCGCGCTCGAACTCGTCGAACAGTTCGTCGATGCGCGCGCCTAGCGCCTTCTCGATGAGCGCAATCGCCACCGCCGAATCGAACGGCGGCACCTGATCCTGTAGCTTCGTCAGCTCGTTCGCGAAATCGACGGGCAGCAGATCGCGCCGCGTCGACAGCACCTGGCCGAATTTCACGAAAATCGGCCCGAGGCTTTCGAGCGCGCGGCGCAGCCGTACCGCCGGCGGATCGGAAAAACGCCGGCCGATCGTCATGATGCGCAGCAGCAGCTTCACGCGCCGGCTCTGGATGCCGGACAGCATCACCTCGTCGAGGCCAAACCGCGCGACGGTATAGAGAATCTTGATGAAACGGAAAATGCGCATGCCCTGCGGCCCTCATTGCGCGCGTCGCGGGCTACCGCCCGCGCGCGCGTCGATTTTTTGCTCCAGCCGTTCGATCCGCTTGTCAACGCGCGCGAGCGCATCGCGGGCACGCGCGAGCTCGGCGTCGAAATCGGCAAGCGCGCGCTTGCGCACTACCTGCGGGTTTTCGTCGAGCCAATATTCGGCGATCGAATCGAGCACGTTACGGCCGGCCCGGCGCGCATGGCCGCCCGCCGAGCGCACGGATGCCGCGATCCGGTGCGCGGCGGCATCGCCGACGAATCTCGCCAAATCCTCCTCCGGCTCCCAGCGCAAATGCTCGGCGAGCTTCGCGATCTGCGTCGCGAACTCAGCGTCCCCGTCGATCTTCACATGCTTCATCATCGCCGCCTGGCCGCCCGTCAAAAACGCGCCGAGCGCGTCCCACGAGCCGCCGCCCGCATGGCCGGCAAGCGCGATCGACACATCGACATGGCCCGCGTCGGGCTCGTCGAGCGCGGCGAGATAGCCGTCCGGCTGCACAAGCAGCACGAGGACAACGGGTGGAACGTCAAGCCGGGCGGTCTTGCCGGCATAGGGAATCAGGCGTTCGCGCGCCCAGGTCTCGCGGGCGAGCAAATGATTGACGGCGGCTGCAAAAGGCTTGGCGGCTAAAGTCATCTGGTTGGCAAAGAAAAGCCCGCGCAGGCAAGGCGCCTGCGCGGGCTTCTATTGTAACGTCGGTTCGGGCGCGGCCTCGCATGGCGCGACGCGCCGGCTGACGTCGATCAGTGCCCGGTTACCTGCTGAATACCCGCCAGCAGCCAACCGGCGCTGCCCGATTTGGACAGGTTCCACACTTCGTTGAACGGCTCGGCCGGCGCGCCCGCCGCTTCGCGGATCAGACCATGGAAGCGCACGCTCGCGACGTGCTCGCTGCCACGGTCCTCGACCGACAGCAACTCGGCGTCGAGCCGCACGACGTCGGTCTGGTTCGCGGCGGCACCGCGCCCGTCGAGGTCGATCTTCACTTCGGCGAACATCTCCGGCGTCGTGAATTCGCGGATGTCGGCCAGATTGCCCTCATCCCACGCGGCCTGCAGACGCACAAAGTAAACCTTCGCGTTGCGCAGGAACGTCTCGGTGTCGAAACCGGCCGGCACCGACGGCGCGGCGACCGCGGCAACCCCGCCGCCGAACACGCGCTGCGCTTCGCCTGCGTAGGCGCTGCCTGTGCTGGTCGATGCGCTGGTCGATGCGCCCGCCGACGCACTGCCGAATGCGCCGCCGAACGCGCCATTCGACGCACCCGAACGCGCATCGGCCGCGTCATAGCCGCCGCGGTTCAGCGACGAAGGCTGACCGCCCGCATACGCCGGCTGCTGGGCGGCGCGCCGGCCCGCCAGTTTGCGGAACAACCAAATGCCGACCATCGCGAGCAACGCGATCACGATGACGTTCGCCATCATGCTCGCGAACGCGCCGCCCAGCCCGAAATGCGATAGCAGCGCGGCAATGCCAAGGCCGGCCGCCAAACCGGCGATCGGCCCAAGCCAACGCGACCGATTGGGCTGAGCCGCCGGCGCGGGCTGCGCACGCGGCGGCTGAGCCGGCGCCGCCTGCTGCATCGGCTGCTGCTGCGCGGGCGGCGTCGCCTGCCGCTGTTGCAGCGACTGCGACTGACGGCCGATGCTGCGGCCGCCGCCCATGCGCTTGGCTTCGGCATCGAGCGACGCGAACGTGCCGGCTGCGAGGAGGCCGACCATCACGAACGTGCCGATGCGTCGCGCCCACGACTTCGGCTGCCTGCTTCGGTTGAACGACGGACGGGTTTCGGACATGCTGGCCTCCTGCTTACTGTAAGGAAAATGTATGGACAGAACCCCTTAGTACTTGGTTCCGATGTGTAAAGCTACCACGCCACCTGACAAATTGTAATATTTGACGGCATCGAGGCCCGCTTGTTCCATCATCGCCTTAAGCGTGTCCTGATCCGGATGCATCCGGATCGATTCGGCAAGATACCTGTAACTGTCGGCATCTTTTGCGATCTTGTCGCCAAGCCACGGTAATACTTTGAAAGAATAGACATCGTAAGCTTTTTTCAGCGGCGCCCAGACTTTCGAGAATTCGAGCACGAATACCCGGCCGCCCGGCTTCGTGACGCGGCGCATCTCGGCCAGCGCCACCTCCTTGTGCGTCATGTTGCGCAGGCCGAACGCAACGGTGACGATGTCGAAATAATTGTCCGGAAACGGCAGCTTTTCCGCATCGCATAGCAGCGACGGCGTGACGACGCCCTTGTCGAGCAACCGGTCCCGGCCGACACGCAGCATCGATTCGTTGATGTCGGTATGCCAAACCTCGCCCGTGAGCCCTGCGGCCTTCGCGAACGCCTTGGTCAGGTCGCCCGTGCCGGCCGCGATGTCGAGCACCTTGAAGCCCGGCCGGACATTCGCCTGCGTGACCGTGAACGCCTTCCACGCACGGTGCAGGCCCGCCGACATCAGGTCGTTCATCACGTCGTAATTGCTCGCGACCGAGTGGAACACCCCCGCGACCTTCCGTGCCTTCTCGTTCTCGTCGACCGTTTCGAAGCCGAAGTGGGTTTTGCTCATCGCGTTGATCCTCTATTCATCGCAAACGGCGCCGTGGCGGCGCCGTCGTCGTTCAATGGCGGTGGCCGTGCGGCACGGTGTCCGCCGGCATCGGCGCGTCGCGCTCGACGCCCGCCGCCTTCAGTTTGTCGAAATATTCGCGCCAGAGCGCATCTTGCCGGGTCGCCAGCTCGTACAGCCACGCCCATGAATAAATGCCGGTCGAATGGCCGTCGGAGAACGTCGGCTTCAATGCGTAGTTGCCGACCGGCTCGAGCGCCGTGATCGTCACGTCGCGCTTGCCGGTTTGCAGCGTTTCCTGGCCGGGGCCGTGGCCGCGCACCTCGGCGGACGGCGAATAAACGCGCATCAGCTCGAACGGCACGCGGTAGGTATCGCCGCCCGGATATTGAAGCTCGAGCACGCGCGACACCGCATGCACGATGATGCCCGACGGCACGGGCGCCGCGGCCGTATCAGCGCTCATTCGCGCCTCCGTCGGCAAACAGCTCGATCTCTTCCTGCACCGCGCTGTGCAAAAGCGTGGCCTGCGCGGCGCGCAGGCGCAGCATCGCGTCGGACACCGAGCGCTGGCGCGGTGCCCAGATCGGCTGCGGGAAATGCGCGTCGTTCGAAAAGCGCGGAATCACATGCCAGTGCAGATGCGGCACCTGATTGCCGAGACTCGCGAGATTCACCTTGGTCGGCTGCATCACGCGCCGCACCGCGCGCTCGACCGCATAGACGATGCGCATCAAATGCGTGCGCTCGGCATCGGACAAATCGGAAAACTCGGCAACGTGCGCCTGCCAGATCACCCGGCAAAAGCCCGGATAGTCGGTTTCGTTCGTCGCCAGGACGACGCGCACCGCGTCGTCCTTCCAAAGCAGCTCGCCGCCGTCTTCGCGGCAGAATATGCAATCCATCGTCAAATCCTCAACGGGTGGCCCGTCCGTCACCTTACACCAGGACGCGCTCGATCCCGCCGCTGTTCGCACGCGCGACGTAATCGGCCATCCAGTTTTCGCCGAGCATGTGGCGCGCGATCTCGACAACGATGTAATCGGCTTCGATATCCGCGTCCTCGCTGTAGCGCGACAGACCTTGCAGGCACGCCGGGCAGCTCGTCAGAATCTTGACGTCCTGATCGCCCGCCGGCGTCTGGCCGCTCGCACCGCCGCCCGACACCACCGGAATGTTACGCAATTTCGCCACGCCCTTTCGGATCTCCTCTTCCTTGCGGAAACGCACCTGCGTCGAAACGTCCGGGCGCGTGACCGCGAGCGTGCCCGATTCGCCGCAGCAGCGGTCGTTCTTCGCGATCTTGTAGCCGTCCTTCTCGGCGCCCATCAGGTCGTTGACGAGCTTGACCGGGTCGACCGTCTTGATCGGCGTGTGGCAAGGGTCGTGATACATGTAGCGCGTGCCCTTCACGCCGTCGAGCTTGAGCCCCTTTTCGAGCAGGAACTCGTGGATGTCGATGATCCGGCAGCCGGGAAAGATCTTGTCGAATTCGTAGCCGGCAAGCTGGTCGTAGCAGGTGCCGCACGACACCACCACCGTCTTGATGTCGAGGTAGTTCAGCGTGTTCGCGACGCGATGGAACAGCACGCGGTTGTCGGTGACGATCTGCTCGGCGCGGTCGTACTGGCCCGAGCCGCGCTGCGGATAGCCGCAGCACAGGTAGCCGGGCGGCAGCACCGTCTGCACGCCGGCTTCCCACAGCATCGCCTGCGTCGCGAGCCCGACCTGCGAGAACAGCCGCTCGGAGCCGCAGCCGGGGAAGTAGAACACCGCCTCCGAATCGACGGTCGTCGTCTTCGGATTGCGGATGATCGGCACGATCTTGTTGTCCTCGATGTCGAGCAGCGCGCGCGCCGTCTTCTTCGGCAGGTTGCCCGGCATCTTCTTGTTGACGAAGTGAATCACCTGCTCGACCACGGGCGGCTTGCCGGTCGTCGCGGGCGGGTGCGCGGTCTGCTTCTGCACGACTTTCTTCAGCATGTCGTTCGCGAGGCGCTGCGCCTTGTAGCCGACCCCCATCATCACCGCGCGCGCCGCGTTGATCGTCTGCGGATTGGTCGCGTTCAGGAAGAACATCCCGGCCGCGCTGCCCGCGTTGAACTTCTTCTTGCCCATCTTGCGCAACAGGTTGCGCATGTTCATCGTCACGTCGCCGAAATCGATCTTCACCGGGCACGGCGTCGCGCATTTGTGGCAGACGGTGCAGTGATCGGCGACGTCGTTGAACTCGTCCCAGTGCTTGATCGACACGCCGCGGCGTGTCTGTTCCTCGTACAGGAACGCCTCGACGAGCAGCGACGTGGCGAGGATCTTGTTGCGCGGGCTGTACAGCAGGTTCGCGCGCGGCACGTGCGTCGCGCACACCGGCTTGCATTTGCCGCAGCGCAGGCAGTTCTTCACCGAATCGGCGATCGCGCCGATGTCGGACTGCTGCATGATCAGCGATTCGTAGCCCATCAGCCCGAAGCTCGGCGTGTACGCGTTGCGCAGGTCCGCGCCGTCGAGCAGCTTGCCCTTGTTGAAGCGCCCTTGCGGATCGACACGCTGCTTGTACGCACGGAATTCACCGATTTCGGCATCGGTCAGGAACTCGAGCTTCGTGATGCCGATGCCGTGCTCGCCGGAGATCACGCCGTCGAGCGAGCGCGCGAGCGCCATGATCCGCGCGACCGCCGCGTGCGCGTCCTGCAGCATCTCGTAGTTGTCGGAGTTCACCGGCAGGTTGGTGTGGACGTTGCCGTCGCCCGCGTGCATATGCAGCGCGACGAACACGCGGCCGCGCAGTACCTGCTTGTGGATTGCCTGCGCCTCGTCGAGGATCGGCTTGAACGCGCCGCCGTTGAAGATCTGGCGCAGTTCCGCGCGAATCTCCTGCTTCCACGACACGCGCAACGTGCGGTCCTGCGCGACGTCGAAGACGCGCGCGCCGGCTTGCGCGTCGACGCGATCGGCGAGCTTCTCCGCGAGCGCCGCGTAGCCGAGCGCGACGAGATCGTGCTGCGCATCGGCAAGCGGTTTGTCGAGCGAATCGCGCAGGTACGTCCAGCGCGCACGCACGCGGCCGAGCAGGTCGAGCGCCTGCTGCACGCGATCTTCCAGCAGCTCGGCGCTCGGAATCTCGTTCGCGTCGTCGCTCTTGCCGAGCGGCAGGTTGCCCGCGCTGAAGAATGCCTCGAGCGCATCGACGAGCTGCAGCTTGTTCTTGATCGACAGCTCGATGTTGATCCGCTCGATGCCGTCCGTGTACTCGCCCATCCGGTCGAGCGGGATCACGACGTCCTCGTTGATCTTGAACGCGTTGGTGTGCTTCGCGATCGCGGCGGTGCGGCTGCGGTCGAGCCAGAAACGCTTTCTCGCCTCGGCGCTCACCGCGACGAAGCCCTCGCCGCTCTTGCCGTTGGCCATCCGGATCACGTCGGACGTCGCGATCGCGACCGCATCCGCGTCGTCGCCGACGATGTCGCCGATCAGCACCATCTTCGGGAACGCCTGGCGCTTGCTCTTCGTCGCATAGCCGACCGCGCGCAGATAGCGCTCGTCGAGATGCTCGAGGCCCGCGAGAATCGCGCCGCCCCGCTTGGACGTCTCGAACAAATAATCTTTGATTTCGACGATGCTCGGAATCGCCTCGCGCGCCTGGCCGAAGAATTCGAGGCACACGGTGCGCGTGTGCGCGGGCATCTTGTGCAGCACCCAGCGCGCGGACGTGATGAGGCCGTCGCAACCTTCTTTCTGCACGCCCGGCAGGCCGGCGAGGAATTTGTCGGTGACGTCCTTGCCGAGCCCGGCCTTGCGAAAACGCCGGCCTTCGATGTCGAGCGTCTCGGTGCGAAGCAGCTTTTCGCCCGGCGCGCGCGCGCCGTCGAACCACTTCAGTTCGAAGCGAGCGATCGCGATGTCGTGAATCTTGCCGAGGTTGTGGTCGATACGCGTGACTTCGAGCCAGTTGCCGTCCGGATCGACCATTCGCCACCACGCGAGATTGTCGAGCGCGGTACCCCACAGCACCGCCTTCTTGCCGCCCGCGTTCATCGCGATGTTGCCGCCGATGCACGACGCATCGAGCGAGGTCGGATCGACCGCGAACACGTAGCCGGCCGCCTCGGCCGCTTCAGTCACGCGGCGCGTGACGACGCCCGCGCCGGAAAAGATCGTCGGCACCTTGTGCGCGACGCCCGGCAGCTCGGTCAGCTCGACGGCGCCCAGTTGCTCGAGCTTCTCGGTGTTGATGACGGCGGAAAACGGCGTGAGCGGCACCGCGCCGCCCGTATAGCCGGTGCCGCCGCCGCGCGGAATCACGGTCAGGCCAAGCTCGAAACACGCCTTCACCAGGCAGGCGATCTCGGCCTCGGTATCGGGCGTCAGGATCACGAACGGGTATTCGACGCGCCAGTCGGTTGCGTCGGTCACGTGCGACACGCGGGCGAGGCCGTCGAAGCGGATGTTGTCCTTTTGCGTGCAGCGGCCGAGCACCTTCGTCGCGCGGCGGCGCAACTCGGCCATCCGGTCGAATTCCTGCGCGAAATCGTCGACCGCGCGATGCGCGGCCGCGGCGAGCATGCCGACGCGCGCGGCGCGCTCGCGGCCCGCCTCGTCGCCGTGTTCGGACAAATCGGCATGGCGGCGCTTCTCGATCTCGGTCAACCGATGGTTCAACGCCTCGATCAACAGCGCGCGGCGTTTCGGGTTGTCGAGCAGGTCGTCCTGCAGATATGGATTGCGGCGCACGACCCAGATGTCGCCCAGCACTTCGTACAGCATCCGCGCCGAACGGCCGGTGCGGCGCTCGGCGCGCAGCTCGTCGAGTACCGCCCAAGCCTCTTCGCCGAGCAGGCGAATCACGATCTCGCGATCGGAAAACGACGTGTAGTTGTACGGGATTTCGCGCAAGCGCGGAGCGGGGTCGGCGACGACGGCGGCTGCCGCGCCGTGCGGATCGAAAACTTGCGGTGCGTTCATTGTTCGGACGATTCAAAAGCCGCTCACGCGCTTCAATCGAGCGCGAAACCGGCAGGCGCGTGGTGCGCGATTTTGGGGAAATCTTCTATTACCAGGCGCGCGGCAGTGTTGCATGAGGCCCGAGTCCGCTGCGCGGCACCGGGTCGGACGCGAAAACGTCATTCCGGGGCAAAGCGCTGCAGCATCCACTCTGGACGACAACCTGACTTGGGACCGGAGTAAGCGCTAAAAGCGCTAACTCCGGATCGACACGGCCTGGCGGCGCTCGAAATCAGCGTCACGATCGCGCACGGCGCGCGTGCCGCTCCGCCGCAGGGCAAGCTGCGCGCGGCGATGGCTTCAAAATGGCGATCCGAGGCTGCCTTTGCATCTTCCGATCCTTGATTTAAGTCGGAATTCTAACCCAGGTTAGACCAACGCGTTAATCGTCAAGCGCGCATCGAATGACCGTCCGGACGGTCGACGAACCACGTGGCCAATTGTGCCAATTGTGCCAATTGTGCCAATTGTGCCGATTGGCGCTGCCCAGCGCGCGGCCGGCCATGCGGCTGAGATCGAAGCGACGCGAGTTGGCGCTATCATTATTCTTTCATCGCCTTATTACCTCATTGCCTTTTGCGCCGCATCGACGCTTTTTGCCCCTTCTTACATGGCCTCGCACGATTACCTGAAGAAAATCCTGACCGCTCGCGTGTACGACGTCGCCCGCGAAACGGAGCTTGAACGCGCGCGCAACCTGTCGGTGCGGCTGGGCAACGACGTGTGGCTCAAGCGCGAGGACAACCAGCCGGTGTTTTCGTTCAAGCTGCGCGGCGCGTACAACAAGATGGCGCATATTGACGCCGAGGCGCTCGCGCGCGGCGTGATCACCGCGTCGGCGGGCAACCACGCGCAAGGCGTCGCGTTCTCGGCCGCGCGGATGAACGTGCGCGCGATCATCGTCGTGCCGGTCACCACGCCGCAGGTGAAGGTCGACGCGGTGCGCGCGCACGGCGGGCCGGGCGTGGAGGTGATCCAGGCGGGCGAGTCGTACAGCGACGCGTATGCGCACGCGCTGCGGCTTCAGGCCGAGCGCGGCCTGACGTTCGTTCATCCGTTCGACGATCCGCACGTGATCGCGGGCCAGGGCACGGTCGCGATGGAGATTCTGCGCCAGCACCAGGGGCCGATCCATGCGATTTTCGTGCCGATCGGCGGCGGCGGGCTGGCGGCGGGCGTTGCCGCCTACGTGAAGGCGGTGCGGCCCGAGATCCGGGTGATCGGCGTGCAAACGGACGATTCGTGCGCGATGGCGCAATCGCTTGCGGCGGGGCGGCGCGTCGAGCTGAGCGAGGTCGGGCTGTTCTCGGACGGCACGGCGGTCAAGCTGGTCGGCGACGAGACGTTCCGCCTGTGCGCGGCGCATCTGGACGGGGTCGTGACGGTCGATACCGACGCGCTGTGCGCGGCGATCAAGGACGTGTTCCAGGACACGCGCAGCGTGCTCGAGCCGGCCGGCTCGCTGGCGGTGGCGGGCGCGAAGGCGTATGCGCAGCGCGAGGGGCTGGCCGGCAAGACGCTGGTGGCGATCACCTCGGGGGCGAACATGAACTTCGACCGGATGCGCTTCGTTGCCGAGCGCGCGGAAGTGGGCGAGGCGCGCGAGGCGGTGTTCGCGGTGACGCTGCCCGAGGAGCGCGGCAGCTTCCGGCGCTTTTGCGCGCTCATCGGCGAGCGCAACGTCACGGAGTTCAACTACCGGATTGCGGATGCGCAGACCGCGCATATTTTCGTCGGCGTGCAGATCCGGCAGCGCGGCGAATCGGACGCGATCGCGGCGAACTTCGCCGCGCACGGCTTTGCCACGGTCGACCTGACGGGCGATGAATTATCCAAGCAGCACGTGCGCTACATGGTCGGCGGGCGCTCGCCGCTCGCGCGCGACGAGCGGCTGTTTCGCTTCGAGTTTCCGGAGCGCCCGGGCGCGCTGATGAAGTTCCTGTCGGCGATGGCGCCGGAGTGGAATATCAGCCTGTTTCATTACCGAAATCAGGGCGCGGATTACAGCTCGATCCTGGTCGGCCTGCAAGTGCCGCCGGCCGACCATGCGGCGTTCGAGCGCTTCCTGGTCGCGCTCGGCTATCCGTTCTGGGAAGAGAGCAGTAATCCGGCGTACCACCTGTTCCTGGGCTGACATCAATGCGGTAGCCGCGATCGACGGCCGCAAATGAATCGAACCTGTCGATACCGGCCGATTCGAACCGCTATCGCCAGCGCCAAAATAAACGGCCCCGATCAGTGCGAATGGCGGTGATGAATATCCGGAAAATGCGCGTGCGTATGCGTGAGCGGCGTATGCCGATGCGTATGCGTATGCGGTTCGTCGCCATCCCAGTCAAAATCGTGCGTGTGCTGGTGATGTGCGTCGTGGCGATGCCGGTGGCTGTGCTCGAGCGCCTCGTGCGTATGCGGATGCTCATGTCGCTCGCGCAGATGCAGCCAGATGCCGACGGCCATCAACGCCGCTGCCGCCCAAAACGACAGCGCAGGCCATTCAGGCCAAATCGCGAGCGACAACCCCACGCCGAATAGCGGCGCCACCGAAAAATACGCGCCGGTGCGCGCGGTGCCAAGGTCGCGCAGCGCAAGGACGAACAGCACGAGGCTCACGCCGTAGCCGGCGAAGCCGGTCAGCATCGCGGCGGCGACCGCCGGCACGGCTGGCAGCCGCGAGCCGAGCGCAAACGCGATCACGAGATTGACCGTGCCCGCGACCAGGCCTTTGATGCACGCGATCGTCGCGGCGTCGTGGGCCGACACCTTGCGCGTCAGGTTGTTGTCGATCGCCCAGCATGCACACGCCGCCGCGACGAGCAGCGCACCTGCCGGCAGGTGCGCCGCGCCCGGATGCCAGGACAGCAGTACGCCGCCCGCGACGATCGCAGCCATGCCGGCGAAGATCTGCCCATCGACGTTCTCGCGAAACACCAGCCACGCGATCACGGCGGTAAATACGCCTTCGAGATTGAGCAGCAGCGCGCTCGTGGCGGCGGGCGTCGCAGCGAGGCCGAGCATCAACAGCGCGGGGCCCGCCACGCCGCCCGCCACGACCGCGCCGGCGAGCCAAGGCAGTTCCGCCGGCGGCAGGCGTGCGGCCACGCTATGGTGCGCATCGGCGGGCTCGCCGCGCGACAGGCGCCGCACCAGGATGAAGACCGCCAGGCCGGCTCCGCTGCCGAGGTAGAACAGCCCGGCGACCATGAACGGCGGCAGGGCGCCGAGCAGCAGCTTCGCGACCGGGGTGGTGGAGCCGAACAGCACGGCGGCGAGAAGCGCGGTAAAGACCGCATGCGTTCGGACGAACATGGGCGTGGCGCGTGCGCGTGAAATGGGAGCAGGGAATGTGACGCAACGATATCGCAAACCCGGCGCGCCGGTCATTCGTTCGGTGCCGGGCGGGCAAAACGCGTCGCGGCGGGACAACATGGCAAGGTGGAGCCGCCGCGGCGGCGCGGGATGCCACGAAACGCAGCGCGGCAGTAGGCGCGCGGCGCAAGGCGGCGCGATGAGGTTGGCGGCACCCGGCGCAACGGGCGGCAGGCAGTCCAATGCAATGAACGGTTTGCCGAATTCGGCGCGTGGCGGCGTGCCGCCGCCGCGTCGGCAGCCTCGAGCGTCAACCAGGGCGATGCCATTCACGATGGCAAACGCGAACACGAGGCGGAGCGTCCGCACGCGCTCAATCGATCGCGGGAAAGCCGGCGCGCCCTTGCGTCAAATCGAACAGTGCATCGCGTGCCGCGTCGAGCGCGGCGGCGGGCAGCCGGATCACGAGTTTGACCGTCATCCCGTACACGCTGTCGACCAGTTCGTGCTTTTCCTGCTCGATCCAGCGACGCACGCGCGCCTCGTCGGGATAACCCATCTCGATCGCGAGCCGCGCATACGCGATCCGGTCGACGCGCTCGGCGTCGGCGAGCGCGGCGGCGATTGCATCGGTATACGCGCGCACGAGGCCGCCCGCGCCGAGCTTCACGCCGCCGAAATAGCGCACGACGGCGCCGAGCACACCGTCGAGGTCATGATGGCGCAGCACCTCGAGAATCGGGCGCCCGGCCGTGCCGGACGGCTCGCCGTCGTCCGACATGCCGGACTGCCCGCCCGCGAGGAGCGCCCAGCAGACGTGCGTTGCGCCCGGATGTTCGGTGCGCAGGCGCTGTAATTCGACCATCGCGGCGTCACGACCATCGACCGGAATTGCATAGGCGATGAAGCGGCTCTTGCGGATCTCGATTTCGCGCGTGGTGATGTCGGCGAGTGTGCAGGTCATGTCGGATGTTGCATAACGTTCGATGTATTCAATGACGTAGGCCGTTCCCCGGGTGAGTGAAGCCGTGCCGCTCGAACGGTCTCAGGCAACGGTCGGCCCGCGTTGCGGCGGCCGGCGGCCGGGCCGGTGACGGATCGGTCACGAAAAAGAGAATTTTACGGCGTTGCGCATTGCGGCGGTGCGCGGTGCAGTGGCGCGCGGGGGAAGGCCGTCGCCGGGCGCCGTGCATTGCACGAGCTGGCAGGTGCTGCGGCGGTCGAAAAAGCAGCCGCGATTCATTCGGTATGCCGCACATCGCGGGAGAGCGGACTATCCGGTAGTGGGCTTGAGCGGTTTCGCGCCGATGTCGATTCCAATCGGCGTCGGCCGGCCGAAACGAACGTGGCGCCGGACCGGGGCCGCCCGCACCGTGCCCGGCGCCGGCTGCGATGGCGAGCAGCGACGCCATTTCGGCGCACGTTGCCGCCGAGGGTTGATCGAAGTCAACGCACGGGCGTCGCAGGCCGCCGATCATGATAACGAAGCTACGCGCGACGGTGCGCATGGCGGGTTATCTAGCGGAGTCATCCATGTACCAGAACATCATGGTTGCGACCGACGGCAGCGTGCCGTCGATGCATGCGCTCGCCGAGGCGCTGAAGCTGGCGAAGCTGAGCGGCGCCCGTGTGCGCGCCGTCTATGTGATCGATACGTCGGTGCTGTTCACGTATGCGGGTCTCGGCGATCCGCGCGAACTGCTCGAAGACGCGCGCATCGGCGGTGCCGAGGTGTTGACGAACGCGCAAAGCGCGTTGGCGCAAGCGGGCGTGGCGGGCGATACCGAGTTGATCGAGACCGATAGCATTGGCGACGATATCGCGAGCCGGTTGGAGCGCTATGTCGAGCAGCACCATTTCGATCTGGCCGTGATCGGCACACACGGGCGTCGCGGCGTGCGTCGTCTGCTGCTGGGCAGCGTCGCGGAACGCTTCGTGCGCACGTCGAGCTGCCCGGTGCTGTTGGTGCGGGCCGACGAGCCGCCGCGCAGCGCGCGTGCGGCGGCCTGATCACGCGGAGCCGGACATGGCGCGCAAACAATATCGGATCGTCGCCGCCACGATCTGCGTTTTTCTGTCGCTCGCAGGCATGATGGCGGTGGTGACCAGCATGCTGTTCGATAACGGCGCGGCGTTGCGCTATGGCGCGATCGGATTGATTGCCGGGATCGCGGGCTTCGTCGTGATGCTCAATCCGGGCGAGAAGCGCACGTAACGTTGTGCAGACCGGGGCGTGAGCGGACGACGTGTGCCGGTGCCGATTCGAGCGTGCATGTCGAGGCGAGCCAGGCGACGCGAGCGCTGGGGCATCGGATTGTTGCCGGGATGCCGAATACGGTCAAACTCGAGGCGCGTGCATCGCAAGCTTCGCATGCATTTGGCGTCGCCCATTTGACCATCGGCGGGCGTGCCGGGCGGCGGATATCGGAAGGGCGCGATGCGGATTCAATTTTCCGCACATTTCGCCGCGTACTGCGCCCACGATCTGCCTATGCGCTGTTCGCGCGTCGGGCAAACGCCGGCGACTCGCGCGCGAACGTTGCGCGCACGGCTGAAACGCTTGGAGATCACGTCGACGCCTGCGCGTTGCGTGATCGGAACATTCCCGTGCCCGGCAAGCCGGAAAGTCGATCTCGCTCAGATGCAAGGAGGCGGACATGACGCTGACAGGCACGATTCATACGACGCAATGGTCGGTCGACGTCGACACGTCCGCTGCACCGGAAGGCGGCTATCGCTGCCGCATTCAGGTGGCGCACCAGTCGGCTGGGCAGGCGTTCGAGCGCGCCTTCGAACTTGGCCGCACGTTCGCGACCGAGCGCGACGCGGTGCTTGAAGGATTGCGCGCGGGCATGACGTGGATCGAGATGAAAACGTCGCATGCGTTCAACGTAAATTGACGTGACGGCCGGCTGGTCAGCCGCACGGAGCGATGGCCGGCACGAATCCGACGGTTCCCCGGCGTTGCCTCGTGCCGACACGCCCGATATGCGCGAAAAATGCCCCGCCATGCACGGCGAGCAACGCATCCCGTTACTGTTCATTTTTATTCGACATGGCAGACGGCGAAGCGCCGGCACACGGTCGCCCGGATACCGGCGTCGAAGCGCCCGATCGACGACCGGAATCATTCGAATAGCACGCTCGCGCTGCGGCCTGCGATGCCGCTTGATGCACGTCAACGCGCGAACGGCAGCCATCCGGATCATATGAACCGGGGTTGAAATCAGGACGGCTTTGCATGGGGTTTGGCGTGTCGAGGCGGTAAGCCGGATGGGCTCGAGGTGCGATGGGAGGAGAGTTTGATGGGCGTCGGCATGCAAATCGCCTATTTCGGTTTCGCCGGATCCGCGCGGATCGAGGCCGAAGCCAGCGTGCAGCTCATGCGGCTCGGCCGCTTCGACGGCAAGATCGCGAACTGTCTGCTTGTGGTCGAGGCGCTGCACGAATCCGATGGCTGCACACTGTATGACGCGCGGCTCGATTTGCTCGCCCGCGGTCGTGAGTCGATGCCGAACATGCGCTGCACGCACGCCAATGCGCTCGTCGCGATCCGGCATGCGTTCGATGTGGCGGAAGCGCTGCTCTTGCGCGCGCGGCTCGATGAATCTTGACGCAGAGCGTCGGTACAGGCGGAAGGAGAGCGTGATGCGTGACGAAGGGTTGATCGAGTTGCTGCGTGAGGCGGCCGCAGACACGTCGATTCCAGATGGGGCGCTACAGCGCTGGTTGGACGATGAAGTCGCGCGGCTCGAAGAGGGGGCGTTGATTCACGATTACGTGCGCGTGTTCGCGATACGGCGCGTGCGCGAGCGGCTGGCCGCCGTGCGCAAGCGTTGAGCCGCGCGCGCTGCGCACGGCGATGCCACCGGGCGATGTGCGCACGCAAAGCGTGGATTACCTACGCGATGGCGTATGGGTGAAGCGTGTGGCTTCATAGCGACTGCGCACCACGGCGATGCGGCGTTCTTCGTGCCGGCAGCGAACAGCCAAGCGCCCCAGATGCCGGTGCGCATTCGCGGTCGCTGCCGCCAGCCGTTGGCGAAAACGCAAGGGCGGGGCCGGCAGCGGGACGTCGGCCGCGTGGCCGCGCTACCGTTGCGTCGCGCATCGCACGGCGCGGCCTGCGCCGATGCCTGCCGCGCTCAGATGCGTTGCAGCCCGTCGAGATCGACGATGCGAATCCGTTTGCCGCGCGTGGCGACGAGGCCGTCGCGCTGAAACTTCGACAGCATCCGGCTGACGGTTTCGAGCTTCATGCCCAGATAGCAGCCGATTTCCTCGCGCGTCATCCGCAAATTGAACTCGGCCGGCGAATAGCCGCGCGCCTCGAAGCGTGCCGACAGATTCAGCAAGAACGCGGCGATCCGCTGCTCGGCCGTCATCGTACCGAGCAGCGCCATCAGGCTCGATTCGCGAACGATTTCGCCGCTCATCAGTTGGTAGACGTGGTGCTGCATCGGCTTTACGTCGCGGCATACCTGCTCGAGCTGCGCGAACGGAATGATGCAGACCGTGCTGTCCTCCAGCGCGCGCGCGTCGGTGTTGTGGCGTCCCGTGTGCAGTCCGTCGAGCCCGAGAGATTCGCCCGCGATCTGGAAGCCGGTCACGTGTTCGCGGCCGTCGCGATGCGTGAGTACGGTTTTGAACGAACCGGTGCGCACCGCGTAGATGCTTTGAAACGGGTCACCGGACCGGTACAGCGTATCGCCGCGCTTGACTTGCCGGGTCGTGCAAATCAGCGCGTCGAGCTGGGCGAAATCGGCGGGCGTCAGATTCGGCGGCATGCAGACTGCGCGCAGCGCGCACGATGAACAGCGCACCGTGCTGCGCTTGGGCTGATTCGCGCGCATCGATGCCGGCATCGGCGAAATGGGATGGATCGGGATAGCGGTTAGGGCGTGGTTCAGCATGATCTGCTCCGGTTTATTGGCTCATATCCGATCGGCGTTGGTGCGCGATCGCTTCGATCGTTCTGCATGCGGCGTCAAACTCGACGGTCTTGTCGAAGAAAAAATCCGCGCCGGCCGCGCGGGATGCCGCGCGGAATGCCGGCCCCGACAAATTCGTCAGCACCACCGTCACGACTCTCGGAACCCGGCGCGACAGCGTCGCGATGAGTTCGAGGCCATTGCCGTCGGCAAGACGAAGGTCGATGATCGCGATGTCCGGCTGGCACGCGGACAACCCCGCCAGCGCCGCAGCCAAATCCTCCGCTTCTCCGACCACGGCAATGCCGGCCAATGCGCCGAGCCGCGCGGCGATCCGGCAGCGCACCGGCTTGGCGTCGTCGACGAGATATACGCTTACGGGTGCCGGCGTGGGTCTGACATTCATGGGCGTCAGTATCGTCTGCCCAGCGCGCGGGGAAAATCGGCGCCGCTTGAAGTTTGAGTAGGCTCGGCGGAAGTGTTGTAGGGGGATTCCTACAACGATGCGGCGTTGCGTCGCGTTGCCATCGTCAGGCCCCGCAATGGGCCGAGGGTTGGGATGCCGCCAGCTTGCTTCGACGCTGGTTGTCGCGCGCGGCGGGTACGGTCGCGGGGGAGGGTGACGCGCAAGCGGCTGCCATGCGTTTCCGTTCGGCAACAGGGCGCGATGCCGATCCCATTGATGTGCCCCGCTGCCGGCGCGCGCCGATTCGGATAAATGCGGGCAAGCGCGTGGCCGGGCCGTGCGGGTTCCAGGCGGTCGCGCGAACCGGCGCGGCAGCGGGCCGTATGAGAAACAGACCGGCGCCGGGCGTGGCAAGAGCGATGAAGCGGCGCCGCAGTCTTGAGTTCCGCTGGCGCCGCAGGTTGTCGTCAGCGCTTCGCTACCGACGCCGTCGACGCTTGCCGCAAATATTCGCGGACTGGCGGCATGCGCGAGACGTTTGCGCCCGTCACGCTGATCGAGCCTGTCGTCGAGCAGCCGGGCGGCGGGGGCAGCGGATTGCCGTCGAGCGTGTTCGCCTGGCAAATGAGCTGGCTTGCCGAGCAGCCAGCCGCCTGCAACAGCGCGATCGGCGTATCGTTGATCGACGCGAACGCATTGCCGGACACGTTGACGTCGCAGACGTTGCCGAGCGTGCGCAGGCCCTGATAGTGGGTGCGGGAGACGCGGTTGCCCGTCACGGACACGCGCGTGACCTTGCCGCTCGGCCAGGTGTTGATCTCGATTCCGCCCATGTATGCCGGATCGCGCGGGTTGTTTGGATTGGGCAGCTCGATGTTGGATACGTCGTTGTTCGACACGACGACGTTCGTCGAATTGTAGGTATTCCAGCTATCCTCCTGCGCAACGAGGATGCCCGCCGCCTTCTCGACGTTCTGCACCGTGTTGCCGGTGATCGTCACGTCCGCGCCGCCGACCACGGTCGCGCCGCGCCCCCAGTAGTTGCCGAGCAGCTTGTTGTTCTGGATCAGCACGTTGCTGCACATCTTGCCGTCGGGGATATAGCTGACGACGGCGACCATGTCGTCGCCCGTGTTCTTCACCGTGTTGTCACGCACGAGCACGTTGCGCGAGCCGTGGGTGGTATGGATACCGTCGGCGAGCGTGTCCTGCACCGTGTTGCCGACGACCGCGACATCCGCGCCGCTGAACACGAAGATGCCCGCGCTCGCGCCGCCGCGAATCGTCACGTCGAGCACCTGGATGCCGGAGCCCTCCACATCGACTTTCGTCGAGCTGGGTGTCGCCAGCCGTGTCGTTCCGGTGCCGACCAGCGTCACGCCGACGAGCGTCGAATTCTGGCCGCGCATTTCGATCGTCTGATCGGCGTCGTTGGTCGCGATGAGCGTCGCGCCGTAGCCCGACACCACCGCTTGCAGAGTCTTTACCACCAGCGAGCGGCCGACGACGTACTGCCCCGGTGCGAACACAAGGCGCTGGCCGGCTTGCAGCGAGTCGAGCGCGCGCTGGATCGTGTCGGCCTGATCGGTGTTGTCGCCCGTCGGATGAAGCGTGACGTCGGGGAGTGCTGCCGCGAGCGGTGCGGGTGCGGCGGGCTGGGCGGCTTGGCTGGCCGCGGCAACGGACAGTGCGGCGACGAGTGCGGCAAGAGCGGGAAGCGATCGAGTCATGGTGAACCTTTCTTGGTGGAATTTTTCGTTAGCCTCACGCTAAGCTTTCGAAAGGATCGGCGTCGGTGTGTTAGCCAACACTTTGTGCCGTGTCGAATCCAAATATCGACGCGCGATGCGCGTGCGGCTTTGCGTGCGCATCCGCCGGTGTGTGAAGCCGGCGATCGGCTCGTGGCGCGCGTCGCGATGTGGGATCGCTGATGTCCGGCTGGCTTATCCGGTCGCGCGCCGCCGCCACCTATCGCTAGGTTCGCGCCGACAGCCATTCGGCAATGCGCGGCCATGCGTTTCGCAACGTGCGTGAGCCCATGAAGAGGCCGATATGGCCGCCGGGTACGAGCTGGCTCGTCACATCGGACGCGGGTGTGCCGAGATAGTGGCGCGCATCGAGCACCTGCTCCGGTGTCGTGATGTCGTCGTCTTTGCCGGCAAGCAGATAGACCGGGCACGTAATGGTCTTCAGATCGAGCGTGCGGCCCAGCGCGACGAATGTCCCCTTCGCGAGCCGGTTTTCCTTGAAGAGCTGCACGATCGCCTGCAGATACCAGCGCCCGGGCAGATCCACGGGATTCTCGTACCAACTCGCGAATGCCTCCGCACGGCGCACGTAGGTCGGATCGTCGATGTGCTCGTACATGTCGATGAGATTGCCGACATAATGCTGCTCCGGATGCATATTCTTCCAGCCGCGCAGCATCATACGGCCGCGCATCAGTCCGCCGCCGGTTCGCACGAGTTCTTCGTAAAACGATGTCGGATACGCGTGCGCCATGCGCTTGATCGGGCCGTCGCCGGCGTCGGTATCGATCGGTGAGCCGGCGAGCACGACGCTTGCCACCTTGTGCGGAAACCGCGCGGCATACATCGCGCACAGCCAGCCGCCCTGACATAGCCCGACGAGGTTGACGCGGCCGCCGATCTCGTCGACGCACACGTTCAGTTCCGCGAGATATTGATCGATCTCCAGATCCTTCATGTCGTCCGTCGCGCTATGCCAATCCGTCAGATACAGGCGCGTCACACCATGAGTGCGCAGTGTCTCCATTAAGCTCTGGCCGGGCTGATAGTCGGCGATCATCGCGCTATGGCCGGCGTAGGGCGCGTCGACGATCGTTGGCAGCCCGGCGGCCGGCGCGATCGAATAATCGCGAAACGTCATCGTGCGCAGCGCGAGCAGCGGCCGGTTCGGCGACGCGAGCGACGGCCGCAGCTCGAAATGCAGCTTTTCCTCTTCGGCGAGGAAGTGCATGTAGCGGGCCGTCCAGCTATTGCCGGCTTCGATGAAGGTGGCGGCGGCGGCGAGCGGCCAGAAGATCGGCAGCGTGGGAGGGGCGACAGGCGGGGCGTTCGAGGGACGGTTCATGCGGGTGTCGGCGGTCCGATTGAAACTGGTCAAATACCGCTCGGCCAGCGCTGGCTGGGAACGGCGGCGCGGGGCGGTGTGGCGGGGAGGGTGCGAATGCGCTCGCGCCCCCGGCGGCGAGTCGACGCAATAAGAAAGCGGCAATGCCGATAGGCGGCGCGTAACGATGTGTTGTTGCATCGACGCGTGGCGCTGCCTCGAGGACGAACTCGGCAGCGCGCGAACCGCGCGTTGCCCACAGCGTATGTGCGGTGCCGGGCATGGCGTGCGCCCGCATGGTCGAGCGAGGCTCCGCCGTCGGCCGCCATTCAGCGGGCGGCGCGCGCCGGGGCTACGGATGCCGCGGGCGCGGGCGTTGCCGCACGCTCGGCAATGCGGTCCATCAGCTTCGCACAGAGATAAACGAGTAGCGCGCCCGCGGCAGCGCCGTGCAGGTCGCCTGACATCGTTGACAGGCTGGTCAGCCGATCGAGCCCGGTGACGACGGCGGCCGTCGCGAGCCAGAGTACGAGCGCATCGACTGGGCGGTCGTGGCGCAGAGGGTGCGCAAACGGTGCGGGCCGTGGAGCGCGGGCGGAACGACGCAAGGTTCGCATGACTGCCTCCTGAATGAAGTAACGCGACAAGTTGAATCGATTGTGGGCGAATCGGCAGGCAACCTGATGATCTGCATCAAATGCCGAAATGCGGGCGCGGATAGTCTTGGTTTTGTCATATCGATACCGGCTTGAAGAACATGCATATCCGAGAAATTCGTTCGAAGATCGACAGCACGCAGTCGACACGCAAGATCACACGTGCAATGGAAATGATGGCGCGCACCCGGATGGCCAGCGCGCAGCGGCGCGCGCGCGAGTTTCGTCCATACGCGGCGCGCGTGACGGCGATCGCCCAGCGGATGTTGCGCGATCGGCCCGATTACACGTCGGTGCTGATGAGGCGGCGCGAGCCGGTGCGTCGCGCGGGCTTGATCGTCGTCAGCACCGATCGCGGCCTGTGCGGGCCGCTCAACACGCGGCTGCTCGTCGCGTGTGCCGATACGCTCGACGCATGGCAGCGTAAGGACATACAGAGCGAGCTGAGCGTGATCGGCGCGCGCGGTGCGGCGCCGCTCGCCCGGCATGGCGCAAACGTTGTCGCGCGCACCGCCAATCTCGGCGGCGAACGGCAATTCGATGCGGTGCTCGGCGCGCTGCTGGTGCCGCTGACCGCGTTCATCGACGGCGAGCTGGACGAGGTGTGGATTGCCTATAACCGGTTGACGAGTGCGCTGTCCTACGAGCCTCGAATCGAACGGATCTTGCCGGTCGACGGCATCGAACCGCTCGGTAGCGAGCCGCTTGCGCCATACCTGTACGAACCGGCGCCGAAGCCGGTGGTGGATACGATCCTGTTACGGTACGTCGAAGCGTGCTTTTACCAGGCGGTGGTCGAGAACGGCGCATGCGAGCAATGCGCGCGGATGTTCAGCATGCAGGCCGCGACGCGCAACGCCGACCAGATGCTGCGCGATCTGCGGCATCTGTACCAGAAGACACGGCAGGCACGGATCACGACGGAACTGTGCGAGATCGTGGCCGGCGCCGCGGCGATTTGACGGAGCGTGCGATGCCGTTATCGTTGCGAGTCGATGTCCTGAGCATCGACGCCGTGCTCTATGCGGGTGAAGCGCGCATGGCCATCGTGCCGGGCGACAGCGGCGAGCTGGGTATTTATCCGCGGCATGCGCCGCTCTTCACGCGGATCCGGCCCGGCGTCGTCACGATCGTCGATGCGCGCACGGGCAAGCCGCTGCGTTTGCTGGTCGCGGGCGGCGTGCTCGAGGTGGCGCGCGAGGGCGTCACGCTGATTGCCGATCATGCGTTGCGCACGCCCGAGCTGGATGCGATGCGTGCGGGCGCGGCGCGCCGCGCGGCCGACGAGTGGCGCCGGCGCTATGCGCAAGAAGTCCGGCGGCCGTTCGATGTGGCGGCGGCGAAGACGGAATTGATCGACGAGATTCGCCGGTTTTTCGCCCTTGCGATGCATCGTGAGACGGCGCGCGACGGCGTGGATGCGCCGAGGTAGCGGCGTGGGCGCCGGCGGCCGATGCCGGCTTGGGCGCGCCGATTCGGAGCAGCACATGACGGGCCCGCCGTTTCGGCGCGGCGCGCTCATGCGCCCGAAGCCGGTTCGCCGCCGCCGTTACAACTCGTCGGGATCGTCGAACAGACGATGGCGCATCGCATAGCGCACGAGCGCGGCCTCGTGCGGCATCTGCATCTTTTCGAGAATGCGGGTCTTGTAGGTGCTGACCGTCTTCGTGCTCACGCAAAGCGTTTGTGCGATCTCGGAAATCGTCTCGCCGGCGGCGATCCGGCGGAACACGTCGAACTCGCGATCCGACAGGCGGTGGTGCGGCAGGGTGTCGGCGGGCTCGTTCAGGCTCTGCGCGAATTGCTCGGCCATCGTGATGCTGACGTAGACGCCGCCGGCCGCGATCTTCGTTACCGCGCCCACCAGCTCGGCGCTCGCGCTTTCCTTCGTCATGTAGCCGGACGCGCCCGCGCGGAATGCGCGCACTGCATACTGCTGCTCCGCGTGCATGGTCAGCACGAGGATGCGCAACGCGGGCTTTTCGTCCTTGATCTGTTTGATCAGCTCGATACCGTGGCGGCCCGGCATCGATAGATCGAGCACGAGCACCTGCGCGTCGGCGTCGCGCACGAGTGCGATCGTCGATGCGCCGTCCCACGCTTGGCCGGCCACTTCGAAGCCGCTCGCGTTTTGCAGGATATGGCGCAGGCCGTCGCGTACCAGCGTGTGGTCGTCGGCGATGAGTACCTTGATCATGAAAGCGACTCGGATTGTTGGATTGCGTGCAGCGGCAACGCGACCGTGATCGTGAAGCCTTGCCCGGGCGTACTGTCGATCGTCACCGTACCATCGAGCATGTGCGCGCGCTCGCGGATGCCGATCAGGCCAAACGACTGGCCTTCGCGGGTGCCGCCACGGGCGCCCTGGCCGTTGTCGGCGATGCGCAGCACGCAGTGGCCGTCATCGATTTTCAATGTCAACGCCACCTGCGTTGCGTCTGCGTGCCGCGCGACGTTGGTCAGCGCTTCCTGGACGATACGGAACAGCGTCGTCGCGCCGGCGTTCGTCAACGCGATATCGGCGAGCGCGATGCGCCGCTCGACTTCGATGCCGTAACGATTCGTGAAGTCGGTCGCGAGCCATTCGATCGCGGGAACGAGGCCGAGATCGTCGAGCATGACCGGGCGCAGATCCGCCGCGATGCGCCGCACCGACGCGACGGTCGAATCGATCAGCCGGTGCATGCCGCGCAACTGGCCGCGCACGTCGGCGCCCGGCTGGCCGGATGCGGGCGGCGCGCTTTGCGTATCGGCGGCAGCGCTGGCGCTGCCGAGCGCCAATTCGACGGCCGACAGATCCATTTTCAGCGCGGTGAGCTGCTGACCGAGATCGTCGTGCAGCTCGCGCGCGATCCGGGTCTTTTCCTCTTCGCGGACGTTCTGCAAGTTCGCCGACAGCCTGCGCAGTTCCTCGCGCGATTGCTTGAGCGCATTGTCCGCGCGCACGCGTTCGGTGACGTCGCGCAGCATCACCGTGTAGAGCTTGCCGGAACCGTCGCGAATCTGCGAGATGGACGCCTCGATCGGAAACTCCTCACCGTTGCCGCGCAGCCCGAATAACACGCGCTGACGCCCCATCTGCCGGTCGGATACGCCAGTGACGCCGAATTGCTCGACATGCTTCGCATGCGCGGCGCGAAAGCGCTCGGGGATGAAGCGCGACAGCGGCGCGCCGATCGCATCCATTGCCGATACGCCGAAGACGCGCTCGGCCGCCGGATTGAAAATCACGATCGTCTGCGTTTCGTCGATCGTGATGATCGCCTCCATCGACGAGCGGATGATGCCCATCATCCGCGCTTCGTCGAGCGTGCCGTCCGGCCGCTGCGCCGGCGCGGCCGAACGCCGGCGCGCGAGCCGGTACGCGATGACGGCGGCAGCCGCCGATGCGGCGAACCCGGCGGCGAGCGCGGCGATCGCGTTCGGCGGCAGCGCGGTGTTGTCCGCCGCAGCGTATGCCAGCGACAACGTTTCGCCGCCGAACGTCAGCGTATCGGTCTTGCGCCACGTCGCGCCGCCGTCGCGCGGTCCGGCGGACGGCGATCCCGTCGCATAGATCAGCGCGGCCGGATTGCCTGCGGCGATCTGCAACTCGATGCCGGCGCTGTTCGCGAATTCCAGGAAACGGCGCGGATCGAGTGTCGCATAGACGAATCCGGCCGTTGCTGCGCGGCGTTCGTGGGCGGTTGCATCGACGTTGCGGCTGCCGTTCGCATCGCGGTGCGCACCGCCGCTCGCATAGACCGGCACGTAGAGCGTGAACGCCTGCCGGTTGTGCATGCCGCCGGCGTCATGTGGCACGGGGCGTGCGGCGAGCGCGAGCTGGCCGGTGTCGGTGGCGCGTTGCAATGCGTCGCGCGTCGCCGCATCGTCGACGAGCGCGGCGAACGGCGCGGCGTCGCTGGTTTGGTGCGCGCGGGCGTCGAGCGTGCCTAGCGTGCGCACGGGTGATTGCAGATCGTCGAGTTCGAGCTGGCCGACGTAACGGCGCCACGCATCGTCCGACGGCGGGAACGATGCGGCGACGAAGCCGCGCGCGCTACGCACCACGGCGGCCGCATCGTACAAATGCTGTTGCAGCGATGCAGTGACGTGATCGGCGCGCAGTGCGAAACGCTCGTGAGCAGCATTGCGTGCTTGCTCGTATGCGCGATGCGCGATCGCAATCGACGCGGCGGCGCCGAGCACGAAAGTCAGAACGGCGACCGACATCGCGCGCGTCCCCAAACGGGCGTTTCGCGATGCCGGCGCGAGGTTGGGGGAAGGCGCGCTAACGGTCATCAATGATCATGCCGGCCGGTTGGCCGATAGGTGTGGTGTGAAGGGTTGCCGCCATGCGACGCGGCGGCGCTGGAATTATTAGGCGAAATTGTGCGCGTTTTACGGGATTTCTCCAAATTCGAACTCCGATGGATCGCAGTGGTGTCGGGTTGATGACGATAGGAACGAATTGCCCCGGCACTTCGAATGCCGCGCGCACGCTGCCAAGCCAGCGCGCAATGACAGCGCACTGACAGCGCACATACGCGGGAGCCGCGCTCGAAACCGTGCCGCGTCGCCGCCTCTGGTGCGCATGCGGGATGGATGTCCTGCCGCGCGCCGTCAGGCCAAGGTTGGCGGCGCGCTCGGCCGACGATGCGTGAGCTGCCGAACCGCCGGGCAGTTCGGCATGCATCGAACCGCTTGATTCAGGTCAACCGGCCCCGGCGAATGGCCTCGTACAGTGAAATGCCACGGGGATGCGCCCCATCGACGGAGGAACGGCAATGAAAGCATTGGTATATCACGGTCCCGGTCGCAAATCGCTCGACGAGCGGCCGATGCCGGAACTGCAATCGGCAACCGATGCGATCGTCCGCGTCACGCACACGACGATTTGCGGCACCGATCTGCATATCCTGAAGGGCGACGTACCCACTTGCGAGCCGGGGCGCGTGCTCGGGCATGAAGGCGTGGGCATCGTCACCGTGGTCGGCGCGGCGGTCGATGCGCTGAAGCCGGGCGATCGCGTACTGATCTCCTGCATTTCGTCGTGCGGCCGCTGCGCGAATTGCCGCCGCGGCCTCAATTCGCATTGCGAGACAGGCGGCTGGATTCTTGGCCATCGAATCGACGGCACGCAAGCCGAATACGTGCGGATTGCGCATGCGCAGACAAGCCTCTACCGGATTCCCCCCGGCATGGACGACGAGGCGCTCGTGATGCTGTCAGATATCCTGCCCACCGGTTTCGAGTGCGGTGTGCTCAACGGCAAGGTGCAGCCGGGCTCGACGGTCGCGATCGTCGGCGCGGGGCCGATCGGGCTCGCGGCGCTGCTGACCGCGCAGTTTTATTCGCCTGCACAGATCGTGATGATCGATCTCGACCGCAACCGCTTGGAGATTGCGCGGCGTTTCGGCGCGAGCGCATGCATCGACGGGCGTGCCGGCGATCCCGCCGCCGAAGTGATGAAGTTGACCGGCGGCGTCGGCGTCGATTGCGCGATTGAGGCGGTGGGCATTCCGGCGACGTTCGAGCTTTGTACGGAGATCGTCGCGCCGGGCGGCGTGGTCGCGAACGTCGGCGTGCATGGCGTCAAGGCCGATTTGCATCTCGAGAAACTATGGGACCGCAATGTCACGATTACGACGCGGCTTGTCGATACGGTCAGCACGCCGATGCTGCTGAAGACCGTCGGCGCGGGGCGGCTGGACCCGAAACGGCTGATCACGCATCGCTTCGCGCTCGACGATATCGAGCAGGCTTACGACACGTTCAGCCGGGCGGCCGATACGCAAGCGCTAAAGGTGATCATCGAGACCGCATGACGGCGGCGGCCGCAAACCGGGCGCCGGCTCGCGGCCGCTTCGTTTCACCGGTCTTGTTGCCAATCGGGTTCGAGTCGACATGGTTCGGCGCATGGGTCGATGGCCGGGGCCCCCGCGATCGAAAGATGTCGATCCAAAAATGACGATATGCGACACGCTATGCCGTTTTGTACGCCGGAATAGATCGGCCGCATGTGCGACGCGAGAACGGTTGCCTGAAAAACGATGAGCGCGAGTAAATATTCGGTGGGGCGGATCAACGTTGACGGCTCGCGTTGCCAGCCATCGATTTTGAACGCGATGCGGAAGCGGATGTGGCCGAAAGCCGCACGCTTGCGGCAGATGCGCGGACATGCAACTGCGGGCTCAACCGGTCGTTCGGCTCGGCAGAGCGTTGCGGGGCTTGGCGCTCGCGCATTGACGCGCTATCGGGCCCGTGTGCTGTTATTTGCGCGGCGGTGACGATCATGATCGTCGGATATCGGCCTGTGCGCCGGTTTTGCCGTATCGCGGCTTATTGCGCGAGCATGATTTCGGACAATGCCCAACCTGTTCTATACCACGCATAAACGCCCGCAAGCAGAAAGAACAGCAGCATGCCGGCGCAAAAATCGCCTGCCGCCCCAAATTGGCTCGATTGATCGTTTTGATGTTGCCGAATCGAATTTCTCAAATTCCGGAAACTCGAATTAGAACTCGGTTTGCAGAAAGACGATTCGTCCGCTCGCAGCCGCTCGGAATGCAGGGCGGATTTTCTGCCGGCAAGGACCGTTCCCCATTTGGGGTGGGCAGGTAATCGCATCAGGGCCTCTCAGTATTCTTGCCGCTGTCGGGCAATAGCGTGCGCGGCTGAAGGAAATGTCGATCTCACGGGATTAATGATAATGCGAAATTTCTGACAGGAATGTGTAAGTTATTATGAATTTATAGTGCATATATTTTCCCCGATATTCATTTTTGTTGCTACGGAATGAAGTGATCCGCGTAATCGCGCGTATAGCGGAAATGCACCTGGATGGAAAGCTTATTCTGAATGCGGCTATTCAGCCTGTACCGGGAAAATGATCGATTCGCGATTCCGACCGGGTAGATCGAGCCGGTGTTGCCGATATGCCGAGTGATTGGATCGATCGAATGGCTGGTTAAGCTTTTAGCCGATGCGATTTGCCGTTATCGCGAAATCGATTGAGTCGGGAATGACGCGGCGCGGCGGCGTATCGATGCCGCCGCGCCGGCCGTTCATGCAATGCCGCCGTTCGCGCGCAGCACCTGTGCGTTCACCCATCCGCCGTCCGGGCCGCAGAGGAACGACACGACGGCCGCGATGTCATCCGGTTCGCCGAGGCGTTCCAGTGGCGGCATCTTCGCGTAGTGCTCGATCAACTCGGCCGATTTCCCGTCAAAAAACAACGGTGTCGCGACGGGTCCGGGCGCGACGGCGTTCACCGTGACGCCGCGTCCGCGCAACTCCTTCGCGAATACGCGCGTGAATGCTTCGACGGAGGCTTTCGTCGCGTTGTAGATCGCATAGCCGGGCAGGTTGAGCGCAAGCACGGTGGTCGAAAGGTTGACGATACGGCCACCGTCGTTGATACGCGCGGCCGCTTCGCGCAGCGTGTTGAACGTGCCGCGCACGTTGATCGCGAAGCTCTGCTCGAACGCCGCGTCGCTGAATTCGGCGATCGGCGCGGTGTGGAGGACGCCCGCGTTGTTCACAAGCACGTCGAGCTTGCCCAACTGCTGTTCGACAGCGTCGAACATGCGGCGCACATCGTCGGCTTGGCCGATATCGGCTTGCACGGCAAGCGCGTGCGAGCCGGCCTCCTTCAGTTCCGCGGCGAGCGCCTGCGCTTGCTGCGCGTTCGCCGCGTAGTTGACGGCGATGGCGAAGCCGTCAGCCGCGAGGCGCCGTGCAATGGCAGCGCCGATGCCGCGCGACGCACCGGTGACGACAGCGACTTGAGCGTTCCTGACCTTGTTCATGATGAATGTCCTCAGAGGAGTAATCGGTGAGCGGAATCATCGGGCATTTCTTGGGATGGATAATCGGCGCCATATGGATATAATAATTCTATTTTCATTAACAATTGACCCGGAATCGACGCGATGGACCGGTTTCAGGAAATGCAGGTTTTCGTGCGGATCGCGCAGCGGCAGAGTTTCAGCCGCGCGTCGGATGACTTGCAGATCCCGCGCGCCACCGTCACCAATCTGATGAAGCGGCTGGAACAGCGGCTGGGCGCGCGCCTGCTCGAGCGGACCACGCGTACCGTGCGCCTGACGCCCGATGGCGACGCGTACTATCAGCGTTGCGTCAGGCTGATCGCCGATCTGGAGGAGGCCGAAGGCGCGTTTCGGAACGCCACGCCGAAGGGACTGTTGCGCGTGAATCTGCAAGGCACGCTCGCGCGTCATTTCGTCGTGCCGGCGTTGCCCGATTTCCTTGCGCGTTTTCCGCAGATCCGGCTGCACATCGGCGAGGACGACCGGCTGGTCGATCTCGTGCGTGAAGGCGTCGATTGCGTATTGCGCTCGGGGAATCTGCAGGATTCGTCGATGGTCGGACGACGGGTGGCGCAACTCGAGCAGGTGACCGTGGCGAGCCCCATCTATCTGGCGAAATATGGCGAGCCGATCGATCTCGCGGCGCTATCCGCGCATCACGCGGTCGATTACGTGTCGAGCGCGACGGGCAAGCCGATGCCGCTTGAATTTACCGTCGGCGCGAGCGTGAACGCGATCCAGCTCGATGCGTCGATCGCCGTGACCGGCGCTGACCTGTACACCGGTGCGGCCGTTGCGGGGCTGGGAATCGTGCAGGTGCCGCGCTACCGGATCGCCGGCGAACTGGCGGCGGGCAAGCTGAAGATTCTGCTGAGCGACTACCCGCCGCCGCCGATGCCCGTCACGGTGCTTTATGCGCAAAATCGTCAACTGTCTTTGCGTGTGCGGGCCTTCGCTTCATGGCTGCGCGACTGCTTCGTCACCGCCGCCGTCTAGTGCCCGCCATACGCGCCGGATCTCTAGACGACTGGTCTAATTACTGTTAACATCCGGACCCATGAACTCATCTTCGGGCGCGGAAGTTCGCCAACACATCCTGAACGTCGCGAAGCCGATCATGCTCCACAAGGGTTTTTCGGCGGTCGGATTGAACGAGATTCTCGCTGCGGCGGGCATCCCGAAGGGATCGTTTTATCATTACTTCGGATCGAAGGAAGCGTTCGGCGAGGCGTTGCTCGAATCCTATTTCGAAGGTTATGCCGAGCACATCGACCATGTGCTGTTCCGCCAGCCGGGCACGGGCGCCGAGCGCTTGATGGGCTACTGGAGCAGTTGGCTGCACGCGCAATGCACCGACGATCCGCAGGGCAAATGCCTGGCTGTGAAGCTGGGGGCGGAGGTGTCGGATTTATCCGAGGCGATGCGCGCCGTGTTGAAGCGCGGCACGTCGCAAATCATTGAGCGTTTGGCGCATGGCGTGCGAATCGGGCTCGAGGACGGCTCGCTCACGGGTATCGACGATCCGTATCGGACGGCCGCGGCGCTCTATGAATTGTGGCTGGGCGCGACGCTGCTCGAAAAGGTGCACCGCGATCGCAAATCGCTCGAAATAGCGATGGCGCAGACATTGTTAATGTTGAATCTGCCGGCGTCGTTTCGCGAATCGGCATGAAGGTCGATCTGGATCTGACGGTGGAACAGGAAAAGGCGCGCTTGGACGCGCCTTCTTTTGACTGGTGATCTAGACGACTGGTCTACTATTGATGAGGTAAAAATGCATCATTTTGATTTTTATAACCCGACGCGAATCGTTTTCGGCGAAAAGACGATCGAGCGCCTGAGCGACCTGGTGCCTGCGGCGGCGCGCGTGCTGGTGTTGTACGGCGGCGAGAGTGCGCGCAAGACCGGAACGCTCGACGAAGTCAGGGCGGCACTCGGTGCGCGTGACGTGCCCGAGTTCGGCGGAATCGAGCCGAATCCGACCTACGAGACCTTGATGAAAGCGGTTGAGTTGGTTCGACGCGAGAAGATCGATTTCCTGCTTGCGGTCGGTGGCGGATCGGTGATCGACGGCACCAAGTTCGTCGCTGCCGCCGCGCTGTTCGACGGCGAGCCGTGGCACATCCTCGAGGCGCGCGGCGCGAACATCACCGCGGCGCTGCCGTTCGGCAGCGTGCTCACGTTGCCCGCGACAGGCTCGGAAATGAACAATGCGGCGGTCATCACGCGCCAGGCGACGCAAGCGAAGCTGGCGTTTCGTCATTCGCTTGTGTTTCCGCGATTCTCGATTCTCGATCCGCTCAAGACTTACACGCTGCCGCCGCGGCAGATTGCGAACGGCGTCGTCGATGCATTCACGCATATCGTCGAACAGTATCTGACGTATCCTGCACAGGGTTTCGTGCAGGATCGCTTTGCCGAAGGTCTGCTGCAAACGCTGATCGAAATCGGCCCGAAAGCGCTCGACAGGCCGCACGACTATGTGATTCGCGCGAACCTGATGTGGGTCGCGACGCTCGCGCTCAACGGCCTGATCGGCGCCGGCGTGCCGCAGGACTGGGCCACGCATATGGTTGGCCACGAACTGACCGCGCGCTACGGGATCGATCATGCCCGCACGCTTGCGATCGTTCTGCCGTCGATGCTGCAGGTTCGGCGCGCCAGCAAGCGCGGCAAGCTGCTTCAATACGCCGAGCGCGTATGGCAAATCACGGACGGCCCGGAAGAGGCGCGCATCGACGAAGCAATTCGCCGCACGCGCGCATTTTTCGAGAGCCTCGACGTGAAGACGCGCCTTGCCGACTACGGCATCGGCGCAGACGCGATCGACGGCCTGATCGCGCAACTGGACGCGCACGGCATGACGCAGCTTGGCGAACACAAGGACGTGACGCTTGACGTGAGCCGCCGCGTGCTCGAAGCAAGTCTTTGATTCCGGACGAACCTTCATCCATGACATCGATACCGACGGAGGGACTTATGTCGCAGAGCCAAACCACGAATCGCAGGATCATTTTGAACTCGCGTCCGCACGGCGCGCCCACTCTGGAGAACTTCCGCCTCGAGACGGCGCCGGTGCCGACGCCGGCGCAAGGACAGGTGCTGATACGCACGGTCTGGCTGTCGCTCGATCCGTATATGCGCGGCCGGATGAATGATGCGCCGTCGTATGCGGCGCCCGCCGAACTCGGTGAACCGATGGTCGGCGGAACGGTGGGCCGGATCGTGTCGTCGACGCTGCCGACCTTTCGCGAAGGAGATTTCGTGCTTTCGGCGAGCGGTTGGCAGGATTTCGCGCTGTCCGACGGCTCGGGGCTGATGCCGCTTGGCTCGATCGCGCATCCGTCGTATGCGCTCAGCGTGCTCGGCATGCCCGGCTTCACCGCCTATTGGGGGCTGCTGAAGATCGGCGAGCCGAAGGCGGGGGAAACGGTCGTTGTCGCGGCGGCGAGCGGCGCGGTCGGCTCCGTCGTCGGACAGATCGCGAAGTTGAAGGGTTGTCGCGTCGTCGGCGTGGCGGGCGGTACGGACAAGTGCCGCTACGTGACGGACACGCTCGGCTTTGACGCGTGCGTCGATCACCGAGATTCCGATTTCGCGCACAAACTTGCCCAGGCGTGCCCGAAGGGGATCGACGTGTATTTCGAGAACGTTGGCGGTCCGGTATTCGATGCGGTACTGCCGCTGCTCAACGTCGGCGCGCGCGTGCCGGTGTGCGGCATGATCGCGCATTACAACGACAGTGAGTTGCCGCCGGGGCCGAATCGTCTGCCGAAGCTGGTGGGAAGCCTGTTGACGAAGCGCATCAAGATGCAGGGTTTCATCATCTCCGATCACTACGCGGAAGGATATGCGGCATTCCTGAAGGAAATGGGCGAATGGGTCGCGCAGGGCAATGTGAAGGTGCGAGAGGATGTCGTCGACGGACTCGAGCAGGCGCCGCAGGCTTTCATCGGGCTGCTCGAGGGGAAGAATTTCGGCAAGCTGATCGTGCGCGTGGGGCCCGACGCGCTTTGATCCGACCTGTCGTGCCCGCCGTGCGTCGAGCCGGCCGCGGCGGATGCCGAATCGTCATTTCAGGGAATTCATCATGAAAGTTTTAGTGGTTCTAACCTCTCACGATCAGCTTGGCGACACCGGGGAAAAGACCGGCTTTTGGCTTGAAGAGCTGGCCGCGCCTTATTACGCGCTAAAGGATGCGGGCGTCGAATTGACGCTCGCGTCAGTCAATGGCGGGCAGCCGCCGCTCGATCCGAAGAGCAATGACGCCGCGTTTCAGACGGATGCGACGCGCCGCTTCGACGCCGACGCGCACGCCAAGGCCGCGCTGGCAGCCACGCTCAAGCTGTCCGACGTGTCGGCCGACGACTACGACGCATTGTTTTATCCAGGCGGGCACGGCCCGCTCTGGGATCTGGCCGAGAACGCGCATTCGATTGCGCTGATCGAGCGCGCGATCGCCGCGGGCAAGCCGGTGGCCGCGGTCTGCCATGCGCCGGCGGTATTCCGTCATACGAAGGCGGCCGACGGCGGCCCGCTCGTCAGCGGCAAGAAGGTGACCGGCTTCACGAACACCGAAGAGCAGGCGGTGGGTTTGACCGGCGTTGTGCCGTTCCTGGTCGAAGATATGCTGAAGGCGAACGGCGGCCGCTATTCGCGGGCCGACGATTGGCAGCCCTATGCGGTGACGGACGGCTTGTTGATCACCGGTCAGAATCCGGCGTCGTCCGAGCTCGTCGCACATGCGTTGCTCGATCAATTGAAATCGAATCGGGATGGAATACATGCAGGCAAACAATGACACGTCGGTTGGCTCGTTGTGGCATGCGCGTTACCGGGAAAGCGCCGCCGACAGCGGGCACGTGGCGTCGAACGAAGTCGTGCGCAATTTGCTGAATCATCGGTCGGTCCGTGCGTATTTGCCCGGTGCCGTACCGGAATCGATGCTGGCCGCCGCGATCGCGGCGGCGCAATCGGCATCGACGTCGTCGAATCTGCAGG
Organism: Burkholderia singularis; assembly: GCF_900176645.1. GTDB lineage: Bacteria > Pseudomonadota > Gammaproteobacteria > Burkholderiales > Burkholderiaceae > Burkholderia > Burkholderia singularis. Next base: position 119,111 of record NZ_FXAN01000014.1, read on the forward strand.
CTTGGAGCGTGATTGCGATTACGGATCCGGCGCGCAAGGCGAGGCTTGCGGCACTCGCCGGCAACCAGCTGCATATCGAGACAGCCCCGTTGTATCTCGCGTGGGTGCTCGATTTGTCGCGCTTGCGGCGCGCGGGCGAATCACAGCGTCGGCCGACGGACGGCCTCGATTATTTGGAAACCTTCGTGGTGGGTGCCGTCGATACCGCGCTCGCGGCGCAAAACGCCGCGGCGGCGTTCGAGTCGTTCGGTCTCGGGCTGGTTTATATCGGGGGGATGCGCAATCATCCGGAAGCCGTCGCGCGCGAGCTTGCGCTGCCCGCGCAGAGCGTCGTGCTGTTTGGCATGTGCGTGGGATTTCCCGATCCGGACCATTTGCCGGCGGTGAAGCCGCGTTTGCCGCAGACGGCCGTGCTGCATCGCGAACAGTACAATGCGTCGGCCGAACACGAATCGATCGATGCGTATGACGAGCGTGTGTCCGAGTATCTGCAGGAGCGAGGCGGCAATGCGGGTTCGTGGCGCGAGGCGGCCGTTGCGCGCATCGGTTCGGCCGGCGCGCTGAGCGGCCGGGACCGGTTGCGCGAGGCGCTTTCGGCATTGGCGTTCAAGCTGCTTTGACGCGCACGGCAGCGCGAGAATCGAATTGCAGCCCGAATTCAAAAAAGGAACGAGTATGACTATCTATGTGTTTGCCAGCGTGATTCCGAAGCCTGAGCATGCCGATGCTGTCGATGCGCATTTGCGCCAGCTTGTCGCGGCGACTCGCGCGGAGCCGGGCAATCTCCGCTACGACTTGTTTCGCCAGACCGACGGCGCGCCGGGCTTTCATCTGTTCGAGGCGTATGTCGACGAGGCCGCGCTGGATGCGCATCGCGCGAGCGCCCATTACAACGCGTATCGCGCGAACGCGGCCGAGTGGTTTGCGCAGCCGCCCGTCGTGAAGGTGCTGACGGCGATCGATGCGGTTCAGCAATAAATCGTTGGTATAAGAACGAGAACGGTGGATGCGGTGCAGGCCGTGTCCGTTGCGGCGCGTGGATTGCATTGCCGTGGTTCGCGCATCGATTCCGCATGGCGGCCGGGCGTTGCGCGGCCGTGCGCATACGCGATTCGCCTGCATCCGCACCCGACGATAGCCCGTCCGGTAGCCCACCATACCTAGCCGGTCATTCCTGGAGAGAGCATGATCAGTTTGAACATCAACGGCACGACTCAAACGGTCGACGCCCCCGCCGATATGCCACTGCTTTGGGTGTTGCGCGATCTAGTCGGCTTGACCGGCACGAAGTTCGGTTGCGGTATTGCGCAGTGCGGTGCGTGCACCGTGCATCTCGACGGCGTTGCGGTGCGTTCTTGCGTGCTGCCGGTCGCGGCGGTCGGCGACAAGAAGATCACGACGATCGAGGCGGTCGGCGCGACGCCTGCCGGACAGAAGATCCAGCAGGCATGGCGCGAACTCGACGTCGTGCAATGCGGGTATTGCCAGTCCGGCCAGGTGATGGCGGCGGCCGCGCTGATCGCGTCGAACCCGCATCCGGGCGACGCCGACATCGATGCGGCGATGGCGGGCAACATCTGCCGCTGCGGCACCTATAACCGGATTCGCGCGGCGATCAAGCATGCCGCCAAGGAGGCCTGACATGTCGCGCGGACTGATCGAAGCGGGCCACGCTGATGCCGTATCGGCAGCGGGCGAAGGCGTGTCGCGCCGCACGTTCCTGAAATTCGGCATCACGCTTGGTGCAGCGGCGGGAGGCGGCCTGCTGCTCGGTTTCAGCATGCCGGCGGCGGGCGGCGATGCGCGCCGCTCAGTGATCGGTGGTGATGCCGCCGAGCCGGCGCAGCCGGGCGTGTTTGCGCCGAATGCATTCGTGCAGATCGATCGCGCCGGCAAGATCACGCTCGTGATGCCGAAAGTCGAGATGGGGCAGGGCGTATACACGTCGCTTCCGATGCTGATCGCCGAGGAGTTGGAGGCGCCGCTGTCGAGCGTCACACTCGATCACGCGCCGCCGAACGAGAAGCTGTTTCTCGATCCGTTGCTCGGCGGCCAGCTCACCGGCGGCTCGACGTCGGTTCGTTACGCCTGGGAGCCGCTGCGTCGTGCGGGCGCGACTGCGCGCACGTTGCTCGTGGCGGCCGCTGCGCAGCAATGGAAGGTCGACCCCGCCTCGTGTCGCGCGCAGGACGGCGAGGTGCTGCATCCGGCGAGCGGGCGGCGCGCGTCATATGGGCAGCTCGCGGATGGGGCGGCGAAGCTGCCGGTGCCGAAAGACGTGGTTTTGAAGAAATCCGAGGACTTCAAACTGATCGGCAAACCGTTCAAGCGGCTCGATTCTCCGGAGAAAGTCGACGGCAGCGCGCAGTTCGGTCTCGATGTGCGTCTGCCGGGCATGCTGTATGCGGTGATCGTCAACAGTCCGGTGTTTGGCGGCACGGTCGCGCATGTGGATGACGGCGCGGCGCGCAAAGTGCCGGGCGTGCGGCAGATCGTCATTGCGGACAATGCGGTCGCGGTGGTCGCGGACCATACCTGGGCGGCCAAACGTGGCGCTGCCGCGCTGAATGTTCAGTGGAACGAAGGAGCGGGAGCGCGCGTATCGATGCAGGACATCGTGGCGGATCTCGCTCGCGCAGCCGGGGGCAATGGGGCCGTCGCGCGCAAGGAAGGCGATGTCGAGCGTGCGTTCAAGGATGCAAAGACGCGCGTCGAGGCTGTCTATGAGCAGCCGTTTCTCGCGCACGCGACGATGGAGCCTGTCAATTGCACGGTGCACGTCCGACCGGACGGCTGCGACGTGTGGGTGGGCACGCAGGTGCCGACGCGTGCGCGCGATGCGGCGGCGCACGTGAGTGGCTTGCCGGCCGACAAGATCAAGGTGCACAACCATCTTCTCGGCGGCGGCTTTGGCCGCCGGCTCGAGATCGATATGGTCTCGCAGGCCGTCAAGATCGCCAGGCAAGTGAACGCACCAGTGAAGGTCGTTTGGACTCGCGAAGAGGATATCCGGCACGATATGTACAGGCCGTATTACTACGACCGGATTTCCGCGGGGCTCGACGCGAACGGCAAGCCGATCGCATGGCAGCACCGGATCGTCGGCTCGTCGATCATCGCGCGCTTTGCGCCGCCCGCGTTCAAGGACGGCGTCGATCCGGATGCGGTCGAGGTGGCCGCCGATTTGCCGTATGACTTGCCGAATCAATTGATCGACTACGTCCGGCAGGAGCCGCGCCACGTGCCCACAGCGTTTTGGCGCGGTGTCGGGCCGACGCGCGGTACGTTCGTCGTCGAGAGCTTTATCGACGAACTCGCCGCGCAGACCAAGACAGACCCGGTTGCGTACCGGCGCGCGTTGCTCGGCAAGAGTCCGCGCGCGCTCAACGTGCTCGACGTTGCCGCGAAGGCGGCCGGCTGGGGCGAGACGCTGCCCAAGGGGCAAGGGCGCGGCGTATCGGTGATGCATGCGTTCGGCAGCTTCCTGTCGATGGTCGCGGATGTCGTGGTCGAAGATGGCGACGTGCGCGTGACGCGCGTCGTGTGCGCGGTCGATTGCGGGATGGTCGTGAACCCGGACACGATCGAGGCGCAGATTCAGGGCGGTGTCGTTTTCGGCATCACAGGCGTGTTGTATGGCGAGATCACGATCAAGGACGGCCGGGTCGAACAGGGGAATTTCACCGACTACCGGATTCTGCGAATCGATCAGACGCCACGGATCGACGTGCATATCGTCAAAAGCACCGAAGCGCCCGGAGGGATTGGCGAGCCGGGAACCGCGGCGCTGAGTGCCGCGGTTGCGAATGCGATCCATGCGGCGACCGGTAAGCGCTTGCGCAAGCTGCCGGTCGGCAATCAGCTCAAAACCGCCTGACGATGGGGATGCCAATGATTCGTACCACTCAAGTTCTGGCCGGCGCGGCGAAAGCGCTCGCCGCACTCGCGCTGGGCGCGATCGTGCCGGCCGTCGCGGCGGCGGCCGCGCCGGCCGAAGATGCACTCGTCGCGCGCGGAGCCTATCTTGCGAAGGCGGGCGATTGTATTGCGTGCCACACCGCGCCGCGCGGCAAGCCGTTCGCGGGCGGGCTGCCGATGATGACGCCAATGGGCGCGATCTATTCGACCAACATCACGCCTGATTCTCAGACGGGAATCGGCGGCTACACCGAAGCGGATTTCACACGCGCATTGCGCGAAGGCGTGGCCAAGGACGGACACAATCTGTATCCGGCGATGCCCTATACGGCTTATGCGAAACTTCGCGACGACGACGTGAAGGCGCTCTATGCGTATTTCATGCGTGGTGTGGAACCGGTGCAGCAGGCTAATCGGGCATCGGACATTCCGTGGCCACTCAATATGCGCTGGCCGCTGAAGATCTGGAATGCGGTGTTTCTCGACAAGACCATTTATCAGGACAAGCCGGGCAAGGATGCGGCATGGAATCGCGGTGCGTATCTGGTGCAGGGGCTTGGCCATTGCGGATCGTGCCATACCCCGCGCGGTGTCGCGCTTCAGGAGAAGGCGCTCGACGAACGGGGGCCGGCGTTCCTCTCCGGCGCACTGATCGACAACTGGTTCGCGTCGAATTTGACGGGCGAATTCAATACCGGGCTCGGCCGTTGGAGCGATGCGGAAGTCGTGCAGTTCCTGAAGACGGGTGCGAACCGGCACGCGAGCGCATTCGGCTCGATGACGGACGTGGTCAACCACAGCACGCAATGGTTGACCCCCGACGATCTGGGCGCAATCGCGCGTTACCTGAAAACGTTGCCGGCCGCGGGGGGCAACGGCGCGCCGCCGTACCGGTACGATGCGCAGGCAACGCAGGCTCTGCTCGCGCATCCAGCGAGCGATGCGGGCGCGAAGGTGTATGCCGCGTATTGCATGCATTGCCACGGCGTCGACGGCAATGCGTTCGCGCCATTGCTTGCCCCGCTCGCTGGAAATCCAAATGTGCTGGAGGCGAATCCGGCTTCGCTGATCAATGTGACGTTGAACGGCACGGCGGATTTGGTGATCGACGGGCTGCCGGCCGCGTATCCGATGCCAAAGTTCGCGAACGTGCTGACCGATCAGCAAGTCGCCGACGTGCTGACGTTCATGCGTGCTGGTTGGAACAACGGTGCGCCCGCCGTGCAGGCGGCCGACGTCGCGAAGCTCAGAAAGGCGACGCAGGCGGCGCGCTGAGGCAGTATGGCCGGCGTGTCGAGCACGCGCCGGCTTGCCGGCGATTGTCGAGCGCTGCCGCCGACGGTGCGTGGATTTTGACGCACGCCGCCGCACACCGCGGACATCGCGTGAGTGTGGCGACGGGCATCGGCCGCTTGGGTGCCGAGCGGGCGATGCAGGACAACACGGCATCCGTTAAGCGTTCGACGCATGCCGCATGATGGTTGTGCGGTTGCGCGAACCGAAGTTCGGCGTTCCGGTGCGGATGAAGGTACCGATGACGCGGGCGTGCTGCGTGAGCGCGAACTCGGTGAGCGTGTTCGACGCGCGGCGGTTTGGTGGGACACCACTGTTCATCAGCCATCCTACGGGAATCGTCGGGTCCGGTCTGCCGACTCTTCGTGGGGAAGCTGACGTTCGTGCCGTACCAAAGTGCATTGACGAGCTGGGTGGTGTTCACTGCGCCCGGCCACGCCAGCGAATCTCGATTTCGCATTTCGTTTTCCAACCAATTTTATTTATTTAACGGACTGAAAATTAAAGTTGGCGAAGATGATTTATTATTGAATTTCCGATTTCACAATAGCCAACGAACGTGTAATTTGAGATTCTGGATTGTCGAAATCTATTGGCGAATTTCGTACCGTTGACTAGTATGAAACTGGCTCGTGTCCCTCGGTGCGAGTCGGAATCATAGCTTCCATTTGCGCGACCTTCGGGTCGCGCTTTTTTTGAATTTAAAAATATGTTTGGTGGTTTTAATTAATTCAAGTAAGGAATTTATTATTAATATTTAAATTAATTCAATAGGTTTTGCGGTCGCGGTGTATGCATGGTTCACCTGACCTGATGCAAGCTTAAACACTGGGGATGCATGTTGTTGAAACCTCAAGGCTTCGTAGCGAAGGCGGTAGCGGCGGCGGCG
>NZ_FXAN01000134.1 GCF_900176645.1 Burkholderia singularis
TGACTAGAATCACGCCTCTTTCGCTGAAACGGAAACGGACAGCGGGGGAGAGAGAAGGAAGCGCGGCCGACTGCTAGAGAGGGAGTTGAAGCGGTAGGCAAGCGAGTCAGGAAGCGGGGCCCGGGTTTGCGACGACGAGATGTTTAAAAAGTTGTTGACGGACGAAGAAAAGGGGTTCATAATTTCGCTTCTCTGCTGCTGACAACGCAGCGCTGCTGAGCGGGCAGGAAAGCTTGGCAGAAAATGCTCTTTAACAATGAACAGCCGATAAGTGTGGGCGCTTGATGGAAGCGGACCTGGTTTTGCCGGGATAAGCAAAAGTATCAAGAGTCTCACACTAAAGTAAGTCAGGTTAATGAAGAGATTCATAACCTGTCAGCTTTGAGTGAGCGACCGGTTCCGAGAGGGACCGAAAACAGTAACAGGAATTGAACTGAAGAGTTTGATCCTGGCTCAGATTGAACGCTGGCGGCATGCCTTACACATGCAAGTCGAACGGCAGCACGGGCTTCGGCCTGGTGGCGAGTGGCGAACGGGTGAGTAATACATCGGAACATATCCTGTAGTGGGGGATAGCCCGGCGAAAGCCGGATTAATACCGCATACGATCTTTGGATGAAAGCGGGGGACCTTCGGGCCTCGCGCTATAGGGGTGGCCGATGGCTGATTAGCTAGTTGGTGGGGTAAAGGCCTACCAAGGCGACGATCAGTAGCTGGTCTGAGAGGACGACCAGCCACACTGGGACTGAGACACGGCCCAGACTCCTACGGGAGGCAGCAGTGGGGAATTTTGGACAATGGGGGCAACCCTGATCCAGCAATGCCGCGTGTGTGAAGAAGGCCTTCGGGTTGTAAAGCACTTTTGTCCGGAAAGAAAACCTAATGGCTAATAACCGTTGGGGATGACGGTACCGGAAGAATAAGCACCGGCTAACTACGTGCCAGCAGCCGCGGTAATACGTAGGGTGCGAGCGTTAATCGGAATTACTGGGCGTAAAGCGTGCGCAGGCGGTTTGCTAAGACCGATGTGAAATCCCCGGGCTCAACCTGGGAACTGCATTGGTGACTGGCAGGCTAGAGTATGGCAGAGGGGGGTAGAATTCCACGTGTAGCAGTGAAATGCGTAGAGATGTGGAGGAATACCGATGGCGAAGGCAGCCCCCTGGGCCAATACTGACGCTCATGCACGAAAGCGTGGGGAGCAAACAGGATTAGATACCCTGGTAGTCCACGCCCTAAACGATGTCAACTAGTTGTTGGGGATTCATTTCCTTAGTAACGTAGCTAACGCGTGAAGTTGACCGCCTGGGGAGTACGGTCGCAAGATTAAAACTCAAAGGAATTGACGGGGACCCGCACAAGCGGTGGATGATGTGGATTAATTCGATGCAACGCGAAAAACCTTACCTACCCTTGACATGGTCGGAATCCTGCTGAGAGGCGGGAGTGCTCGAAAGAGAACCGGCGCACAGGTGCTGCATGGCTGTCGTCAGCTCGTGTCGTGAGATGTTGGGTTAAGTCCCGCAACGAGCGCAACCCTTGTCCTTAGTTGCTACGCAAGAGCACTCTAGGGAGACTGCCGGTGACAAACCGGAGGAAGGTGGGGATGACGTCAAGTCCTCATGGCCCTTATGGGTAGGGCTTCACACGTCATACAATGGTCGGAACAGAGGGTCGCCAACCCGCGAGGGGGAGCCAATCCCAGAAAACCGATCGTAGTCCGGATTGCACTCTGCAACTCGAGTGCATGAAGCTGGAATCGCTAGTAATCGCGGATCAGCATGCCGCGGTGAATACGTTCCCGGGTCTTGTACACACCGCCCGTCACACCATGGGAGTGGGTTTTACCAGAAGTGGCTAGTCTAACCGCAAGGAGGACGGTCACCACGGTAGGATTCATGACTGGGGTGAAGTCGTAACAAGGTAGCCGTATCGGAAGGTGCGGCTGGATCACCTCCTTTCTCGAGCTTACCGCGAAGTGAAGCGCTCACGCTTATCGGCTGTTGATTAAGACAGGCTCAGGGGTCTGTAGCTCAGTCGGTTAGAGCACCGTCTTGATAAGGCGGGGGTCGTTGGTTCGAATCCAACCAGACCCACCAAGTTGTCTGGACAAGGAAGCCTGAGAGGTCTCTGTATGGGGGCATAGCTCAGCTGGGAGAGCACCTGCTTTGCAAGCAGGGGGTCGTCGGTTCGATCCCGTCTGCCTCCACCAATCACCAACGCTAAGTATTCAGTTTTGAGTATTTTGCATTGGCGATTGAGCCAGTCAGAGTGATGCAGGCGACTGTATCGGCTGTCGTTCTTTAACAATCAGGAAGAAGTAAGTAATTTGGATAGCGGAAGCGTCTAATGAGATGGGCGTGGAAGTTATCCGGGTTGTGATTGTATCGATGTATCTCAAGATGATTCGAACTTCATGTTCGACTCTAATTGGAATACGGCACAACGCGAGAACTCAACCTATAACGAGACAGACTCGTTATAGGGTCAAGCGAACAAGTGCATGTGGTGGATGCCTTGGCGATCACAGGCGATGAAGGACGCGGTAGCCTGCGAAAAGCTACGGGGAGCTGGCAAACAAGCTTTGATCCGTAGATGTCCGAATGGGGAAACCCACTCCGTATGGAGTATCCATGGCTGAATACATAGGCCATGTGAAGCGAACGCGGTGAACTGAAACATCTAAGTAACCGCAGGAAAAGAAATCAACCGAGATTCCCAAAGTAGTGGCGAGCGAAATGGGAAGAGCCTGTACTCTTTATTTGTATTGTTAGCCGAACGCTCTGGAAAGTGCGGCCATAGCAGGTGATAGCCCTGTAGGCGAAAACAGTATGAAAGAACTAGGTGTACGACAAGTAGGGCGGGACACGTGAAATCCTGTCTGAAGATGGGGGGACCATCCTCCAAGGCTAAATACTCGTGATCGACCGATAGTGAACCAGTACCGTGAGGGAAAGGCGAAAAGAACCCCGGGAGGGGAGTGAAATAGATCCTGAAACCGCATGCATACAAACAGTCGGAGCCTCGCAAGGGGTGACGGCGTACCTTTTGTATAATGGGTCAGCGACTTACGTTCAGTAGCAAGCTTAACCGAATAGGGCAGGCGTAGCGAAAGCGAGTCCGAATAGGGCGTTCAGTTGCTGGGCGTAGACCCGAAACCAGGTGATCTATCCATGGCCAGGATGAAGGTGCGGTAACACGTACTGGAGGTCCGAACCCACTAACGTTGAAAAGTTAGGGGATGAGCTGTGGATAGGGGTGAAAGGCTAAACAAACCTGGAAATAGCTGGTTCTCTCCGAAAACTATTTAGGTAGTGCCTCGTGTCTCACCTTCGGGGGTAGAGCACTGTCATGGTTGGGGGGTCTATTGCAGATTACCCCGCCATAGCAAACTCCGAATACCGAAGAGTGCAATCACGGGAGACAGACATCGGGTGCTAACGTCCGGTGTCAAGAGGGAAACAACCCAGACCGCCAGCTAAGGTCCCCAAATATGGCTAAGTGGGAAACGAAGTGGGAAGGCTAAAACAGTCAGGAGGTTGGCTTAGAAGCAGCCACCCTTTAAAGAAAGCGTAATAGCTCACTGATCGAGTCGTCCTGCGCGGAAGATGTAACGGGGCTAAGCCATATACCGAAGCTGCGGATGCGAGCTTGCTCGCATGGTAGGAGAGCGTTCCGTAAGCCTGCGAAGGTGCCTTGTAAAGGGTGCTGGAGGTATCGGAAGTGCGAATGCTGACATGAGTAGCGATAAAGGGGGTGAAAGGCCCCCTCGCCGTAAGCCCAAGGTTTCCTACGCAACGTTCATCGGCGTAGGGTGAGTCGGCCCCTAAGGCGAGGCAGAAATGCGTAGCTGATGGGAAGCAGGTCAATATTCCTGCACCGTCGTTAGATGCGATGGGGGGACGGATCGCGGAAGGTTGTCCGGGTGTTGGACGTCCCGGTCGCTGCATTGGAGAAGGCGCTTAGGCAAATCCGGGCGCAGGATTCAAGGGTGTGGCGCGAGCGACTTCGGTCGCGAAGCAATTGGAAGTGGTTCCAAGAAAAGCCTCTAAGCTTCAGTCTAACGATGACCGTACCGCAAACCGACACAGGTGGGCGAGATGAGTATTCTAAGGCGCTTGAGAGAACTCGGGAGAAGGAACTCGGCAAATTGGTACCGTAACTTCGGGATAAGGTACGCCCTGGTAGCTTGACTGGCCTGCGCCAGGAGGGTGAAGGGGTTGCAATAAACTGGTGGCTGCGACTGTTTAATAAAAACACAGCACTCTGCAAACACGAAAGTGGACGTATAGGGTGTGACGCCTGCCCGGTGCCGGAAGATTAAATGATGGGGTGCAAGCTCTTGATTGAAGTCCCGGTAAACGGCGGCCGTAACTATAACGGTCCTAAGGTAGCGAAATTCCTTGTCGGGTAAGTTCCGACCTGCACGAATGGCGTAACGATGGCCACACTGTCTCCTCCCGAGACTCAGCGAAGTTGAAGTGTTTGTGATGATGCAATCTACCCGCGGCTAGACGGAAAGACCCCATGAACCTTTACTGTAGCTTTGCATTGGACTTTGAACCGATCTGTGTAGGATAGGTGGGAGGCTATGAAACCGGAACGCTAGTTTCGGTGGAGCCGTCCTTGAAATACCACCCTGGTTTGTTTGAGGTTCTAACCTTGGCCCGTGATCCGGGTCGGGGACAGTGCATGGTAGGCAGTTTGACTGGGGCGGTCTCCTCCCAAAGCGTAACGGAGGAGTACGAAGGTACGCTAGGTACGGTCGGAAATCGTGCTGATAGTGCAATGGCATAAGCGTGCTTAACTGCGAGACCGACAAGTCGAGCAGGTGCGAAAGCAGGTCATAGTGATCCGGTGGTTCTGTATGGAAGGGCCATCGCTCAACGGATAAAAGGTACTCTGGGGATAACAGGCTGATACCGCCCAAGAGTTCATATCGACGGCGGTGTTTGGCACCTCGATGTCGGCTCATCTCATCCTGGGGCTGTAGCCGGTCCCAAGGGTATGGCTGTTCGCCATTTAAAGAGGTACGTGAGCTGGGTTTAAAACGTCGTGAGACAGTTTGGTCCCTATCTGCCGTGGGCGTTGGATATTTGAAGGGGGCTGCTCCTAGTACGAGAGGACCGGAGTGGACGAACCTCTGGTGTACCGGTTGTCACGCCAGTGGCATCGCCGGGTAGCTATGTTCGGAAGAGATAACCGCTGAAAGCATCTAAGCGGGAAACTCGCCTTAAGATGAGATATCCCTGGAGGCTTGACCTCCTTGAAGGGTCGTTCGAGACCAGGACGTTGATAGGTCGGGTGTGTACGCGCAGTAATGCGTTCAGCTAACCGATACTAATTGCCCGTAAGGCTTGATCCTATAACAAGTCTGTCTTACAGAACTTGTTGATTCTCGTGTGCGATACGCACAACCCAAGATTACTGCTTCTTCCAAGATTGGTTGCGCTGCGAAGCAACGCAACAACCCCCTTTGCCTGATGACCATAGCGAGTCGGTCCCACCCCTTCCCATCCCGAACAGGACCGTGAAACGACTCCACGCCGATGATAGTGCGGATCCCCGTGTGAAAGTAGGTAATCGTCAGGCTCCCCTTAAAAAAACCCCCGCCTACCCAGCGGGGGTTTTTGCTTTTACGCCCTCAAGCTCCACA
>NZ_FXAN01000034.1 GCF_900176645.1 Burkholderia singularis
GATCGGGTGGGCTGCGCCGTTCTAACATCGTGCAGCCCGGGCATGAAGCCGATGCGGTCGGCTCAGGCGACACTGGCGAAGCCGCGCGGCTTCGTCGCTTCGAGTGGGCGAAGGTGGGGTAAAACGTGGCCGGACGCGATCGCTCAACCCAGGATCGCTTATCGGCCATACCGGCCAAACGGCATCAAAAGCGTCGCGCCGCTCGCGGGTGCCGTATCGGATTTCCACAAAGTCGTCGCGCCGCGCACGCGAATGATCGGCACGCTGGTCGACGCGGGACTGGCGACATAGGCGCTCGTCCCGTTAGGCGTGAACGTGGCTCTAACGGGCCAAATGCGAGTGAAACTGCTTACGACGCCGGTCTGCGTGTTCGACGCGACGTCGATCACCGAGACCGTGTTCGAACTCGTGTTAACAACATACGCACGCTTGCCGTCCAGCGTGACGGCCACCGCCCATGGCATCGTGCCCGAGTATTCGGCGACCGCGCCGATCTGAGCGTTGTCGGCCGCGTGCCCTCCATCGACGCGGTTGTGGACCACCCGCCGCCAAGACGCATGCGGAGCGCTTCGCGGCAAACCGCACAGCCTTCATTGGCTGACGCGGCCGCGCCAGCGGCATGAGTTGTCGGCGTATGATGTTTCCTTTTTACCGATGAGTGGAATTCCGCGCTGGCTCGGGCGGAGCCGAGGCGACTGAAAGGCTTGACCGTTCGCAGCCTTCTTTCCGATGGGTTGATCGACCGATTCGGGTAAGAACGCCGCCCATCGGATTTAAAGCGTTTTCTTCTCCGATATCACCGGTCACCTGCGGGAGGATAAACGCTAAATACAACGCAGCGCCTTCCGCCGCCGCGGTGCCCCCTCATGCCCCCCGCATACCAGCGCCCCCAAGTATCGAATTTCAAATAAACAGAAATCATTCTTGACTGCGCAGCGCACCTGGAACACGCGTTATCCGAATCGGCAACGCTCAGGCAACGAATCGGCAAGCCACTCGCACATATAAGGCAAGCTGCTTAAGCAAACGTTTAATCAAACGGAATTCGCTTCCGTTTTCGAATCGACTCGGACCATGCAACCGCGATCGGCCGTTTTTCCCAAGCCCAATGCCGCCACGCCGACACCATCCTCATTAAAAAGGTGTTTAAATAAATCATGGCTTGTTCATCGACTCATAGGATAGAGAACGGTATTTCGCTTTATATTTGGACGTTATCCTCCAGAAGATAGCCGGTGATATTGGAGAAAAAAACACTTTAAATCCGATGGGCGGCGTTCTTACCCGAATCGGTCGATCAACCCATCGGAAAGAAGGCTGCGAACGGTCAAGCCTTTCAGTCGCCTCGGCTCCGTCCGAGCCAGCGCGGAATTCCACTCATCGGTAAAAAGGAAACATCATGCGTCGACAACTCATGCCGCTGGCGCGGCCGCGTCAGCCAATGAATGCCGGACGATTCGCCGCAAAGTGCTCCGCGCTCGCGCTGGCCGCCGTGGTGGCGGCAACCGCGCCGGTGGCCGCCTACGCGGCCAACAACGTCCAGATCGGCACGGTCGCCTCGTTCTCCGGTGATACGCTCACGAAAATCGCAATCAAGCCGGACGGCAAGCGCGCCTACGTCACCAATCTGTTCTCAGGCACGGTCTCGGTGATCGACGTCGCGTCGAATACACAGACCGGCGTCGTGACCAACTTCACCGGCCAGAGGCCTAACGGCGTTGCATTCACGCCGGACGGGGTGACGGCTTATGTCGTCAATGGGACATCGGCCAGCGTGTCGGTCATTCGCGTGCGAGGCTCGACAACTTTCGGTGGAGCCAATACGGCGCCAGCGAGCGGCGCGATGCTTTTGATGCCGTTTGGCCGATAGAACCGATATAGCCGGCAAGCGGGCCTGGGCTCGGCGAGCGAGCCGCCCTCATCCCGTTTCGCCTCCGTTCGCCCGATCCCGCCGATTCGATGCGACAAAGCCGCGCCGCTTGCGCGCGGCTTTGCCCGGACAACTTGGAGCTTCACGCGCCAGCCGGTGAATGTTGCGCAGTTCCGCCGGACGCGTTGCGCGTTGAATGGGCCGCCGCTCACGGCTGTGATTCGGATGCCTTTTCGCATTAAGCGGATTAGCGCAGGCAAATGAAAGAGAGAAAGAATGAAATAGAAAGCCACGGCAATAGAGCGATCGAAGATCTTCGATAAAACCAAGCCAAATCCATCAGCCAGACATTAATCCGCAAATCAAACATCGCCCGAACATAGGAAATTACCCGCATCTCAATTCACGAAAATTCCATCCCTTTATTCACCGCTCACACACTTTTTTATTTGAATAAATTCTTGATATCTTTCCCGCCCCGTCTAATCTACTTATTATGAATTGGCCACACGAATCATGCCATTGCATTGCAACCTATATAAGGCCATCGCCCCAACCGCCAAAGGCAAACAAAGGAAGCTTGTGTTAAATTCATTAAAATAATTAAACCCCGAAAATATTAATACCAGAAATCCATCTATCTTATTCGATCAACCTTAATTAGATGCATCCCGCAGCAGCCGCACTTTGAATCCCGAATCCCGAGGCGCTCGCCGCCGGCATTCGGTTCTCATTCCCGGCTCAGGAGATACCGTGAAAGTAGAGCCACTATCGGACACGCTCGGCCTACAGGTCAGTGGTGTCGCACTCCAGGCGTGTTCGCCCGACGATCAGGCAGGCTTTCTGCGGCTGGTCGCGCAGGCCGGCTTGGTGATATTCCGGCGTCAATGTCTCGACGATCGGGAACTGCACGCATTGGCGCGACGGATTGGTCCGTTGGAAGAGTCGTCGCGGAGAATCTGCTTGTCCCCCGACTATCCGGCAATCAGCTATTTATCCAATTTGCGTGACGAACATGGCAAGCCCATCGGTTTCGCCGGAGCCGACACGGATTGCTGGCACTCGGATCAGCAGCATCGGCAAAATCCGGCGACGCTCGCGATCTTGTATTGCGTGATTCCCGCGAGTTCCGGCGGAGCGACCAGCTTCGTGTCGACCGATGTCGCGACGGCCAGTCTGGACGAGACTACCATCGCGAATCTTGCCACTCGGCGCGCGGCCTATGAGCCGGCGTACAACCATGACAACGTGCCCAAACTCCGAGTGTCGCACCCGGCATTGCTCGTGAGTCCAACATCGGGCAAACGCTTCGCCTACGTCAGCGAGAACACCCAGGGCTTTACCGGCTTGGATGCCGCCGAATCGGCCGCGCTGAAGGACCGCGTGTTGGCCCGAATGCTGCGGCCGGAGCGCATCTACGCTCATCAGTGGGCCACCGGCGATTGCGCGCTTTACGACAACGCCCAGTTGCTGCATCGGCGCGAAGCCTTTCGTGGCCGACGTTGGCTGAAGGCCACCAAAATCTTCGCCCCCACGGACATGTTCGCGGTGCCTGGCGGAGAAGCGGTTGCAAATCTGGACATTCAACGATGATTCCGACGACAGAGGAACAGCCACCATGTCTCATCACTCAGACACCGTGCCCATCATCCCCATCGCGGTGCTGCACGACGCGCATTCGTTGATCGCCGAAAGCGGTCGCAGCATGACGGCAGGCCACGCGCTGCGATCCCCCACGCCGGTCGCGATTCGGGCCGGACGGCATGGCGGGCTTCCATTCGACAGCCTCACGACCGATCTGTACATGGGCTGTCTGCCCGCATCGCAGATTTGCTATGGCAGCTGCTTCGCCGCCCGTGGTGCGTTCGCCGCGGACTACGACTTCGGCATTCGCGTGGAGAACCTGCTCGACGCGGATCAGCTGCAGGCGGATCTCCTTTCGTTGCCGCCGGAGCAGCGCTTTTTGCGCAACGGCTGGAACAGCGACGCGTCGTGGAACTGGCCCAAAGCGTATGCGCTCGCGAAGCTGATCCGCGATGCCGGCCGATGCACCGTGTTCGTCACGAAGTACTTTCGGGTGATCGCCCCGGACACGCAATCCGGATTAGTTCAGGTGGGTGCCGAACTGCGGGTGTCCGTGAGCGCGTTGGACACGCCGGGTCAACTGCGGCAACGGTTGGCGGGCCTGTTGTCCTACCGGCAGGCGGGCGGCGTGGCTGTGCCGGTGGTGATGAGTTCGGTTTTCGCCGATGAGCGGCTCAACCGGCGGCAGGACGAACTGGTCGAGTGGATCTGGCGGCATGACCTTCCGGGCGCGGAGAACAGTTTGCGCATTCCGCCGGATCTGCCGGTGAGTCGGTTGCTGGACCGCGATCGCGTCGGCGTGCTCGAAGGCAGCGGCGATCTATGGGCGGGCCGCCTCTACGCTGGCCGGCTGCCCGTGCCGACCATCACGTCCATGCCCGCCGACTATCCGGGATTGCCGTGGCGACACCGTTCGACGCTCGATCTCGATCAATTGGACGCCTGGCGGCGCGACCCGGTGCCAACTCATGACGAAGTGAGGTCCGGCCGGCAGTTGGCCAAGCCGCGGCAGTGCGGAGTCTTCCAGACATGGCAGCCCATGCGGGAAATCTGAGCACGTGGCCAGGCATTCACCTGGCATGTTGGCGCGCAGAAAGCAGGCTTGCGGCACGGGCAGCGGCATTCGGCTTGTGCAGCGGCCGTCCACGGCGTGGAGAGCGCCCTGTCGCGCACCGCGCCGGCTCGCTTCGTTCAGCGCGCCGCTGCGCTGCGCAGCCGCTCGCGCGTCCGGCCCCGTGCCGTATGCCCGGCCGGGACGTTCAACAAGGAATCGACAAAGAAATGCGGAGGTTGCAATGCAGGTGGTCGATATCGCACCGGCCATCGGTGCGCGGATCAGTGGCGTGCGGATCGACCGGCTGGAGCCGGACGAATTCGGCAAGATCATGCAGGTGCTGCTGGACCGGCATGTGGTGTGTATCGAGGGGCGGGAGGCGCTTGATCCCGGTGCGCACTTGTCGTTCGCACGGCGCTTGGGGACGATCGCCGAATATCCGTTCGGCAAGCCATTGAATGGCTATCCGGGAATCTTCCGCATCGTCAAGGAACGCGATTCGACCAGCAACTTCGGCGGCGTGTGGCACACCGATTCGCCGTACCACGAGATCCCGCCGGCCTACACCGTGCTGCGCGGCGTGGACATTCCTCGCCACGGCGGCGACACGTTGGTCGCGAACATGCGCGCGGCGTATGAAGCGTTGCCGGCCGACATGAAGGAACGGATTGCGTCGCTCGACGGGATTTTCACCGCGTCGAAGGTTCACGGCAGCGGTACGCCCCGGTTTTCCATCGGCGACGTACAACGAATCGACGATCGGGCGCGTGCCGACCAGACGTACATCCATCCCATCGTGCGGACGCATCCGTCGACTGGCCGCAACGGACTCTATGTCAGCGCCTGCCACATGACCGGCATAGTCGGCATGAACGTGCTCGAGAGCGAGCGGTTGATCAAACAGTTGTCCCAGCAAATCGTCGACACGCGGTTTGTCGGCCGAGTTCAATGGACGCGCGGCTTGCTCGTGGTGATCGACAACCGTTGCGTGCAGCACTACGCGCTCAACGATTATCACGGGCAGCGGCGCGAGATTCATCGCGTGCTGGTCAGCGACGGCATCGCGCCGAGCCGGGCACGACAACGGGAGGCAAGCCATGCGATTTCTCACTGAGATCCGCGAATCGCGCAGCGCCAGCACCGGCGAGCGGCTGCGCGCCGCGCTGACCGGGCACAAGGTGGTGGTGCTGCGACGCGCGTCGCACGCCGACAGCGACGCCTTCTATCAGAAGCTGGCCGGCGAGATCGGCGACTTTCATTTCCGCGACGAGGACCCGGTGACCGGTGGACTGGACCATGCCGGCTGGCTGGACATCCGTTACGACGCCACGCTGGCGGCCACCGCGCAATACCGGTACGGCAACGGCCGGATGCCGCTGCATGTCGACGGCGCATACAGCGACGTGGCGTTCGACGTCTTCTTCCTGTGTTGCGAAACCCCTGCCCGGTTCGGCGGCGCGACGTTCGCGGTGGACGGCGCGCTCGTCACGGACTACCTTGCGGCCTGCGATCCCGCGCTGCTGCGGTCGCTGCGCGAGGTGAACGTGCGGTTCACCAAGGGGGAGCGCACCGTGACCAGGCGCGTGATCGAATATGACGGCGCGGATCCGGTATTGAATTGGAGCAGCACCCGGGTCGCGCCGGACAACCCGGCCCCGGTCATTGACATGTGCGCCCGGTTCGCCGCGTTCTGCGAACAACGGCTGGTGGATGGCGGCCTGGTGACGCCGATCCCGTTGATGGCGGGCGATGCGGTATTCATGCACAACCGCCGGGTCCTGCACGGGCGGTACGCGTTCTGGGGGGAGCGCTGCCTGCTGAAGGGCGTGCTCAGCCTGACAGCGCGCGTCGGCGGGGAGACCCTCCTATGACTGCCGCACGGACAAGGCCACGGCAGCCCTCCGTCCATCAGCTGTCCCGGGCGCAGGAGGAAATCTGGCTCGCGCAGGCGCCGCTGGGGCGGGCGGACCCTTACTTGGTGGCAGAGATCGTCGTGCTGACCGGGAGCCTGGATGTGGATCGGCTAGTCGACGCGGCTCGGTGGGTAGTCGAGCACGACGAAACCGCGCAATGGATTGTGGTCGAAGACGCGGACCGCACGCGTATGGCCGAGTGCGGCTCGCCGCCAAACGTCCTCGAAGTCGTCGATATGACCGGCCGGCCGGACGCACTCACGTCGGGATGGCGATGGCTGTCGACATGGATGTCGAAGCCGGTCCTGACTGCCGATCAGCGCGCCTGGACGCTCGTATTGATCCGGGTATCGCCGCACCTGCACCTGTTAGCGTCGCGCGGCCATCATGCGGTGGTGGACGGCCATGCCGCCCGCTGGCGGCTATGGTGGATCGCGCGGACTTACCGCGCGCTCTGCGCCGGCGCGCGCGCGCCGCTGATCGACAACACCGGCGTGGCCACGCTTTTGCGAGCGGAAGCGGACTACCGGCAGTCCAACGCGTTCCTTCGTGACAGGGATTACTGGTTGACCGCCATGGGCGCCGTGACCAAACCGTTGATTGCCCCTGCGCCTGCGGACGATGCGCCGGCGCGAGTCCGCCGGCGGTTGCCGAAGCCGCTGTCCGACGCGGTGGAATCGGTGAGCGAGCGGCGGCCGGGGGCCACGGCGGTCATCGCCGGTTGCCTGGCAGTACTGCTTGGCGCCGGCAACGCACTGCTGGAGTTGAGTGTGAGCGGCCGCAATTCCGACGCGCTACGGCGTACCGCCGGCGTCGCGGTCAATCGGGTGCCGCTGTGGGTGCCCATGCGCTCCGACGACACACTCGAGTCGGTGATCGGATCGGCGCGTGCGGCGATCCGGGCGGCGTTGCGGCATCAGAGATACCGCAGGGAAGATATCCGGCGTGATCTGCTTGCCGCGGGCCGGCCCGCTCCTACCGGGGCCGGGCTGAACATGATGTTGTTCGACGAGTTGCGGCCCGATTTCGGCGCGGTGAACGCAACGATCCATCCGTGCAATTACGGGCCGGTGCCCGGATTGGAACTGACTGTATGCAGACCGGCGGCCGGCGGTTCGCTGGAACTGCAATTGGCCGGGAATCCGGCGCAATATCCGGTCGCGCGGCTGCGTGGTTTATTGGACCGACTGTGCGCGTTGATCGAGCAGGCGGTACACTCGCCGCGCGGCATCGTGCGCGAGCTGAATGTCGCGCATGACGCGCACACGCCTCGCCAGCGGCCATCGTCTCCCGTGCCGGCATGGCAGAGCTGGCCAGCCGCATTTGCGCAACAGGCGCGGCGGACCCCGTTTGTGCCCGCAGTCGCCGCTGATTCGCGATCGTTGACCTATCAGGCGCTTGAAGCGTGGTGCTCACGGTTGGCCAGACGGCTGGCGCAGCACGGCGTCATGAAAGGCGACGTAGTCGCCGTGACCAGCGGCCCCTCGCCGCTCGCCGCCGCGGCGATGCTGGCCGTCTGGCGGCTCGGTGCGATCTACCTGCCGCTCGATCTCGGGCAGCCGACGTTGCGGCTGACGCACGTGCTCGACATGGCCGCGCCGGTCATCGCGATCGTCGAACCGGACACCATCGGCACGCCGGCGTTGGCGGACATCTCTACCCTCACCGCCGAACCAATGCCGCAAGCAGGCGCCGAGGCGGACGCCGATGCCGCCGATGCCGACACCGCGATGCCCCCGTCTGCGCTCCACCCTCAGGACCCCGCCTATCTCATCTTCACCTCGGGCTCGTCGGGCCATCCCAAGGGCGTGATGGTGAGCCACCGGGGGATTTTGGGCATGGCGCGCGCGCATGCGGACGCGATGAACGCTGGCGTGGGAGCCAGAGTGTTGCAGTTTGCGCCGATCACATTCGACGCGTCGATCGCGGAACTAACGCTCGCATTGTGCTGCGGCGCGACCGCCGTGTTCGCGGGTTTCGACGAGTTGAGCCACGGTGACGGCATCGCCAGCGCCATCACCGCTCATGGCGTCTCGCACTTGATCATGGTGCCGTCGGTACTGGCGACCGTCCCTGAGGAGCGGGTGCCCGCCGGGCTGCGCATCATGGTAGCCGGCGAGCGCCCCGGCCTGGGATTGCTGCGCCGGTGGCGCACGCGCCACCGGTTGCGTAACGCCTATGGGCCGACCGAAGCCACCGTGTGCGCGACGATCAGCGAAGAACTCGACGATCTCGCCATCGTGCCGATCGGGCGGGCGATTCCCGGCTGCCCCACGCAAGTGGTGGACGAGCGGCTCAGGCCGGTGCCCGCCGGAACGATCGGGGAGTTGCTGATCGGCGGCGACGGCGTTGCGCTCGGCTATCTGCACCATCCCGCATTGACCGGCGAGCAGTTCGTCACCGGACCGGATGGGACACGCCATTACCGATCCGGCGATCGGGTTCGGCAACTGCCGGACGGCCAGTTGGAATTCGTCGGCCGGTGCGACCGGCAGATCAAGCTGCGCGGCCAGCGGATCGAACCTGGCGAGGTGGAAGCCGCGCTGCAAACGCACCCCGACGTCCGGCAAGCAGCGGTGATCGCCACCGGCGAGCAACTGCTCGCGTATGCGGTGCTCGCCGGTGAAGCCACGCCCCAAGCGCTGGTGCTTTATCTGGCGCACCGGCTGCCACGCTACCTGACTCCGGACCGGGTCATCGCCGTTGATCGTCTGCCCCGCACCCGGCACGGCAAAATCGACTATCACGCTTTGCCCGAGCTGGCCCCCGCCCCGGCGCTTGCCCCTGCCCACCCGCGCATGGATGCGCAGGCGCTGGCCCAGTCTCCGCAGGAACATCTGCTCTGCCAGATCTTTGCCGAAGTCCTGGGCCGGGCCCAAGTGGGCCGCGCGGACAATTTCTTCGAACTGGGAGGGCATTCGATGCTCGCCGCGAAGCTCGTGCTGAAGGTGCGAACCATGCTGGGCGCGGACCTGTCGATGAGATCGCTATTGGAAGCCCCATCGCCGCAGGCCTTGTCCGCATCGCTCGATCTGCCGGGCAGCGTGACCGATTCGCTGGACGTGCTGCTGCCGTTACGCCGGACCGGCCGACGGCCGGCGTTGTTTTGCATGCACCCGGCAACCGGCCTGGGCTGGGGCTACGCCGGCCTGTTGCGGCACCTGCCGGATCGGCCGATCGTCGCGCTTCAGGCCAGGACGCTCAGCGACGCCGGCTATTGGCCGGAATCGGTGGAGGAACTGACCGCCGACTATCTCGCGCGGATCATCGCATTCCAACCCGCCGGGCCATACCATTTGCTCGGCTGGTCGTTCGGCGGGCGAGTGGCGTTCGAAATGGCTGTCGCGTTGCAGCGGGCCGGGCAGCAGGTAGGCTCGGTGATCCTGCTGGACAGCTCGCCGCCGCCACCGACACCGTTCGACGCATCCACCGACGACTTCGATCGGGACCAAACACTGCGCCGATACTTCCTGACCATGCTCGCGGAAACCACGCCGATCGAGCCAGGCATCTGGGACGCCGCGCCGCTGTCCGAGATCAAGGTGGAGTTGGATCGTCTTGGCAGCCCATACGCGTTGTTGTCGGACGACCATTTCCAGCGAATGTTCGATCTGCACAAGAGGAACTACGTGCTCTCCCGGCGATACGTGCCGCGTGGCCAGTTCCGGGGCCGGCTGATCTACGTCCGGGCGCTGGAGACGCACCAGCCAGGCGCCCCGGACCCGCAGCGCAAGGCTGAACAATGGGCAGCCCACGTAGACGGGAACACCGTCGAGCGGCCGGTCACCGGAACGCACAACGGCCTGAGCACGGAGTCCAGCCTCGCGGAGATCGGACAAGTGCTGGCCGACGAACTGGAACGGACCGAATTCAGCCATGGCTATGCCCACTGAACGATCATGCACGATGGCGTTCGTCGACCTCGACCTCACCGATCCGCGAACGCACTTGCGTGCCGATATGACCGAGTATTGGCGATGGGCACGCGCCCACCAGCCGGTGCGCTGGCACCCGGCGGTCAACGGGGCCGCGCCCGGGTTTTGGGTGCTGGCCGGCTACCACGACTTGATCTCGGTGTACCGGGACCCCGGCCGGTTCAGCTCGCAGCGCGGCAACGTGCTGCTGACTCTGCTGGCCGGCGGGGATTCCGCCGCCGGGCAGATGCTGGCCGTCACCGATCCGCCTCGGCACGGCGCGCTGCGCAAACTGATCGCCCCCGCGCTGTCCAAGGACGCGATCGCGCGCCTCGAGCACCTGCTTCGCCGCCGAACCGGAGCGTTGCTCGCCGAACACATCGGCGCAGGCGCTTTCGATTTCGCCCGCACCATCGCCTCCCGATTGCCGATCTGGACCATCTGCGACCTGCTCGGCGTGCCCGAGGACGACCATGAACTGCTGATCGCCTGGGACAAACAGGCGCTGAGCAGCGAACACGAGGATCAAGCCGATCCGGACGGGACAGCCGCGCGGCAGGACATCCTGCTCTACTTTCTCGAGCACGTGGCACGGCAACGCCGCCACCCCGGCGAAAACCTCGTCGGCAGGCTGGTCCAGGCCGAGGTGAACGGAGCGAGGCTGACCGACGAGCAAGTGGTGGCCAACTGCTACAGCCTGTTGCTCGGCGGGGACGAGACCAGCCGGCTGTCCATGATCGGCGCGATGCACACGTTCGCGCAACACCCCGAGCTGTGGCGCGCGTTCCGGTTCGCGCCCGTGGATCTCGAACTGGTGGCCGAGGAAGTGGTCCGCTGGCACGTTCCTACGATGCATTTCGGCCGGGTCGCGCTGACCGACGTTCAGCTCGGCCAGCATCGAATCCGCGCCGGCGACATCGTAACGCTATGGAATGTCTCCGCGAACCGGGACGAGCGCAGGTTTGCCGATGCCGATTCGTTTCGTCTGGACCGGCGGCCCAATCCGCACCTGTCGTTTGGATACGGGCCGCACTTCTGCATTGGCGCTCAACTGGCCAGGCTCGAACTCGTTACATTGCTGGACGCGGTGCGCACGGCGGTAACCCGCATCACCCCCGCCGGGCAGCCAACCCCGATTTATTCCAACTTCCTGCACGGCTTCAGCACGCTGCCGGTCAGCCTCGATTGACAAGCCGGCCATGGCGGCCATACCGAATGGAACGCAAAGTCAGCGCGGCTCCCTGGACTGCCCGATCAGCGCGCCGAAATGCCGGTCAACGAGGGCTGCAAGCCGGGCTCGCCACGCCTTCATGCGCAACGCGCCCACGCGCGCATGCGATCGCACCGGCGCGCACGTCTAGTTTCAAATAAAAAGCAGAAATCGTTCTTTGCGGTACACCGCACCCGCATGCTTAACTCTCGCGATCGAAACCGGATCGCCGCCCGCCGTCGTCAAGTCACGGCAACGCGTCGCTTCGCTTGCCGTTGAACCGTTGCACCAACGCGTACCGCCCACCCCTGGAAACCCGCCGTGAGTCACGCACCGTTCGTCGAAACCGAATTCCCCGTGCCGCCCGTCGCGCCGACACCTTTCGTCGACATTCGCGCGCCGGCCGATTTCCCGGATGGCCCCGTCGCGCGCGCGTTCGCGCAACCACTGATGCTCGGCCTGTTCCTGCCGATTCAGGCCGGCGGCTGGAGCGCGTCGACGCTGCCGCGCACGACCGACTGGTCATTCGACTACAACGCGGACCTCGTGCTTACCGCGCAGGCGCTCGGCTTCGATCTCGTGTTCGCGCTGTCGCAGTGGCTGCCGAAGGGCGGCTACGGCGGCGTGTTCAACGGCGACGCGCTCGATTCGTTCATGACGCTCGCCGCGCTCACCGCGCGCACCGAACGCATCATCCTCGTCGCAACGAGCCACGTGCTGTACGGGCCGTGGCATCCGTTGCATTTCGCGAAGTTCACCGCGACGCTCGATCACATCTCGAACGGCCGCTGGGGCATCAACATCGTCACCGGGCACCGCGCAGTCGAACATGAAATGTTCGGCTGGCCGCGCATCGAGCACGATACGCGTTACCGGCTCGCCGCCGAATTCGTCGACGCAGTTCAACAGCTGTGGGCGCAGCCGGACAACTTCACGTTCACGCCCGAACTGTCGAGCTGGCGGCTCGGCGGCGCGTTCGTCACGCCGAAGCCGCGCTACGGCCGCCCGTTGCTGATCAACGCCACCGGCTCCGACGCGGGCATCGCATTCGCCGCGCGCTATTCGGACATCGTGTTCGTCACGAGCCCGGCGGGCCCCGACATCGAACCCGCGCTCGCCGCGCTGCCCGCGCACACCGCGCGCGTGAAGGCCGCCGCCGCCGCGCACGGGCGCACGATCCGCACGCTGATCAACCCGATGGTGATCTGCCGCGACACCGCCGCCGAAGCGCGCGCGTACCGCGATGCGATCGTCGCGCACGCGGACGAAGGCAGCTTCCACCGCTTCGATAGCGACGCGCACGCATGGCGCGGCGGCCTCGCGCAGCGCGCGCAGGCGGCCGCGCGCGCGCTCGGCGGCAATATCACGATCGTCGGCTCGCCGGACGAAGTCGCCGATGCGATCGTGCGGCTGCACCGCGCCGGCATCGACGGCATCCAGTTGAGCTTCTTCGATTTCAAGCCGGACCTCGATTTCTTCGGCCAGCGCGTGCTGCCGCTGTTGCGCGAAGCGGGCCTGCGCCGCTGAGCGCGTTGCGTTCGTCTTTCCTTCATGCTTATTTTCGATCCGACCACACCATGAACCTGCTCTGGTACACCCGTTGCCCCGCGCCGACACCATTCGGCATCGCCATCCAAAAAGGCTGGTTGCACGACGAATTCGCGCCGGACGGCCTCGACATCCGCGCGCTTCAGGATGCGGACGATCCGGCCATCCGCCGCTCGCACTTCACGCACAGCCAGCCGTGGTCGTTCCGGCAAGGCGGCAATATCCCCGCGCTATGGGCGCGCGCGCAAGGCAGCGACACGCGCGTGATCGCGCTCAATTGGGTCGACGAATTCCAGGCGCTCATCACGCTCGATCCCGCACTCGAGCCGACGCCCGCCGCGCTCGGCCGCGCACGGTTCGGGCTGCCGCTGAACGCGCGGCCCGGCATCGTCGATTTTCATCGCGCAACCGCGCTGCGCGGATTTTCGTCGCTGCTCGACGCGCTCGACGTGCCGCTCGAAGCGGTCACGCTCGTCGATCTGCCGCATTCGCCGCTCAATCTCGCCGATGCCGCGCCGCCCGCCAACGCGCCGCTCGCGCAATGGCTTGCCGCGCAGCGGCCGCACGAATATTCGCGTGAAGTACAGGCGCTGCTGCGCGGCGACGCAGACGTGGTATTCGTCAAGGGTGCGCCCGGCCTGGACATCGTCAACCTGCTCGGCGCGACCGTGCTGGTCGACATCAGCGCGCAACGCGATCGGCGCAAACACGCGAACAACGGCACGCCGCGCCCGCTGACGGTGGATGCGCGCCTGCTCGACGAGCGCCCCGATCTCGTCGAGCGCGTGCTCGCGCGCACGCTCGACGTCAACGACTGGGCGCGTGCGCATCCGGACGACGCCGTCGGCTATGTCGCACGCGAAACGCGCAGCGCCGAGCACTGGGTTCGGCGCGCGTATGGACCCGACCTGCATCGGCAGCTTGCGATCGGACTCGATCCGCACGCGCTCGCCGCGCTCGAGGACTTCAAATCGTTCCTTCATCAATGGGGATTCATTGCGGCGGACTTCGATTTCGCAAGCTGGATCGATCCCGCGCCGCTCGCCGCCGCGCACGCACGGCGCGCGCATGCGCAATACGCGGCCGCGTAACACCGTGCGCATCGTCCGCCTCATGCGCGCGGCGGCCGGATCGATCAATGCGATCGATCCGGCCGGCTCCGCCATTCCGTCCAGTCCGGTTATCGCAGCCGCTTCGCCGCTGCCAGCGTTGCCGTGGCGCTTATCGTGCGCCGCGCCCGTTTTCGCCATGCCGCTCATCGCGCTTACAGCCGCGTCGCGCGGCTCGCGCCTACCCCGCGCCCTGCGCGCGACCAAGCGAGCGGCCGGCACGCTTTGCGTCGCCGCCGCCGCGATCGTCGCGCCGCACGGCCCGTCGCTCGCGCAAACGCGCGGCGGCACGCTGAACTTCATCGTGACGCCCGAACCCACCACGCTCGTCGATTTCGCGACCACCGCGGTCAACGTGCTGAAAGTGAGCCCGAAGGTCATCGAAGGGCTGCTCGACTACGGCTTCGACCTGAAGCCGAAGCCGTCGCTCGCGACGTCGTGGGAAGTGAGCGACGACGCGCGCCGCTACGTGTTCCACCTGCGGCGCGGCGTCAAATGGCACGACGGCCAGCCGCTGACGGCCGCGGACGTCGCCTATTCGCTCGCCACGCTGCGCCGCTACCACCCGCGCGCGAAAACCACATTCGCGAACCTGGCAAGCGTGGCGACGCCCGATCCGTACACCGTCGTGCTGACGCTGTCGAAGCCTGCGCCGTATCTGATCAACGCGTTTTCCGCGACCGAAACGCCGATCCTGCCGAAACACGTGTACGACGGCCGCGATCCGTTGACCCATCCGGCCAACAACGCGCCCATCGGCACCGGTCCGTTCCGCTTCGTCAAATGGGTGCGCGGCAACTATATCGAATACGCGCGCAACGACGATTACTGGGACAAAGGCAAACCGTGGCTTGACCGCCTGTTCGTCAAGATCATCGACGATCCGGCCGCACGCGTGGCCGCGCTCGAAAGCGGCTCGGCCGATCTCGCCGGCGACACGCCCGTACCGCTGTCCGAACTCGCGCGGCTAAAGGCGAATCCGAAGCTCGCGCTTGATACGCGCGGCTACGAATTCCAGGCGGGCGTCGCGCGCATCGAGTTCAATCTCGATCATCCGGTGCTGCGCAATTTGAAGGTACGGCAGGCGATCGCGTCGGCGCTCGATCGGGAAGTGATCCGCAAGGTGATCTATTACGGCTACGCGACGCCGATCGTCAGCCCGATCATTCCGGGCAACCGGTATTACGATCCGGCGCCGAATCCGTATCCGTTCGACTTGGCCCACGCGAACGCGCTGCTCGACGAGGCCGGCTATCCGCGTAAGGCCGACGGCACGCGCTTCGCGCTCGTCGCCGATGCGCTGCCGATCGGCGACATTCCGGCGCGCACCGCTGCTTACGTGAAATCGGCGCTCGCGCGCGCCGGCATCGCGGTGACGGTGCGCACACAGGATCTGCCCGCGTACCTGAAGCGTGTCTACACCGATCGCGATTTCGATTTCAGCATCAACGGCATGAGCAATCTGTTCGATCCGGTGGTCGGCGTCGCGCGTCTATATACGACGGACGGTTTCCGGCCCGGCGTGCCGTTTACGAACGGCTCGCGCTACCGCAACCCCGAAGTCGACCGCCTGTTCGCGCAGGCCGCCGAGCAGACCGACGAACGCGAGCGCAAGGCGACGTTCGTCCGCATTCAGCGCATCGTCGAGCGCGATCTGCCCGATATCAATCTCGTCGCGCCGCAATATGTGACGGTGGCGTCGCGCGCGGTTCATGGCCATACGGTGTCGCCGGACGGCGTCGGCGCGAGCTTCGCCGATCTGTGGTTGCAGCGATGAACGCCGCGCCCCAGGCGGGGCGGCCCGGGAGCGGGGTTGTTGTTGCGGTTGCCGCTGCGGTTGCCGCTGCGGTTGCCGCCGCCGTCGCAGCTACCGCTGCGGTTGCCGCCGCAGCCCGGCGCGCCGCCGCCGCGACGCGGCCGATTTTTCCACTGCGCGCGCCGTGCCCGCGCGCGATATCTCTTCGTTCGACAAGGAAGCCACGATGAGTTCGACCCCGCCTCTGCCGAATCCCGCCGCCGATCCCGCACCGCTCGCGCGTGCGCGACAGCTCGCCGCGCAATTCGCCGAAGCCGCGGCCCATCACGACGCGACGGGCGAGCCGCCCGCCGCGCAATTCGATGCACTGCAGGCAGCCGGCCTGCTGCGCCTGACCGTCGATCGCGAATACGGCGGCGACGGCGCGGGCCTCGCAGCCGCGCGCGCAGTGATCGGCGCGATTGCATACGGCGATCCGTCGGTCGCGCTGATTCTGTCCATGCATTATTGCCAACACGCGGCGATCACCCAGTCCGCGCGCTCCGGCAACGGCGACTGGCCCGTCGCGCTCGCGCGCCGTCTCGCACGCCAATCGGTCGACGGCCGCGCGCTCGTCAACGCCGCCCAGGTCGAGCCGGAACTCGGTTCGCCGTCGCACGGTGGCTTGCCGGATACCGTCGCGCGCCGTAACGGCGATACGTGGCGGTTGTCCGGGCGCAAGCTGTACGTGACAGGCGGGCCGCTGCTGTCGTGGATCAGCGTGCTCGCGCGAACCGACGAGCCCGAGCCGCGTCTCGGGCATTTTCTGGTGCCGCGCGATGCCGGCGGCGTGCGAATCGTCGAAACCTGGGACCCGATCGGCATGCGCGCAAGCGTAAGCCACGACGTGATTCTTGCCGACGTCGCGGCTTCGCTCGACGACGTCGTCGGCTTGCGGCCCGCGCGGCTCGGGCTGCAACGCGATCCGCACGCCACCGCGTGGTACTTCAGCCTGGTGAGCACGGTGTACGACAGCGTCGCACGCGCCGCGCGCGATTGGCTCATTGGCTTTCTCAACGAGCGCCGCCCGAGCGCGCTCGGCGGCGCGCCGCTCGCGAGCCTGCCGAGCGTGCAGGAACACGTCGGGCGTATCGAGACGCTGCTCGCCGTCAACGAATGGCTGCTCGACAGCCATGCGCGGCACTTCGACGCCGGCGACGCGCCATCGTCGCTCGCCGCCGTCGTCAAGCAAACCGCGATCGACAACGCGACGCGCGCCGTCGATCTCGCGCTCGAATTGGCGGGCAATCACGGTCTCGCGCGGCGCAATCCGCTTGAACGGCATCACCGCAATGTGCTGTGCGGCGGCATTCATGCGCCGTCGAATACGTTGCTGCGCAGTCAGGCGGGGCGTGCGGCGTTGGGTTAGCCAGCGGGCAATATATCGGTAATTTTGATATCCCCAGCCTCATAAAAATAAATTCATGACAGGATAAATTATTTTCACATATTAAATATTATTTAATCACCAAATCATCATCGCCCCGGAATCGCTCGATACCCACTCGCCTCTTCGTATTTTCAACATGTGATTTCGCAGTTCCGATGAGAGACCGATAGCAGTGGCATAGATTGATCATGTGAATCGTTGTTTCGAGCATCGATTCCCTCCCCTCTCTGAGTTTGAGTTGACACATAGCTCACAGGGAAACGTGCGATCTCTCAAGGAGCCGAACATGTCGTCCAAGATTAATTCCAGCAATCAATCGAATAATGTGGCAGGCGCGCCCAACCTGGCCAATCACCAATCCAATCAAAATCTCACCTCAAATAGAAACAAACCAAATCAAGCAATGCAAGGCATGAAAACTGATGTTACACAACAAATCAAGCAAGGTGCTTTTCCAACCGCCCAGCATGGCACAGGCAACAGCCTATCAAATCAGCCGATCCGCCAGAGTGCACCGAATACCGGCTCAATCAATTTAAACCAACAAACATCCGGCCCGAACAACAAGACCATCTCGCAACCACAACAAAATTCCATAATCTCACAACCCGGAAATGGCTATAATTCATCTTCCGAATTTAATTATTCCAGCAAATCGCTACCTGGATACTCTCGGTATAATTTACAAAACCCTGTCACAGCAGACGGAAAAATCGATCCGAAGATAACGCGCGCCAATATAGCGACCAATCCGAACTCAGGAACCCTGGATGACCGGGAGCGTGATTACGCAGTCAATCAAGCGAACCATCAATTTCAAGATATATACTCGACGGCGATTCAAAACGGAAAGACCCCTCAACAGGCCAGGAATGAAGTTCAATCGGCCCTATTCCCAGTCACCGCCAATGCCGTTACCCAACAAAAACCTCTGCTGGCGGGCGGCCAGTACTTTGCCACCGGTTTTAGCGATCTCCCTAGTGGCTGGCACTACGCATACAATGGCAAGGCAATGGAATTCGATGGAAATGCGCAGGGAACGGGAGATTGGGGAAGAGGATGGGCCTGGCAAACCATCAACCGATACGCCAGCAGAGATAATGTCAACCCGGTCATACCGACCAATCAACCCAGCTATAACGGATCTCTGCTATGGGTATTTAATAAGGATGGCTCGGTCAATCAGGATGCGATTAATTCCAATCTCCAGCACAATCCCTATTACAGCCTACTCTCTCCTGCCCAACAACAGCAGGTACAGAAGATGGTGGCTCAGGATCAAACCAAGCGGATTCAAGAAGGCGCGTCGCCTTTCAATACTCAATTGAATTTACCATATGACATACGGCACGAAGTCGATACTGCGGATCCAAATCGCACAAAAAACTGGCAATCGCCTGCCCCGGGCAGCGATCCATTCTGGGGAGAAAATCGAGCCTTCCAGGCCTCATTCCAAAAATATTTTCCTAATTTATATGCGGACCCGAACTTCGTAAAAAACTCCACAAACCCCACCCCTGGCTATATCCGAGGAAATTACCCGAAAAATATAATTGACGATGTCATTTGGAATTCAATTCCGACCGGCAAGTCCGTTCCCATAACGGCGCTCGGCTCCACTCTCGATATCGGCGATCACCCCGTTCCCTCTTGGCATCCGGAGCCGGATGCCGTATCGCAGGACAAAGAATATGGAAGCCCGCTGCTGCATAACGATCCTTACACAATGGATACGAATTTGCGAAGCGCCTTCGATCAGAGCAGACGTGTAAGCTCTGCGACCAAGCCTGACGAAGAGGGTGAGTGGCCGGACTCGCCAGCCGAGCCCCGGAACTCCGCTGGAGAAACGCTCGCGATTAATCAAGAGCAATCGGCTTACGAAGAGGGAATAGCCAGCGAAGAAGAATATGGGCTAACCGGCGTACTGAATGCGACGCCGGCCGCGACGTCCGAAGAGCAAGTCAGAGGGAATGCGGTCACTCAGGCCATGAGCGATTTATGATCATTAATCTCAAGGGGCCCAGGCGACGGAACCTCGCAACCCTTGCTGCCGCGACGACTGCCGTCTTTCCGAGGCAGTTGCCGGCAGCAATGAGTGATAGAACGTCAAAAAATTGTTTCGGACTTGCTCACCAGTTAAGCATGAAGTTTTGTTCCGGCAGTGGCGCCTCCGACTATCGAATCAAAACACGCGCCCTTCGTTCAAATGCGTCGTCACGCCATTCAATTCGTAATCGCCCACCACCCGCGCCTTATGCAGCAGCGGATTGTGGCTGAAGATCGTGCGCAGATTGCGCCAATGGCGATCGAAGTTATGCGCGCGCGACGTCGCCGACGCGCCGCCCGCCTCGAACATCCGCTCGGCCGCGTGTAATGCCAGCTTGCCGACAACGAGTTGCGTGCGTGCGGTGGCAAGTGCGCTATCGAGCACGAGTGCATCGGCATCGGCGACATTCGCGCGAATCGCGTCCGACGAGCGATCGAGCGCGCGGGCGTTGTCGCGCACCAGTGCATCGATCGCATGACTATGCGCGGACAGCTCGCCGATCACCTGCTGAATGAACTGATCCTCGCGCGCCGATGGCGCCGGACTGTGCAACACCGGCCGGCCATGCTTGATCACGTAGCCGCGCGCATCGGCAACAACGTTGCGCACGATACCCGCTGCCGTCGCGACGAGATGCAGTTGCCGCAACGCGCCGGTATGGCGGCCGATCAGCGTCGAGCCGTCACGCTCGACGAACTCGTCGGCGTGAACCAGCACGTCGTCGAGCAACAGGCTGCCGCTCGCGGTCATCCGCTGCCCCATCCCGTCCCAGTCGTCGAGCAGTTGCACCCCTTCTCGATCGACTGGAATCACGATCGCGACGTCAGTGCCTTGCTCGTCCTGCACGTTGATGCGCGCATAGTCGGAAAATGCCGTGCCGGTCGCGTAGTATTTCTTGCCCGTGGCACGAAAATGCTCGCCGTCGCGCCGCAGCCGCGCGGTGTTTTCGCCCGGCCTAGCCGTGCCGCGCTCGGTCGACGCACCGCCGAAGATCGCGCCCGCGAGCACGCGCCGTGTCTGCACATCGTTGAATGGCGTGCGCGGCGACAGGCGCAGTGTTTCGGTCACGTCGTAATGAATGCGCAGCGCGTGCGCGAGATTCGAATCTTCGGCGGCAAGCGCCGTAATCACCTGAAACAGATCTTCGAGCGATCCGCCAAGCCCGCCCCACTCCGCCGGAATGCGCAATTGCCCCAGCTCGGAGCGGCGAAACAGTTTGAAGCCGTCATACGGCAGTTCCCTTCTCGTTTCGCGCGCCGCCGCATCCGTACCGATCGCTTTTGCAAGCGTGGGCAATGCGTCGAGCGCCGCCTGCAGCCGGTTGTCCGCAATGGCGACGTGAGGGGCATTCATGCGTGGAATCCTTGTCGTTGAATGAGGCGCGCTTGCGTAGGAACCGCAAGCGCGCCAATGATGGGACCAACAGTATAGAAACGCGCGCGTCGCGCTCGAACCATGAATTTCAGCTTTCGTTATGCGGTGCAAGAGATTGGCGGCAGACAATCGACAGGCATGCCGAGCGGCGGCGAGCGGCGACTGGCGGCGGCCGCAGCCGCCGCGCCCGCGCATCCGCGTCAATCAATAGCGCACGCGCCGCCGGAGAGCCGCCGGAGAGCCGCCGGCGTGTTGCAATTCGCCGGGCCGCCCGCTCATCGTGCCGCCGCGTTGTCCGCACCGGCCAGCCCACGTGGACGATCGCGCAGCCAATCGAGCAAGCGCATGCCGTCGCGGGCGCAGAACCAGCGCGCGTGCCCAAGCAGATAGCCGTCGTAAGCAGCCTCGGCAGCCGTTTGCGGCGAATTCAGAATGCCGTCGTAATACGCAACCTCGGACAACGCGAATTCGACATGCACGATCGGCAGCAACGCGACGAGCGCCGCATATTCGTCGTCCGTGAGCGGCGCGAGCGATTCGTAGCCGTCGAGCAGCGCATCGATCTGCTCGCGCTCAACGCAGCGGGCATCATCCGGAGCGAGCCAGTCGATCGTATTGCGTTCGATCGCGAGCGCGATGTCGTGCACCGCGCAGGTCCGGTCCGACAGCCCGAAGTCGAGCACCGTGCGCACCTGCGCGCCGGGTGCGCCATCGGTCCAGAGCAGATTCGACGCATGCCAGTCGCCATGCGTCCACAACGAGCGCAACGCCGGCAATAGCGGCACGAGGCGGGCATGAAACGGTCCGATCGTTCGCGCGATATCGCGGCGCCAATCGTATGCGGCGAGCGCGCGAACTAGAGTCGGCTGCGCGCCCACCCACTGATCGAGCGCGCCCATCAGATCCGCCGAAGCCAACGCCCGGAAGCTCGACAACAGCGGCCGGATGGGGCGCGCGGGTGCGGCGTAGTCCAACGCTGCCCGATGCAGCCGGGCCAGCGCGCGGCCGGCCTCATATGCATGCGACGGATACGCGAAAGGCTTCCACGACATCACGCCGCGATAGACGTCAATGCCCGGCGCGGCCGCATGCACTTCGTAGGTCCAATCGCCCACGGTGATCGCGCTCGCGCCGTCGCGCGCCGACAGCACGTCCGCAACCGGCACGCCCCGGCTGCGCAGATGCGCGATGAATCGATGCTCCTCTTCGAGCCCTGCGACGTCGCGAATGCTCACGTGATTGCGTTTGATGAACCACTCGCCGCCGCGGGCCGTCGTTGCAAGCACGGCCGCCGAGAACGGCCGCGGGCTGTGCCACGACAGCGCCGCGAGCGGTCCGGGCTGGGCATAGTTCGCGAGCACGGCCGACACCTCGTCGTGCGTGATCAACGGCCAGTCGCGCTCGGCCTGCTCGCCATACACGCCGAATTGCGGCGGCGTGACGTCATGAGCGGCCGCATCGCCGGTATTGCGCGAACGATGCCCGGCGCGCGTGGATGGAATCGACATGAACTGATTTCCTCGATAATCCGGCTGAGCGTCACGAATGGCGGGCGCAATGCGAATGCGCGCGCGAACCGGCGTCGGCATGGCGCGCAAGCGCGCGACGCCAGTCACGCCAGCCGATCACGGCAAGGACCACGAACAGCGCATACAGGCCCGCCGTCGGATAAAGCGCTTTGAACACGAACATCCCGACGTAGACAATGTCGACGGCGATCCACAACACCCACGACGCGATATAGCGGCGCGCGGTCCAATATTGCGCGACCAGACTGAACGCAGTCAGCGACGCATCGACGAACGGCAGCGCAGCGTCGGTCCAGTGCGCCATCGCGGCGCCGAGCGCAACGCTGCCGACGATCGCCGCGAGCATGCCGGGCGCCAGTTTCGCGATTCCGACGTCGGCGGCAGGTGCAACGTCGCCGTGCCCCGCGGCACTGCCATCGCCAGCGCCCTCACTGCCGCGCTGTGCCAGCCAGCGGCGCCAGCCATAGATCTGCAGCGCCGCAAACGCGCCCTGCAGCAGCATGTCGGAATACAGCTTCGCATCAAAGAAAATCCACCCGTACAGCGCGACCGACACGAGCCCGACTGGCCAGCACCACATCTGCCGCTGCGCGGTGAGCCAGATCGCGAGCGCGCTGACCGCTACGCCGACTATTTCAACTATCGACATGATCTATCGATCTCCGGTTTCGGAAGAGCGCCGGCGCGCCGCCGACCGCCCGCACCCGGCACGAATGCATGAGCCGCCGCGCGGACGCTTTGCTCAGGATAACGTAGCACCCCGTGCGACGCGAGCCACTGCACATAGGGACGCAACAGCACTGCCGTGCAAGATGCGACAGCGCACCGCCGAACGCCGGACCTCGCACGGCGATTTCGACGCCGGGCCTGGCGGCATCGCCTCTCCCCGCGTCGCGTGCGACATAAAAACTCGCGGCGTGGGTCCACGAATGGATGTACCCGTGTACCAGCATCACACGCCTCATGCGTGAAGCTTCGGTAAGCAGCGCCATCAGAAATGGTACGTGACCGACACGCGCGCGGTGCGCGGCGCCCCGAGAAACAGATACGCGTCGCCCTGTTGTTCTCCCGCGTCCTGCCAGTAGGTCTTGTTGAACAGGTTATCGATCGATAGACGCACTACCGCCCGGTGAGCGCCGAGCTTCGTCGTGTAGCGCGCGCCGACATTGAACACGAACCACGACGGCACGCGCGCCGTTCCCGTTTCGTTCGCGTTGCGGCTCGCGCTGTAGTTCACGCCGCCGAGCAAATCGAGCCCCGCAACGCCGGGCATCGCGTAATCGGCGTAGAGCGACGCGCGCAGCGCCGGTACGTTGATCACCTGATGGGCTTCATAAGCGGGCGTGCCCGAATCATGCGCACGCGCGCGAATTGCCGCCACGCTCGCGGTGAGCGATAGCCGCTGCGTCACCCGCCCGGCCACGCCGAGTTCGATGCCCTGATGACGCTCGGTGCCACGCTGCACGAACGTATAACCGGCGCTCGACGCATCGGGCCGCGCATACTCGAACGGCTTGTCGATCGAGAACACCGCCGCCGTCAAGCTCAACCGGTTCAGCCAATCGTATTTCGCGCCAAGCTCGTACTGATGCGACTCGACAGGAGGCAAAAACGCATACGCGTTGCTCGCGCGCACGGGCGCCTGCTCGCCGAGCGACAACGCTTCGCTATACGACGCATAGAGCGACAACGCACGGGCCGGCTTGTAGACGAGCGCCAACTGAGGCAAAAACTTGGTGCGATCGGTACGCGACGCCGCGCCGTCGATACTCGTCCAACTCTTCTGGCGCAACCATACTTGCTTGCCGCCGGCGAGCACTTGCCAACGATCGTTGAATGAAATCCGGTCGATGCCGAACACCGTGTACTGCCATGCGTCGAGTTGCGGATACGACGCTCCCGCGAGGTTCTGCGACGGCGAGAAGGTCTGGTCCGGCCCATAGACGTTCTCGGAGCCGACATAGTCGTACACCGCCTCGGCCAGATGCACCACTCGCCGCTGCACACCCATGCCGAACGTCAACTCGTGCCGGATCGCGCCGCTTGAAAACTTCCCCGTCACGACGGCGCGTGCGTCATCGTTGCGACGGTACTCGCCGGGGCTGCGGAAGTCATAGACGTCATAATCACCGTTCGCGCCGAAGAAAAACGGCGAGGTGCCGCCCGCGCCGCAAGTCGGCACATACGCACAGCCATACGCAAACGCGACGTTGTCGTCGATCATCGTGCGGCTGCGGCCGATCGCGACATACGCGCGCCACGCGTCGTCGAACCGGTAGTCGAAGCGGCCGTTCAAATTCAGCGCATCGGTCGTCAGCGGCTTCGCCCACGGCTGTGCGCCGAGCAGCTTCGAGCGCGCCGCGACGCCCGGCACGATCTCGCCGCCGAGCAATTGATAGCCCGGCACCGAGCTCTGAATCCACTGCTGAAATTCGGCATTGAGCTGCAGGCTCGCGCGCGGGCTGATGTCCCAATCGGCCGCGATCGACGCGAAACTGCGCCGCCCGTTCGCGCCGTCTACATACGAGTGCATGTTTTCCTTCGCCGCATTGATCCGGATGCCGAACTGATTGTCGACGCCGAAGCGCCTGCCCAAATCGAGCGCGGCCGACGCCGATCCGCGGCTATCGAATCCCGCTGTCACGCTCGCGACGTTCGCCGAGCGCTTGGTGACGAAATTGACGACGCCGCCGGGCGCGATCACGCCGCTGTCGATACCAGCAAGCCCCTTCAGGATCTCGACGCTCTCCT
This sequence comes from Burkholderia singularis, assembly GCF_900176645.1. Classification (GTDB taxonomy): domain Bacteria; phylum Pseudomonadota; class Gammaproteobacteria; order Burkholderiales; family Burkholderiaceae; genus Burkholderia; species Burkholderia singularis. Next base: position 25,089 of record NZ_FXAN01000034.1, read on the forward strand.
TGTTTTCGAGCGGTACGTTCTGCTCGCCGGAGATCGTCAGCCCATCGATCCGGTAAGCGCTAGCCGGATCGATCGCGAAACCGCGAATCGAAAAACCCTCGTAATAACCGATCGGTGCGTAATCATGGTTTACCGATGCGTCGTTTTTGACGACATCGCTCAATCGCTTCGCCTGCTGGTCGTCGAGCTGCGCGCGCGTGACGACGCTGACGGAGGCGGGTGTATCGCGCAACAATGCATCATCGTAGCCCGCGACCGATGCCCGCCGCGCTCGCCACGCATTATCACGCTCGCCGTTCACGACGACTGTCGGCAATACCTGACTGCGCGCATTCGCGTCGGCTTGCGACGCGGCAACGCCCCCCTCTGCCTGCGCCATCGCCGGTGCGGCGATCAGCATCGCGCCGAGTCCACCTCCGAGCCGCGCATACCGCCGCCAACTCCGCCTACGCCGTAACGACCACGACTTTCCACTCTTCATCTTGATCCGGAATATACAAATCCATTCATTCGAGATGCAAACTATCCCGCCATCGGTTCGAAAGCGCGCTGCCCAGTTGCCTGGCGGCATACGCGACATCGGTCCGGCGAGACACGCCGAGATTCGGCCCACGACATCGCCGGCGGCAGGCGATCACCGTCAGCCTCGCTCTTGCGCCCCCCAAAATCGTTCGCGCGGCTCGACAAGACCGCTGCCCGCTCCTGTCCCCCGAACGCATGAGCCGAACCGGAGATCACTGCGGCCCGCCTTTCCCGGTCGGGACCGCCGCGCCGGGCGCCGCAAAGCCGGCCGGCGCACGATCGACTCGAACCGCCCCGTTGGCGCGATCGTCCCGCGCGTAGTCCCGCGCCTCCGAGCCCGCTTTCGGTACGGAAACGCCGCTGCGCGCGGCCTATCGTGGCCGAGCCAATGCAACGTCGATTGGAAGGTAGCTTACAGGTGGGATTCGTCAGATTGCCGGCGCAGGCGGGATTATCGCATCGACGCCTGCTGTCGGGCTGGCTCACGCCCGTCATCGCGCGAGTCATGGCCGAACAGAGCCGAGGCTTCGGCTTGGACGCAAGCTGCGGCTGGCCGCTTTTGACGCGCCGGCGCGAGCGTGCGCCGGGCTTGCATGTTCATATCGTCCGCTTGCGCGCCGCTCCGGATTGAGCCGCGCATGAACCGGTCTGCCGGACGAACGCCGACGGTTGCGCCCTTGACGGATGCGGACGCCGGCTTGTCGATCGGTCAGGCAACCATCCGCGCTCCGGCCGCCGCGTGAACGAATCGTGCGCGTGCCGACCGATTATGCACGCGCCAGGTGTCGTGCCGGGCTCGCCGGCAAGCGGGCCACCATGATCGGCTCGCCGACGGTTTTATCGGGCGCGCCGGCGGGCGCGCCCATGCCTGACTTCACTGCATCACGCGAAAAATAACCGCCGTCGCGCAAGCCTTGTCGGCAATCCTCATCGTGACATCGGCACGATCTCGATGCCCGAGCTGATATCGAGCGCCTGCTGCAGCAGCCCACGAAGCAGGTCCGAATTGTGTTCGACGTCGCCGCTCGGAAAATCAATGTTCATCCATGCGTGATGATCGCCCGCGTCCATCACGTTCATGCCGCTTTTCTGAAGGCTACTCATCAGGTTGAAGCGGATACGGCCATCCTGTATCGCCGAATCGATGTTATCGACCAATATCTGGCCATGTTGATCATCGAGCGTTCTCAGCAGCGCGCTTCTCAGTCGCTGTCTTTGCACCGGCTCGAATCCGGCCACGCCTTCGTCCAGCAAATGGTCCACCTGCTCGGCCCGCCCCGACGGCGAAGGCGCGGCAAATTCGCCCGCGGGATCTTCCGACGTACTGCCGTGAATGCGTCGGCCATAAGACGATTCCAATACGGAATCACTTTGGCTCGAACCTGCGCCTCGGGAAGACGGTTCAGCCCCGGTGCCAGGTTCCTGACGGCCGGCATCGATCCGCGGTTTTTTAGGCAGCGAACCGCCGCTTGGCGCGTCCATGCGGCCAGAACCCGAGCCGGAACCAGATCCGCGTGGCCCCGGTCCCGCGCCACGATCCTGCGTGGATTCCAGCGTTTGCAGAACGCGCTGAAGATTCTGCTCGTTCGTGCGCAACACTTCCTCGGCGTTGGCCAGTTCCCGCTGCAACACCGTCAGCCTGTCGTCGGTTTCCTGGAGCCTGGCGCGCGCGTCAGTCAAAGTGGGCTGAAGAGCGATTAAATTATCGCGCGCCTGCCGCAAGGGATGCCGACCGGCTCGCAAGCCCGACAGATCCCAATTGATAGGCGCGTTATTGATTTCATGGTCGATATCCTGCAATACACGCTGAATGTCGGTCAGCGCCTGTTCGTGCCGCGCCTGCTCCGCGGGAGCCGCGAGCCCCTCCAGCGCCTGATCGACCACACCGCGCGCCGGTTGAATCCGTACCCGGGCCTGATCCATGTAAGCGCGGGCCTGCGTCATATGCTCGCGAGCCAGATCGATATTGTGCCGCGCAGCGTAGATGGCCGGCCATATCCGCTGTGAAGAGCCACGCTGACTAGACAACGTCATCGCTTCATTGGTTAGGCGGGTGGCCTCATTGGTCTCGCTCTGCACATCTGTAACGAGATGCGTTGCGCGATTGGCCTGATCGATGATCTCCTGAACCTGCCCGACTGCTTGACGGCCAGGCAGGATGATGACCCTCGCCTCATCGTAAACCTGCTCGGCTTCGTCCATCACGCGATGAACCGACGCCGGCAAGGCTCCCGACGAGGGATTGACTCGATAGTGATCGTAGCCGCCGCGCCTCGTGCGCTGCAGCGGCACCTGATCCCCTTGAAGCGCCGCTTGATCCGGCGCTTGCGGACTTGTCGCTTCATCGGTATAAACGGTTTGCCTCAGATGTTGCGACACGCCCGGATTCAACCCCTGGACGGCTCCCGTCGATACCGTCTCGCTGGTGCCTGCCTGCGCCGGATCTTGCAAGCTCGGAGCGTTGGATACGCGCTGCGGGCCGCGCAATTGACTGTTCGAATTCGTTATCATCGGTATTTAGAAATCCCCAATAAAACTTCCTATTTTCTTTCCCGCACGCAGCGTGCGTGAGGCGGAAAAATCATCGGGAGACAGCCTAATCGATAAAGCGCAAACGTCCGCGTGCGCATTCCGAAATGCATCATGCACCGCACGAAATGGAACGAACCGGCCTGAGCGCCGCGTCAGTTCAGGCCAACGGCGCCGCGTCCTGCCAGCGGCGCACATAATCGGGCGTGCCGGTCGGCGCCGCATCCGCGAGCGGCGCGAAGCGCGCGACCTTCAGCGGCAGCACGCCCGCCCATACCGGCCGATTCAGATCCGCTTCGTCGTCGTTCGGGCCTCCCGTGCGAATCTTCGCCACGGCCTCGTCGAGCGCAATACGCAATATGGTGGTCGCCGCAAGCTCGTTCGCGTCGCCGGGCCGCGCGTCGCGGCTGCGGCCCGGCGCGATCCGCTCGACGAACACGTCGAGCGCCGCCGCCTTGCGCGCGTCCGGCACCACCTCGAATGCGCCGTAGATCACGGCCGATCGATAGTTCATCGAATGATTGAATGCCGAGCGCGCAAGCACGATGCCGTCGAGATGCGTCACGGTCACGCAGACCTGCGCGCCCGTCGCCGCAAGCTTGAGCATCCGGCTGCCGTTCGAGCCGTGAATATACAAATGATCGCGTTCGCGCCAGCAGGCGGTCGGAATGCAATGGATGCCGGATGCGTCGGCAAACGCGACGTGACACACGTAGGCATCGTCGAGAATCGCATCGAGGCTCGCGCGGTCGTAATGCGCGCGATGCGCTTCGCGACGCACGCGGGTGCGCGGGCTGGCAGCAGCCGGCGCGGAAGCTTCGGCGGGCGCGGTGCCCGGCAAATCGGTGGCGGGTGATGTCATCGGCGTGGTCCCTATCTGATTGGATGGATGTGTGATGAACAGGCGCCACGATAAAAAATTCATGGCACCATTCATAGACCCACGCAATCAATTAATTATGGAGCCACGATGGACTATGGCGTGTTGCTGTCGAACTTCGAGCGCGACGACGCGAACGACGCGCTCGCCCGCGCATCGCAGCAGCATCGGCTGTATGCGTGCCTGCGCGCGGCGATCCTGAACGGCACACTCGAGCCGGGCACGTTTCTGTTGTCGTCGCGCGCGCTCGCCGAGACGCTGCGCATCGCACGTAATTCGGTGCTGTATGCCTATGAGCGGCTTTCGGCCGAAGGTTTCGCCGTCGCGACCAGGCAAGGCACGATGGTCGCGCGCGTGGGCCTGGGCGCACCCGCCCCTGGCGCGCGCACGGCCCATGTGAAACCCGCGCTGTCGCGCCGCATCGCGCAGTTGCCGGATGCCGACGGCGAACTCGACGATCACGACGACCCGCTGCCGTTCCTGCCCGGCATGCCCGCACTCGACGAATTTCCGCTCGCATCGTGGCGGCGCGCGCTCGAGCGCGCATGGCGGCGCATCGGCGCCGAGCAGCTCCGGTACGCAAGCGCCGACGGCAATTTGCGGCTGCGTCAGACGATTGCCGAATATCTGCGCGTGTCGCGCGGCATCGGCTGCGACGCGCAGCAGGTATTCATCACCGATGGCACACAGCACGGCCTCGATCTATGCGCGCGCACGCTCGCGGACGCGGGCGACACCGCCTGGATCGAAGACCCCGGCTATGGCGGCGCGCGCGCCGCGTTCGCAGCGGCCGATTTGCGGCTCGTGCCGATTCCCGTCGACGCCGACGGGCTCGCGCCGACCGAGCGGCATTGGCGCACCCGCCCGCCTCGGCTCATCTACATCACGCCGTCGCATCAATATCCGCTCGGCGCGGTAATGAGCGTCGAGCGGCGCATCGCGCTCGTCAGCCGCGCACGGGCGGCAGGCGCATGGATCGTCGAGGACGACTACGACAGCGAGTTCCGCCACTATGGCGCGCCGCTCGCCGCGCTGCAAAGCTTTGGCGACGACGCACCCGTCGTTTATCTCGGCACGTTCAGCAAAACCATGTTTCCCGCGTTGCGGATCGGTTTCGTCGTCGCACCGCCGGCACTCGAGCCGGCATTGCGCAAGACCGTCGGCGTGCTCGCACCGCGCGGGCGCCTCGCCGAGCAGCTCGCGCTCGCCGATTTCATCGACGCCGGCCATTTCGCGCGCCATCTGCGCCGGATGCGGCGACTGTACGCCGAGCGCCGCGACGCGCTGCAAGATGCACTGATACGCCATCTCGGCGGCGTGCTGACGGTATCGGGCGGCGCGGGAGGCATGCATTTATCCGCGCGCCTCGATACGGATGCCGCCGACACCGACGTCGCGCGCGCGGCAAGTGCACACTCGATCACAGTTCGCGCGCTGTCACGCTTTTGCATGCCGGCCCCGGCGACGGGCGAGTCCGCGAGCGCCGCTTACAACGGCTTCGTGCTCGGTTACGGGGCGGTGCGCACGGAACAGATCGACGCATGCGTGCGGCGGCTCGGCGCGGCAATCGACGAGGCGCGGCGCACGCGGCACCGGGCTTGATGCCAACGCGCGCCTTCCGATACGGGCCAAGCGCGGCGTGCCGGCGCGGTGCGCCGCGCCATCCCAAGCGTTGAAAAACCGTGCATGGCAGCCCGGCGGCTGCCGCGCGCGGTCACCCGCACCGCCCTCCGGCCAACGCCCGCCTATGTCCGCATGCGCCCGGTGCAACGCACGTGCGCACCGACCGGATACGAAGCCGGCATCGCATCCCGCTTGAGTTCCGCGACGAAACTCGGCCCCGCGAAACCCGCCGCCCCACCCGCCGATCCTGCAGCCACCCAACATTTCCGCTTTCGTCTAAGCTAATCGTCCCCCCGCCCGCTGCCGCGCGGCGCGCCATTCGATCCATTTGCGGAGTCTGCCCATGCATATCGATTTGACCGGTAAAACCGCCCTCGTCACCGCCTCGACCGCAGGCATCGGCCTGGCGATCGCCGAAGGACTCGCGCGTGCCGGCGCGCACCTGATCATCAACGGCCGCAGCGACGAATCCGTGAAAGCCGCGCTCGCGCATCTGCGCGTGGCCACGCCCGGCGCGAGCGTACAGGGCATAGCCGCCGATTTGTCGAGTGCCGAAGGCGCGCAACGCGTGATCGACGCCGCGCCAAGCGTCGATATCCTCGTGAACAACGCGGGGATTTACGGCCCGAAGCCGTTCTTCGATATCGACGACGCCGAATGGGAACATTTCTTCCAGGTCAACGTCATGTCGGGCGTGCGGCTCGCGCGACATTATCTGAAGACGATGATCGAGCGCGACTGGGGCCGGGTCGTATTCATTTCGTCGGAATCGGCGCTCAACATTCCGGCCGACATGATCCACTACGGCTTCACGAAAACCGCGCAGCTCTCGATTTCGCGCGGGCTTGCGAAACTCGCGGCGGGTACCCGCGTAACCGTCAACGCGGTGCTGCCCGGCCCGACCATGTCCGACGGCGTGAAAACGATGTTGAAGAGCACGGCCGACGAAACCGGCAAGACGGTCGAGCAGGTCGCCCTCGAATTCGTCCGCACGCATCGCGCGAGTTCGATCATCCAGCGGCCTGCCAGCGCCGAGGAGGTGGCGAATCTCGTCGTCTATGTGTGTTCGCCGCAGGCGTCGGCAACCACGGGGGCCGCGCTGCGTGTCGACGGCGGCGTCGTCGACACGATCGCATAACGCGGGCTGCTGCGTGCGCCATGCCGGACGGGCAGAACGGCCCGGCGGCTGGCATTGCGCCGCGCGCCGAATCGGCCGTCTGCGGTGCAGGCCGCCCGCCGCGAGCGGGCCGCCTGCGCTTAAGTATGCGTGGCCGGGCGGCCGCCGTTACCGCTGTCGTGCAGCAACGCCTTGCGGTCCGCCTCCGCGCAAGTCGCGAAACCGTGCCGCGCCACCGCGCCGCGCCGGTCGAACACGACGTAGTACGAACGATGTTCGTAGCCGTGATACAGATCGTAGTTGTAGCAAACGCCCGCGCCGTTGCGCATCATCCGCACGCTCGCCGGATTGCCGCCGGCCTTGACGATTTGCGTCTGTGTCGCGCCGGGCTGCGCGGCCGCCCTGGGCACCGGCAGCTTCGCGTATGAAAACGTTTCGGCGCCGCCGAACCACGAACAGCCGCTGACCACCAACGCAGCGGCGAGCGGGCAAGCGAGCGCTTGGGCGGAGGCGGTTCGGATCGTCGTCTGGAATGCCATGCTGCGTAACCCTGCGGCACAACGCCGGCGCAGTGAAAAATCCGATCGTAATCGACGTTTCGGCTGCCTTTTGTTGAATTTCTAAAAGAAGTCCGAAAAACAACGCGAACTCCTCCCGCTTCAACGATCAATCGACCCATTCCGCCCACAATACGGTCAGCACCGTCATTAATGCCGGACCGACGAACAGCCCGAGCAGCCCGAACGTCTCCGCGCCGCCCAGGATGCCGAACAGCACCAGCAGGAACGGCAGCCGCGCGGAACTGCCGATCAACACCGGCCGCACGAAATGCTCGGCGACGAACGCCACCACGAAACCGAATACCGCCAGGCCGATCGCCCAGCCTACCGCGCCCTGGGCGAACAGCCACAATGCCGCACCGCAAAATACGACTGGCGCGCAAAACGGCAGCATCGCCGCGATAGCCGTCACGAGCCCGAGCAGCGCCGCGTGCGGCAAACCGGCAAGTGCATAGGCGATGCCGAGCAGCACACCTTCGCCGAAACCGACGACGACGAGCCCCGTCACCGTCCCATAAACCGCCGCGGCCATTCGCTTGAGCAGCGCGGCGCCGTTCTCGCCGAATGCGCGTTGCACGCCCGTCAGCAGCGCGCCCGACAGGCGCGGCCCCGCCTGAAAGATCACGAACAGCGTAACCAACATGAAGCCGAACAGCATCGCCGCGTGCGCGAGCCGCGAACCGAAATGCCGGCCGAACGTCATCACTGCGCCGCCGTCGACGCCCTTGACCGCGGTCGCCGGATGCAACGGCTGGGCCAGATGCGCCTGCCACCAGGCGCGCGCCTGCTGCGCGCCGAACGGCAAATGCGACAGCGCATCCGGCGCCGGAATGCCGGTCTCTTGAACGCGATGCAGCCACCCGAACAGCTCATGGCTCTGATCGACCGCCTCGGCAAGCCCTACCGCGATTGGCACGACGACGAGCAGTGCAACGGCCGTCGTCAGCGCCGTCGCGACCAGTGTCGTGCGGCCGTGAAACCAGCGGTACGTATCGATGCGGCGCAGTGCCGGCCACAGCGCGATCGCGACCACGCCTGCCCATGCGATCGCGGGAATGAAATCGCGGATCACCCACAATGCAAGCGCGACGAGCGCCGTATACAACGCACCGAGTGCGATCGACTGCCGGCTCGGGCGGCCGGGAGAATCCGGGGCAACGCTAGCGTTTTGAACCATGAGGATGCCTGAAAGAAGAAGGGCTCGATGTCAGCGAAGCCCTCATCTTAATGGACGCGCGCGGCCCAGCCGGTGCGATGGGCAACCGTCGCGCCAGTCGGCGGCGCCGATGGCGGGATATCGATCAGCCAGCGCAACCGCGGCACTTCGCCGCCGATTCCGCTGCCGTGCAACATCGCGGATGAATTCCGCCAGCCTTGTGCGCGGCAGTTTCCATCATGGAGATTTTCGTGATGCGCGGACGGCATAGCGCGCAAGCCATGCCGTCCGCCGCCCCACCCATGGCATTGCGCTGCGCTCTTGCCCGGCTTGCCGGCCGTGCGCGCCGAAACACGTATGCCCCGCCGCCGGCCGAGCAGTCGCTCAGCCGCTCAGGCCACGCGATAACGTTCGAGCCAGTGTGCGTAAGGCGCGGGCAGCGTCCACGACGGCCGCTCGGCGCCAAGTTCGCGCGCCGCGCGATACGGCCAATGCGGGTCGGCCAGATGCGCGCGCCCGACCATGACGAGATCGAGCTGGCCGTTCGCCACGACACGCTCCGCGAGTTCGGGCGTATCGATTCCCCATGCCGAGGCGACCGGAATCTGCGCTTCGCGGCGGACCCGCTGCGCAACCGGCGCGAGAAAGGCCGGCGCCCATGGAATGTTCGCCTCCGGCGTCGAGAAACCAATCGAAACGCTTAGCATGTCGAGCCCTTCGCGCTTCAGACTTTTCGTCAGCTCGATCGATTCGGCAAGCGTTTCGTCGTCACGACCGTCGTACTCGATCACGCCGAAACGCGCGGTCAGCGGCAGACGCTCCGGCCAGACCTCGCGCACCGCCGCGAGCGTCTCGACGAGAAAGCGTCCGCGATTTTCCGCCGAGCCGCCGTATGCGTCGTCGCGGCGGTTGGCATGCACCGAGAAAAAGCTCTGCGCGAGATAACCATGCGCGAAATGCAGCTCGAGCCATTCGAAGCCCGCGTCGCGCGCACGCTTCGCCGCCGCGACATAATCGGCCTGGACGCGCGCGATATCGTCGAGCGTCATCGCGCGCGGCACCTTCGGCAGATGTGCGCCGAACGGCACCGCTGACGGTGCGATCGTCTGCCAGCCGCGCGGATCGCCATCGGGAATATGATCGTCGCCTTCCCACGGGCGGTTCGCGCTCGCCTTACGGCCCGCGTGAGCCAACTGAATGCCCGGCACCGCGCCCGCGGCTTTGATCGCGTCGACCGAGCGCGCAAACGCCTGTGCCTGCGCGTCGTTCCAGAGGCCCGCGCATCCCGGCGTGATCCGGCCTTCGGGCGACACCGCCGTCGCCTCGGCGATCACCAGCCCCGCGCCGCCCCGCGCAAGGCTCGCGAGGTGCACGTGATGCCACTCGGTGACGACGCCTTCGTCGGCAACGTACTGGCACATCGGCGGAACGGCGATGCGGTTGCGCAACTTGATGTCTTTCAGTTGAAACGGTTCGAACAATGCGGGCATGTAATGCTCCTATTTGCTGCGGGTTACAGTGGATGCGACGGCTACCGGTCAGTTACACGAATGATGCACGAGCCTATTAGACCGGTCGTCTTAAAAATCATAAAAAATACGATTCGCGGGGCCCTCGTTGTGCAGTCCAGCGTGGACGCCGGGCGCAATGCCCAGGCTATGGCAGCCCCACGCCGACGTAACGAACCGTGATGATATCGATAAATTAGACCGGTCGTCTAGAAACCATAGAAGAAGCAGGACTTTCGGGCAAGCAGCGGGCCGTTGATCGTAAGGATTCCATGCTTCTACGTTGATCTGCCTGACCGGCTCGGCTCCCCGCTCCCACCAACCAAAGCGGCGTCGCACACGTTTTCCCCAGGGCGCGATCAACGGATCGGCTGCCAGCCGCCGACCGGCTCGCCTCTTCTTCCTCCTCGCAGGCCTTCATCGATGCGCGTCGTGCGGCATGCAGCCGCTTTCCTGCGCGGGGCTGCATGCCGATGACGGCAAAATCGATCGCGTCAATCCCTGTTCGGATCAGATGACGTGCCAGTGATCTTCAGCAAACGGGCGCTTGCGGTTGCGCCCATAACGGGCATGCTCGGTAAAGGTACGTGCGCTATGCGCTTTCGGTCGTGCTGGCCAGGCCACGCGGTTTTGTCTATCGATGCAGCCGCAGCCACTTCCGCCACGGCGCGCATTCGACATGCTTATTCAGACATCATTGATAGGCCGGCAGCCCCGTTTTCAAAATACTCGTCGCCGAGGCGTTGTAATAAGTCATCGCAATGATCTTCGACACATGCGTAGACGCCGCGCTGCCGATCGGGATATTCACCGTCACGACCTTCCCCGACGAATCTATGCAAGTGTAATAGCCTGGCGCATTGCTGACGGCATAAGTTTTCTGCGAAACAGTACCGTCATCGTATGTCGTTTGAATTGCACAGCCGGTCGCGACAACCGCCATTGAAAATTTTGGCGTCCACGTGAGCGATGCCGACGAAGTCGTTATCTGCCAAGGTTTCAGTCCGTTGAAGGCAAGTTGAATAGCATAGCTGTTGGTCGAATCGACCTATTGACGGGAGCAACCGCCTTTATCAAGGCAGTCGAGACTGGCGAACCCGCGCGGGCATCTCCACAACTGGCCAAGACCACCAGCATGGGGGCCATTGCACAGATCCTCAATTGAAGCCGGGCATATGTTGCCAGGGTAACCACGAGTTGCTGTTTCATTTTCTCGCTCCTTGCGATCGAATTTTATTTTTCCGTTCACATTTTTATTGATTGAAGCAAGAGCATATTCAAGCAACCCAGGTTTATCGAAAGGCAATTTTTTATTTTATTAGCAGACGGCTTATTCTATTTTTAATTACCGAACAGGATCGACCATAATTCAAAAAATCAACGGGCCAACCACACTGCGCCTTTAATAATTCCGGAATAGCGCTCCAATATAAGGGACTTGATCGGACTGGTTAATTGAACAACGCATCGCCGTGTCCGGCACAAGCCCGCCCGCCCCGCATTTCTAGCATTTGCCAAACACGCCCGTCACGGGCGCAACCGCAAGCGCCCGCTCGTTGAAGGTCACCGGCACGCCATGCGCGCCCAATCTGGAATTGGCGCGGTCGATCTTCCAGCCATCGACACGCAGCCCCGCACGGGAAAGCGACCGCATCGCCGCACGGGGCACGTCGATGACGATCCGCGTGGACGCACCGGGCAGCAAGTTTAGATAGTTGTCGCTATAAAACGCAGGCAAGATGCGCTGGCCGCTCGATTGATCGAATAGCTGCAGGTGCGTCATGAGCGCGATCGTGCGGCCGATATTTTTCACATCGGCGGTGATGCGCGCGGTGCCATCGTCCACTTCCGCCGCCGATGCGCGGATCGCGAGAGCGGCCGGCGGCATCGTATCGAGCGATGCGTAAGCGGCGTCCTGCCCGTTCCTTTGACACCAGTAGAGATTTTCGGCAAGCGTCGAGCCGATCGCATCGTGCAGCGCAAGCGTCACGATGCAAACGTCCGACGTGGCCGACGCAATCTGTGCGCGAAGATTCGCAACGATCCGATAGGACGCGGGCGCAGCGTGCCCATCGCTCCATGCGGCTTTGCCGCTCGGAGTGCCGTCGAGGTTGTACACGCGCGTCTCGACACGCCCCGATACCGCGCTCGCGGTATGGTTGGCGATCGTGACGTCGAACGTGTTCGCATCGAGAATCACGTTGACGCGCCGGCAAGCGCGCCGGACGGCAAAGAACGACGAGTGCTGCTCAAGGTCGTGGCTGTACATCTGCCAGACGAAACTCGGCTGCGCAGGATTCGTCATCCACATGATCACGCCTGTCGCGGGCGACGTGACCTTGCCGGTTGCCGGCCCGATCATCACGGCGGCGTTCGCCTCATAGATCGACTTGATGCATTCGTAGTTCATCATCTGCGACTTGCGGACGAAATCGGCAAGATTTCGAATTTCGCCGTAGCGCGCGCCCGTCGTCGCGATGTATCCCGCGCCGCCTTGCAGCCCCACCTGGGCGTAATAGGCGCCATTGCCGTTGATGTCGCGATCCGCCCAGAAATCGTCGGGACATTCCCACGAAGATGGCGGCAGCATGGCTTCGACGCATTCCAGCGTCGGAATCGAATGCGAGCCGACTTCGTTATGGAACGCAACCTGCGATGCGCCGTAGCCGCGCCCGAAGGCAGCGCGCGGCGCTTCCCAGTTGTACGGGCCGCCGGACGAGTAGCCGTTCACCGCGCCGGCGCCGGTATCGCCCGCCGAACTCGTCAGGCACAGGCGCCTGGGGTCCAACTCCGTCACCAACGCGTCGAGACCGCTGACGAGTGCGGGCGGCGGCGAGCCTTCATTGCCGCCGCACCACAGCAGGATCGACGGATGGTTGCGGTAATGAACGATGACGTCCCGGATGTTGTCGAGATCGCGCATCACGTTTTCCGCCGCGGGCCCTTCGGTCGAGTAGAAAAAATCCTGCCATACCAGGATGCCGTAGGCGTCGCATGCATCGAAGAAATCGCGGCTCGTGCTCTGGCCGTTCCAGTTGCGAATCAGATTCAGGTTCGCGTCGCGATGCAGCCTGACTTGATGAAACAGCCGCTCGCGCGGGATTCGCTTGAGCGCCTCGTCGAGCCCCCAGTTGCCGCCCATCACGAGAATCGGCAGTTTGTTGACGGTGATGCTCAACTGCGGACCGAAGCCGATGTCACGCGCGTACTCGATGCGCCGCAGCCCGACGTTCACGGTTCGCTCGTCGGAGATCCGCCCTCGCCATTCGATGGCGACCGACACCGCATAGAGATGCGGCTCGCCATATCCATTAGGCCACCAAAGCTTTGGATTCGACAGCGTGAGTGCCGGTATCTCGGCGGGCGTCAGCGAGAACGTCACCGGCTGATCGGCAGCCTCAACGATGATCGTGCGCCTGAATGCGATGTCGTTGCCGATCTTGCCGATCAGCACCGCAGCGACGGATTGGCCGGTGCGGTTATCGAGCGATACGTCGAGCCGCAGCGTCGCCTGGCTCAAGTCGTCGGACAGCACGCTGTCGACCCGCACATCGGCGATCCGCACCGCGCCCGTCGTGAACCACGACACCGGCTGCCAGATGCCGAGGTTGCGGTCGGGAATCGTCGGCAGCCAATCCCATCCGGCGCAGCAGAAGAACGTCGGACCGTTTTTCAGTGTGACGCCGCTCGGGCCGCCATTGCGCCCGCCGCGCGTCACGCCGCTCGAATAGCTGGGCTTCAGCGGCCTTTCCGAGAAATCGAGCTTGATCACGCAAACCGCCAAATAGGCAGTTCCGCCCGCTGCCGAGACAAGCTCGGTGACGTCGAAATAGCCGTGCTTGAATGCGCCCTCGAGCGTGCCGACGAACGCGCCGTTGAGCCAGATGGCCGCCCTGTAATTGACCCCGTCGAAACGCAGCCACAGACGTTGCCCCGGTCGCAGCGCGGGCGTGATGAACGTCGTGCGATACCAGTAGTCGGTATCTTTCAGCGTGTCGGGAATCGTGTCGGTCACGATCCTGCCGTATAGCGGGTCGGGATATTTTCCGTTGGCGATCATGCTGCTCAACGCAGTGCCCGGCACCGTCGCGGCCGACATGCGCGCCATGCCGCCGGCGCTCGCGAGCCGCGCGCCGTTGAGGCCGGGGCAGTCCGACGCGGCGGCGAATGTCCATCGCCCGGAGATTTCACCCGATGCTGCAAGATTCGTCGGCGACGTCGCCGGAATCTCGTCCGGCGGGCTATCTGCGGGATTTCCGCGCGCGTTGCCGGCCAGGCGTTCCGGCGTCGCGGCCGGATCGCCTGCGCCGTCGTTGCAGGCGGCCAACCAGCCGCTGCCGATCAGCGCAGCGCTGCGCACCAGAAATTTGCGGCGTTGTGTCGATTTCATCGCTCTCGCTCGTGCTCACGCTCCCACCGCCGAAGCCAACGCACGTCCGGCATCGGGCCCGCATCCGGCCGAATACCGCGTGCGCATGCTTGCCCCGCCCCGCATCGGCGTCAGCGCGTTCGCCCCGCGTCCGGCGGAGCGCCGGCGGTCATGCGTGCATAGTCCGCATTCGCTCCGGACGGCGGCGTCAGACTGTCCGCGGCCGCCCAATCGGTCGGCCCAGGCGACAACGCGTAACGCAACGTCCCGCCATTCGCGATCGAACCCAGCGGCAACCACGAGCCCGCGTAATCGGCGCCGTTGAGCTTCAGCGAGCGGACGAACCGCTGCGATGCGCGGCCCGTTTCGTCGACGGCCGGCTGGTCGGTCTCGATGCGCAACTTCTTGCCGTCGCCGAACCAGACTGTCATGCCGCCGAATTGCGGCGTCGACAACGCCAGCCCGGCCTCCGACGGAATCACGGGAAACATGCCGAGGGCCGCCCACACATACCAGCTCGACGTCGCGCCCATGTCGTCGTTGCCCGGCAGGCCGTCGCGCGCGGTCGAAAACGCTTTGCTCATCACGATCGGGATCACGTATTGCGCCGCGCTCGGCGCGCCCGCCCAGTTATAGGCCCACGGCGCTTGAAACGACGGCTCGTTGCCGATGTAGTAGCCGTTCGAGCTTTCGCCGCCGTTCAGTTGCGCGGAGCCGGGCGTGACCGAAAGCGCCGTATCGATCGAAAACAGCTTGTTCAGCCGCGTGACGGCGGCGGCCTTGCCGCCGATCGCATGGATCAGCGCCGTCCAATCGTGAGCGAAACTCCAGAAGTAGTTGGGTTCGGTCGACTCGTGAAACGAGCCTGCGGTCAACGGCCCCAGCGTGCCGGGCACGGAGCCGGGTGGCGGCGCCGCGCGGGCGGCGAGCGTTTTGCTGGCCGGATCGTAGATGTTGGTCCACCATGACGCCCGTCTGAACAGCGAGTCGATATCGGCTTGCGTCACCTGGACCGACGGATCGGCCAGCACGCTCGCCGGCAGCGCTTGCAGGAATGCGGCAGCGGAACGGTCGCTATTGATGCGCTCGATCTGCTCGGATGAAGGATGTCCGGAATTCGCACTCGTGTAGTAATGCGCTGTCAAATAGGCGGTCAGATTCGGCGCACTCGCATTGTCATTGCAGGCACTTGCCGGATTGAACGCCGACTGCTTCATCAAACGCGCGGCAGCCACCACGTCGAAATGCGTTGCGCCAAACTTGTACGCGCCTGCCATCACGTTCAGCGCGTTGTCGCCCGCCATCGGCGTCGAATCGTCGCTCGCATCGACCCAGTGCGGAAATGCACCGCACTGCAGCGCGTCCACCGTCAGCGATTGCATCATGTCGCCGGATTCGCGCGGCGCGAGCCATGCCAGCAACTGTGCCTGCGAACGGTAAGTATCCCAAAGCGAAAATCCCGTGTAATGCGTGCGGTACGATCCCGGCTTGCCGTCCATCTGGCGATAACGATAGTCCGCTACGTTGACGGTATCGCGAACGGGAACCGAGCCCGCCGGGTCCCGCTTCGGATAACTGCCGCCGACCTTCGGCTGGCGCATGCTGCGAAAATCGCCGTTGACGTCGCTATAGACAGTCGGCGAGCCGAACACGTGGTAAAGCGCGGTATAAAACTTGGTCAGATTGTCGCGTTGCGCGCCGGTCAGCTTGGCGGGGGCCGCCGCTTGATCGATCTGCACGGCGTTCAGCCGGTCGTTCCATGCGAGCGACGCCCGCTTCCTCACGTCGTCGAATGACGCGTTCGCATTTTCCGCTTGCAGGTTGCGTTTCGCGTTGTCGATGCTGACAGCCGAAATGCCGATTTTCATGTGAACGATCTTGTCCGCGTCGGTCAAGTCAAATTGCAGGATTGCCGCGCCGTTGCTCGCAGTATTGAGCCGAGACGAACCCGGTTGCGCGCGCAACGGCTTGTCGAAAGTCGCATGGAAGTACACCGGTGAATTCCAGGGCGTGCCATAGGGCGTGCAGAACGCGGGAGCCACGCTTTGGCCGGATATCGATTTGCCGTCGCGGCCCACGGTCAACGCAACGTTGGACGAAGAGATCGGCGTCGCGCCCGATGCATCGCTGTTGCCGTTAAGCGTCGTGTCGATTGATAAAAACCCCTTGTTCTTGTCGGTGTAGCGAATGCGCGCGCTGCCGGTTCGCGCGGTCGCACTCAACTCGACCATGATGCCGGTGTCGAGCTTGACCTTGTAGTAGCCCGGCTCCGCGGCCTCGTTGCGATAGCTGTAGCCTGCGCCGGAGGGGCCCCACGCGCCCATGATCGGAGCGCCGTTGTCGTTCGGCAGCATGGCGACCGTTCCCTGGCCTGGGCAGCCGACGCCGGACAGATGTGTCATGCTGAAAAAATCGATGGTTCCGTTTGCCGACGACGCGGCAGAGAGATAACCGCCCGATCCGTTGAAATCGTGGCGCGGCGTGTTCGGTCCGAAAGTCACCATGCCGAACGGCACTTTGGCGCCGGGGTTGACATTGCCCGCGTATCCGCTGTCTCCGGATACGGCAGTGCCGATCAACGGATTCACGTATTGAGTCAACGCCAAGTCGACCCGCTCAGGCTTTGCCGACTGTTGCCGGTACATCGCCGCCGTTGACGATTCCGTTGAAACCGATCCCGGCGACAGGATGCCGGCAACAGACGGCCCGCCCGTTACCGTGTCGTCCCCGCCGCACGCGGCAAGCGCCGCACCGGCCAGCGCGGCAACAATTGACGATCGAAGATGCTTCATCTTTTATTTAGGATTTCAAATGTAGCGATCGATTCCATGCCGAGATGGTTGCAATACCGGCGTGGCCGAAAAGGATGAGCCGTTCGGAAAACTCGTGAACGCACGGCCCTCGGAATGTTTTGGTGGCAGTATTGGTTTCCCGGAATCGGCCGGGCAATCTGGGAAAACCCTGCCACGCTTCAGTTTAGCTTTTGCGCGGACATGTTTCGTGTCCGCGCGCACACCTGAACATACGAGGCTTGCCAAAAAGAGCTTGCACGGTAAGTTCGATCGAACGCGAAGGCGCGGCCGTTTTCGACGCCGGCCTCTCTTGTTCGCACTGGCGAAAATCCCCGCTCCCGAGCGCTTTGTCTCGGCACCGCCATCCGCCCTCATGCATTCGTCACGGGGTGTTTAGCTTGTTTAAGTAATTGCAATCACGCGATTTCCTTGACAGCTCCGCCACGAATCCCATAGTTTGCAAACAACCCGACACGCAGATGTCGTTCGCCGTCGAATCCATCTGCGTTTACGGCCGATTCGATTAGTCAGGAATGCGATTTTTTATCTCGACTCTGCCGCTCGACCGGCGAGCGGCCACATGAACGCGAATGCGTGCGGCGATAGTTCCGGTATGCCCATGCGACCATTCACGAGGACGACTCATGCGACGAAGCAATCATGCCGCACTGGCGGTATTGGCCGCGAGCTTGCTGCTCGCCGGCTGCAACGGCGATGACGGCACAGCGTCGCCGGCCGTCTTGAACGCCGCGAACAATCGGGCGGACGCCGAGACTTCCGCACCCGCCGCGCCCGGCGAGGCAGTGCGCGCATCCGCGAACGCAAGCGATGTAGCCGAAGAGCGTAACGTGCAGATGGCGCTCACCCAGTACGTCAACCCGTTCATCGGCACAGCCAACGCCAGCGTGCGGGCAACCGACCCCGTGCCGGCAGGCGAGCGCGGTGGCACATTCCCCGGCGCCACCACGCCGTTCGGCATGGTGCAATGGTCGCCGATGACGCCCAGCATCAAGCCCGGCGGCGGCAAGGATACGCCGGTCGGCTATGTCTACACCGAGAACACCATCATCGGCTTTCCGCTGACTCAGATGAGCGGCTCGGGATGCGACGGCAACTCGGGCGAACTGCCGATCATGCCGACCTTCGATCCGGCTGCCGTGGCGTCGAATCTCGTCAAGCCGGTCGCGAACTTCAAGCACGAGAACGAGACCGCATCGCCGGGCTACTATCGCGTCGTCCTGAACGACGGCATCAAGGCCGAGCTGACCGCCACCACGCGCACCGGCTTCGGGCGCTTCACCTTTCCCGCCAACACGCAGCCGGCTACGCTCGTGATCGATGCGACGCGCACCAACACCAAACCGTCCACCCAAGGCAGCATCGGCTACAGCGGCAATGACGCACTGTCGGGTTCGACCGTCGGCGGCGGCTTCTGCGGAGCGCGCAACTACACGGTCTACTTCTACATCCAGTTCGATCGCAACATCGACAAGTCCGCCACCGACCTCGGCAAGGGCAATGCGAAAGTGCGCTTCGCCGCGAAGCCCGGCCCGGTTCTGATGAAAGTGGCGCTGTCATACGTCAGCGTCGCCAACGCGAAGCAGAACCTGGACGCGGAGAATCCGGCGAAAAACTGGGACTTCGACGGCGTGCGCAAAGCCGCCGACCAAACATGGAACAACCGCTTGAACACGATCCAGGTAAGCGGTGGCTCGATGCTCGACAAGCGCAAGTTCTATACGGCGCTGTATCACTCGATGCTGTCGCCGAATGTCAACAGTGACGTCAATGGCGAATACATCGGCTTCGATCAGAAGATTCATCGCGTCACGGGCAACCGCACGCAATACGTCAACTACTCGAACTGGGACACCTACCGCAGCCTGATGCCGCTGCTCGGCATGCTGTTCCCGCGCGAGACGAGCGATATGCTTCAATCGCTCGTCACCGATGCCGAACAGTGCGGCGCGATTCCGCGCTGGTCGCCGATCAACGTCGACCAGGGCATCATGCCCGGCGACTCCGGCGTGCCCGTCGTCGTCGGCGGTTACGCGTTCGGCGCGACCCGGTTCGATACCGCGAGCGCGCTGAAGTACATGAAGCTGGCCGGCAACAAGCGGGTCGTGCGCTGCGGCAGCACGATTCCGCGCGACGGCGACGACCGCATGAACGACCACCTGACGCGCGGCTACGTCTCGCTCGACCGCGGCTGGTGGGCGGGCTCGCTTACGCCGGAATTCAGCACGGTCGATTTCGCGATCGCGTCATTCGCAAAATCGCTGGGCGACGAAACCGCGTATCGCCAGTTCCTCGCGCGCGCCGCGCAATGGAAAAACATGTACAACGTGCAACAAAAGCAGATTCTGCCGCGCTATGACGACGGCTCATGGAATCTGTCGCCGGTGGCGAACCAAGACATGGTGGAGGGCAACGCCGAGCAATACACGTGGATGATGACGCACGACACGCGCGAACTCTTCGCGCTGTCGGGCGGCAACGACGCCGTCGTCAAGCGGCTGGACGCCTATTTCTCGAACCTGAACGCGGGCATGTCGCCGCCGCACTTCTATATCGGCAACGAGCCGAGCTTTTCGTCGCCGTGGCTCTACAACTGGGCCGGCGCCCCGTGGCGAACGCAAAAGGTGGTGCGCGACATCATCAACGGCAACGCAGACGAGAGGATCGATCCGGTATTCAACGACGGGCCGGGCGGCCTGCCCGGCAACGACGATCTCGGCGCGGTCTCGTCGTGGTACGTATGGGCCGCGCTCGGCGCGTACCCGGCCATCCAGTCGGTCGGCGGGCTCGCGCTGCATTCGCCCGTGTTCGACAAGGCCGTCGTGCGCTGGGCCGACGGCCACAAGCAACTCATCATCAACACGACCGGCAACGGCGCGCAATCGCGCTACATCCAAAGCGCGGCGCTCAACGGCGCCGCACTCGACGCACCGTGGGTCTGGCTGAAGGACGATCTGCGCAAGGTGGCGCGACTCGACATCGCATTGGGCAGCGCGCCGTCGCAGTGGGGCGCGGCGGCGGCGGGACGGTTGCCGTCTTATGGCCTCGACGGCTTCGTGAGCATCGGCGACGCGCTGAACAACGTCGGCACGGGTGCGAGAGGCTCGACGCCGGAGCAGGCCGCCGAAGGCAATACGTTCGACGGATCGGGCGCGCGCTATTCTCGGGATGCGCTCGCAGCGATCGGCGTGCGGCCGAACTCGCGGCTGACGCTGAACGGCTTGACGTTCGCTTGGCCTGACAGTAAAGCCGGGCTCGACAACATGATCGTCCAGGGCCAAACGATCACCTTCGCCACGCCGGTACGCGGCAAATCGCTGTCGCTGCTCGGCAGCGCGAGCAACGGGCCATCCACCGGCAAGCTGGTGGTGACCTATGCCGACGGCACCCAAGCCACGCTCGAGCTGACCTTCGACGACTGGACCTTGAACGGCGGCAGCCGGCAGCCCGGCCCTTACAATACCGTCGTGCTGACGACGCCCACGCGTCTTCGAATGGACGGCACCGAAGACGGCGTGCCGGCCAAAGTGTTCCAGTGGACGCAGCCGCTCGATCCGGCGCGGCCCGTAAAAAGCGTGACGTTCCCTTATCAGGTCGATCGGGGACGCCAGCACGTGTTTGCGATGACGGTGGGCGGCTGACGGTTCGATCCGCCCGCCGGGCACGGGCCGGGTGCGTGACGCCGGCCCGGCCTGATGCGCGGGGGGCGAGCCCCTGCGCCTTCCGAACATCGGCCGGGCTGCGCTCCAATGAAACCCAGGGCCCGGTAACCGCCGTTGCGCCTGTGCGCCCATCGCGCAGCGGCCCGCTCCACAGACGACAAGCACGCCGTCGCCCCGCCTCTCTTGCGCCGCGAACACGGCAGCCGGCCCGATCACGACACGGGCTTAGCCGGCCGTCGCGAGACGCCGCGCGCGAATAAAACGAAGGTCCGCGAACGCCGCCGCTCCAGCAACGGCAGCCGCTCGCACATCGTCGATTTCCCAATTCGCCGGCCTCGCCGTCGCCAGAGTGTAAACTTCTGCCTTTTTTCCTCACTCGCGACATGGAGCAAGTCCCGCAGCGAAGCGCGCTCAGCGGACCCATGCTGATTCGCCTACTCGCTCGCCTGGCGGAAATCGACGTTTCCGAGCCCCGGCAACCGTTGTCCGACCGGCTGAGCCAATGGCTCGGCTGGACCGATGCGATCACGCTGTCGTCGGCACTGAACGTCAAGCCGCCGGCCACGGCCGATCACGCTCGACCCGCCGCCGGCGCCGGAAGTAACGCCGAGCGTCTGTGCGCGCGCGCGCGTGCGTCGTTGGCCGATGTGATCGGCGGCACGGCCGACGCCAAGCGCGATCGCGCGCAGCCGCATCACGCGATCGCGCGGGATGCGGCCGCCGCCGCGCCCGCCACCGCCGATTACGCGGAATTCCGCCAGCACTATCTGTCGATGCAACAGGTCATGCAGACGGATATCGGCACCTTGCGCGCGCGCTTGAGAAGCATGCTGGCCACGGCCACGCCACGCCTCGCCCGGCTCGCCGCACTGGACGCGGCCATGGAACAGGCGCTCGGCACGCGCGAACAAAAACTGCTGACGTGCGTGCCCGCATTGCTCGGCACGTACTTCGCACGGCTGCGCGATGCCGAGCAGCAGGCGCTCGCGGCCGACGCTCCGGCTTCGCAAAGCAGCCCGCCCGTCGCGGCGGGCGCGTGGCTCGACACGTTCCGCCACGACATGCAGCGCGTGCTGCTCGCCGAGCTGGATATTCGTTTTCAACCGGTCGAGGGCTTGCTCGCGGCCCTTCGCACCCGCTAACTGGAACATCATGTCCAGACATCGCTTCAACTTCAATCTCGTCGTCTTTCTGGCCGGTCTGGCCATCGTCTGCTGGATCGCTGCCGGCTACGCCGGCTCGAACCTGCTCGCCCTCGCCGTCACTGCGTTGATTGGCTCCTGCTATCTGGCAGGCGCATTCGAGCTGCACCGCTATCGGCAAGCGACAACCACGCTGTCGCAAGCGCTCGACGGCCTGTCCGAGCCACCGCCCGCGCTCGGCGCATGGCTCGAACGGCTGCATCCGAGCCTGCGCGGTGCGGTGCGCCTGCGCATCGAAGGCGAGCGCGCCGCGCTGCCCGGGCCTGCGTTGACGCCCTACCTCGTCGGCCTATTGGTGCTGCTCGGCATGCTCGGCACGCTGCTCGGCATGGTCGCGACGCTGCGCGGCACCGGCGCGGCACTCGAAAGCGCAACGAACCTACAGGCAGTGCGCGCGTCGCTGGCGGCGCCCGTCAACGGGCTTGGTTTCGCGTTCGGCACATCGATCGCGGGCGTCGCGACGTCGGCGATGCTCGGGTTGCTGTCCGCACTGTGCAAGCGCGAACGGCTCGTCGCCGCGCAGACGCTCGACGGTAAGATCGCCACGGCGTTGCACGTCTACTCGCACGCGTATCGGCGCGACGAAACCATCAGATTGCTGCAACGGCAAGCCGAAGCAATGCCGGTTCTCGCCGAGCGGCTGCAAGCGATGATGGCGGCCGTCGAGCAACGCAGCGTCGACGCAAGCGAGCGTCAGCTCGCCAGTCAGCAAGCCTTCCTGAGTCATGCGCAAACCGCTTATGCACATCTTGCGTCGTCGGTTGCGCAATCGTTGAAGGACAGCGCCACGCAAAGCGCGCGTGTTGCCGGCGATGCATTTCAGCCGGTCATCGAAGCAACGATGGCGGGTCTTGCCCGCGAAGCGGCATCGCTGCACGACAGCGTCTCGCATGCCGTCCAACGGCAATTGGACAGCCTGTCGAGCGGTTTCGGCGCGGCGGCCGCGGCCGCCGCGCAAGTCTGGAACGATGCGCTCGTCGAGCATCGGCGCACGAACGAAGCACTCGTGCAACATCTGCGCTCGGCGCTCGATCGCTTCGCGGAAACCTTCGATCAGCGCTCGGCCAGCCTGCTCGAGAACGTTTCGGCACGCGTCGAAACCACGGCGGACGCGGTATCGGCAACGTGCGACGATGCGCTCGCCCGGCAAGCCGACCTCAACGAGCAGTTAGCCCAGCGCAATCAGCGTGCGCTCGAAACCGCTGCGGCAACCTTCGAGCAGCATTGCGCATCACTGCTGCACACGCTCGGACAGTCGCATGCCGATTGGCACGCCGAATTGAAATCGCAAGACCAGCAACGGCTGACGGCCTGGACCGACGCGCTCGGCGAGATGGCCGCCAAGCTGCGCAGCGAATGGGAAAAAGCCGGCGCGCACACCGCCAGCCGGCAGCAGGCAATCTGCGACACGCTCGCGCAAACCGCCCGTGACATCTCGGCGCAAACGCAAGCGCACGCGCGCGACACGATCGCCGAAATCTCGCAGCTCGCACAAGCCGCGGCACAGGCGCCGAAGGCCGCGGCCGCCGTCATCGCCGAGTTGCGCGAGCGGCTGTCCGACAGCCTGGCCCGCGACACGGCGATGCTCGACGAGCGCGGCCGCCTGCTCGCGACGCTGGAGACGCTGCTCGACGCGGTAAACCACACGTGCACCGATCAGCGCACGGCGATCGACGCGTTGATCTCGACGTCAGCGAATCTGCTCGAACGCGTCGGCGGCCGCTTCGCCGATC
The DNA here is from genome assembly GCF_900176645.1 of Burkholderia singularis. GTDB lineage: Bacteria > Pseudomonadota > Gammaproteobacteria > Burkholderiales > Burkholderiaceae > Burkholderia > Burkholderia singularis. Next base: position 48,760 of record NZ_FXAN01000034.1, read on the forward strand.
AAGTCGAAGCCGAAACCGGCAAGCTGACCGTGGCCGCCGCGCAAGTTGCCGCAGGCGCTGTCGACGTGGCGAGCCTCGGCGATGCGTTCGGCGCGGCAGTCCAATTGTTCGGACAGTCGAACGACAAGCTGCTCGCCCATCTGGAACGCATCGAGGCCGCGCTCGACAAATCCGTCGCGCGCAGCGACGAGCAACTCGCTTATTACGTCGCGCAAGCCCGGGAAGTCGTCGATCTCAGCATGCTGGCGCAAAAGCAGATCATCGAGGATCTGCAACGGCTCGCGAACCAGCGGGCATCGGCCGGAGCCGAAACGGCATGAGCGACGAAATCGACGACGGCGCGCAATCGGGCGCGCCGATCTGGGCGGCCTTCGGCGATCTGATGTCGGTGCTGCTCGGCGCCTTCATGCTGATCCTGGTCAGCGTCATCGGCGTGCAGCTGGAGTTGTCGTCGAGGCTCGACGACGCGCTCAAGCAGCGCCAGATGGAAGCGCAGCGCCGCCAGACGCTCGAGCAGGCGCTCGCGGGCCCGCTTGCGGCCGGACGCGTGACGCTCGTCAACGGCCGCATCGGCATCAGCGGCAGCGTGCTGTTCGCGCTGAATTCCGATCAGTTGCAGCCCGAAGGGCGCGATCTGCTGAAGAGCCTCGCCGGGCCGCTGTCCGCTTACTTGAAAACGCATGACGAAATCCTGATGGTCAGCGGTTTCGCCGACGATCAGCTAGTGCATGCGGGCAACCGCCGATTCGCCGACAACTGGGAGCTGTCGGCGCAACGCGCATTGACCGTGACGCGCGCGTTCATCAGCGAAGGCGTACCGTCGTCGTCGGTGTTCGTCGCAGCGTTCGGCTCCGAGCAGCCGGTGAGTGCGAATACGAGCGACGAAGGCCGCGCCAAGAACCGGCGCGTCGAGATTGCGCCCGTGCCGAGGGCAACGGCTTCCGGCGGTGAGCATCGTGAATAGCGTCGGCGCGCGTGCGCAAGCAATGCTCGACGCGTGGCGCGAGTGCGGTGCCGATCGGCTGGACCCGGTGCGCTTTCGCTTCATCGCCGCGCTGCATCGGCGCGCGGCGAACCATAGCGGTGAGGCGCGCCGCCTGCTGGACGAGAAGTTATCCGAAGCATTGTCGTCCTATGCGAATGCGGTGGAACGACACGCCGCGTCCATCGGCGGCGGGACCGCTCGAACCTCGCCGTCTGCAGCGGCGCATCCGCCCGCACGCGGCGAGTTGGGCCGGCTGATCGACGCCATCGCCGCGCGGCATACGGCGCCGGATGACGATCGCGACCCGGCCCATCACGCATTGCACCCGCGTCATGCTTACCCGGAACTCGAGATGCTCGGCGCATTCCGCCAGATCTGGTCGAAACTCAGCACCGACAGGCAGTTGCGGCAATCGTTGAATCAAGTGCCGAAAAACGCCGGACCGCTCAATTCGAGCAGCCTTGTGCATCGCTCGCTTTTGTCGATGCGCGAGCTGTCTCCGGGGTATTTACAGCAGTTCCTGTCGTATGTGGATGCGCTCGCCTGGGTCGAGCACATGACCGGCGACAACGCAGCGGCGGGCAACGACGCGCCACGCGCCGCCAATAGCAAAAAACAGAAAAACCGTTCACGCGAGCGTTAGTGCCCGCCGGCCGATGCAGCGCCGCAATGCACGCAAGCGCAGCTTATATAAAAACGGGCGACGGCGCACGGCTCGCGCAAGCCGGCCCAAGAACGAACGAGACGTGAGAGCCATTGCATGTGTGCGCCATCAAAGCCGCTTGCGATGAACGATCACCGACGCCACCGAGGCATGCGCGTTGCCGCCTCGGCCAACCCCGCACCCTCACCCCCGGCTTTCGAGCCAATGCAGACTGAACAGCCGCGCGGGGTCGACCCAAACTGCCGCCGGCTGGAATCCCGCTGCCCTCGCCTGTTCGCGAAACCCGTCGACCGTGAACTTGTGCGAATTCTCGGTATGCAACGTCTCGCCCTCGTCGAACCGGAACGCAGTACCGGCTACGCGCACCGTTTGCGCGCGCCGGCTGACGAGATGCATCTCGATGCGCTGATGCTCGGCATCGTAAAACGCTCGATGCGCCCACGCATCGAGTGCGAAATCCGCACCCAGCTCCGCGTTCGCTCGCTTGAGCAGATTCAGATTGAACGCCGCCGTCACGCCTGCGGAATCGTTGTATGCGCGATGCAGGATCGCCACGTCTTTCACCAGATCGACGCCGATCAGCAGCCCGCCGCCCGCCAGCAACACGGCCATGCGCCGCAGAAACGACGCGGCCTCGTCCGGCGAGAAATTGCCGATCGTCGAGCCGAGAAAACAGCCGACGCGGCGCCCCGGCAGTTGCTCGATCACGCTCAATTGTTCGGCATGCAGATAATCGGCGACAACCGGCCGCACGTCGAGCCACGGATAAGCGTCGCGTAATGCGGCCGACGCATGCGCGAGATGATCGGCCGAAATATCGACGGGTAGATACCGCACGGGCGGATTGGACGCGGCGCATGCATCGAGCAGAACGCGGACCTTCGAGAGCGATCCCGCGCCGAACTCGATCAGATTCGCGTCGCGGCCTATGCGCTCGGCAATCTCACTTGCGCTACGCTTCAGGATCGCGAGTTCGGTGCGAGTCGGATAGTATTCCGGCAACTCGCAGATCCGATCGAACAACGCGGAGCCCGCCACGTCATAGAAATACTTCGGCGCGATGCTGCGCGGCCAGCTACGCAATCCGGCCAGCAGATCGCGGCCGAACGCGCTCGTGCGCATCGCACTGTGCGCCGCGTGCGCGGCATCGTCGATCGGTTCAGTGATCTCTCGCAAGGCGTACCCCCGTGAATTGCCAGCGCGCGGCCGGCGCGAAAAAGTTGCGGTATGTCGCACGCGCATGGCCCGGCGGCGTCGCGATGCTGCTGCCGCGCAGCACCTGCTGCCCGACCATGAATTTGCCGTTGTATTCGGCCGCGATGCCCGCCAGCGGCTTGAAGCCCGGATACGGCTCATATGACGAGCGCGTCCATTGCCACACGTGCCCGGTCATCTGTTCGATGCCTGGCGCGTCGAATGCCGCCTCCCATTCGAATTCGGTCGGCAGCCGCGCGCCTGCCCATTGCGCATACGCGGCCGCTTCGTAGAAGCTCAGATGCGACACCGGCGCGTCATGCGCAAGCGGCCGCAGGCCGTCGAGCCCGAACTCGCGCCAGCCGAGCCCCTCGCCCGCGTCCGCCGCGATCCAGTACAGCGGCGCCTTCCATGCGTCGCGCTGAACCAGCGCCCAGCCATCGGAAAGCCAAAGCTCCGCGCGAGCATAGCCGCCGTCCTCGATGAATGCCGCGTACTCGCCATTCGTCACGAGCCGCTCGGCAATCTCGTATGGCTGCAGAATCACCGCATGGCGCGGCCGTTCGTTGTCGAACGAAAAGCCGCGGCTGTCATGGCCGATTTCGACGATGCCTCCCGGCCGCACGATCCAGCGCGCCGCGCGGTTCGCGCGCGCGGGCGCATCGGCGGGCACGGTGCCGGCGTCGCTGCGGTACGCGGGCAATAGCGGGTTAAGCGAAAATGCGTGAAGGATATCGGTCAGCATCAGTTCTTGATGCTGCTGCTCGTGGTGCAGACCGAGCGTGATCTCCGGCTCGATCGCGAACAGCGACGACGCGTCGGCGGTGCGCAACAACTCGAGCAGCGCGGCGTCGACGTAGCGGCGATAGCGGTGCACGTCGTCGAGCGACGGGCGCGACAACAGCCCGCGCTGCGGCCTCGCGTGACGCGGGCCGAGTGCTTCGTAATACGAATTGAAAAGGTAGGGATAGCGCGCATCGAACAGCTTGTAGCCGCGCGCATGGCGCGCCAGGATCACAGTCTCGAAAAACCACGTCGTATGCGCGAGATGCCATTTCGTCGGACTTGCGTCCGGCATCGACTGCAACGACTGATCCTCGGCCGACAGCGGCCTGGCCAGCTCGACGCTATACCGGCGCACATCGGCGAAGTCACGCTCGAGGCGGCGCGCGACGTCGCGCGCCGGTTCTTCATGGTTCGTCATTGCGTTGCGTCCCGACAGGATGATCCGGCTCGTGCACTGCACCGGCCAATGCGCTCAACGGAAAACATCTCAAAGAGAATAGGACATACCTGTGACATCGCCATGCCGCACGTGCAATCGGCACGTCTGACGCGGTGCGCGCCGGACGCCAGGGTGGCCGATGCGCGTCAGCCGATCGCGATCGAATCGACCCGGTCGGGATAGAACGCGAGATGGCCGGCGATCTGCTTGACGGCGTCGTGCGGTAATTCGTATGACCACACGGCGTCGACGCGCCTCCCGTCGCCATCGTCGACGCTGTAGTACGACGCGCTGCCCTTGTACGGGCAATAGCTCGCATGCGCGCTGCGCGCGAGCCGCGTCATGTCGACATCGTCGCGCGGAATGTATTGTACGGGCGGATACGCCGCCTCGCGCAGCGTCAACGCGTTGCGCGTATCGGCGAGCGGACGGCCGTTCACGGTGACGACAACCCGTGCGCCCGTTGCTTCGATCGTGATCGGATGATCCGGGCCGGGAATCTTGACGGCAAGGGTGTGCTCAGACATGACAACGCCTCCGGTTGCGAAACTCGTCGGACTTCGGCGTCATCGTATCCTGCTATGGCGCGCTCTGCGACAGGCCAGCCGCGAATTCCGATGCCGGAACCTTCGAACCATCGCCGCCACATTAACCGTTAGCTGCAGCGCGAGTGCCCGTAAAAAATTTACGTCAATTTTTACTAAAAAATCGATAAATACGTTAAATACAACCACACACATCAACATATCATAGCGCGTAACACTGGCTATCCCATCTCATACGGAAAATACGTATCTCGGGCACGTACCGGTGTTTCGGCAGCGCACTGCTGCCATGCACCTGCGGTTCGTTACCGCTTTTTTCTCTGTTTCGTCCATTCGCAGACATTTCCATGCCCCGCCCCATCGCCGCCCGCATCCATCCCAACGCGATCGCGCACAACCTCGCGCTCGTCCGCCAGAAAGCCCCCGCGTCGCGCGTGTGGGCGGTCGTCAAGGCAAACGCATATGGTCACGGCATCGAGCGCGTCTATCCGGCGCTCGATGCCGCCGATGGAATCGCACTGCTTGATCTCGACGAAGCGGTACGGGTGCGGGAACTCGGCTGGACGAAGCCCGTTCTGCTGCTCGAAGGAATTTTCGACGCGACGGATATCGAGATCGCCGACCGTTATCGCCTAACGGTTGCCGTGCACGGCCACGATCAATTGAACATGTTGACGGCGGCCAAGCCGAGCCGGCCGATCGACATCCAACTCAAGATGAATTCCGGAATGAACCGGCTCGGCTTCCGGCTCGACGCGTTCCGCGCCGCATGGGAGCGCGCGGCGGCTGCACCGTCGATCGGCAAGATCGCGCTGATGACGCATTTCGCGAACGCCGACGAAGGCGAGATCGACTGGCAAATACGCCTGTTCGATGCGGCGACAGCCGGCCTGCCCGGCGAGCGCACGCTGTCGAATTCGGCCGCGGTGCTGTGGCATCCGCGCGCGCATCGCGACTGGGTGCGCCCCGGCACGATTCTGTATGGCGCATCGCCCACGGGCGCGGTTCGCGATATCACCGACGTACCGCTGCGCGCGGCGATGACCGTCACAAGCCGCATCATCGGCGTGCAAACTGTCACGGCAGGCGAAACGGTCGGCTATGGCCGCCGCTTCACCGCCGAGCGCGAGATGCGCATCGGCGTCGTCGCTTGCGGCTACGCGGACGGGTATCCACGGCACGCGCCGACGGGTACGCCGATTGCTGTCGACGGCGTGCGCACGCAGGTGGTTGGGCGCGTTTCGATGGACATGCTGACCGTCGACCTGACGCCGTGCCCGACGGCCGGCGTCGGCTCGGCGGTCGAGCTGTGGGGCACGCAGGTTCGCGTCGACGAGGTGGCCGAAGCGGCGGGCACGATCGGCTACGAGCTGATGTGCGCGCTCGCGCGGCGGGTGCCGGTCGGAGTCGACCCGCTGGACGCAACCGCGCACCAACTAATCTGCGGCACGCGCACCGGAAGTTTCGGCCGATAGCCGCGACATCGCCGCGGCGCGCGCCCGCTCGCACCGGCAAAGCGCGGCGTCAAACCTGGCCGGGCGGCCTCGGCGGGCCACGCCGCGCGCTTACCGGCGCGGCGTCGAACATGCGGACATCGGCGCACAATGCCGCGACACAATCGCGGCGGCCCGGCCTTGGTTAATCGAAAGCCCGGTTCGGCGCATGCCGGCCGACGGCCTACCGCGTTCCGCCGCGGCCGCGAACCGTCACGAGCGCGCTCGCACATGCCAGCTCGCGGGCCGCTTCTCCAGAAATGCATCGATGCCCTCGCTCGTGTCCGCCTCCATCATATTGCGCGCCATCACGTCGGCCGCATACGCGTAAGCGTCGGCGAGCGGCATCTGCCGCTGCCGGTGGAACATCGCCTTGCCGTAGCGCACCGCTGCCGGACACTTCGACACGATCCGCTCGACCGTGCGCGCAACGGCCGCATCGAGCGCCTCCGCCGGCACCGCCTCGTTGACGAGCCCCCAGTCGCACGCCGTCGCGGCATCGATGAAGTGGCCGGTGACCAGCATGTCGAACGCGCGCTTCGTGCATACGTTACGGCTCAGCGCAACGGCGGGCGTCGAGCAGAACAGCCCGACGTCGATGCCGGACACCGCGAAGCGGGCAGTATCGGCCGCTATCGCAAGATCGCACGACGCGACGAGCTGGCAACCCGCCGCCGTCGCCACCCCGTGCACGCGCGCGACCACCGGCACGGGCAACGCCTGAATCGCCTGCATCACGCGGCTGCACCGGCCGAACAGGTCACGGTAATACTCGATATCCGGCCGACCGCGCATCTCGCGCAGATCATGCCCGGCGCAAAACGCGCGGCCCTGCGCAGCCAGCACGACGCAGCGCACGTGCGGATCGTCGGCCAGCGCGGCAAGTTCGTGCAGCAGCGCATCGATCAGCGCGTCCGACAGCGCGTTGAATTGAGCCGGCCGGTTCAATCGCAACGTCGTGACGCCATCGGCGTCGTCGCGCACGAGCGGCGGCAGCGACGGCGGTGGGCTGGGCGTGTCCATGTCGTCCTCCTGGATGGAATGTATGTTCGTTGCCAGGCAGATACGGGCCGATATGCGCCGATAACGGCCCATACGGGCAACAATTCCGCCCGGCGTCCTGCCACTGGCAAATGGTATCCGGATGAAGCGAACCGCTGTGCGTCAAGCAAAAAATGGTCATGCATGGGCGAGCGCGGCGAAAAACCGACATCGTCGAACCGCGATCGACACAGCCATGGACATCGCTCGTCAAACCTGTATATTCATACAGTCTGCAGCGATGGCGCAAAACGCGCCACCCATGCGAAAATCGCGTGCCGCGCGGCAGCCGCAAGCCTGCAGCCGCGCGAAAACAAGCCGATCGACACCGCCTGGACATCGCACGTGCCACGGAGAAGAGATAGTGAAACTGGTTGGATACGGATTGCTGCTGTTCACTTTCACGTCCTCGACGTTCGCGGGCGAGCACTATGTCGAGATCTGGAACCCGCCCGAAGCGCGTGCGGGCGTAACGCACCATGAGCCCGCCGCCCCCGCTGCGCAGAAGCCCGCCGTGAAGCGCAAGCGCGCCGCACCGCATGTCGTCGACGCGCATATCCGCCGCCCCTCGGTGCCGACGGTCGCGCGGATCGCGCCTAAACCGCGTGGGCTCGACGGCGCGTCGCCGCGCGCGACGCCCGCGCCTTCGTCCCCCGAAATTCCGCGTTTATTCACGCCGGATGGCAACGTCCTGCGGGTCGGCGCCCGCGGCTATCGCGCAGGCGTGGTGCGCTGAGCGCACACTCGCGCATCGCATCGCGCATATTGCTGCGCGCGCATCCGTGCTGCCGCGCTTTGATGCGCCGTCTCGACGCGCTCGCGTGAAAATCCCGCCCGCGTCGCAATTGCCGCTATAAAACACCGCAAACGCGTCGCCGCAAACAAAAACAGCCGGTTCGAACGAACCGGCTGCCAAACCGTCGAGCCGCCAGCACACGACTCACGCAGCACGCTGGCAAGCTCCGCGCATCAGAAACGGTGAATCAGGCCGACCCCCAGGCCCACCTGGCTGCGCGACGTCGCCGGAGACGAATTGAAGCCGTCGCCGATCGATGCGGTCGCGTTGATGATCTTGCCGTTGGCCAGCGTCTTGCCGCTTGCGCGCTGATAGGCCTCGAGCGCGTAGAGGGCCGTGCGCTTGGACAAGCTGTAGTACTGCGACAGCGTGAACTGGTGATATTGCGCGGCGCTCGTGATGCCGTTCGACTGAGTCGCCCGCGTGTAGCTGTAGCCGCCCGCGAAATCCCAGGTTGCAGAAGGCTTGAAGTGCAGCACCGCGCCGGCGGTATTGAAGATCGCCGTGTTACGGAACCCCGATTTCACACCGGGGATATATTGGACGTTCGAGTACGACACCGATACGTCCCATGCCGACGAGAACTGGTAACCCGCCGTCACGGCCACACGCTGCTGTGCCTGCGCGGTCTTGTAGCCGTTGTTGATCGCCGACACGGCCGCCTGCGCGCCGCCGTTCGACGTCGTCGAATACGGGCCCCAATCGCCGCCGCCCGACGTCGAGTTGTTCACCCGCTGGAACGCCGCGGCGATGCCGACCGGCCCGTTCAGGTACTGGATGCCCGCGCTCCACGTCGAGCCGGCGTTCACGCTGCCCGGCTCGCCGCCAAACGCATACGAGCCGCCGACCTTGAAGCCGTAGAACGTCGGCGACATATAAACGAGCGAGTTGTTCGCGCGGTAGCTGGTGTCGAGCGAATCGATATCGCCCGGATGCGCGCCGAAATAGCCGGTAAGCCAGTTCGTCGGACTGTACGGCGACAGCAGCGTGTAGTACGCGGTGTACTGGCGGCCGGCCGTCAGCGTACCGTAGGTCGGGTTGGTCAAGCCGACCCAGGCTTGGCGCGTGAAAATCCCGCCTGCGAATTGCGACGTGCCGTTAGCGGTATTGAAGCCTGCCTCGAGCTGGAAGATCGCCTTCGAGCCGCCGCCCAGATCCTCACTGCCCTTCAGGCCGAAGCGGCTGCCCGCCCATACGCCCGTCGACATCTTGACGGCCGAGCGGCCCCCCGTCGTCGAGCCAAGCGAGCCGCTGCTGTTCTGATATGCAATACCGTTGTCGACGATGCCGTACAACGTCACGCTGCTCTGGGCATGCGCCGTGGCAACGGCCGCCAGTCCGACGGTCGTCATCGCGACCGCTACACGCTTTTTCATTGAATCCCCATCCTCAAGAAATTTTTCTCGTATGACGCCGGGCACTCATGGCTTGCCCATGCGGCCGCCATTCTCACCGATTCATTTTTTCTGTAAAACGGAGAATAAAAAGGCGTCGGGTCCGCGCAACGCGGGAATTCATTAACCAGTTAGTTTTTATGCCGGCCCAGCAAGGATTTCACGGCACCCGCGCCTTTTTTTGGAACCGGTTCCTGTTAAACCGGGATTTACCCGGATTTACATTCAAACAATCCCTCCACAGGCCTTCCAGAATGCTTTCGCACAACAGTGCGATACCCGGCGCGTCATCCCAAGCGGCTCGCCGCAGGCGTCGAAGCGATACGAGCCTTCGCGGCTGGGCAAACCATTAAACACGGATTGCCGATCGAAATGCACCCGCAGCGCCATGGGCGCGAGCGGATCGTATCGATCGAAAGTTGGCAGCCGCCCGTGCGTGGTGCCGGTCGATTCCGTCATGTCGGCCTAAAGGCATGATGATGAAACTAGTTTACTTTCGAAACCGAACATAAAAAGTTACAGTTTACGCGTTGTCATTGCCAATCCGCCTATCAATGGAGATTCTCATGGCTCAACCCGTAGTGCTCATCACCGGCGCATTGACCGGCATCGGCCGCGCGGCCGCTCTCGCATTCGCCCGCGAATCCAGCAGCATCGTCGTCAGCGGACGCCACGACGATAAAGGTCAAGCGCTCGTGCAAACGTTACGCGAGCTGGGCGCGCAAGCCGAATTCGTGCGCGCCGACGTGAGCGTCGAGGACGACGTGCGCCGCCTCGTCGAGCGCACGGTCGAACGCTTCGGCCGGTTGGACGTCGCCGTCAACAACGCGGGCACCGAAGGCATGGTCGCGCCCATCGTCGAGCAAACCGTCGACAACTACAACAACACGCTGGGCGCATCCGCGCTCGGCACGCTGCTGTCTCTCAAATACGAGCTGCGCGTGATGCTCGCGCAACGCGGCGGCTCGATCATCAATTTGTCGTCGATCGCCGGGCGGGTGGGCTTCGCTGGCGCGTCGGTGTACGTCGCGAGCAAGCATGCGGTCGAAGGGCTCACGAAGAGCGCCGCGCTCGAAGGCGCGCAAGCGGGCGTGCGCGTCAACGCCGTCGCGCCGGGCCCCATCCAGACGGAAATGCTCGAGCGCTTCTCCGGGAGAAACGCCGATGCGAAAGCGAGCTTCCTGTCGGCCGTGCCCGCGAAGCGGGCCGGCACGATCGACGAGGTCGTCGAAACCATCCTGTTCCTCGCGAGTGACCGCGCGCGTTATTTGACCGGGCAAAGCATCGTCGTCGACGGCGGATATACCGCGCAATAAACCGGCTTGGCCGAACGAAATTCGGCACCGCGGTGCCCGTGCCGATTGCCGGCGCGGACGCGGACGCGCGATGCTCGTCTAAAACGCGATCGCCGGATTTCCGATCGGCAATGCGGCAGCCGCCCGGGCCTTGAGACAAACCACGAAAGTCCGCAGCGGGAAGGCAGTGCAGCCGTTCAGCCAATACAATATCCGCCATTACGCCGGTTACGACCGAGCCCGCCCACTCCGCTCACTTTCTCCGCCCCATGCCAGTCATCAGCGATCTTCTCGTCTATCCGATCAAATCCTGCCGCGGCATCGCCGTCACGCATGCGCGCCTGCTCGACACCGGCCTCGAATACGATCGAAACTGGATGGTGACGGACCCGACAGGCGCAATGCTCACGCAGCGCACTCACCCGAAGCTCGCGCTCGTGCACACCGCGATCGGAGGGCACGATCTCGTGCTCTGCGCGCCGGGAATGCCCGAACTGCGTACACCGCTCGCCGTTGCGGCGCTCCAGCCGCACGCCACGGCAATCGTGGCGACGGTTTGGCGCGATACCGTCCATGCGCTCGACACCGGCGAGCATACCGCTCGCTGGTTCACCGAATTCCTGCAAACCCCCGCGCGCCTCGTGCGCTTCGCACCTGGCACGCGCCGCGTAGTCGATTCGAAATGGACGGGGGAACGAGTAGCGCATACGCATTTCGCGGACGGCTTCCCGCTGCTCGTCATCGGCCAAGCATCGCTCGACGAACTGAACAAGCGCCTGCGCGACAAGGGCGCGCCCGAAGTACCGATGGACCGCTTCCGGCCGAACCTCGTGCTGACAGGGCTCGACGCCCATGAAGAAGACTATGTCGATTCGCTCGACGTGGAGACCGAAAGCGCCCGCGTGCGCATCAATCTTGTGAAGCTATGCACACGCTGCCCGGTGCCGACGATCGACCAGCGCACCGGTATGCCGGCCCCCGAGTGGCCGCACGAACCGCTCGACACGATGAGCGCTTATCGCAGCAATGCCCAGCTCAACGGCGCGCTCACGTTCGGCAAGAACGGCATCGTCGTCAACGGCACCGGTGCATCGCTCGCACTCGGGCAGGCAGTCGAAGCGGAAATCGGCTTCGGCGATTGAGCAAGCCGACTTGATTGAGTTTGGCCTGATGCCAGCGGCTGCGCGCGCGGCGGACTGCGCACGCGCGCTTGCTCAATGCTCCGATTCGACAATCAGTACGTCGCCGCGCCGCCCGCCGGCGCGCGCTCGTGCACCCCGCGGCCAAAGTGCGCGGCAAGCTGTTCGGCACCGCGTGCGAGTAACGTCGTATCGACGCCAACCGCCACGAATGTCGCGCCCGCATCGAGATAGCGGCGCGCGGCGGCCGGATCGGCGGAAAGAATGCCGGCCGCCTTGCCTGTCGCGACGATCGCCGCGATCGCGCGATCGATCGCCGCTTGCACGTCCGGATGCCCGGGGTTGCCGAGATGCCCGAGGTCGGCAGCCAGATCGGCCGGGCCGATGAACACGCCGTCGACGCCTTCGACGCGCGCGATCGCATCGATCGCGTCCACCGCCGCGCGCGTCTCGGCTTGCACGAGCAGCGCGATCTCATCGTTCGCGCGCTGCAAATAGTCGTCGATGCGATTCCAGCGCGACGCGCGCGCCAGCGCGCTGCCCACGCCGCGCACGCCGCGCGGCGGATAACGGGTGGCCGCAACAGCCGCGCTCGCTTCTGCGGCGCTCTGCACCATCGGCACGAGCAGCGTCTGCGCGCCGAGATCCAACACCTGCTTGATGACGACCGCGTCGTTCCATGGCACGCGCACGACGGGATGCGACGGATACGGCGCAATCGCCTGCAATTGTGCAAGTATCGTCGGCACCGTGTTCGGCGCGTGCTCACCGTCGATCAGCAGCCAATCAAATCCGGCGCCCGCGACAAGCTCCGCGCTATAGGGATTCGCAAGCCCGAGCCATAGCCCGATCTGCGCGGTGCCGCGTGCGAGCGCCGCCTTGAACGAATTATCAGGTGTACACATCATCATCACGCTCATCACTCGAAATGACAATGAACCGCACCGAGCGGGCCATAATCGACACTGAACGTATCGCCGCTTTTCGCCGCGCACGGCCGCGTAAACGAACCGCCCAGAATGATCTCGCCGGCACCGAGCGTTACGCCGAAGCGCGCCAGCCGATTCGCGAGCCATACGACGCCATTTGCCGGATGATTCAGCACGCCGGCCGCGACGCCCGTTTCCTCGACCACCCCGTTGCGCGACATGATCGCCGCGACCCAACGCAAGTCGATGTCCGTAGGCCGCACTGGCCGGCCGCCGATCACCACGCCCGCGTTCGCCGCGTTGTCAGCGATCGTGTCGAACACCTTGCGCGGGCGCATGGTATCCGGGTCGATCGACTGGCTGCGTGCGTCGATGATCTCAAGCGCGGGCACTACATAATCGACGGCATCGTAGACGTCCAGCAGCGTGCAGCCCGGCCCGCTCAGCGGCTTGCCGAGCACGAACGCGAGTTCCACCTCGACACGCGGCACGATGAAGCGCTGCGTTGGAATCGTCGCGCCGTCGTCGAAAAACATATCGTCGAGGAGCGTGCCGAAATCCGGCTCGTCGATCTGCGACGACGCCTGCATCGCCTTCGACGTCAAGCCGATCTTATGCCCTTTCAGAACGCGGCCCTCGGCGAGCTTGATGTCGACCCACGTGCGTTGAATCGCATATGCGTCGTCGATCGTGATATCCGGATGATCGAGCGAAATCTGGCGGATTTGCTTGCGCTCGCGCTCCGCCGTGTGCAACTTGCGCGCGAGAAGATCGATGGTAGTTAAATCCAGCATGGTCGTCATGATCGCCGATCACCGTCACGCATCGCGCTTATAGCGCGCATGAATGTTGTTGTGCTTGTAGGTGCCCGCTTCGCTGAACTCGTTCACCTCCATCGACAACGCCAGCGGGCGGCTTGCGTACAGCTGCACAAAATGGGCCTTGATTGCGTCGAACAACGCGTCGCAAACCCGTTTCTTCGTCGCCTCATCGCGACCCGAGCCGAATTTGAACGTCACATGGACGAACGCGTCGTCGGCAGTGCCGTCGGCGATGCAGTAATCCTGCAACTCGATCGCGCGCGAACGGATACCGCCGATCGGGAACACGCCGTCCTGCGCGATCAGCGTATCGTTGATCGTCTTGAGCAGCACCGGAACCCGGGCGGCTTCGCGGATATTCGCGGTGTATTCGACGATGATGTGCGGCATGGAAATTCTCCGTATTCCGAACGGTTTTTCGTTGTAGAGGCGGGAGCGCGGCCCGTGTCACGGCAGCGGGAAAATCGCGTTGATCTGGCCCGTGCCGGAGCTTGCGAAATAATCGGTGACGGTTTCGATCGGTTTGTCGTAACGATCCCAGCCAAGCAAACCGAGCAGCATCGCGGTATCGTGCATGCCGCCCTCGCCGTGGCAGTGTTCGTTGTATTCGGGCAGCATCTTGCAGAACGTGGCGAAATCGCCCTGCTTCCACAGCTCGACCACGCGCAGATCGACCTGCCGGAAAAACTCCCGGCTGATTTCGTGAATCGAATCTTCCGGGCTGCCGTTGTCGTTGAACCGATGCGACAGCGAGCCGCTTGCGAAGAACGCGACATTCGCATCGCTGGCTTCGATCGCCTCCTTCAGTGCCATGCCGAAACGGCGACTCTCGTCGAGCGAGTGCCACATGCACCAGCCAGCGATCGACACAACCTTGAAATACTGGTCGGCGTTCATGTAGCGCATCGGCACGAGCGTGCCGTATTCGAGTTCGAGACTATCGATTTCATGCGCGCGCGTGTGAATCCCATGCGCGTTCGCGACCTCTGCGATCAGATGCCCGAGCGCCGGATTGCCCGGATACGCATAACGCATGTCACGAATGAAGTGCGGCAGTTCGTTGCTCGTGTAAATGCCCGAGAAAGACTGGTTACAGTTGACGTGATAGCCGGCATTGACCAGCCAATGCGTGTCGGCGACGACGATCGTATCGACGCCGAGCGCGCGGCAGCGCTCGCCAATCACCTGATGCCCGCGAATCGCCTCCGCACGGCAGCCATGATGCTTACCCGGCAGCTCGGACAAATACATCGACGGCACGTGAGTGATCTTCGCGGCAAGAGACAACTTTCCCATCGTGAGTCTCCAGCCGCACGTCGGCGCTTCCCGCACCGGCGCGCGGCGTATCTTGATCGCCGGGCGTCACACGCCCCAACGGGGAATGTGATGACTACCCATCGAAATGCAGACATTCTTGATTTCGGCAAACACTTCGAAGCTGTATTCGCCGCCTTCTCGGCCGATGCCCGACTCCTTCACGCCGCCGAATGGCTGGCGCAGATCGCGAACGTTCTGGCTGTTGACGAACACCATCCCCGCCTCGATCCCACGCGCGAGCCGATGCACACGGCTGACGTCCTGCGTCCACAGATACGAAGCAAGGCCGTAATTCGTATCGTTCGCCAAACGCAACCCATCCTCGTCATTATCGAACGGAATCAGGCAGGCGACCGGCCCGAAGATCTCCTCCTGCGCGATACGCATCCGGTTGTCGACATCGGCGAACACGGTCGGCCGAACGAAATTTCCATTCGTCAAATGCTCGGGCAAATGCTCGGGCTTGTCCGCGCCACCCGCGACGAGACGCGCGCCCTCCTCTTCGCCAAGCCGGATGTAGCCCGTCACCTTTTCCCAGTGCGCACGCGTGATCATCGAGCCGAGCTGCGTGCGCTCGTCGGCGGGATCGCCGACGAGCAGGTTACTCGCGCGACGCGCGAATTCGGCAACGAACTTATCGTAAATCGTTCGCTGTACGAAAATCCGCGATCCCGCCGTGCAACGCTCGCCGTTGATCGAAAATATCGTGAACAGCGATGCGTCGAGCGCACGGTCGAAATCGGCATCGTCAAAAATCAGCACGGGCGACTTGCCGCCGAGTTCCATCGAATATTTCTTCAATCCCGCGTTCGCCATAATCCGCTTGCCGGTGACGGTTCCGCCGGTAAACGAAATCGCACGCACGTCCGGGTGCTTGACGAGCGCGTCGCCCGCTGTCGCGCCGTAACCCTGCACGACGTTCAGCACGCCCGGCGGAATGCCGGCTTCGAGCGCCAGACGCCCGAGCTGGTCCGCGGTCAACGGCGAAAGCTCCGACATCTTTAGTACTGCGGTATTGCCGAGCGCGAGACAAGGCGCGGTCTTCCACGTCGCCGTCATGAACGGCACGTTCCAAGGCGAGATCAGCGCACACACGCCAACGGGCCGATACAGCGTGTAATTCAGCATCTGGTCGTCGACCGGATAACTGCGGCCGTTCATCTGCGCACACACTTCGGCGAAAAAATGGAAATTCTCCGACGCACGCGGAATCAACTGCTTCTTCGCCTGCGAGATCGGCAGCCCCGTATCCTGTGTTTCCAATTCGGCAAGCGGCGCAACGTTGCGCTCGATCAACTCGCCGAGCCGGCGCATCAGCTTCGCGCGCTCCTTGACCGGCGTGTTCGCCCACTTCGGAAACGCCTCCTTCGCGGCACGCACAGCCGCATCGATTTCCTGCGCGCCGCCCGATGCGACATCGGCAATCGGCTCGCCCGTGGCCGGGTTAAACGTTGTAAACGTCTCGCGGCTTTCCACTTCTTTGCCGTCGATCCAATGCTTGATGAAGGTCATGCATCTCTCCTGGTGCGGCGGCGTCAGCCCGCACGGTAATAATCGTCCTCGCTCACGATCGTATTGACGAGCCGGCCGACGCCTTCGATCTCGGTCACGACCTCGTCGCCCAGCTTCGTATCGGCAAGCCCTTGCGGCGTGCCAGTCAGGATCAGGTCGCCAGGCGCGAGCGTCAGAAAGCCGCTTAGGTATTCGACTAATGATGCGACGTCGAAAATCATGTCCCGCGTGTTGCCGCGCTGCGTTTCATGGCCATTGACCGTCGTGCGCAGCGTAAGATTCGACGGATCGCCGATCTCGTCGCGGCTCACCAGCCACGGCCCGAGCGGCGTGCAGGTGTCGCGATTTTTCACGCGCAGGTTCGGCCGATAGTAATTCTCAAGATAATCACGAATTGCGTAATCGTTCGCAACCATATAGCCGAGCACGTAATCGAGCGCCTGCGCGCGCTTCACGTTGCGCGCGGCGCGACCGATCACCACCGCAAGCTCGCACTCGTAATGCATGTGCGTCGCATCGGCGGGACGCACTGTCCGCGCGCGATGACCGACAAACGTGTTAGGTCCTTTCAGGAAGACAAGCGGCTCACTTGGCGCGTTGAACGCGAGTTCCTTCGCGTGATCGGCATAGTTCAGCCCAAGCGCGAACGTTGTGCGCGGCACCAGCGGCGGCAACCATGCGACGTCCGTCTCGTCAAGCACGCGACCGATATCGAGCCTTACGCGCCCTTCGCCTGCCGGCTCGGCCGTATGCAACGCGCCATTGAACACCACGCGCGCGGTTTTCATATCGTATCCTCCGCAATCAGCGAGTGGCGCAGCACGCCCAGGCCCGGCGCGGCGATTTCGATCGCGCTGCCGGCCGGTGCGCGCGGCGCGTTCGGCCCGACGCCGACCAGCAGCACATCGCCCGCGTCGAACGACATGAACGACGACACCTCGGCGATCAATTGCGCCACCGGCCGGACCAGGTTCGCGGTGCTCGCGGTATAGCGCGGCACGCCGTCGATGCGCACGGTCACTTCGAGCCTGTCCGGATCGGCAATGCTTGCGCGCGCAACGATTGCCGGGCCGAGCGGGCAAAACCCGTCGCGACATTTGAAGCGCACTGCAGGCCGGTAGTAATCGGGAGACGGTACCGATACATCGCTCACGAGCGTGTAGCCGAGCACATAATCGAGTGCTCGCTCGCACGGTACCCGGGTAGCGCGGCGCGCGAACACGACGCCGAGCGTCGCGCCGATTTCGAGCGCATCGATGCCCGCCGGCACCACAACGGCCGCGCGGTCGGCCGCATGGGTGTTCGCGGGTTTCACATACAGCACGGGCGCGGCCGGCGGCTTGCCGTAGGGCGGCGCATGCACCGCGTCGCCCAACGCGGCGAGCGCGCCGCGATCGTTCAGCAACGCGCCGTACACGGTGCCCACGCGGACCGCCTCCGCCGCTTCGCCATCGACGATAAAAGGCAACTCCATCCGTTCCTTCCTTTGCCGCGTCGCGCGGCCAAACCTAATTTGTTAATATATTAATTAACTGCCAGCCAACATACAACCACAATAACCCTAATTGGTCGCCTCGGCGATTTCGTCCTGCTAAGATTGTCGGATCAATCGCTTTCCGGATACTTCATGAATCGAACGGTCGATCACCGCAATCTGGCCATGCTGCTGCTCGAAGCTCGTGAAACGCTGATGGGACGGTTCCGGCCGATTCTCAAAGAATTCGCGTTGACGGAGCAGCAATGGCGGATCATCCGCTTGCTGGACGGGGCTCCGAACCAGGAACTCGACGCCGGGCAGATCGCGAAGCGCTGCAGCATTTTAAGCCCGAGCCTCACGGGCGTACTCGAAAGAATGGAGCGCGACGGCCTGATTCGCCGGATGCGCGCGCCCGAGGATCAGCGTCGACTGATGGTCAGCTTGACCCTGCAAAGCCGCCAGCTCGTCAAACAGATCGGCCCGCGCATCGATGAACAATACCGGCTCATCGAAGAACGTTTCGGGGTCGATGCATTAAGCGAAATGTATGCGGCACTCGACAAATTAATCGAGGTCGGCGGCCTGCAATAACCGGCGGCCGCCGTCACGCACGCCGTCAGCGGCCCGTTCTCGGCATCTGCGCGAACACGTCGATGCCGCGCGACGTGCGCATGCACTCGTGTATGTAATCGACGAACGGCAGCGGCTCGAAGTCGATCTCCGCACGGATGCGCGCGTTGTCGAACACGCAGTCGAGATCGGCAAACGCCGCGTAGGACAGCAAGGCCCGCTCGATCACCCGCTCGCGCACCGGATCGCGGCGGCCGAGCACGTCGCGCGCGATCGCACAAAGCTCGGCATCCGAGCACAGTGCGTAACGCGATTGGCCCTCGATGCCGGCCGCTTCATCCATCGCCCGCACGATCTGCGTGACGCTCGGCGCTTCATCGCCTGCCGAGACATGATAAGCGTCGTAAGCAAGCGCCGGTTTCAGCGCAAGCAGCATCAGCGCGCGTGCGCAGTCGTCGACCGCGATGACGTCGACGCGCGTCATCGGCCGCGCGGTGAAGCGGCGCACCGCGTGTACGATCCGGAACATCCAGAACGTGCTGGCCGACGGCCGCGTGCCAAGCAGCGTATGACCGACGACACAGGAAGGCCGCGCGACGACGAGCGGCAGCCCCAGCGCGCGCAAGCCCGTTTCCGCATCGCGCTTGCCGCGCGCATATGGCATCGCGCCGATATCTCGATCGCGCGATGCAAAAGCGGCGGCGTCCTCACGAATCGCGCCGCGCTCGCGCGCGCCGGTTGCGAACGCCGCGCCCACATGCACGAAGCGCTTCAGCCGCCGGCTGCCGACGAAACGGCTCGCGAAGCGCAACGTTGCGTCGCGGTTCGTCGCATTGACGACGGGCGCTGCGGAGAACGACGCAATCCCCGCGCAATGAATCACGTGCGACGCCGCCGACAAACGCGCCGCGTCGGCATCGTCGAACTCGCCTTCGAGTGCGCCCACGATCACGTTCGCCTCGGTCAGGCGCTCGGCCCAGTATGGCGCGAGGCCGCTTCTGAGTGCCGCCGCGCGCAGCCGCGTCAGCGCATGTGCACGATTGCAGGCGCGAACCACGCAGACCACCCGGTCGATCAACCCGGCATTGATCAGCGAAACCAGCACCGAGCCGCCGATGAACCCTGTCGCTCCCGTCAGCACGAGACGCTCGACGTGCGCGGCCGCGGCAGGCACGCTCGCCGGCGACATGAGGCCGGTCTGCCAAGTAAACGATAAGGCCCGTTTCCAGATCAACACGATAGTCTCCGTTTTTCCGCGAATTCAGCATCAAAAGCGATAACTCACCGACGACAGTCCGAAGTAATTGCTCTTGGCCTGCACGATCGGGCTGTTGCCGTAGCTGCCCAGCAGACGCGACACGCCGAGCGTCGTCTCCACCGACCAATGACGCGAGAATGTGTAGGTCCAGGCGAGCGCCATCGACGCACTGTCGATACCGCCTTTCGTCGAGTACGGCCGAAAGCGGCTGGCCGCCGACTGCGCGTCGGTCACGCCATAAAACGTCTGCATATAGCGGCCGGAGCCCGCGTGCACGGACCCGGTCACGACGACTGCGTGACGCCCGGCGCTAAATACCGGCACGGCGAGATCGACATGCCCGGACAAGCCGCGCGCCGTATGGGTGACCGGCGTATCGAGCGTCACGCTCAACACGCTGTTGCCATACAATTTCACGCCCGCCTGCACCGCGATGATCACCGAGCCCGGTACGCTTCCCATGCCCTTCAGATAGTCCGATCCCGAGCGGCCGAAGCGGTTTTCGTCGATGCGCCCCCCGTCATAGCTGAGCGCCGCGGCAACAAACGTGTCGCCCGGCAGATTTAACCTGTAGCCGACGCCGTCGAGCGGGCCGATGAACCAGCCGTTGTCGAACGTCGCGGAAAACGACGGTGCGAACACGCCGCGGTATTGATTGCTGCCCGCATAGCGCGGCGCAAAACCGCCGCCGAGCGAAACCGTATAGACATTCTCCGCATGAGAAGCCGCAGCGGTTATCAAGCCGACGAGCGGCACGCAATACTGGAAAGACCGTAGAGGATGAAGGGGCAGGCGCACGATATTGGCACGAGAGTCAAGAAGCTCGCAGTCTATGAGCATGCGTCTGACGATTCTGTCCCGAATGTTTCGGGAATATGTGCGTATTTGTGTTCGATTGTCGGTAATTGTGACGCCCTCGCTGCAGGGATATACACACGGCTAGAATTCGCGGGTCCCGCATATGCCGGCCGGGCGCATGCGGCGCAAATATAACGAGGAGATCATGAAAGACGTGCCGCTCAGATATCGCGTGCTGTTGGTCGAAGACGATGACAGGCTCGCGCAACTGATCCGCGAATACCTTGACAGCTACGAGTTCTCCGTGACAATCGTCCGGCGCGGCGATCTCGCCGTTGCCGCCGCGCGCGAGCATCAGCCCGCGCTCGTGATTCTCGATTTGATGCTGCCGCATCTCGATGGGATGGAAGTGTGCCGTCGCATCCGCGCGTTCTCGAACGTGCCGGTGCTGATCCTGACCGCGCGCGCGGATGCATATGATCAGATCGCTGGCCTCGAAACCGGCGCCGACGACTACGTGACGAAACCGATCGAACCACGCGTGCTCGTCGCACGCGCCCGCGCGCTGCTGCGCCGCGCGCAGCCCGGCCCCGTCGCCGACGTGCAGACGAGCCAGACGCTATCGTTCGGTCAGCTTACCATCTCTCCGCCGAACCGCACTGTCGCGTGGCGCGGCGAACTCGTCGATCTGAAAACGGCCGAATTCAACTTGCTGCTGATCCTCGCGCGCGCGGCAGGCACCGTGCTTAGCCGCGACGATATCCTGAAGCAATTGCGCGGCATCGAGTTCGACGGCCTCGACCGCTCGGTCGACTCAGGCATCTCGAAGCTAAGGCGCCGCTTCGAGGACGATTCGTCCGAACCGCATCGGATCAAGACGATCTGGGGACGCGGCTACCTGTTCAGCCCGTCGGCATGGGACGATTGAATGCTGCGCTCGCTGATCAAACTGTACCTGTTCGTGATCGCATGCTTCGCCGCATCGGTCGTGTTCATCAACACGTCTTTCGACCGCTTCTTCTATGAGCGGCTCGCAACCGCGCAACGCGCGTCGCTGACCACCTACGCGTTCGTGCTCAACGACTATCTCGAACGTCATCCGGGCGCGCAGCGCGAACTCGCACTGCGCGAGCTTGCATTGCACGGCAACGAAGGATTCAATTTCATTTCGATGGATGCCGCGCGTCGCGCGCTGCATGGCACGCCGCTGCACGACCTCGAGCGCGGCGACATCGCAATCAGCTATGACGGCAAGGATTACTACATGCCGCTCGCCGACGGCTCCGTATTGCATGCGCGGCCGGTCCAGCCGGCAAATCTCGACATCCAAATCTACGCATACCTGACCGTTTCGTTCGCGATGCTGCTCGCGATCGTGCTATGGGTGCACTACCACTGGCGCGACTTGCGCAAGCTGCAAGCGGCCGCGCGCACGTTCGGCCGAGGGCGGCTGGCGACGCGCGTACGCTTGTCGCGCAAATCGAACATCTACGAGCTGTCGCAGCAGTTCAACGACATGGCGCAACGTATCGAAACGTCGATTCAGCAGCAACGCGAGATGATGCACAGCATCTCGCATGAGCTGAAGACGCCGCTCGCAAGGCTCGAATTCGGCCTTGCACTGCTCGCTGAACCGGATGCGCCCGTCCGCATACGCGAGCGACAGGATGCGCTGCGCCGCGACGTGCGCGAATTGGACGATCTCGTCACCGAACTGCTGACGATCGGCCGGCTGGAACAACGCGAAGCGCATCTCGCGCTGATGCGGGTGACGGTGGCCGAGCTGATCGATAGCGTCGCGGCTAATGTCGCGAACGATATCGCCGATCGCCGGCTCACGTTCAATGTCTCGACGCACAGTGTGCGCGCGAGCCATATCTGCGATCCGAAGCTCGTCGCGCGTGCCCTGCTGAATTTGATCCGCAACGGCATGCGCTATGCGTCGACGACAATCTCGCTGAGCGCATCGCACAATGAAGCAGGGGCGCTCGTGCTGGCGGTTGAAGACGACGGTCCCGGCATCGCGCCCGCCGATCGCGACCGCGTGTTCGAGCCGTTCTGCCGGCTCGACTCAAGCCGAGACCGGCAGACGGGCGGATTCGGGCTTGGCCTGACGATCGTCCGGCACGTCGCGCTCGCCCACGGCGGCGAAGCACGGCTTGACGACGCGTCGACACGCGGCGCCCGCTTCGTCATCACGCTGCCGGTGCTCGAATTGCCGGCTCGCGGCCAAAACGCGCCGAGCATGGTGACGTGATGCGTGCGCAGTTGTCCGCAACCGGCCGGCGGCGGACAGCCGCGCTCACTGCGCTGGTGGGATCCACTTCGCCGTTGCCGCGTCACTGTCACGGAACGCTGGATATTTCGCGCTCAGTTCGCCGACTGTGCGGACACGATTACGAATCAGGTCGTCCCGCGTAATCAACGCCGGCTTCACGACAATATGCCGCCCGGGATCCTGCCCTGCGACGAGCAGCGCCGCTGCCCGCACCGACACCGCGCCGACCACGGCCGGATTGGTTGCGGCGGTCGCCACCCATGCGCTGCCCGGCGCACGGATCGCCTCGATATCGGCCGTGGAGATGTCCGCGCTGTAGATCTTCACTCGCGAGCCGAGCTTCGCTTCGTTCGCGGCAATCAGTGCGCCACGCGCAAACTCGTCATATGGGGCGAATACCACCCGGATATCCGGATGCGCACGATACGCGGCAGCCGCCTGGTTCGCGACCGACTGCGCAATCGGAGCATCGACCGTTCCCCAGCGCGCCTTCTCCTGGATGCCCGGCCGGGCACGCTTGAACTCACGCCAAACCGCATCGCGCCGGTCGAGCGGAGCGAAGCCCGCGACGTACACGTAACCCGCCGCAAATGACGGCCCATTGTCCTTTACCGCCTGCTCCAGCACAAGCGTCGCGATATCGCGGTCGCTCTGCTCGATCTGCGGCACTTTCGGATGATTCAGATCGACGTCGAACGCGACGACCTTTATGCCTTTGTCGAGCGCACGCTGAACGACGTCCGTCAGTGCTTCCGGCAGTCCATGATTGACGATGATCGCCGCGACGCCGAGGCTGATTGCCTGTTGAATCTGCTCGCGCTGCTCGGCCGCGTCCTGCCGGCCTTCGTAGATGCGCAGATCCACGCCGAGCGCCCTGGCTTGCCGCTGCGCGCCGGCCTCGTATGCTTGAAAGAAATCGCCCGTCGACAAGTAATTGACGAGCGCGATCTTCACGCCGGCCTTATCGAACGGCGGCGGCGCATCCTTAGGCGGCGCGGCGCATGCGCCCGAGACCGGCAATATCAAGGATAACGAAACGGCGCACGCGATCCGGCACAGCCCCCGCAGCGGCACACGCATGGCAACTCCTATCGGTATAAGCAGGTGGATGGGGCTCGCCTCGATTCGGCAAGCGAGCGATGCGTTAGTGCGCCGGTCGATGAATCAGCCAAGCGACGAGCCGGCCATTCGTCGCGTGCGGCAAGCAGCTGGCATTGCGCCGCCCTGCCGCTCGCCCAATTCGCCATCAGCGCGTGAGCGCATACTCGGTCGGCACGCGATAGCGTGCTCCGGGATGCGGCGCTGCAAGACGCGGCCCCGCGCCATGCAATTTCTCGCGCAACGTGCCCGGCGCGTACTCGGTCTTGTAGACGCCCCGCCGTTGCAGCTCCGGCACGACAAGTTCGACAACGTCAATGAACGTTTCCGGTGTCACCGCATAAGCAAGATTGAAACCGTCGACGTCGGTCTCGTCGACCCAGGACTGCAAATCGTCGGCAATCTCGCGCGGGTCGCCGACCGACACCGGACCGAGCCCGCCAATGCCTCCCCACTTCGCAATTTCGCGAACCGTCCATACGCGTGTCGGGTCGGCGCTTGACAGCGCCTCGACGGCCGACTGGATCGCATTACTCTCGACGTGCGTGAGCGGCTCGTCGAGCCCGTGCTTCGACAGATCGATGCCGGTCCACCCGGACATCAGCGCAAGCGCCCCCTCGTCACTCGCATAGCGCCGGTAATCGGCGTACTTCGCGTGTGCATCAGCCGACGTGCGGCCGGTTATCACCGTATGTAGATTAAAAATCAGCACGTCACGCGGATTTCGGCCGTATTTGCGCACGCGCTCGCGAATGTCCGCAACGAACGTCTTCAGGATCGTGCGCGACGGTGCCGCGACGAAAATGCATTCCGCATGCTGCGCGGCGAAATCCTTGCCGCGCTTGGACGCACCGGCTTGATACAGCACCGGTGTGCGCTGCGGTGACGGCTCGCACAAATGGATGCCTGGCACGTCGAAATGCTTGCCGTGATGGCCGATTGCGTGCACCTTCGACGGCTCCGCGAACACATGCCGAACCGCGTCGCGCACCACCGCATCGTCCTCCCACGAACCCTCCCACAGTTTGTAGCAAACTTCGAGATACTCGTCGGCGAGCGCGTAACGGTCGTCGTGATCGGTCTGGCGCGGCAGGCCCAGATTGCGCGCGGCGCTGTCGAGATACGATGTGACGACATTCCAGCCAACGCGCCCGTTCGTCAGATGATCGAGCGTCGACATCCGCCGTGCGAACGGATACGGATGTTCATATGACAGCGAGCACGTGATACCGAAACCGAGATGCTGCGTGACGGCGGCCATCGCGGACACGAGCAGGATCGGATCATTCACGGGCACCTGCGCGCCTTGCCTGATCGCGGCTTCACCGCTGTGTTGATAAACATCGTAGATACCGAGCACGTCGGCAATAAACAGGCCGTCGAATTTGCCGCGTTCGAGCAATCGAGCAAGCTCGGTCCAGTAACCGATCTGACGATAACGCCACGATTGGTCGCGCGGATGCGCCCACAATCCAGGCGATTGGTGTCCGACGCAATTCATGTCGAAGGCATTGAAACGGATTTGACGAGTCATGACGGCTAAGCACTCCGGACAGCGAAGTAACAGGCTTACAGCGCGCCGTGCCGCGGCGGCAGTGTGTCGTTGACGAGATAGTCGGCGATCGCGATGTATTTCCAACGTACCGGATCGTGCAGCGTATGCGTGCGTGCATTGCGCCAATGCCGATCGAGCGCGTGCTCGGCAAGCACGCCCGACGTACCGGCAAGTTCCAGCAGCCGCGATGACGCAGCAAGCGCGACTTCGGTCGTCGCGGCGCGCGCCTTCGCGACCGCGATCGAGGCGGCCGCAACCGTGCGCTCGTTCGGATCGTCAATCGATGCGTCCACGCGCAGGCCCGCTCGTTCGGTCAACGCTTCGGCCGCATCGAGTTCGACTGCGAGCTTGCCGAAGATTTCGAGCGTAAGCGGATCATCGCTCGCCCGCTCGACATGCGCATCCACCCACGGCCGCGCGCGCTCGCGCACGAAGCGGCGCGCATCGGCAAACGCCGCACGTGCGATACCAAGATCGACAGCCGCGTGGATCAATTGACCGAGCGGGCCGACGGGCGTCGGTTTATCGAATGCCGCGCCGTAAGGCACGACTGCCGATGCGTCGACATACACGTTGTCGATCCGCGTCGAGCCGCTTCCCGTCGTGCGCTGGCCGAAGCCGCTCCAGTCATCGTCGACCGACAGTCCCGGCGCACTCGCCGGCGCAAATGCGACATACAGCACGCCGTTGCGGTCCTTCGCGACGATCGGAATCCAGTGAGCGAACAGCGCCCCCGTCGAATAGAATTTTTGTCCGTTGAGCCTGAAACCAGGGCCGTCGGGCTCGATCGTCGTCCGATAATCACGCACGGTTTTCGTGCCGAGTTCGGACAGCGCGTTACCGAAACGCTCGCCTGCCAGCGCACGTTCGAAATAGAAGCGTTGTTGCTCGCGCGTGCCGTTCACGCGCAGCACTTCGAGCATGTAGAAGTGATTTTGTGGAATCTGGCCGATCGCCGGATCGGCGGCCGATACGATCGCTGTCACTTCAGCGAGCGTCGTCGCGGATACCGCCGCGCCGCCGAACTCGCGCGGCACGGCTATGCCCCAGAGTCCCGTCGCCGAATAGGCGTCGAGCTCGTCGTAAGGCAACCTGCGCGTGCGATCGCGCTGCGCAGCTCCTTCGGCAATTCGCGCGGCATACTTGCGCGCGACGTCGAGCGCCTGCCGATCATCGGCAATGCGGCGCGCGACCGCTGGTGCCGACCCACTGCTCGGTTGGACAATCGCGTTCATCAGATCAATTCCACGGGTGGCGTGCAGGCTTGACGCCGTTCAGGTAGTAGTTGCCGACCAGGTGATATTTCCAGCGCACCGGATCGTGCAGCGTATGGGTGCGCGCGTTGCGCCAGTGGCGATCGAGACCGTGCTCTGCAAGCGTCGCGGCCGTGCCGGCCAGTTCGAGCAACTTCTCGCTTGCAAGCAGCGCGATCTCGGTGGTCAGCACCTTTGCCTCGCCCACCGCGACCGATGCGCGCGCAACGTCGTCCTCGGTTATCGCGGGCTGCGCCGAAATGGCGTCGAGCGTGCGCGCCGCGCGTTCCAGCAGCGCATCGGCCGCATGAAGCTGAATCACGAGCCGCCCTGTTTCCCGCACCGTCAACGGATCGTCGCTCGCACGCTCGACGCCGCTGTCGATCCACGGACGCGAGCGCTCGCGAACGAAGCGCAGCGTATCGTCAAGCGCCGCATGCGCGATACCCGCGTCGATTGCCGCCTGGATGATTTGCGAAACGGGGCCGTTCAACGTCGGCAGATCCGATACGCGATGCGCCGGAAAGACATGCGACGCGGGCACGCTCACATCGTCGAGCTGCACAGTGCCGCTTGCCGTCGTGCGCTGGCCGAATCCCGACCAGTCGTCGATCACGGAAAGCCCTGGCGTGCCCTTCGGAATATAAGCGAGCCAGCCCTTGCGGTTCTCGTCGAGCGCAAGCACGGGCACATAGTGAGCGAACAGCGCACCGGTCGAATAGAATTTCGTGCCGCTCACGCGATAGCGGTCGCCGTCGCGCGTGATCCTCGTCTTCAAGTCGAGCACGTGTTTGGTGCCCTTCTCCGAGAAGCCGTTGCCGAAACGTTTTCCCTTCAGGATCTCGCCGAAGAAGAAACGCTTCTGCTCGTCGGTGCCCGTCAGGGCGATCACGTCGACAAGACCGAAATGGTTCTGCGGCAATTGGCCAAGCGACGGGTCCGCCGCCGAAATGATCTTCACGACTTCGGTGAGCGTCACATACGACGCACCCGCGCCACCGTAGGCTTTCGGCACCGTGATGCCCCATAGGCCCGCTTGCGAAAACCAATCGACTTCCGCATACGGCAGCCGGCGGTCACGATCGCGCTCGATCGCGCCCTCGGCGAGCCGTTGCGCGAGTTCGCGCGCGACCTCGAGCGCCTGCGCATCGCTCGCGATGACGCGCGCAACGCCAAGCTGATCCGATGCGGCATCACGCACATCGCCGGGCGTCTCCAATGTTGCTGACATCTGGCTTCTCCATTGTCTGGAACAATGGATCAATCTAACAACGCCGCGCCTCGGCACAAACCGATGGTTTCTGGAAACGATATTCCCGCGTCTGCAAAATGCGCCGCGCATCCGCGCGAACAGATCGAGATCACGCCGCTCCCGCCGTCGCGAATCGACCCCACCCTCGGATTCGGCGCGCCACGCGCGATGTAAGCGGCTGCGATGCATGCCTCCGCGTGCACGCATCGCCCTCGGCGAACCCGATACCCCGACGCTAGCGCGTGGATCGCACGCTGCCGATCCGAAACGTGAACGCGAGCGCACACACGAGCAGCCCGCCTTTAATGAAATCCTGCATATAGTATGGCGCGTTCAGCATCGTGAGTCCGTTCAACAGCACGCCGACGAACACCGCGCCGAGCACGGTGCCCGCGACGTTCGGACGTTTCGCGCCCCACACCGCATAGCCGATCAGCGATGCCGCCACCGCATCGAGCAGCAGCGAATGGCCGGCGCTCGCGTCGCCGCGGCCGACCCGCGCGGCAATCAACACACCGCCGAGCGATGCGATCGCTCCCGACGCCGCATAGGCGGCGATCCGATAACGCGCGGTCGGCGCACCCGCCAGCCGCGCGGCTGTCTCGTTGCCGCCGATCGCATACAGCACGCGGCCAAACCGCGTCGCCTCCATCACGACACATGCGACGAGTGTGACGACAGCCACCACGATCACCGGCAACGGCACGACGTCGAGCACGCGCAGCCGTCCGAGTGCAACAAACGCCTGCGGAAAGCTGCCTGTCGCCTCAGTGCCGTCGGGCAGGATTGCACCCGTTGCGAGCGAACGGCCGCCCGTCGGAATCAGTTGCAACCCCGCGAGCAAAAACAGCGTGCCGAGCGTCGCAAGCTGATCCGGCACGCGCAAGCGCGTGATCAGGATACCGTTGAACATGCCCGCACCAACGCCGAGCGCGACGCACGCGCCAACCGCTGCCGCAGCGCCGCCGTGCCAGACGATCAGCACATAGCTCGCGGCCATCTGCGCACATGCCGCGACACTGCCGACCGACAGATCGAAGCCGCCTGCCGCCAGCGTGATCGTCACGCCGATGCCGAGCAACGCGACGATCGATACCGCCTGCAAGATGCTGAACAGATTGTCGATTGCGACAAACGCGGGCTCGCGCGCCGCAAAGCCGGCCACGAGTGCGGCGAGCACGAGTACGATGCCAACGCGCTCGATGCGCTCGCGCGCGACGGCGATCCAAGGTTGGGCACGCTCTGCCGATCGCTGCGCGGGTGCCGCCACAACCTCGGCGGGCGTGGAGTTTTTCATACGGACGAAGCCTCCGGTTCAGCGAATCGGAATTGAATATCGAGCGTGCCGCGATCGAACGGCAACACGCGGTCGGCAATGGCATAGGCGTCGTCGAGATCGCTAACGAACACGAGCGTCGCGCGTGCAGCCGCTTCATTGCGCAACAGCGCGATCAACTCGGCGCGCGCGCCGACATCGATACCCTGGAACGGTTCGTCGAGCAGCAGTAGCCGCGCCGGCGCGAGATGCCAGCGCGCAATTGCGGCCTTCTGCTGATTGCCGCCCGACAAATGCGTCAAGCGGTCGTCAGGCCCCATGCAACGAATGCCGAAGCGCGCAATCGCATCGAGCGCAGCCTGCCGCTCGCGCGCCGCGCTCACGAAACCGAATGGAAACCAGCGAGACAGAAACGGCAACGACAATGTGCCCGCAAGCGTCGCGAACGGCACGCTGTCCGGAAACAGCGACGTGCGCCAGCGATCCTCGGCCACGAGAAACACATTCGCACGAATCGCGTGCGCAGGCGAACGTGGACGCCACGGCATACCATCCAACCTCATCGAACCGGCCGCGAGGCGCTCGGCGCCGAATACCGCGCGCGCGAAACGCGATTTGCCGCCGCCGACCGGCCCGGTAATCGCAACGATCTCGCCGCGCCGTACATCGAGATCGAACGGCTCGCTGTCCTCCAAAAGCCGAATGCCGCGCGCACTGAAACACTGCACTGCCGGATTCGAACAGGTTCCACCTGTCATTGCAGCCGGGAATGAAACGCTGCCGGTGTGGTGTGTACGCAGGGGCACCGAATCGGGATATGCGGCAGATAACGCGGTAACCGTTACAGCATCAACAGATTCGACATCGGCAAAAAAGACGGCATCTGCCGGATCGGCATAGGCAGGCGGTGCCTTGTCCGAAGCCGCAATCGACCCGGTGGAACGCGCATCGATTGCAGTCGATACGGATGTAAGCTCAGGTGCGGCGCTTTCGGCACATTCCGCCTCGACCACATGCACATGATCCGCACCCGGTGTCACCGCTGCCTTCGCCGCACGCGAGCCGCCCGGCACCCGCCGCCCGATCATTGCTTCGTGTGCCGAATCAAAATCGAATGGCGTAACCTGCGTCGATACGATACGGCCGTCTCGCAGAACAACGATGCGATCGGCAATACGCCGCAGATCGCCGGTGCGATGTGACACGAGCAGAATTGCAACGCCATCGGCACGCAGCGCGTCGACGAGTGTCAACAAACGCTCGGCGTCTGCCGCGCCGAGGCTTGCAGTCGGTTCGTCGAGGATCAACAGCGCAGGCTGCGCAGCAAGCGCACGGGCGATCACGACAAGTTGCTGCGCGGCGAGCGAAAACGTACCGAGCGGCGCGCGCAGATCCATGCGGTCGACCTGAAGACCCACCCGGCGCGCCAGCGGCAGCGCGACCGCGACACGCGACGCGGGCGTCGCGAGCCAGCGCGACTTGGAATCGCACAGCGTATCGAGCAGCAGATTGTCGGCAATCGACAGCGAAGGTGCGACCGCGTCGGCAACCGATTGATGAACCGTTGCAACGCCCGCGCGCTTGGCCGCATACGGCGAAGCCGGCGCATAGCGCGCGCCGCGCAGCGTAAGCGTGCCGGCGTCGGGTGCGAACACGCCGCTGACGATCTTCACGAGCGTCGATTTGCCCGCACCGTTTGCGCCCATCAGCGCAACCGCCTCGCCCGCGCGCAGCGACAAATCGACGCAATCGAGCGCGGCAGTCGCGCCGAAGCGCTTCGCAACCGCACGTGCGGCGAAAACGGTTTCAGACATCGTTGAGCATTGCGTGGCAAGCTTTATCGAACCAAGTCGCGATCGTAGCGAGCAAGCGCGCATTCGAGAACCAAGGGTTCGTCATATCGATAGTCGAAGGAATGGACATTAACTGTTGCACGTCATACGCTTGTGTTCCGCCCCGATCCATCTAGACTGGATAGCTGACCGAATAAATTTCGAAAGGAGACGAAATATGCGCCTCACCATTCGAATCAGCGGCAACAGTACTTCTGCACAGCCGTCTTTCGCGGTTCTGTGGCTCGATACCGACGAACATCTGTGGTCGCGCGAAGCGCATCAGGGTATCGATCTGCCGACGTGGGGCAAGGTGACGGATGTCGCGGGTGCGGTTGCGCTGTGCTCCGCCGACAGCGGCGAAGCGCTGTGCCGGCTGCAAGGGCTGTCGCTCTCCGGCCTGCAACCATCGACGCAAGAGCAGGAACACGGCGCCGCAGTGCTCGACAAACAATCGCTTCGCGGCGCATGGCGATTGCAAGCAATCGATACGGAGTCCATTCGCCCGGAAAACCGGGAGTTCACCGTCGTCACCCGCTGAGAACCTGCAGCGATCTCAACGGCCCGCAATGCGGATGGCCTCGATCGAGATGTGAGACGGACGTATCGATGCAGCGTTCGTCGTGATTCAATTCAAAACACACCGGCATTCACCATCGACAGCGGCGCTCATTCGGCAAGCGAGCGCCGCTTCGCATTTTGTAGCCGAGAATGCGGCAACGGCCTGCTCACCGTCGATCCCGCCAGAAGATCCGGATGCTCTCCGGTACCACCGAGACGGTAATCAAGCAGCCAGTCGTGAATGGTGCACTTTACGTCTACTATCAATCTTTCGTCGGCGAAAAAAACTCGAATACATTAGGAGCATGCCTGCCGAACGCGCGATGCCGACGGACTCCTACGGCAACGCTTGCGGATTGCTCGGCGGCCCATCCATCAACAATTGCCAGTTCGATGCGGCCGGAGCATTACTCCAATGGATTTACGGTCCACTGAACTCGAAAAACTCAGCCGCTCGACGACGGGCATTTCATCGCGTTCGACCAAAGCGAATTCATATCCCATCTGCTTCGGCACGGCATGGCGACACTGGTTGGGGGCACATGCCGGCCATTTGCGAAAATGCTCGCGCATGCCGGTTGCACGTCGTCTTTCACGGCCGCAAGCCGTATCCCGCTTCCTCTTCGGCGAAAGCTCTTGTGGCATGACCTTCGTGAAAAATGCCGGCTGCAACCCGCCGAGAGGCCGGAATTGATTAGGATACGACAGCATGAAATATGCAACGCAGGCAGGCAATCAAATGAAAGCCGCCGAGACAATGGTCGACGGAATCTTCAGTGAAGCAAAGTAACGCGGCCACGCGGGCCAGTACCAGCCGGTACGCTTACGTAATCGGCTTGGCGAGATGCGAGCGGTCGTATGGCGGATCATAAGAATCAGGCCAAAATTCGACGATGCGCGCAATCTTCGCATGCTCGATCGTAAAAAACGAGATTGCCCGCGCACGCTGAACGCCGTCGGTTACGGACACATCGGACACCGCTTCACGCGCGTCGCCGATCACGCGATTGAGCGTGAACTTCCACGGGCCATGCGCGGGATATTCGCGATTCAATGTTGCAAAATCCGCCGCACCGCAAATTCGCTCGTTCGATTGCGGCCACTCGAGTACAAAATCGTCGGCAAGCACGGCTGCGACCGAGCCAAAATCATTCGTTTGCATCAAACGCCAAAATGCGCGCACGACATCCACCGCCAATCGTTCGTCGTCCCGATCAGTGCTCATCTGCGAAATCACCCCGTGGTACCGCCGCCATTGCGCCGTCGCAATTGACCCACATCGCGCAACGGCGGCGCGCCGAATAACCTGCTGTATTCCCGGCTGAACTGCGACGGACTCTCGTACCCGACCCGCAACGCGATCGAGCCGACATCGCCGCCCTGCGCGAGCAGCAACCGACGCGCCTCATGCAGCCGCAGTTGCTTCTGATATTGCAACGGGCTGAGCGTCGTCACATGCTTGAAATGATGGTGCAGTGACGACACGCTCATGTTCACTTGCTGCGCCAGCGTCTCGATCCGAAGCGGCTGCGCATAATGGGTTCGAATCCATTCGATCGCGCGCGCGATCCGATATGTCTGGCTACCCGCGATCGCGATATGCCGCAGTCGCGCGCCCAGTTCGCTGGTCAACAACCGGTACAGCAATTCCTTTTCGATCAGCGGCGCGAGAATCGGGATATCGCCCGGAGTATCGAGCAATCGGACGAGCCTGAGCGCCGCGTCGAAAAGAGGCTCGGACAATGCGCCGACGACGATCCCCTCACCGGCCGGCAGCGCATCCGGCGCGGGCATTTGCATCTCGGCCGCCAACTCGGCGATGCGCTGCAAGTCGAGCGCGACTGACACGCACAGATATGGCGCGTCGACGGATGCGCGCGTGACCTGCGACAGCATCGGCAAATCGACCGACGTAACGAGGCAATGCTGCGGATCGTATTCGTACACATGTCCGGCGACCGTCACCCGCTTTGCCCCCTGCGCGGCAAACACGAACGAAGCACGCGGCACGCTGCAACCGAGATCGACAGGCGACGAAAAGCGATGGAACGACAGTGCGGAAATCGCCGTCTGATGCGCGCCGTCCACTGGCGCAAAACGCGCGACGCGCGCGGCCAACTCGCGGCGCGCGTCGTGCAACGCCGACGATTGTGCTAACGCAGAGGCGCCATGCGGCACGCCAGAGGCGATGCGTGAAGGCGCTTCGACCGTATCGAGCCGCGAATTCATCGTCAATACACCTTCAATGAGACAGCATGGGAAGCATTCAGGCTCCGATCGTAACAGGCGAAGACTCAAGCCGCGCAGCGCCCTCGCGCCGAGCCGGCAATTTGCAGGATTGTTCAATATTTTTGCAGAATCGTATATACACGCGCCAGCAGCCCATCCGTCACACTGCCGGCTGTTACCCGGCGCCAAGTCCGGGGATGCCCCCCACGGAGAAAGTCCATGTCTACGACGTTTGTGCTGAACGGCAAGAATCTGACGCTGGACGCCGATCCCGCGATGCCGCTGCTCTGGGCGATACGCGAACGCGCCGGACTCACCGGCACGAAATTCGGCTGCGGCGCCGCACAATGCGGCGCCTGCACGGTTCACCTCGAAGGCCAAGCGGTACGCTCGTGCGTACTGCCGCTTGCCGCTGTCGCCGGCAAACGGGTGACGACGATCGAAGGGCTGTCGGGCAAGCCCGCGCAAGCTGTCCAGGCGGCGTGGGTCAAGCTCCAAGTGCCGCAGTGCGGCTACTGCCAGTCTGGGCAGATCATGTCGGCGACGGCGCTCCTCGAGCAGAATGCCGCGCCGACCGATGCCGATATCGACGCCGCAATGAACGGCAACCTCTGCCGCTGCGCAACCTATACTCGCATTCGCGCCGCCATTCACGAAGCCGCGTCCGCGCTGAAGGCCTGAAAACGATGACAAACCATCTCGATCTACCCGAAACAGACGCGGTGCGCGCGTCCCGCCGCACGTTTCTGAAAGCCGCCGGCGCGATAGCAGCCGCCGGCCTGACGATCGGCTTCGAATGGCCCGACGCGAGCCGGGCGGCACAAGCCGCTGCATCGCCCGGTGCCGACGCATTCACACCCAATGCATTTCTGCGCATCGCACCGGACAACAGCGTCACCGTAATCGCTAAGCACGTCGAAATGGGCCAAGGCGCGTACACCGGCATCGCGACGATCGTCGCCGAGGAACTCGATGCGAACTGGCGCGACGTGCGCGTCGAAAGCGCGCCGGCCGATGCCGAGCGCTACGCGAACTTACAGTGGGGCAAGTTGCAGGGCACGGGCGGCAGTTCCGCGATGGCGAATTCTTGGATGCAATTGCGCGAAGCGGGCGCCAAGGCGCGCGCGATGCTCATGTCGGCGGCAGCCGCGCGATGGCGCGTACCGGTTGCCGAGCTGAGCACGCGCGACGGCGTGGTCGGTCACGCCGCAAGCGGGCGCAGCGCGACTTACGGCGCGCTTGCGAACGCTGCAGCCGAGTTGCCGGTGCCGGACAAGGTCGCACTGAAATCACCGGCCGATTTCCGCTTGATCGGCAAACCGGTGCCTCGCGTCGATGCCGCCGCGAAATCCAACGGCACCGCGCAATTCACGATCGACGTCGCGCAGCCGGGCATGTTGGTCGCACTACTGCAGCGCCCGCCGCTATTCGGCGCGACCGTGAAGTCATTCGATGCGTCGGCGGCGAAGGCCGTGCCCGGCGTCACGTCGGTCGTTCAGGTGCCGCGCGGCGTCGCCGTCGTCGCGACAGGCTTCTGGGCCGCAAAACAAGGCCGCGACGCGCTGCAAATCGAATGGGATGACGCACACGCCGAAAAACGCAGTTCCGACACAATCATGCGTGAATACCGGCAACTGGCGGAGCGTGCAGGCGCCTCCGCCCGCCGTGATGGCAACGTGAACTCGGCGCTTGCAGAGGCGGCAAAGCGGATCTCGGCATCCTACGAATTCCCGTTTCTCGCCCATGCACCGATGGAGCCGCTCGACGCGGTCGTCAAGCTGACAGCCGATCGCTGCGAAATCTGGGCGGGCGATCAGTTCCAGACGATCGATCAGGAGAACGCCGCACGCGCGGCGGGGCTCGCCCCGAAGCAGGTGTTCATCCACACGCTGTACGCCGGCGGCAGCTTCGGGCGGCGCGCGAACCCGGCGTCCGACTACATCGTCGAGGCGGTGTCGATCGCAAAAGCGCTTGGCGCGAACGGCACGCCCATCAAGCTGCAATGGACCCGCGAGGACGATCTCCATGGCGGACGCTACCGGCCGATGTACTTCCATAAGCTCGACGCGGGGTTGAGCGCGGACGGCAAACTCGTCGGCTGGCGGCACCGGATCGTCGGTCAATCGATCGTCGCCGGCACGCCTTTCGCCGCGGGCTTGGTGAAAAACGGCATCGATGCGACCTCGGTGGAAGGCGCGTCGAACCTGCCATATGCCATTCCAAACATATCAGTGGAACTGACGACCACTCAAACAGGCGTTCCGGTGCTATGGTGGCGCGTCGTCGGCAGCTCGCACACCGCCTATGCGGTCGAGGCGTTCATCGATGAAGCCGCGCATGCGGCGGGCAAGGATCCATACCGTTTCCGGCGCGATATGCTCGCGCATGAGCCGCGAATGCGCGCGGTGCTCGATCTCGCCGCGGAAAAAGCCGGCTGGGATTCGGCCACGCCACTGCCTAAAGGACGCGGGCGCGGAATCGCGGTCGCCGAGGCGTTTAAGAGCTACGTCGCACAGGTCGCCGAGGTGTTGGTCGACGAGCAAGGCGCGGTGAAGGTCGAGCGGATCGTTTGCGCGGTTGATTGCGGAACCGCGATCAATCCGGACGTGATCGCGGCACAGATGGAGGGCGGCATCGGCTTCGGGCTCGGCGCGGCGTTGAAAGGCGCGATCACGCTAAAGGATGGCAAGGTCGAGCAGAATAACTTCGACGGCTATCAGGTATTGAGGATCGCCGAGATGCCGAAAGTCGAAGTGTATATCGTGCCGTCAGGCGAAGCACCGACCGGCGTTGGCGAACCGGGCGTCGCGCCGGTTGGGCCGGCCGTTGCGAATGCGATCTTCTCGGCAACCGGCAAGCGAACGTACACGCTGCCGCTGTCGGCGCCGGACCAGCACGGCAGCGTATAAACATAAACCGCAAACGCATTCCCGCATCGCGGGCCTGACCGCCCGCGCCGCCGCGCCCACCACCCGGGCGCGGCGTCTACGCGTTTTCGCCCTTCAAACCGGCCCCATTTGAGGCCCAGCGGTTATCCCCACCACACGGTTGCCCTAAGAAAGTCGCGCATTGCAACCGCTCCTCTATCCGATCCGAGCCGCCCGCCTGCTGCGGCCAGGCGGCTTCGCCTC
Organism: Burkholderia singularis; assembly: GCF_900176645.1. Taxonomy (GTDB): domain Bacteria; phylum Pseudomonadota; class Gammaproteobacteria; order Burkholderiales; family Burkholderiaceae; genus Burkholderia; species Burkholderia singularis. The sequence goes on from NZ_FXAN01000034.1 coordinate 85,678, forward strand.
GAATCCAACTTTTTTAAGCGCTATAAAAAAAAGTTTGACGTTCGCTTTTTGCAGAACTAACGTACCGAAAGGAAGACGCAATGAACCTTGGATTCATACGTCATGTTCATTACACCAAGAAACGACCGAGGGCCGATCGAGCGTTTCAAACAAAGGAGCGAAAAGACCCACCGATTTCACGACGTGTCTTCGCGATTTCCCGCACAGATTTCCCAATTAGATTGACGCCGGCTTGACAGGCCAGGTTCGGTTTTTTCACCAATTAATTAGCAAGCCTAATTAATTGAGCGTATAGGGCCGCCTGTCGTCAGCTCGACGTTTATTCGACGGGCCGACACGCGCCAATGCCGGGATGACGTGCAGGCCATTTCACGCGTCGAATCAATATGCCGACCAAGCACATCAATTCAGCAGTGCCGATTGATATGTCCCATTGCATCACATCGCAGGTGAAGCCCGAGTCGCTCAGGCGATTCGATCTTTTCTCAGGAGGCAATATGAAGAAGCTGTATCGCATTGCTTGTGCATCAATCATTGCAACAGCCTGTGCCAGCGCATTTGCCCAAGCTGCCGACAAACAGGCCGCCGTCGATCGCGCGCTTGCGCTGATTCAAACCAATCCATCGATCTTCCAACTGGCGCCAAGCCGAGTCGCGCGCACGGCAAAGGCGCTCGATATCAACGCGGCCAGCAGCGCTGACACGATTTCCGGCGCAGCCACGGATCAATTCAAGGTCCGCGATGTCATCGTGGATCAGAACGGGGCGGAGCACGTTCGATTCGACCGGTTTTACGGCGGATTACCAGTGATAGGCGCAGACGTCGTCGTGCATTCGAAGCAAGGTCAATTGCAGCAGCCGAGCACGACGCTGAACGCCCCAATAAACCTGGCTAATCTAGCCCCCAGTCAAAAAGCGCTTTCGAGCACATCCGACATCGGCGCGGCCGCCGCGGAAAAAATTGCGGCAGCCCAGTTCGCGACGCGCGTCGATCATACCGGCAGCCCCGTCAAAGTAATCTATGCACGCAATACCGCGCCCGTTCTCGCCTATCAGGTAGACGTGTATGGCCCTTCCACGCGCGACCATTCGTCGGTGATGCGCTATTCGATAGATGCGCGCACCGGCCGCGTATTGGAAACCGAAAGCCTGATACAGCAAAGCGCCGCAACGGGTATCGGGCGGTCATATTATTACGGTGACGTCACGTTGACGACCGATCAGACCTCCGCGAACGGCTATCGGATGCTGGACCCCAAACGTGGCAATGGGTCCGTGCATGACGGCGCCGATCTTCAGGATTACGTTGTCGTGTCCCAGGCGGACAGTCTTCCGATCTACACCAGTACCACCAATACATGGGGAACCTACAATACAAGCAATCGCCAGACGGTTGCTGCCGATATCGATTATGGACTGGCAATTACTTGGGACTACTATAAAAATACCCATGGCCGCTCCGGCGTTGCGAATGATGGAAACGGCGTGAGAAGCTATGCTCACGTGCTGTTCGGCGACGATGGAGCCAATGCTTCATGGTATTCGGGCGTCATGCTGTACGGAGACGGTGGCCCGTCGCTCGGTAACCAGCCGGTGGTAACGCTAGACGTGGCGGGACATGAAATGACCCACGGCGTCACTCAAAACACCGCGCGGCTTTCATACAACTACCGCGATTCCGGCGGGCTCAATGAATCGACTTCCGATATTTTCGGGACGTTGGTTAAGTTCTATGCAAACAATCCGAACGATCCGGGAAACTACGTCATAGGCGCGTCGTTAATGCCAGGCGGCTTGCGTAAGATGTACAAGCAGGATTTGGATAATCGCTCGTCCAGTTGTTATCCGAGCGGCGGGTTCACCAACACGAATCCGCACCTTTCTTCGGGAGTCGGCAACCGATTCTTTTATCTGCTTGCCGAAGGAGCGACGGTTCCCTCCACCGATCCGTCGCTATCCAAGAGTCAGCTCGTATGCAACGGCGACACATCGCTTACCGGAATCGGACGCGATAAGGCGGGGAAAATCTGGTATCGAACGCTGTCGGTCTATCTGACATCCGGTTCGACCTATCCCAACGCCCGGGCAGCGTCAATTCGAGCAGCAAGCGATTTGTACGGAGCCGCTTCCATTGAAGCGCAGACCGTGGCGAGGGCATGGGACGCAGTCAACGTCCGATAATTGGACGGCAGATTTTAACGCCTTATGCGCCGGGCTGCGTCGAGCGGCCCGGTTCGCGTCACGCGGTTTCTCCGATGAACGCTGTCCTGCATCGCGCCGAAACTGCGGCTCACCTCGCCGATCGACGCTTTGCGCTCTCAGTGTCCCAGGCCGACCGCCGCCCATGTTACGGCGACATCCGCGCAAACGTAACACCAACGTTCCCGTGCTACGTAACACACCTTCAACCCACTTCAAATTGTGACGCCGCCCGTGCAATCGCACACGGCTCATCCACAAAAAAAACACTTTATATTCAATCAACTATATCGTCACACCATTTCTTTCAAAGAGTTTGCCTGTTGCGTTGCGCAAGCTGGCCCGCCAATTGCAGTAATCCCCTCAGCCATTCGCCACTCAACCGCGAATTACGAGGACCATCATGGACTGCAAGCACCTGCACATCGACAACATCAAGATCAACTTTGTTCGGCGCAACATCGAGATCGGCGGCGAGCCGATCAACATGACCCCACGCGAATTCGACGTCGTCGAATTTCTACTCGACAACATGAACAAGGTTGTGTCGCGCCAGGCGATTCAGGAAGCAGTATGGGGGCGGGAACTTGCCGTATCGTCGCGCACGCTGGACACGCACATCTCACGCATCCGCTCGAAGCTCGGTCTCGATCATGACAAGAACATGCGCATCATCCCGATTTATTCGATCGGCTATCGGCTCGTACTGTTCGGGGCAGCGACGACTTACGTCGAACCGCACGATGAACCGCCTGCACCCGAGTTGCCCGCTTTGCCGCCGGCGTCGAGTATGCAAGACTTGTCCGGCACATCGGGCGTAGCCGGCCTGGCATCGCTGTCTCGCTTGCCTACGCCCCCGAGCCCGCCGGCGGTGCGCAGCAGCACGATCGACTCCCGCGATTACAGCGTCGAGTTACGCTAACGCATTTACTGCGTCGCACGCATGTGCGCAAGCGGCGCGGCTGGAAGCCGCGCCGCAGGATTTCCCGCAGATTGCCTTCTTGAACGAGCAATACCGCATGATGAGACGTCACAAATTCCGCAGTCGGTAAAATTGCCATGCCCCTGCACACTCAGCGACGAGTTTTTATGGATTTATAACGCCCGTCATTCAATCTCTGGGAATGATCTGCAAAGGATATGCGCCGCCAGACCCGGGAAGGAGTGCAATCATGCCATATCCTTCGGAAACAGCATCATATAATTGCCAAGTCAAGCTGGTGCCGTGATAAAAGATGTTCCCTGGATAATTAGGATGGGGACCAATTCTAAACGTTGAATTGACTGCAGGCACCGTATCTAATGGTTTGAGGCCCCATGGATTATCGCCGCCACGTTTGAATACGGTCAAATATGTTCCATATTTGACCGACTTCACTGCCTTTATTAGCGGCGATCCTTCCTGAGTCTCCACCTGCCACCAGTAGGCGGAATTGTTGAGACCAGTCAATTTACCAATTATTTCCGGCGACATCGCCATCAGCACCCCGGGTTCGCTATTGCTAACGCCGGTGCCGAGATACCATCCATTAACTGATCCGGCCAAGTACACCACGCCATACGGCTCACTGTCAGCGGCTATCGTTCTAACTGGCGCTTTATCTTGGTCATTACCGTCTGTGCTCATGGAAACCTCGCGAAGGCAAAAAGGTTGGTTCGCCTGCGTTATGCCGGGATATCCGGCATGCATTCAGAGCGTACATGCCACCAATTCGCCAGCGTACCTCCTACTGTTTCGGGGTAACGAGCGCAAGATACGGCAACACGATATTACTGCGACATGTCGCGATATTCGCCATATAGCACCTGCTCGCAAGCAACAAGCCTAATCGGGCGCCGGATGCCAGCAGCCCACATCACGTGATTCTGCCAACCAGGTAGCAACGTCGCCCGGCAAATCCAGGACACGCCAAGCCTGAGAAACCATTTGCAGGACGAATTAACTCGGCAAACATTTTTTCAATACATCACAGGAATCACTGCCCGCCACAATCCGAACTTAATGTACCGCGCCGGACATTTCAAGAAACAGCGCGAAACCGCGGCCGCGCCAGACGCTGCTTCAGATTCCCGGCAAGCACTCTCCACTGTCAGCCCCCCTGCGCATCGAGCCAAGCCTGAAACATCAGCACCGTCCACAGTGGATGCTGGCAATTCATCCGCCCTGCAAGATGCTGCCGCCACTGGCGCTCGATGTGTGCCGCATCAAAGAAGCCCTCCGCACGCAGTCGCGCCGGTTCGAGAAGCGCTGCGGCCCAGTCGCGCAACTCGCCGCGCAGCCAGTCGCCGACCGGCGCACAAAAGCCCTGCTTGGGCCGGTCGATCAGCTGGCGCGGCACGTACCGGTACAACAAGCGGCGCAATAGCCACTTCTGCTGCCCGTCCGGCACCTTCAGCGCGGCAGGCACACGCCACGCGAACTCCACCACGCGATGGTCGAGATACGGCATGCGTGTCTCGAGGCTCATCGCCATCGCGGCACGGTCGACTTTTGCGAGAATATCGGTCGGCAAATATGTGAGCGCATCGACCATCATCGCCTGTTCGGCAAACGTGAGGCCCGCAGGCCATGCGTCCGGCGCGTCGAGCAGCGTATGCGGCTCACGGCCAGTCAGCACGAGCCGCTCGGGATGATGCACAACCGACATCAGTAGCCGATAGAGCCCCGCTCGGCTGTTCGCCGTCATCACGTTGGCAAGCTTGTGCAACCGATCGCCGACGCGCGGCGTGGCGGAGCCCCATGCACTCAGCACAAACGCGGCAATCTGATCCGCGTGATTGGGCCGCAGCGCATGCAGCGCGGCAGCGATTTGCGCGCGCATCGCCGTCGGCACACGCCTTAGCTTTTTCCAAAGGCACGGCGTCAAGAAATAGCGGGGATAGCCGCCGAACAGTTCGTCGCCGCCGTCGCCGGACAGACTCACCTTGACGTGCCGCCGCGTCATCTCGCAGACAAGCAGCGTCGGGATCTGCGATGCGTCCGCAAACGGTTCGTCATAGACGTCGGGCAGCTTCGGCACGAGATCGAGTGCGTGAGCCGGCGTTACGTACAACTCGGTATGGTCGGTACCGAGATGATGCGCGACAGCCTTCGCATAACCGGCCTCGTTATAGCCCGCCTCATGAAAGCCGACCGTAAATGTGCGCACCGGCCGCGCAGATTGCGCCTGCATCAGCGCGACGACTGCCGACGAATCGACGCCGCCCGACAAGAACGCGCCAAGAGGCGCGTCGGCCTCCATCTGCTGCGCGACCGCGAGGCGCAGCACTGCATCGAGCTGATCCACGACCGCGTCGGCATCGCCTTCGACCAAGTTCACCTGACCTGCGCTGACCGTCTGCTCGAGAGACCAATAGCACCGCGCGGTCGGCTCCTGCGCTGCATCTTCGAACTGCACGTAGGTGCCGGGCGGCAGCTTGCGGATCGCCGTATAGATCGTATGCGGTGCAGGTATGCTCGCGTAGCGCAAATATAAACACAATGCGTCGCGATCGATCGCTCGCGCGTCGAAGCCCGGGTAGCGGCGCAGCGCCTTGAGTTCCGAGCCGAACACCAGCGCACCGCCGATGCGGCCGTAATAAAGCGGTTTCTCACCGATCCGGTCACGCGCTAACGTCAGCACGCCAGCGTCGCGGTTCCACAGCGCGAGCGCAAACATGCCGGCCGCTTTTTTCAGCGTGCGGTCGATCCCCCAGGTTTCGAATGCGGCAAGCAATACTTCGCTATCCGAATTACCCCGCCAGTTTGGCGCATGAGCGGATGCATCGAGTTCGCGACGCAATTCGCGAAAGTTGTAGATCTCGCCGTTGAAGGTCATCACGTAGCGGCCGCAAGCCGACACCATGGGCTGATGACCGTTCGATGTCAGATCGACGATCGACAGCCGCCGATGGCCGAACGCGACACCGGCCGCGGTATCAAACCATGCGCCCGCATCGTCGGGACCGCGATGAGCGAGACTGTCTGTCATTCGGGCGAGCACCTCGCCCGCTGTCTGCCGGCTGCATGCCTCTGGACGCCAGAAACCCGTGATTCCGCACATGGCGAGCATCCCCGTTTGAAGTCGATCGGCGACGCGGCGCAACGGGACGCAGCGCCGTGCGTCCACAAATTATTACGGAGAAAATATTCGCGAATTATTCGCGCTTGTGTGCCGGATTCTTTTTTTAAAGAAAAATAACTCGAAAAAAAACGCCGGATTGCCCGGCGCTTTTTCATCGATTGATGGGGATTGTCAATCGATACGAGTCGATATCCACCATTGTTCGATTTCCTGCTATCGGCGCAACGACATGCGTGGCGACCGCGCCGGCGCTCGTCTCGCAAGTAGCAAGCAAGCGCCGGAAACGCTCGATACCCGGCATCACCCGCCGTACAGATCGAGCAGCTTGAGCGTCACGCCGTTGGTCCAGCCGAATCCATCCTGCAGAGGATATTCGCCGCCGCCGCCACCACCCGAGCCCGCTCCTTCGACGATATATTTCTCGACGAGCTTGCTTTGCGACGCATAGACGTTTTTCACGTCGGCAAGAAAACGCGTGCCGATATCGTTCGCGAGCGCAGTCTCGCCATAACGCTTGAGGCCAACGAGCGCGATCCAATGCAACGGCGCCCAACCGTTCGGCGCGTCCCACTGCTGCGCCGTGTTGTAGGCCGTCGTCGCGAGGCCGCCTGGCTGCAGCAGCGTCTTTTTGACATTGCTGGCGGTTCGCTTCGCGCGGTCAGGCCATGCGACACCGGCGAACAGCGGATACAGCGCCGCGGCCGACAGGTTGTCGCGCAGCTTGCCGAGCTTCCAGTCATAGTCGCCGTAATAGCCTTTATCGTTCCACAGATATCGGTTGATCGCGAGCGCGCGCTTCGTCGCGCGGCCGGTGAATTCGACGACGCAGCGCATGTCGCGCGCCACTGCACAGCCTTTGATGATGGTCGTCTCCAGATTGAACATCAGGCTGTTCAGATCGACCGGCACAATCGCTGTCGTGCGAATCGTCGCAAGCGTCTTGCTGTCTGCAAACCAGCGCGAGCTGAAATCCCAACCGCTTTCGGCCGCCGCGCGCAGGTCGCGCCACACTTCGGCCGCGGGCCGCCCGCTCGCCTGCTGCGCGGTCTGCACGTCCTCGAGATACGATTCGTCGCGCGGCGTATCCCGTTCGTCCCAATAGCGGTTCAGCACCGAGCCGTCCGGCATCTTGACGACGTTGCGCGTGGCCGAACCGCGTGCCGTCGAGCGCTCACCCTGCATCCAGTACGCATATTCCTTGCGCAACGCCGGCAGGTATTTCTGATAGACGCGCTCGCCCTCGACCTTCGCCGCAAGCGCCACCATGTATGCGAAGAAAGGCGGCTGCGAGCGGCTCACGTAATACGTGCGATTGCCATTCGGCACGTGGCCGACGGTATCGATCAAATAGGCGAAGTTGTCGAGCATGTCGTCGACGAGATCTTCGTGGCCGGACTCCTGCAAGCCGAGCATCGTGAAATAGGTGTCCCAATAGTAACCTTCACGGAAACGTCCGCCCGGCACCACATAGGGTTTTGGCAGCGCAATCAGCGAACTGTATTGCGGCACGGTCTGCGTCGTGCGCGTGAGCTTCGGCCATAGCCAATCGATATGCTCGCGCAGCGTCTGATTTGCCGGCGGCGTCACCGACTGATCGGTCGGCGGCGTGAAATATTTCGAAACAAACGCTTGCAGCGAGAAGCCCGGCGCGCCCTTTTGCTGTTGATAGAGCTGGACAATCGTCGCGGGATCGGTGTTCGGCGTCGAATCGACGAAGGTTTTCTGGTCCGGGAAGATTTGCGCGGTTTGCACCGCAACAAAAAGATCGCCATAAAGCACGCTCGGCGGCGGCAGAATCGTCGCGGCCGGTGCCGAAGCGGTGAGCGCAGCAGCAGATGCCGGCGCGGGCAGCGAATCGGCATGCGCAAGCGTGCCCGTGCAACCGATGCCGGCTGACGCAGCGAGCGCAGCCCACACGGGCGCACTCACCAAGCGGCGATACAGCGGATTTTCGACATGAAGCGGAAAACGCCGTGATGTGACCATGTCTGCTCCTATTCTGATAATGAACGGCGATATGGTCTCCTGTCCCGCAGCCCCCTGCAGGCGCGGCTGGTTTATCTATCGGATGCCGCGGCGCGCAGCTTCGCATGAAAATCCGCGGTCTAGCAAGCGGATCCGTCGATGCGGCGCGCAAACGGCCATGTAGCGCACATAGCGCACGCAGCGCCGCATATGCGTCTTTTCGAGATCGCAGCTACCGCGCCGGCGGGTTCGGAAATTCACCAGCGCGAAGCGGCCGGAAACGGCGCGGCTTCTTTTGCCCACTTGCCGCAATACGCGCCGAAGAGTCGTTGTGCGCGCAAGCATGACGGACCAATCGATGCAATAATGGAATCTTTATCGCGCATTGTTCCCATGCCGCTCGCCATTCACGCTTTCATTGCACCGCTGATCGTTGCTTGCGCGTTGTTCATGGAAAGCGTGGATGCCAATATCATCGTCACGGCACTGCCCGCGATGGCGCGCGACTTCGGTCACAATCCCGTCACACTGAACATTGCGATCACGACTTACGTCGTCGGCCTCGGCGTGTTTATTCCGATCTGCGGCTGGCTCGCGGACCGCTTCGGCGCACGCGCAGTATTCCGTACCGCGATCGGCATCTTCGTCGTCGGTTCGTTGATGTGCGCGGCTTCGTTCAATCTCGAGTTGTTCACATTTGCACGCTTCGTGCAAGGCGTGGGCGGCGCGATGATGGTGCCCGTCGGGCGCATCATCATCTTCCGCGCGATACCGCGCTCGGAACTTGTGCGCGCGATGAACTATCTGAGCGTGCCCGCGCTGTTCGGGCCGGTCGCCGGCCCATTGCTCGGCGGATTCATCACGACCTACCTGCACTGGCGGCTGATCTTCTTCATCAACATACCGGTCGGCCTCATCGGCATCTATCTCGCGAACAAGCACATTGCCAACACGCATGAGCCGGACCCCGGCCCGCTCGATTGGCTGGGCTTCCTGCTGTCCGCCACAGGTGCCGCGCTGCTGCTGATGGGCCTCACGCTCATCGACGGTGCGCTCACGTCGCGCGGCGCCGCGCTCGCGATGAGCGCGGCGGGCGCGGCGTTGCTGGGTCTCTACGTGCTGTATGCGCGGCGCGCCAAACGCCCGCTTCTCGATCTGCGCTTCCTGCGCATTCCTACCTATCACGCGAGCGTCGTCGGCGGTTCGCTGTTTCGAATCGGGCTCGGCGCCGTGCCGTTCCTGCTGCCGCTCGCGCTCCAGGAAGGGCTCGGAATGAGCGCATTTCATTCAGGCGCGATCACGTGCGCATCGGCGGTCGGCGGCGCGTTCACGCGAGTCATCGCATCGCGCACACTCAAACGCTTCGGATTCCGCACCGTATTGATGTATAACGCAGCGCTGTCGGGCCTTGCGATCGCCGCATACGGAACGTTCCACCCAGGCATGCCGGTATGGGCGATCTGGCTCGTCGTGCTGATCGGCGGACTGTTCCCCGCACTGCAGTTCACGAGCCTCAATTCGATGATTTACGCGGAAATCCCGTCACGCGATGCGGCTCGCGCGACGAGCCTCGGCAGCGTCGTCCAGCAAATGTCGCTCGGCCTCGGCGTGACCGTCGCTGGGCTCGTGCTGCATGCGTCGCATTGGATACAAGGCCATGAGACGATCGTCTGGTCCGATTTCTGGCCAGCGTTCGTGGTGGTTGGCCTCTGCTCGTTCGCATCGATTCCGATCACGCGCCGGCTCGCGCCGAATGCCGGGGATGAAGTCGCGCGCGGCAAGCGGGGTTGACGCCGTCCGTGACGAATGTTCGCGACAGTTAGTCCACGGTACGAGACACGATATACGCCGTTCGCGCACCAACGGGCCGCCCTGACAGGGCTCACGTTCAGAATCTCGTCAGACTAAATGAAGTAAAAGACCGTTGACGCCGCTAAAAAAATCAGCGGACATCCACTCGGGGCCGGCTTTAAGCCGCATGGATGTCCGCTTCAACGGCTCCGGACGTCTCGACGGGGGTTGAGACATCCGGACTTGCTTCCTGCGTGCCATAGAAATATCGTGCGTCGGAAGCAAATACGTACTAGTCCAAACTATAAGGAAACTTTGGACAAGCTTTTGTCAACGATTGTCAGACGTATGCATGCTATCCAACTTTTGCATTCTGTTGAAGTGTTGTTTCACTCCATTCAGTATCCCACATTGATTCGCGCTAAAGTGACGCATCCCATTTCCAGCATGCCCCACCCGTGTCCCTAACGCTCTCGCTTGCTTGCGCCCGCGCATTACATCTCGCCGCGCAGGGCCTGCTGACTCCGCCTCGCAGCAAGGCGACCAAATCCGACGTGCTCGCCGCGATCCGCCAGATGGCACAGTTGCAGATCGACACGATCCACGTCGTCGCACGCAGCCCGTATCTGGTGTTGTTCAGCCGCATCGGCCCCTATGCACCGCAGTGGTTAGACGAGCATCTCGCGCAAGCGAAGCTGTTCGAATACTGGTCACATGAAGCGTGCTTTTTGCCGATCGAGGATTTCGGGCTGATGCGTCATACGATGCTCAATCCAGTCGGCATGGGCTGGAAATATCCGGCCGACTGGCACGCGCAGCATCGCGACGAGATCGATAAACTGCTTGCCCACGTTCGAATCAACGGACCAGTACGCTCGGCCGATTTCATGCGCAACGACGGCCATACTAGCAGCGGCTGGTGGAACCGCAAGCCTGAAAAGAAGCATCTCGAAGTATTGTTTTCGCTAGGACGCCTGATGGTTGCCGAGCGACGCAACTTCCAGCGCGTATATGACGTTACCGAGCGCGTGCTGCCAAGCTGGGATGACGCGCGCGACCTGCCGCCGCGCGATGCGGTGCTGCCGCGTCTCATCGACAACACGTGCCGCGCACTCGGCGTCGTGCGTGCCGACTGGATCGCCGACTACTACCGTCTGCCGAAGCGCTCGTATCGCGATACATTGCATGCGCTTGCGGATGCGGGGGATTTGCTGCCTGCGACGATCGAAGACTGGAAGGAACAGGCATTCGTGCACCGCGATCTCGCGCCGCTCGTCGACGCCGTAAGTCGCGACGCACTGCGCTCGACCGTCACGACGCTGCTGTCGCCGTTCGATCCGGTGGTCTGGGACCGGCGCCGCGCATCGGCGCTGTTCGATTTCGATTACACGATCGAGTGCTACACGCCCGCGCACAAGCGCCGCTACGGCTACTTCTGCCTGCCGATCCTGCACCGCGGCCGACTGATCGGCCGCATCGACGCGAAAGCGCATCGCGCGCAGCACATCTTCGAGCTGAAGTCGGTGCATATCGAGCCGGGCGTGCGGCTTGGCGCCGGGCTGCTGGCCGATGTCGGCCGTGCGGTGCGCAAGCTCGCCGACTGGCACGACACGCCGGTCGTCAAGGTCGGCAATGCGCCAAAGGAAATCGTGCGTGCGTTCGAGACACGCTGAACGCCGCCGCGACGCGATCAACGCCGTGCGCCAAAAAAAATGGCGCGGCGCGTTCGACCGGCGTGCGCGGCTCGGCGATTCGCGGATCGCCGGCCGTGAATAGCGCGTGCGTCCTTTTTGCAGTTCCAGCGCCCGTTTCCGGCAAGCGGTACGCGGCGGCGACAACGAAACAGCAGATCCTCCACCGCACAAACCTGCCGATGTCGCGCGCCGCTAACGAACGGTCCGAGTTTAGCCGCGCCCGCTCCCCGACCCATTACCGGCAGGCGGAACAGGTCCAAGCCATCCGCACCGCCCATGCATGGCCGGTCAATCGCCCAATTGACGAAATCGCGGCGTACCGTCTGCGAGGGTCTCGTTGAACATCGCTTCGGGCCGCACCCATAGGCTGCGCGCTTTCGGCCACAACTGCTCGTAAACGACAACGGATTCTTCCGTCTCCAAATGCCGTGCAACGCCGATCACGCGATACAATCCGCCCTTGTAATGGCGGTGAGTCGCAATTCGTTCGGCCTCCTGCTCAGTCATCGCATGCTCCATAAAAATCGACGAGCGCGTATTGTATGCGCGCAAGCCGCCGCACGCGGCGACAGCGGGTCAGCCGCGCTCAATCAATCTCATCGGTCAAAAACATAGGCAGCATGCGGCTGGACAGGCACGGTAAAGCTCCAGCGCGGGAACGCGTAATGGCAGAAACGGCAACGCAGGCACGCGTGGCTTTAGCGTGAACCGGCGTCGATCGACGCGCGTGGCCGTCGTTGCGGCGCGATGCCGGGCTGATCGGCCTCACGGGCCATCGGGCGTCGAACGCTCGAATGCTCATGCCGATGAGCCCGTTCGATCTTTCATCATCCGAAGGTTCTGCGCACTTGCGCCGGATCGTCGAGCGCCAACGCTCATCCGAGCCGCTTGCATTTGAACGATGACTACGCCAACGGCCGCACGCCGATCAGCAAACCGTGCAGCACGAGCGCGAATAGCGCCCAGGCGACGAGCCCCGCGCCGACCGCGACACTGTCACGCATGAGAGACCCGGCCGGATAGCGCTTGCCGTCGCGCTGATCGCGAGCACGCGACACAATGAAATCGGTGAACGCCCACACCAGGAACGCGCCGAATAGCAGCTCCGCATGGAGCATGCCGTTTGCAAGCAGATGCGCAATCGCCCATGCCATCACGCCGGCGAGCATCGGATGGCCGACCAGCGCCTTGATTCTCGTGCCGGGCACATAGGCGGCAGCGAACAGCACGAACGCCATTGCCGTCAGCAGTCCCGCCAGATGCCGGATGCCGACAGGCGGCAGCCATAATAGCGTGGCGTTCTCGCGAGCAAGCGCATAGCCCCAAACAATCAGTGCGAGGCCCGCCGCCGATGCCAGCGAATAAAGGCCCTTCCAGCGACGCTCGCCCAGGCTCGCGATCCGCGCGGCGCGCCAATCGTCGGCGAAGATCCGAATCGAATGCATGCCCAGGAAGATCAACAAACCGAGAATCAGGACGACCATGCGCGCGTCTCCAGATGGGGAATTTTTTATCGACTCAATCGGCATGTGTTGCGCCGAGCATCGTACATGCACGCGCCGCCGTCCGCCACCCGCAACGCAAACGCGCCGGTGCGCTATGGCATGCGCTTCGCGCGGCGCGCGCTCGTTTTCATCGCCGCCCCCGCGCGCACGGCGGCGCGGTACGCGTCACGGCACCAATCGCGCAGCGCGCCAATATCCTCGAGCACGTCGGCGGGCGCTTCGTAATAACCACCAATGACCACCGCACGCGAGCGCGCGAGATACGAGAACGGCCCCATGCCGCAGCGCTCGAATGCCGGGCGGTTGACCTCGTCCACGCGCAGGAACAGTGAGCCGCGTATGACAAAGCCGAACAGTACGCCGTCGACCCTGAGCGCCGCGCCACTGAAAAAGCGCGTAACGGCGATCCGGCCGAGATCCGCAAGCTGCTCGGCGAATTCGTCAGCGCGCTGCTTTTCGGTTTGCCAGCTCACCGGGCCGGCGTCAATGCGCGACGGCGATCACGTCGGCAACCGCCGCCGTCAGCTTCTTCGCATACGGCACGTGCAGGAACTCGTTCGGCCCATGCGCATTCGATTTCGGGCCCAGCGCGCCGCACACCATGAACTGCGCCGCGGGAAAACCCGCTTGCAGTACGTTCATCAACGGAATCGTGCCGCCAAGCCCCATGTACGCGCAGTCCGCGCCGAAGTGCCGGCGCGACGCGTCGTCGAGCGCCGTTGCGAGCCACGGTGCGAGATCCGGCGCGCTCCAGCCGGTCGCCGCGCCCGCGTCGGGCTTGAACGTGACTTTCGCGTTGTACGGCGGATCGAGTTCCAGCAGCGCCTTCAACTGCTGAACAGCCTGCGCCGCGTCGACGAGCGGCGGCAGCCGTAGCGAAAGCTTGAACGCGGTGCGCGGCCGCAGCACGTTGCCCGCGTTTTCCAGCGCGGGCAAGCCTTGGGCGCCCGTGACCGACAACGACGGTCGCCATGTCGAATTGAGAAGCGCCTCGCCCGGATCGGTCGTAGTGGGCAGTACCGGTTTGCCGTCCTGCCCGCAGGCCCATGGCATAGCCTTCCAGACGGCGTCGCCGAGAATCGACGCGGCCGCCTCGGTTTCGCGCAGACGGCTTGCCGGCACTTCGCAATGGAACGACGCGGGCAGCAGGTTGCCGGTCGCCGCATCCTCCAGCCGCTCGAACAATTGCCGCATCACGCGAAAGCTCGACGGCGCGATGCCGCCGTACACGCCCGAATGCACGCCCTCCTCGAGCACCTCGACTTGCAGATCGCCCGACACGAGCCCGCGCAGCGACGTCGTCAGCCAAAGCTGATCGTAATTACCCGCGCCAGAATCGAGGCACACGACGAGGCTGACGTCGCCCAGCCGCGCGCGCAGTACGTCGACGTAAGGCAGCAGATCGTAGCTGCCCGATTCCTCGCATGTCTCGATGAGGCCAACGCAGCGCGGCCGCTCGATTCCTTGCGCATCGAGCGCGGCAAGCGCGGTGAGGCTCGCGTAGATCGCGTAGCCGTCGTCGGCGCCGCCTCGGCCGTACAGCTTGCCGTTCTCGAACTTCGGCGTCCACGGGCCGAGATCGGCGCGCCAGCCGTCAAATTCGGGCTGCTTGTCGAGGTGACCGTACAGTGCGATCGTCTCGGTACTACCCGTGCGTGTCGCGGGCGTCTCGAAGAAAATCACCGGCGTGCGGCCCGCAAGCCGCACGATCTCGACCTTCAGCCCTTTGACGGGCTGCCGCTCTGCCCACTGCGCGGCATCGGCAACGACGCGCTCGATATAGCCGTGCTTCGCCCAGTCGGGATCGAACGCAGGACTTTTCGCGGGCACCGCGATGTAGTCGGTCAGCGCATGCAGAATCTCGTCGTTCCATTTGCGTTCGATGAAATCGGCGAGGCGGTCGTGGTCGATGACGCAGGCAGTGGCGGTAGTCATGGCAATGGGCAGCGCGAGCTGTATGACGAGATGAAGTGGCGATGATAGCGCCGATACGCCCGCTTTGACATGCGCGTCGCGAGCCCGGTGGCCGCATGTTCGACCGCCAACGCGCCCGCAACGCCGGCCCGGGCCCAAGCCGCTTGCCGCCGGCGCGAATGCACGCTAACGCGCATCGAAATTGCGGCGATACACCGCAGGGCTCGTCGCGGCAATGCGTCTGAAGTGACGTCGCAACGATTCCTCCGAACCGAATCCGGCCAGCGCAGCGACCCGTGCAACGCTCAGCGCCGGGTCGCGCTCGATCAACTCCTTGGCCAGCCCGACACGCTCGCGTATCAGCCATTCGTAAGGCCCAAGCCCCGTCGCGTCGCGGAACAGCCGTTGCAGCGTGCGCGGGCTCATCGCCGCGCGCGCGGCCAGCGACGCAAGCGTATGCGGCTGTGCAGCATGCGCACGCATCCAGTCGATCAGTTTCGCGAGCCGGTCGCCACTGACACGAGGTAACGGACGCGGCACGAATTGCGCCTGGCCGCCGTCGCGATGCGGCGGCAGAACGAGCCGCTGCGCGACGCGATTCGCGATTGCACTGCCGTAATCGCGGCGCACCACGTGCATCAGCATGTCGAGGCCCGCGGCCGAGCCCGCCGACGTGACGATCTGTCCCGCATCGACATACAGTGCATCGGGATTCACGCGCAGCAACGGATAACGCGCCTGCAGACGCTGCGCATAACGCCAATGCGTGGTCACGGTGACGCCGTCGAGAATGCCCGCGGCAGCGAGCACGAAAACGCCCGAGCAGATCGAGCAAAGACGTGCGCCGCGACGGTGCGCGGCGCGAATCTTCTTCAGCAGCGGCTCGGGCGGCGTTTCGTCGGGATCGCGCCAGCCGGGAATCACGATCGTCTGCGCGCGGTCCATCAGCGCGAGCCGGTACGGCGCGGCAACCGTGATGCCGCCCGCCGCGCGCACGGGCCCCGGCTCGCTCGCGCAAACCGCGAAGCGATACCAGTCGACGCCCAGCTCCGGCCGCGGCAACGCGAACAACTCGACCACACAGCCGAATTCGAAGGTGCAGAGCCGATCGTAGGCAAGCGCGACAACGAGATGATTGTGCATGGCGCGATGTTACCGGAAGTTGTCGATCGCGCCACTGTCGTGCCAGGCGTGCATTGCGGATACTGGGCACATGTTCATCACAGCTTCGCCAGAAACAGGAGCCCTCAGCGTGTCCCTCGTCACCGATATTGCCCCCGCCGACAGCGCCGCCGCCATCGCCCATTTCGAAGCATCACTCGGCTTCGAAACCGATTGCTCGGACGTGCACGATGCGCTGACGTCCGGCGCGCCCGATTTCGTGCTGCTCGACGTGCGCAGTCCTGAACGCTACGCCGCCGGACACGTGCCCGGCGCGCGCAACCTGCCGCATCGAAAGATCATCGAAAGCAAGTTATCGGCATTTCCGCGCGACACCTGTTTCGTCGTCTACTGTGCGGGCCCGCATTGCAACGGCGCGGCGCGCGCGGCACTCAGGCTCGCCCGCCTCGGGCGGCCGGTGAAACTGATGGCGGGCGGCGTCACGGGGTGGCTGGCCGAAGGGTTCGCGCTCGCGCGGACGGCGGCCGCGCCGCCGTCCGCTGCCGTCGATCAATGACAAATCCGCAACAATGCATTGCCTGCAAAACCACGCGAAACGCGCGACAATCGGCTCCATTGCAGGTTCAGCATCAAGTCGAACGGCCATGCCGTTGCACCGACGCACGATGGAGCAGCAACATGCAGACAAGCATTTTGGTTCAGATCGCCGGCTCGGTCGCCGCCGCCGCGCTCTACTTCCTGCCGGCGATCGTCGCCGATCGCCGCCGCCGGCATGACAAGCTGACGATCGCGCTGTTCAACGCACTGTTCGGCTGGACAATCATCGGCTGGCTGCTGACGCTCACGTGGGCGACGCAACCGAACCCGCCCGGCGATATCGCGAGCGAGGTGCGGCTCAAGCGCCGCGCGCTCAGCATGAAGGCTTTCTCGACCGGCCTCGTCGAACGCGTGCAGCGGCGCATTGCCACTCAGCAAAGGTAGCCGGGGCACGAAGCAAACGCGTCGCGCCGATGCTCCGCCGGCTTGGCCCAGCCAGTGAATACCTCCGTGCGCCGCGCATCAAGCTTGCGCGGGGCCGCGAGCCGCCAACGAGCGCATCCGCACGAGCCCCGCAGGAATCGTGCGTGGCTCGCCCACGACGGCGTGGTTCGGAAACATCTCCTGCCGGAATTCGCCGTGCTCGTCGAACCACTGACAGATCACCCATTCACCTTGATCAAACACGACCGGGCCGACGTGGGTAACGGTCATGCGCGGACCGCCCGTCCTGAGCGTCACGACATCGCCAATTCGAAACGACGGAGTATCCGTATCACGGTAAGTCATCATCTTGGTGGCCCTTCTCGAAGTCATTTATTTATTCATTTTCTCGATATCTGCGGTACTGCCATTCCGCATCACCCAGAGATTAGCAATCGTCAAAATAACCGGCAAGTGCTCTTCAGAGATTTTTTCTGACTTGAGTTAATAACTGATGACATTGCGCAACTATGTGGCACCTACCTCACATGCCCGCCTGACTTGCCAGAGCGCAAGCAAACCGATTTCATCACGGGATACGATCGTCTCACGGCCAGTTCCCCCGGAATCACCTCGGGAAACGCCTTCCATTCTCCGAATTTTTCCAATCGGAATATACAAAAATTAATTTTTGATTTTGCAAAAACATCTACATCAGATTATTTAATTGGATATTGCGGCATTGCCGCAATCCGGCGGGCCCGCATTCGTCCGGCGCGCGCGGATTTCAGCCGGATCGGCACGGTAAGCCATATCGCCCAACATATCCGGCGGCAAATCGGCATCGCCCCGTGCGGCATGGTGCGATCGTGCGTCGCAGCACGCCGCACGCCCGCGCACGCCATGCTCACCGCGCGCGGGTGCGCGCCTGGCGATTCCGTGCGCCTAGCCGGTCGTCGGGCCGAACCTCGCGAGCGCGTCGTATGGCCCCCTTCCACTCACTATCCGGCATGAACCGGCACGCCGGTCAAGCGCGCCCGGCCAGCGCCGTCCGGCCGTTCAGTTCGCCTGCCCTCGCCGCGCCTTTAAGCCGCAGCTAAGGTTGCCGCGCTTATCATGCATGCAGAGGCGCGCGCGAAAGCGCGCGCGCCGGACTCGAATGGATGATCCCCATGCGCGTATTGCTCGTCGAAGACGACCCGCTGATCGGCAGCGGGCTTGAACAGGGCCTCCGACACGAAGGCTTCGCGGTCGACTGGGTACAAAACGGCGAGGCCGCGACGCTCGCGCTGCGTACCACGCCATACGGCCTGCTGCTGCTCGATCTCGGCTTGCCGGACAAGGACGGCCTCACGGTGCTCGCCGCGCTGCGCCGCCGCGACGACACGCTGCCCGCGATCGTGATCACCGCGCGCGACGCGCTGCCCGAGCGCATCGCCGGCCTCGATTGCGGCGCCGACGATTATCTGGTCAAGCCGTTCGCGCTCGAGGAACTGCTCGCGCGCATTCGCGCGGTGAACCGCCGTCAGGCGGGCCGCGCGCAGACGATGCTCACGGCCGGCGCGCTGCGCCTCGATCCGGCGCGCCACCAGGTCTGGCGCGACGGCGAGGAAATCACGCTGTCGCCCAAGGAGTTCGTGCTGCTGCACGAACTGATGCGCGAACCCGGCGCGGTGATCTCGCGCGAGCAGTTCGAGGAGCGGCTGTATAGCTGGGGCGAAGAAATCGAGAGCAACGCCGTGCAAGTCCATATCCATAATCTGCGCAAGAAGCTCGGCCACGAAGCGATCCTGACCGTGCGTGGCGTCGGCTACCGGATCGGAGACGGCGCATGAGCGGCAAGCGGCGGCGCCTCGCACGCCTGCCGGCGTCGCTGCGCGGCCGGCTGCTGGCATGGCTGCTGCCCGCCGCGTGCGTGATCGGCCTGCTGGCGAGCGCGGGCACCTACTGGGGTGCGCTGCGCGAACTCGACGATCTGCTCGACGACCAGATGCGCAGCCTGTCGAAGCAAATTCAAGTCGATGCCACCGGCAAGCTGTCGATCGCGGGCCGCGACAAGAGCAGCACGCACCATCCGCTCGACTACGATCCCGACGACGTGCTGCTGCAAGTCTGGCGCGACGGCAAGCTCGAATTCACGACCGACCCCGCGACGCATCTGCCGCCCCCCGATCGAACCGGCTTCGTGCAACTCGACACGTCCGGCCAGCGTTGGCACACCTTCACGCGCGAAAGCGCGGGCACGACGATCCGCGTCGCCCAACAGCGCCAAGCGCGCTGGGAAGCGATTGCGGGCATCGCCGTGCATCTGCTGTGGCCGGTGTTGTCGCTGCTGCCGCTGCTCGCGCTCGGGTTGTGGTTCGGCATCGGCTACGGGCTGCGACCGCTCGGCGCAATCGCGGCCGGCTTGAAGCGCCGCCACGCCGCCCACCTCGAACAGCTCGACATCGCGACCGTACCGGCGGAAGCCAAGCCGCTCGCCGCCGCCATCAACGATCTGCTCGCGCGGCTCGACCGCTCGTTCACGCTGCAGCGACACTTCATCGCGGACGCGGCGCACGAGTTGCGCACGCCGATCATGGGCCTGTCGATTCAGACCCAGCTTCTCGGCCGCGCGGCGAGCGCCGACGAACACGCGCGCATCGTCGCGCAGATTCACGCGGGCGTGTCCCGGCTCGCACACCTGGCCGAGCAATTGCTGACGCTCGCGCGGCTCGAGCCCGACGCACCGGCCGCGTCGTTCGCCGATGTCGATCTCGTCGCGCTGGGCCGCTCGGTCGTCGCCGAGCGCGCGCGCGTGGCAAGCGCGCAGCGCGTCGACCTCGGCATGATCGGCGGCGCGGCGCCCGTGCATGTGTCGGGCAACGCCGACATGCTGCGGGTGCTGCTCAACAATCTCGTCGACAACGCAATCCGCTACGCGGGCGCCGGCGCGCGCGTCGACGTCGAGGTGCACGCCAACGCCGGCTCGGGCGGCACGGCGCTCGAAGTGCGCGACAACGGCCCCGGCATTGCCGAAGCGGATCGGCCGCGAGTCTGGGAGCGCTTCTATCGGGGCGGCGGCGCGCAGCTCGTGTCGACATCGGGCAGCGGACTCGGGTTGTCGATCGTCAAGCGCATCGCCGAGCAGCATGGTGCGGCGGTATCGCTCGAAAGCGGCGCGAACGGACGCGGATTGACGGTCAAGGTGCGGTTTCCGGCTTCGCAAACGTAATTGACCGCGCTCGAACATGCACGCGGCAATTTCGCCATCTATTCGATTCAATGATCGGCTCGACAGAAACTCGGCGGGAATTTTTCGATAAATAAAAATGGGAAAGGCACAGAAGCCAGGCATTTGCAAAAAATTCCCGCCCTCCGTCTTTCCCCATTTCTCATAAAATCTCGGTAGTAAAAAACGGGCAGCCAACAAGCCGCCCGATCAATTTTTATTTTAGCGCCGCGATTACAAGCCCGAGTTGGTAAAACCGGAGATAAGCCCGTTGACGGCTCCGGCAAGCCCGCCCACCACCAGACCGGTAGGGTAGCCCAGCACGCCGCCGACCAGCGACGTCACCGGAGCCAGCACACCGGCGCTGCCGTCCTGGCCGGCAATCCAGCCGCCCTGCTGAGCAAGCGTCAATCCGCCGCCCCACGCACCATTGACTAAACCGCTGAGAGCACCGAGGACCCCGCCGAGCAGACCCGCACCGGAAACAGCCTCCACTTCCTGCATGTTGAGTTCTTGCATGTTCAGCATTCCTATAGGGTGATATATATGCCAGATGCCCCATCTGGCCAGGTTATCGGCCTAGACCTCATCGCCGTCGGCCAATCTCGCAGCCCGCGCATCAGTAAATCAAAATGTGATTACGCGTCTAACGGATTCTGCTTTTTGCTTTTGAAGCGATGGCAACGACAAAAGATATATCCATTATATTCAGAAGATATGAAGAAACTACTTTTTATAAATTTTTAATAATCTTTCAATTAGAAAGGTGGTGATGGCTTTAGCAAAAGCCATTCAATCTTATTAATCCGGGAGAACGACTTTGCCGAATAAGCCGGGAGTGCCGTCGATAGCGTGACGGCCATGCGAGCCGGCCACGCGGCGGGAAATCCGGACGGCGAGGAAATCTTCACTTCAGGGAGTTCATTGACACGCCGGTAAGCGGGCCGCCCACAACGCGACGTTCGCCGCAACGCAAGCCGTCACGCATCGTCAGGCCCGTTTCGTTGACGAATCCGCTTTTCCACAATTTTTGTTGGCAAGCTTGTGGACATCCTGAGCATCGATCGATCAACTCCTTGATGCAACAGTAATTTCGGCAATGCGCCAGATAAACGACACGCCGACGTTCGACGCCGCGATTTCGCGAGGGCTCATCCCCGTCTTGTCCACAATTTTTGTGAGCAAACTTGTGGACATCCTGAGCATCCACCACTCAACCCATTGATCCGGCGATATTTTTTCCATCGTATCAGGCGCGCGGCAGCCGGCACATGCCCGCCCGGCCGTTCATCACGCCACACACCGCCGTGGCCGCCGTCCTGCGCTTTTTCCACAATTTTTGTTGGCAAGCCTGTGGACATCCTGGGCATGTGCCGGCCAACACGTTGATCCGACTCGCTTTTTCGAAGGGCGTCAGAAGCGCGGCAGCGCGCGCGGCTATCTCGACGCACGGCGGGGAGCGCTTCGCACGAACGCTCGGACACACGCCTAGGCGCATTCTTCATTCATTGTGAGTCACGTCGCCGTACCGCCCATGCAGCGCACGGCGTCGAGGTATAGCCACATAGACCTATCGTTCGGACGGTTCTCGCGCAGCCAGCCGCGCGGACGCAGCGGCCTTGTCGATACGCGCCTACAGTAGGAAAGGCGGCCGTAGCACTTCCGTGCTCATCGCACTCCTCCGATGAAAACGGCGCCTGTCCCGCACGCCGCCTATCCGTCATCGGGAAACGACCAGGACGCGCTTACCGCGCAGGCGGTATCGCCTTCTGCATCGCTTCACGAATCTGTTCCGGTGTCAGATCCTGCTTATGAGTCCCCACGGACCAGCGATGGCCGAACGGATCGTCCAGTTGCCCATAGCGATCGCCCCAGAACATATCGGTGGCCGGCATCGTCAGCTTCGCACCGGCCTCGACCGCACGCGCGATCGTCTCGTCGACATCGGGCACGTACAGATGGATGAATACCGGCGAGCCTTTCAGCGCGATTGGCCCGAGCGCGCCGCAATTGGCCATTTCGTCGACAAGCATCAGCGTCGAATCGCCGATCCTGACCGATGCATGCATCAGCCGGCCAGGCTCGTGCGGCGAAGGCAGCCGGCTGAGTTCGACGGCGCCGAACGCCTTCTTGTAAAACTCGATTGCGGCGGCAGCGCCGTCGCAAATCAGATGGGGGGTCAGCGAGTGCATCCCTTCGGGGATCGGTTTGACTGCAGCGGACATGGTGCGGCTCCTGGACTGTGGGTGATTAATCGGACGATTCGAGCGCGCCACGTGTGGGCGCTCTATCACCACGACGAACCAGCTCGTCCGAAATCGACACAAGCCACGACATTTTTTAGCTTCGACGGCCAAAGCAGGAATAATCGTCCTGTGCGCCGCCGCGCGATCACTACGGCGGCTCAACTCGATGAGCCCTCTTGCGCCCGAATGTAGCCAGCGAAACCACGCGCAACGCCCGGCAGCATGATCGATACGCCGCTCAACGTCGAAACCGCGAGCATCGCGCCGATACCCGATGCACGGTAAAGACCGGTTGTCGAATCGGATACTGGTCCGCACCGAATCTCAGCTCCCATGGTCAGCGCAAAAAAACGCCGCAGCGGAGGAGTGAAGAGTACCGACCCATAAAGAGTACCGACCCATACGCATTGCCGCGCTTACCGGATAGACGGGCGCGCGACGCAATCTGCCCGGCCGGTTTTCCACAGTTTCTGTCGACAAACATGTGGATATCCTGCGCATGCAAGCGCCAAACCGTTGAAACCACGACGGTTTCCGCATCGCGGCAATCCACGGGCAACGCGGCGCGGCGGCGATCCCGCGCGCCGCCGCGTACCCGGTATTCGACACACTGCGTCAATGCTTGTCGAGATTCGCCGTCAGCTCGCTCGCCTTGTTGCGCAACGCTTCATAGCCGGAGCGAGCGTGCTCGGGCAAATCGGGATCGCCGACGAGCGCGCCAAGCGTCTCGATCAGGCTGAACAAGATGCCCTTGGCCGCACCGAGCGCGATGCTTTGCGATTGAATCGACTCGTGCAGATGATCGACCGCCGCCTCGAGTTGTTCGAGCTTCGGCTGCTCGCCTTGCGAACGCGTGTTGCCGGGTTTGTCGTTCGTCATCGTGAATACCTCGCCATACGGTTTGTTGCACTCGACGCGCCTGCACTCCCGTCGGCCAGCGCCGGGCGGTTAATCGGCGCGCGTCACGCTGCGGTGTTCGATCACCGGCGCGCAGCATCGGTTGACCCGGCGTTCGAGCGGCTAGCCAACGCCGCCCGTCAACATCGCGGATATCCAACCGCCCGAACTTCGGCACCGCGATCCCATTGTATGGTGCGCAGCGCGCGCCGCCTCGATTCAGCGCAATCCGCGCGCATTTCGACGAAATCCCCGCGCATCACAGCACTGCGACAACCCGCGCGCCGCCGTCGGCAACCGCGACCACCTGCCCGTCGACGCGCCGGAACGTCAGCGACACGTTATCGTCACCGACGCGCAAGCCGTCGATGCGCAGCCAGTCGACGCCCTCCGGCAACGCCGGCCGCTCGATGCGCACCTCGCCGCGCGCCGCGTCGACGCCAATGCCGAGGCACGCCTGCAGCATCATGAACGGCGCACCTGCCGCCCACGCTTGCGGCAGACACGCAACCGGATACGCAGTCGGCGGCTCGCCGCGCTGGCGAGGGAAGCCGCAAAACAGTTCGGGCAGCCGCATGTCGAAGCTCACGGCCGCTTCGAAAAGCGCCCGCAGCAGTTCGATCGCCGCGCGCTTGTCGCCGTAGCGCGCGAGACCGCGTGCGGCAAGCGCGTTGTCATGCGGCCAGACCGAGCCGTTGTGATACGCCATCGGATTGAAGCGCGGCTGCCCCGCCGCGAGCGTGCGCACGCCCCAGCCGGTCTGGAACAGCGTCGAGTCGAGCACGCGCGCGACCGCTTCGCCGCGGCTTTGCTCGGGCAGCCCGAACGCGAGCAGATGGGCGGCGTTCGACGCAAGCACGCGGCAGAGCTGGCCGTGCCCATCGACCGCGATCCCGTAGAAGCCCGCCTCGGGCATCCAGAACAACGCCTCGACCTGCTCGCGCAACGTCTTCGCGCGCAGCGCATAGCGCCCGGTATCGGCCGCGTGGCCCCGCCTGCGCGAAAACTCGGCCATCGCTTCGAACGCTGCGCACGCATACGCCTGCACCTCGACGAGCGCGATCGGCCCATCCGGAAACCGGCCGTCCGCGTGAAATACCGAATCGTGGCTGTCCTTCCACCCCTGATTCGCGAGACCGCGCTCCGACGTGCGCTGATAATCGAGCAGTCCGCGCGGATTACGGTCGCATACGTCGATCACCCATTGCGTCGCCCGTTCGAGCGCGGGCCACAGCTCGTCGATCAATGCATCGTCGCCGGTCTGCTCGACGTAGGCGCCCGCGAGCACGACGAACAGCGGCGTCGTATCGACGCCGCCGTAATACAGCGCGAACGGCACCTCGCCCGTCGCCGCCATCTCGCTTCGGCGAAACTCGTGCATGATCTTGCCGGGTTCGGCATCGCGAAACGCCGACGTCTCGCGCGCCTGGTGCGCGGCAAGAAAGCGCAGCACGCCGCGTGCAAGCGACGGTTGCAGCCACAGCATCTGTAGCGACGTGATCACCGCATCGCGGCCGAACGGCGTCGAGAACCACGGAATGCCCGCATATGGATAAGGGCCCGTGTCGAGTTGGGTCGTCAACAAACCGAGATCGGCCAGCGAACGGTCGAGCCACGCGTTGAACAGCGGATTGCTGGTGCGCACCCGCGCCATCGCGCGGCGGCGCTCGCGCATCGCGCGGTGCACGCCGACGAGTGCGCCGCGCAGCGCGCCGCGGCCTGTGTCGGGAATCGGCGGCGCAGCGCCGGCGGCTTCGCCCACGCGTGCGTCGACGCTCAGATAGATCGACACGCACGCTTGCGCGGCGATGTTCAGCGCGTAATCGGCGCGGTCGACCGACAAGCGGGCAGGCGCCGGCGACAAACCGATGCAAACCGAGCGCGACACGCCGTCGAGCCCGTCGTAACGCAACTGGACGCCGCCCGCGTCGATTCGCGGCGGCGCGATCACCCCGCGCCGCGCACGCGGCGTGCCGCGCACTTCGAACATGTCGAGGAAGTCCGCGCCGAACGATATCGACAGCGGCACTTCGGCATCGGCCGTTCCATAGTTCGTCAGCGTAAGCGCCTCGTGCAGCACATTGCCGGCCAGCACGCGCATCCGCTCGATGTGGATCACGCCTTCGGGCGTCTCGCTGCCGCCGAGCGGCGGCAGCGGCCGGTTCGTCAGATGCGCGGTAAACGACGCGTTGTCCGCGCTCGTTGCCCCAGACAGCAGCGATGGCGCGCGGCCGCCGAAGGTGAGCCGCCATTGCGACAGCACACGCATGTCGTCGACGAAAAAGCCGTCGTCGTGCCCCGTGATGTCGCCGAGCGCATCGCCGACCACGAACGCGCTGCCCGCCTTCAGCACGTGCTGGCTGCCGCGCGCGGGTTTGCGCACGTCGGGCTCGGGCGCGACGAACGCCACGGCGGGCGACGGCACGGGCGCCGGCGAAGCCGTTGCTGGTGCATGTGTCAGCGTGGATGTGCAAGCGCGCGCGGCGGCCGGGCCGCGAACGGAGGAATCATCTGCAGTCGTCGACATCGAAACTCCCATGCTGCGTGCAACGCGCGGTGTGCGCGACAGGATTGGCACAGCATAGGGCAGAATGCGCCCGGCGCGCAGCCTCGCGCCGCACGTTGGCCTATCGGCCTACCGGCTTGCCGCGAGGCTTGGCGGCCAAGCTCGTCGATGACGGGCCTGCGCGCGGCCGCCGAAACGCCAGTCGGCAGCGCCGACCCACCGGACGACACGACCGGCACCGCGCTGCACCGCCAGCGCCGCAAGCGCCGGGAGCCGCGGCCGGCGCGATCACCCCGGTCGGAGCGGTCGGCGGACGGGCTGCATCCGGCGGCCAACAGCCGCGGCCGTATTCGACGCTAACGCCGCGGCGCTTTAGCCAGCAACGCGGCGCGGCTGGATGACGGAGTTCGCGCGACGTCCGGTTCGGTCCGGCCATCGCGTGCACGTGGGGCGGCCTGCCACCGCGGTCAAATCGATACCCCGCTTCGCCCCAGCAGCCGCATCGAACCCCATCGCACCCTCATCTCCTGCGCGCCGACGTCGAACCCGCCGCGCTCGATCATCGCGATGCCGGCGCCTCGAACCGCGCACGTGAGCGGATCGTCCGCCACCCGCGCGACGAGCCCCGTCTCGTCATACAGCCGCTTGCCGAGATTCGCGAGCAGCGCGCCACCGCCCGTCAACACGATGCCGCGATCCGCGATATCGGTGACAAGTTCGGGCGGCGCATTCTCGAGCGCGCCCTTCACCGCGCTGACCACCTGATTCAACGGCATCGCAAGCGCATCGGCGATGTCATGGTTGCTCAGCTCGATCGTGCGCGGCAAGCCGTCCCGGACACTGCGCCCCACCGCCTGCATCGATACGCGCGGCACGCGGCCGCTGGCCGCGCCGATCGTTTTTTTCACGTGCTCGGCCGTCTGCTCGCCGAGCAGCACTCCGTAGACGTTGCGCACGTGGTTGATGATCGCCGCGTCGAACTGCTCGCCGCCGACGCGGACCGTCTCGCGATACACGATGCCGCCGAGCGCGATCACCGCAACCTCGGTCGTGCCGCCGCCGATGTCGACAACCATCGAGCCGATCGCGGCCGACACCGGCAGCCCCGCGCCGAGCGCGGCCGCAAGCGGCTCGCTGATCACGCTGACCCGCGACGCGCCGGCCGCGAGCGCTGCATCGCGGATCGCGCGCAGTTCGAGCGCCGTCGCATTCGACGGCACGCAGAGCGTGAACGCGACGCGTCGCCCGAACATCGAGCGCGCATTGGACATGCCGACAAACAGACGCATCATCTGCTCAGCCGCGTGGTAGTTCGCAACGACGCCGTGCTGCAGCGGCCGGACCGCCTCGAGATGCTCCGGCGAACGGCCGAGCAGCGCTTTCGCCTGCTCGCCGACCGCCTCCACGCGCGCTTTCGCGCTCGCGTCGCCGCGCCTGCTGAAACAGACGACCGACGGCTGATTGAGCACGACGCCGCGGTTGCGGACATAGATCAACGTGCTTGCCGTGCCCGGATCAACCGCGACCTGGTGCGCAAAGAGCCTTTCGAGAAACGGTGCCGCCATGGTGAAGCCTCTATTCGAATCGGTAAAACGACGATGCGGGCAAACCGCAGGCGCCTCAAGCGCAATCCGCTGCGACGCGCGCCATCCATTCAGTCGCTTAGCGGCAGGACGCAAAAATACTTTAGGCAATTTCGCTGATTTTTATCGAATATCTTCGACCGATTAGCGATAGATGGACAAAAGCGGTACTCTCTCGCTTCCGCCGGCCCTGGTCCGGTATTCCGACTATCCCGTTCACTTCAGCGATAGCCAAGACAATGACGGCGTCCACGCCCGATTCCATCCGGCCCATTCCTTGTTGCACCGGCCTTGTCGCCGCGCTGTTGATCGTCTGCGCCGCCGCGGGATGGCCCGCGCGCGCCCGGGCCGCCGATACGTCCGGCACGCCCGCCGATGCTGCCGCCCGTACAGCCGCGCCGGCAATGGCGCAGCCGACCGCGACGCTTGCCGCGTCCCCTTCACCCACGCCGGCGCCGGCCGCTGCGGCGGCCGCCCGGCGCGCGGGGCCGGCGGCCTGCGCGGCCGATGGCGGCCCCGACGGCCGTCCCGCGATCGGCCTCGTGCTGTCCGGCGGCGGCGCGCGCGGCTATGCGCATCTCGGCGTGCTGAAAGTGCTCGAGGAAAACCGCATTCCGGTCGACTGCATCGCGGCGACCAGCATGGGCGCGGTCGTCGGCGGCCTGTACGCGAGCGGCATGACCGCGGACGAGATGCAGCGGCGGCTGTCGCAGGTCAATCTGTCCGACATCGCATTCGACGTCACCGAGCGCTCGGATCTGCCGCAAAAACGGCGCGAGGACGAGCGGCTGTATATCGATGGCCTGACGCTCGGTTTCAGCAAGAAAGGCTTCAAGGCGCCCGTCGGGCTGGTGCAGGGCAACCGGCTGCAAGGGCTGCTATCGACCTGGACGGCGGCCGTGCCGACCAATCAGCCGTTCGATCAACTGCCGATTCCGTTTCGCGCGATCGCGACCGATCTGCGCACGGGCGAGATGGTCGAACTCGACCACGGCTCACTGCCGCTCGCGATCCGCGCCAGCATGGCGATGCCGGGCCTGTTCTCCCCCGCCGAGATCGACGGCCGCACGCTCGTCGACGGCGGGCTCGTCAGCAACCTGCCAGTCGACACCGCGCGGCAGATGGGCGCGAATGTCGTCATCGCGGTCAACATCGGCTCGCAGCTCAAGCCGCTCGACTCGCTCGCGTCGCCGGCCGACGTGATGCAGCAGATGGTCGGCATCCTGATCCGGCAAAACCTCGCCGGACAGCGCAAGCAATTGAGGCCGGGCGACGTGCTGCTCGAACCGGCGCTCGGCAAGCTCAGCTTCACCGATTTCCAGAACGCGCAGGATGCGATCGCAGCCGGCGAGAAAGCCGCCACCAATGCATTGCCGAGCCTGAAGCGCTATGCGCTGTCGCCCGCACAATACGCGGCATACCGCGCCGCGCACACGCAACCGCCGCCGCAACCGATCCGCATCACGGCGATCGACGTCGAAACCAACGGCCCCGTCCCGGCACGGATCGTGCGCGACGCGCTGCACATCAAACCCGGCGACACTTACGATCCGAAGCAGATCAGCCAGGATCTGCTTGCGCTGACGACCAGCGGCAATTTCGACAGCGTCACCCAACAGGTGGTCAGCGACGGCGACAAACATCGCCTCGTGATCGACGCGCGCGAGAAATATTGGGGGCCGAACTTCCTGCTGTTCGGGCTCGGCCTGTCGAGCAGTTCGAGCGACGAAGGCGGCTTCCGGCTGCACATCGGCTACCGCCGTCCGTGGCTAACGCCGTCCGGCCTCGAATTCCGCGTCGACACGACGCTCGGCAGCGATCTGCAATCGGCGCACGTCGAACTGCGCCAGCCGCTGCTGAACCGTCCCGGCCTGTATGTCGCGCCCTACGCGGAATATCAGCGGCGCTTCGTGAACATGTACGACGACGACGTCAAGCTCACTCAGTACCGGCTGCAGACGCAGCGCGTCGGCGTCGACGTCGGCTGGCCGATCGGCCACCTCGGCGATTTTCGCATCGGCCTGGCGTATGCGCACGGCACGGGCGCGCCCACCTACAATCTGCCGCTCGACGAGGGAGACCTCTTCCCGTCGCGCGTGTTCCTGTTTCCGGGGCTCTCCGCCCACGCGCTCAGCGTGCGGGCGCGGCTCGTGATCGACCAGCTCGACGATCCGCTGTTCCCGCGCAGAGGCTACTTCACGGAATTCCGGGCGGAGCGTTCGCTGTCGACGCGCAGCAGCGACACACTAGGCGACTTTTTCGACAATGCCGCCGACGCGCGGCACACCGAGGTATACGGCAAGGTGATGGTCGCGCAGCAACTCGGCCGCCACAGCGTCAGCGCGACCATCGAGGGCGGCAAGATCTTCGGCGGCAAGAACCTGCTCAACATGTTCAACTTCACGCTCGGCGGATTCCAGCACCTGTCCGCCTACGCGGCGGACCAACTGACGGGCGACGCGCTCGTCTACGGGCAAGTCACCTATATGAACCAGTTGATGACGTTCAACGCGTCGCCCGTCAAAGCGCTTTTCGTCGGCGCGAGCGCGGAACTCGGCAATGTCTGGAATGGCGGCGCGCGCATCGGCGGCAGCACGCTGAAGCAGAGCTATACGTTCTTCACCAGCTTGACGACCTCGTTCGGCCCCGTATACATGGGCGTCGCGCTCGCACCGGGCGGGCGGCGCAACTTGTATCTGCAACTCGGGCGAACGTACTGACGGCGCCCGACCCGGCGCTGTCACCGGGCCGGGCTGGGTCGGGCGCAATGTGTGCGCCGCCGCGC
>NZ_FXAN01000107.1 GCF_900176645.1 Burkholderia singularis
CGGATCGTCGTGAACGGCACGCAGCGCGTGCGGCCCGGCGAGCGGGTGAAGGCGCATCTCGTGCCGATGACGGGCGGCGATGATGCGGCTGCGGCTGCGGCGGCTCCTGCGTCGGGTGCCGCGCAGCAACGTGCGCAGAACGCTCAGAGCAACGCGCGCGCATAACGCGCAGGCGCGCTCAATCAGATAGAGCTTCCCATGAATATCTCAAAATTCTTTATTGACCGGCCGATTTTTGCCGGGGTGCTGTCGGTCATCATTCTGCTTGCCGGGTTGATCGCGATGTTCATGCTGCCGATTTCCGAGTATCCGGAAGTCGTGCCGCCGTCGGTGGTCGTTCACGCGCAGTATCCGGGCGCGAACCCGAAGGTGATCGCCGAGACGGTTGCATCGCCGATCGAGGAGCAGATCAACGGCGTCGAGGACATGCTGTATATGCAGTCGCAGGCAAACAGCGACGGCAACATGACGATTACCGTCACGTTCAAGCTCGGCACCGATCCGGACAAGGCGACGCAGCTCGTGCAGAACCGCGTGAATCAGGCGTTGCCGCGCTTGCCGGAAGACGTGCAGCGTCTCGGGATCACGACGATCAAGAGTTCTCCGACGCTGACGATGGTCGTGCATTTGATCTCGCCGGACAACCGCTACGACATGACGTATCTGCGCAATTACGCGTTGATCAACGTGAAGGACCGGCTGTCGCGGATCCGGGGCGTCGGCCAGGTGCAGTTGTGGGGCGCGGGCGATTACGCGATGCGCGTATGGCTCGATCCGCAAAAGGTCGCGCAGCGCAATTTGACTGCCGACGACGTCGTGAAGGCGATTCGCGATCAGAACGTGCAGGTCGCGGCGGGCGTGATCGGCGCATCGCCGACGCTGCCGGGCACGCCGCTGCAATTGTCGGTGAACGCGCGCGGGCGGTTGCAGACCGAAGAGGAGTTCGGCGACATCGTCGTGAAGACCGCGCCGGATGGCGCCGTCACGCATTTGCGCGATATCGGGCGGATCGATCTCGATGCGTCCGAGTACGGGCTGCGTTCGCTGCTGGACAACAAGCCGGCCGTCGCGATCGCGATCAATCAGTCGCCGGGTGCGAACTCGTTGCAGATCTCCGACGAAGTGCGCAAGACGATGGCCGAGCTGAAGCAGGATTTTCCGGCAGGCGTCGACTACCGGATCGTCTACGATCCGACACAGTTCGTGCGTTCGTCGATCAAGGCGGTTGTCCATACGCTGCTCGAAGCGATCGCGCTCGTCGTGATCGTCGTGATCGTGTTCCTGCAGACGTGGCGCGCGTCGATCATTCCGCTGATCGCCGTGCCGGTGTCGATCGTCGGCACGTTCTCGCTGCTGCTGCTGTTCGGTTACTCGATCAATGCGCTGTCGTTGTTCGGGATGGTGTTGGCGATCGGGATCGTCGTCGACGATGCGATCGTGGTCGTCGAGAACGTCGAGCGGAACATCGAGAGCGGACTGTCCGCGCGCGAGGCGACGTATCGCGCAATGCGCGAAGTGAGCGGGCCGATCATCGCGATCGCGTTGACGCTCGTGGCGGTGTTCGTGCCGCTCGCGTTCATGTCGGGCCTGACGGGTCAGTTCTACAAACAGTTCGCGATGACGATCGCGATCTCCACGGTGATCTCGGCATTCAACTCGCTGACGCTGTCGCCCGCGCTGTCGGCGATTCTGCTGAAAGGGCACGGCGACAAGGAAGACTGGCTCACGCGCGCGATGAACCGCGTGCTCGGCGGTTTCTTCCGGGGCTTCAACAAGGTGTTCCATCGCGGCGCACAGAACTATGGGCGTGGCGTGCGCGGCGTGCTGTCGAGAAAGGCGGTGATGCTCGGCGTGTATCTCGTGCTGGTCGGCGCTACCGTGATGGTGTCGCGGATCGTGCCGGGCGGCTTCGTACCCGCGCAGGACAAGGAATACCTGATCGCGTTCGCGCAGTTGCCCAATGGCGCATCGCTCGATCGCACCGAGAAGGTGATTCGCCAGATGGGCGAGATTGCGCTGAAGCAGCCTGGCGTCGAGAGCGCGGTTTCGTTCCCGGGGCTGTCGGTAAACGGCTTCACGAACAGCTCGAGCGCGGGCATCGTGTTCGTCACGCTCAAGCCGTTCGACGAGCGGCATGGCAGCGCGCTGTCGGCCGGCGCGATCGCGGGGGCGCTGAATCAGCAATACGCGAACATCAAGGATTCGTTCGTTGCGGTGTTCCCGCCGCCGCCGGTGCTCGGTCTCGGCACACTTGGCGGCTTCAAGATGCAAATCGAGGACCGCGGCTCGGTCGGTTACGCGAAGCTCGCGGATGCGACCAACGATTTCATCAAGCGCGCGCAGCAAGCGCCTGAACTCGGGCCGTTGTTTACGAGCTATCAGATCAACGTTCCGCAACTGAACGTGGATCTGGACCGTGTCAAGGCGAAGCAGCTCGGCGTGAACGTGACGGACGTGTTCGACAC
>NZ_FXAN01000033.1 GCF_900176645.1 Burkholderia singularis
ACGTTCGAGAAGAACTGGGCCGCCGCTCAGCAAGGGCAAGCGGCCTGATTGCCTCGGTTATGGGATTCGTGAAACAGGGGCAAGGTCAATCCTTTACGTCCGTTCTCGATGTCGTGTACAAACTTCTCAATGGCAAAGAGATAGCGTGAAGCGTAGCCTTTGTGAATGACCACTTGCCTACGTCCATCTATATCGGTTTCTTCGAGGTTCATACGCTCATCAAGGCGAGCGATTACCTCCAGTGCTTGTTGGTCTTCATTAACTTTGCTCATGGTCGAGTGATGATATGTCGCCACCCCGAGGGTGACATGGTTGATGTTCCGTCTCTTGTTCAGACTTTGCCGAGTAGCCTGCTAGCGAATCTCAGCTATACGAAGAGCAAGAGACATTCTTTTTTAGTGTTGATCAGTCGATCACTTCTCGTTACTCCATCCGTTTCGTGCAGACGAGAGAGTGTCTTGTTACTCACGTCGCTTAGTCTATGGACAGCCCATGCTTATGAGATGGATGCACCTTGTCTTTCGCATTGGAGCCGACGTAGACCTTTGACATGAATATCGCCATCCAATCATGATGAATCATTCAATTCTTTTGATATTGATATTCCATAGGAAGCAAAAACCAAGCATCATCCAATCACACGGGAAACACGGCATTTGATCATCAATACCCAGGAGCAGCGCGGTTATTCATGACGCACCTCATATACATACTTACGCACGCAAAAAAAAGCATATGAACCATCAGCAAGCACATGGAACAGGGATATAGCGTTGTGCAGATGCCTATAGTCGAGAACAAAGCCGCTCGCCAGGACTGCACACAGGGCGCCCCGACCAGGATTGCTTTTCCATGCTGAGCGTGGTAGAGATTCATCACCGCTCGGAGTGTTTCGCCGCCGTCCAAATTGGTAACGACAGAAATTGATCGCGACTTCTGCGACTGTTGCGGAAGTCGCAACGGATTTGACGAGCCAGCAAAAATACGCCACCCGAAGGTGGCGCATATTCAATAGTAGTTCAACGAATTGAATCGAAGCGGATTCATGCCAATCATGTTCTTATTAGCACCCTGATCCTTGAACACATTGATCGATCCTTGAGCCATCAGAGCTTCAATCACTGGCTCTAGAGCGGCCTTAGATCGAAGGTGGTTCGGACCATTCCGCAGCACGTGATTCTTGGCTACGCATGGCAATCCTACCTTCCAGTAGTTGAGGAACAGAAATCGCTCCAACTCAGTCATGCTCTGCTCCATCGAGAATGTATTGAATTGCGGCGAGAACAATCTCTTGTACTCGTGCAAGTGCCAGTTCACGATAGCCATCGCAGAATTCAGCGTGGCTTTCGTTATCTTTCCTTGCTGCTTCGTGAAGCAATGAAGGATCGCAGCGACACGAGCCAGCATCTCATTTGCCTTCGATGCAAAGTCATGGACGTCACTCAGATACTGCCACGGTTGGATTTGCCCCTCCAGGTGATTGAACAATCGCACCCATTCCGCTGCTGCCTCGGGATCGAACTCCAGTATCTCGCGCTTCACTACACCTGACTTCCTTTGTGTAGTGTAGCTATCCAGCAACTCCTTCACACGTGCATGGAATGCTGGGAGACTGCGCCACTCTTCATCGATGTAGTTGATGAATCGGAAACCTTGAGTAGACAGAGGTGCACCTACCAAGTATCGCGCCCAAAAGCCTGAACCACGTGCCACCGCACCACGATCTTGCTGATAGACATCAAGCACGGCATCTTGCACCATGAGGTTAACCGTGATGCGAGGCTGCCTGGCGATGATGCTACCGGTGCTAAGCCGATCGAACACCAGCAGCTTTGCACCATCCCAACCTTTGTTACGCAATCCTGGTCGGCTCATCAGACCACCCTTGAGCACAACTTCACCTTCGTCTGTCGTGATAGCAATGGATCTGCCTTCACCTTCCAGACTTTTCATCAATGCTGGTTCAGTTGCAACCTGATGAATGAATCGGTGTGCTTGAGGTGGTGCCGGCTCGTTCTTGATATGCTCATCCAGTCGCCGCCGTAGGTCTTCGGTATCCTCCCCGTGCCGGACTGCCTTGGCGATCATGCTCCTGATTGTTGATTCGACGGTCTTCCAGTACCGATGATCCGCCTTGTACTGGATCAGGTCTTGCTGATGTTGACCAATGCTTGCCTCGTCGTGAGCATAGATCGGCTCCCCAACAATCTTGTCAGTGGCAGTTTTCCGCTCCCCAGACTCAGCTTTGATCAGTATGTTCAGCGACACCGGTACGACTGCACCGAACGGAAGCTTGACATCGACTAGCCCTTGGCATGCAATCGACATTGTTGCAAGAAAAGATGTAGCGATGAGTGCGTCCGGCGCCTTGATCTTTTCCATCACTTCGTATATCGCCTTCGCAATCTCCGACGGAAACACATAGATCGGATATGCAGGCGGATTATAAATTGCAATAGCAGTCGTCATAAAATCTCAAAATAATGGGGCGCCGAAGCGCCCCTGAATTAGTCAACCGTGTTCTGCGTGTGCTCTCACAAGCTCGTCCCATTTCTTCCTGAACGTGACCGGTGAGTATTTCGCTCCTAGCTTTTCGTAATGCTGGCGTATCTTGGACAAGCTCACGCCCGCATTGAATCGCTCCAAGGCTTTCAAGAAATGCTCTTTTAGAATCGCTTCTTTTTGAGCCTTATTTCCTGAGCTGAGTTCGTCCCAGCCACCATCAACCTCGATGGATTGGCTTTCAGAGCCCTCCTTCCCTGAAGCCGCATTCACTTGCCGAGTGAGCTGCTCTCGTTCAGTGAATGCATCTGCTATTGATTTCCTATCGTCGCTCATGTCTTATTCCTGCCCTGGATTGGATTTTTTCTTTAGATAATTGGCTGCCGCTTCACCCAAGATGCGAGTCGCGCTGCCAATTTTGAACGGCTTAGGAAGATCGCTCCCCTCGCGCTTCCATTCTTCATAGATCCACGACTTTGATTTGGCGATGATCGAGCAAAATTGCTTGACACTCAGAACCGGTGGAATTTCATCCAACGTCATAAAACACCTTCCATTTGCATGGACGACAGCAGATCGCGCTAGAGCGCGTCAGTAGTGCTGCATCCGTTGTTAAAGAGCGAAGGTGTGGCCCAGCTACCGTCCGTGAGCCCCACCTGACCTGCCTGCATCGACCTGTGCTGTCCTGCACTGCACTGAACGATGAGGCCATGGTAGGGAGGTCCCGAAACCGCTCCCAGACGTCTGCTAAAAATAAAATTTGGGCATAAAAAAACCCCTCACAAAGAGGGGTTATGGGGACAGATCATCGGGCGAGCTAGTCTTTGGGCTTGACTGAGTGCGGGAACTTGTCGGGGGCTTTCTTCAGCCATCCCTTGATCGTTCGCGCAAGGTTTCCGGTTTGTAGGCCGCGTTCTTCGACGAATGCCGAATGCTCTCTTGTCAATTTATCCGCCACTGCATCGACAGCTTCAGTGCTGGTGCTCCAACCCTCTGGCCGCAACTCTCGTAGAAGCTCCGCTACCTTCTCCTTCACCTCTTTGTAGCGCGCTGCTTTGCCGCCGCCGCCCGTCTGCGCTCGTTCGACAAAACGGCTCGCCGGATCGGCAATCAGCATCTCATCGCGCGACCAATAGACACCCCGCTCAACACTGCGCGACGCCTGGTCCAGGTCGTTCCTCGCCAATGCCTCAGTGCCCTCGATGACATAGGCCATCGCCATGACAGGTGCAAAGAAGTGCGCGTCATATCCGTAACTGGCGATCGCTCTCATTGGAATTTCACTGCGAAATTCCAAATCTTCGGTTGAGCGACCTAATTTCATCGCCTCTCTGAGTGCATCCAACCATTCCCGCCACTCCTCAACGAGCGAATGTGTCGAAATGTAATTTTCGACGGATGCCTCAATGGCTCTCAGTTTTTCCTGCAACTCGGCAGACGATTCAAGAGGACCGATGCGCTTACTCGGCGGCGGCTCGAGGTTCCACCCTCCGTTTTCAGCTCGGGTACCTTCCATCGTAATTACGACGGGCTCCTCCCCCCTCTCTCGATACATCGTCACCGTCATCCTGAATCGGACTGCATCTGTATTTTTGAGAAGATCCCAAATCACCTTGAGCTTCTTCTCCGCCACCAGTAGAAATTCCGGTTTTTTAATTTTCATGCTCACTCCATCGAATTAGGTCGGCGTCCTCAGCGTCCCCCGTGGAAACGCTCGAATGACAGCCAGCCCCCGATACTTCAACAGCGAGTCACTTTGTCTGCGTGCCGGTATCTGCCTTGAGTTTTTCTAGGTAATCGGCCCATTTCTGCATCATTGCGCGTCGCTCCTTGATAAACTTTGTCCGGTTGTATGCCTTGCCAAGATTATCGGGAACAGCATGCGCGAGCTGATGCTCGATTACCTCCGGCTTTTGCTCCAGTTCTTCGTGAAGAATCGTGCGCGCCATCGCTCGGAAGCCGTGCCCCGTGATTTCGGTACGTGTGTCATAGCCCAATCGACGAAGGGCCGCATTGACAGCTGCATCGCTCATCGGACGCAGGGCTGACCGAGCGCCTGGAAACACGTATCGTCCACTACCCGTCAGTGCGTGAAGTTCTCGCAAAATCTGAATAGCCTGTTGGGCAAGCGGCACGAGATGCTCCGTCTTGGTCTTCGTCACGAGATAGCGCCACTCGCCCTTATCCAAGTCAAATTGCGCCCATTCAGCCTTGCGGAGTTCACCTGGTCGAGTGAACAGCATCGGCGCCAGCCTAAGCGCACATAAGACCGGAAACGTGCCCGAGAAGCCATCAAACGCTCGCAACATGGCACCGACCTTCTCGGGATCGGTAATCGAAGCAAAGTGAGTGGTTTGAGCCGGCGGGATCGCGTCTGTGAGGTCGCGCGCCGCGTCGACCTTGCAGTACCCCTCCTTAATTCCATAGCGGAACACTCGACTGATCTCACTACGCACCTTGTGAGCGGTGAACCGAGCACCTCGGCTGTCGATGCGCTTGAGAATAGTCAGAACTTCGGGTGCATCGATTTCTGCTATCGGACGCTTGCCCAACCAGGGGAATACATCCTTGACGAAGCGCGCTTTGGTCTTTTCCCACGAACCCGATGTGACATATGGCTTGCGCTCGTCCATCCATCCTAGCGCAACCGCTTCGAACGAATTCGTTGCGGCAAGCAGCGTCGCTCGCTTAGCGGCCTTCTTCGCCTCGCCAGGATCGACACCGCCGGCGAGCGTCTTTCTCGCCTCATCTCGCTTCTCTCGCGCGGCGGCAAGCGGAACATCGGGGTAGACGCCCAGAGCGAGACGCTTCTCCTTACCAGCAAAGCGATATTTGAATCGCCAGTATTTGCCCCCTGATGGAGACACTTCGAGATACATGCCGCCGCCATCAGCGAGGCGGTACGGCTTTTCGCGGGGAGAGGCCTTTCGGATAGTGACATCAGTCAGCGGCATGGTGCACCTTACAGCCCGGAAGGGGGCACTTTTTGTCAGGGGCATCAACCGTCAATCAAAATTCCCCCGAAAGTGCCCCCGCATGCCCCCGGATTCACACGGGCTAGACTGGACAAGTCAGGAATAAAAAAACCCGTGAAGCCTTATGCTATCACGGGTTTCAGGATTTCCGAGGACTCCCTCGGAGGGGTATTTGGTGCCGGCTGCAGGACTCGAACCCGCCACCTGATGATTACAAATTTTCAATTAAATCAATAAGTTACTGATATTTAAGGGAAAGTGACCGTAACGCAGCACAACCCAAATTACTTTATATTCAGTAGTTTAGCGTAAGTGAGCGGAAGCTGAAAAAACCTAGCTGTGTACCGTCATTGTACCGAGGGCGCCGCTCAGCCGACGCGTCAAGCAATCGCAACGCGCTGCCGGAACCACTCGGCAAGCTGCCCTTCATCGATCTTGCCGGCGGCAACGCTTTCCATCGTTCTAACCGCGTCGGCCGAATCAAAGCGCAAGCGGTAACCATTCTCGGCAAGAAACAGGCGGGCGGCAATCCACGCGGTCCGCTTGTTACCATCCGCGAAGCCATGATTCCGAGCCAAGCCATACGCATACGCAGCCGCCAGTGCCGCAGCGTCCGCCTCACCGTACATATCGAGGTTCTGCGGCCGCGCCAACGCCGACTCCACAGCACCAATGTCGCGCACGCCATCCAGGCCGCCATGCTCCGCCAACTGACGATCATGCACAGCATAGATCAGGTCCGCACGAATCCATCGCCAAGCGGTCACTTGGCAAGCGCCCGCAAGATATCGCGATCGTCATGCATGATCTCTTCCGCCAGTCTCATCTGGCGCTCGAAATCGGGGTCGTATGGTGTAATCCGATAGCCGCCCTCCGGCGCTTCCGTCAGATACACCGTGTCCCCCTTCTTGACCTTAAGCCGTGCCATCGCCTCCTTGGTCAGGATGAAGCCGGCTGACGCCCCTACTGTCGTAACCTTGAACGTAAGCATTGCAATCTCCGAGCGCTATATAATTTTTATTATATAACACACTAGGCAGTCCGTACACCCGCAGGAGTTCAATCATGAGTACCAAGGCAACCCTCTCGCACCATGATTTCAACGACGACGAGCCATCGTGGCATCTCTACGAAGAGATATTCGAGGGAGGCGTAGTGTATCTGGAGCTTCGCGGCGTAAGTGCCGAACTGCGCACGCGTGACCAAGGAGCAGGGGCGAATGTCACTTTGCGCCTACCAATCGAAACAGCCAAACAACTCGGACTCCATACCTGCGTTCCGCCAGAGAAGTGGAAACACGTGTGCAAGGACGCGGACGCGCTGCGCGGCGACTGAAAAGCAGTCGAAAACCACTGGTTCGCGGTTGTATCCAGTCACCGACCAACCAGCGCGCGCCAACCACGTCGCAGCAGACCACTGCGGCGAAGCCTCGGGTCGGGCTCCGGCGACGCCGCTGGCGCAACGAAAAAACCTTCGAGTTCGACCATCACCCCAATCCGTCGCAAATAGTCTTCGCCCAAGACTTGGGGGTGATAGGAATGGTTGCCGACAAGATCGTTCGGGTGAATGAAAGCAGCACGTCCCACCAGTTCGGGAAGGTTCCGGACGAGCCCAAGCGTGGTTGACAGTGTCAGGTCGATGATTTCTCTACTTGGCAGAGTCAACCACGCGTGCAACTCCAAGGCCCGCGATGTGGGACGCCCGGCATCTAGCATCGCCTTCAAGTTCTCCGCCCGCGTGTGAAAAACCGGACCACGGCCCAAATTGACGTAGCCGAGCGTGTACGTCAGCGGGACCCCCAGCACATCCTGCAACGGCTCGCGCAGAAACGAGCTGACAGCGAAACATTGCGCAGCCACATTTTCCGCTTGCATACGACCAAGAACGGCCTGAGCACAGTTGGTGACCTTCGCACTGGTCGCCGGCGAAACGTATCGTTCGCTTGCACCGTTACCCTCTCGGCACGTCAGCCCCCAAGATCGCGTTCGCGCTGCCGCTTGTTCAAACTCTGCCTCATACGCCATGTCAGATCTAACCCTATTACGTGCTGCCTCTCAACAGCTTTAGAAACGGTGCGTAGATGTACAGCGCGCGATTAATAAGCGCCAGATTGGCTGGCATGATAGCGCGGCGCTCCCCAATGACGATATCAAGCTGCTGTTCCAGCGCCTCAACGCGCTCAGCGTTCGGTTCTGCTTTGTCCTGCTCGGCGTCGATCTCACCGTTCAGGTAGCCGATGTACTCGGCCAGCGTCTCGGTCGCAGCTTCCAAGCGGGCGGTCACGGCAGTGAGCGATCGGACCATCGTCATGTTCTATGGTTCCTTCGTTGCTGTTTCCCCAAGCGCTCGTAACGCGCCAGTTTCTCGGCTTGTTCTGCCGGGTCGGGTTTCATCAGGCGGTCAAGCTCCTGCATCGAGATCGGTCCGCGTGACGTAGGTGTTTCCGACGAATCTGTATCGTACGAAACAAGCTCTTCGGGGTTGGATGATGCCGGCGTCGGTGTGCCGGCCGACCGTGAGCCGACAGGCTCCGCCTGCCGCACCACGGCCTTTGCTTGATGCTTCTTTCGGTATCGGTACAGGTACGTTTTCAGCGTCTGAAACGTCAGGTCGAACCCGGCTTCGGTCAGCG
This sequence comes from Burkholderia singularis, assembly GCF_900176645.1. Lineage (GTDB taxonomy): Bacteria > Pseudomonadota > Gammaproteobacteria > Burkholderiales > Burkholderiaceae > Burkholderia > Burkholderia singularis. Next base: position 8,110 of record NZ_FXAN01000033.1, read on the forward strand.
CCTTGTGAATCGTCCCGAGCTGCACACCTGCTGCGAGCTTCTTTTCGATCTCCGGCATCACTTCCCGTAATTGCGCCGCTTTCGTGGTCGGCTCCGTCTGCCTGACTGCCTGTTTTGCGTCTGGCTTCGTCATTGATGCCCCACCATCGTCATATTGTTGTCTAACTGTACCCTAGTTGTATTCCAATCGTCTGCCTATGGTCAACCTTTTGACCTCTATTCGTATCCAGTTAGTCCTCTCCCTGTTCACGCACTGTCTACTTTTTGTCGTCGTCGCTCCTACGGCCTTCGGCCTATGCGACCTGTACGCCCTTAACCCCTAGAGATTCTGGTCCTTAACAGGCCCAAAATCTCAATACACAACACGCACCCCTCCGAGGGTGCCAACCCTCTGAAAACACAAGGATATTTCGAAAATCGCACGCGAAATCACTATACGATTGCTATACAAATTTGCTTCTGGCATTTGATTTTGCTATGTTTACGTGTATAGCAATCAGTATACGGAGGCCCGATTCCAATGAGCACGACGAAACCTATCCCAATTCGCTACTCTGACGACGAGCGGCAGCGGCTGGAGGAAGCGGCAGCACTGGCGGGATACAAGCACCTTTCGAAGTACATCCGCGACAAATCACTCGGGCGAGGCGGCCACACGGAAACAAGCCGCGATAGCGTGGAAGCGTGGGCCGAAAGGCAGGAGCTTATCGGTCGACTGGCGGAGATCGAGAGGACGCAGAAAGGAACACATGCGCTTCTGTCCATGCTCTTGTTTCTCGTGCGCAAGAAGGCGACGAGCGGCGAGTTCAACGATCTAGTTCTCGCCTGCGAAAACGCAAATATGCCAACCGACATACTCGAAGCAGGATCGCCAGACTTGGCGGCTCTGCTATCTCGCGTTACTGAGAACGACTGACCTAGAGAGGATTATTGGCTACGCTGCCTTTCGCTACGGCGCTACCGATTTCACGTCAGGCAACGCCAAGAGCAAGTGCGGCGGCGCCCACGTTGCTCTTGAGCAACATGAAACGGGCAGCAGTCAGTTAACGCACCCCTCCAGACAACCTAAGCCATTGAAAAATCGAAGAAATCTCCAATAAAAATGCTATACATTTGTTATACAAAATCATAGAGATACAGCATAGATACGTTATACACGCAATGCCGTAATTTCTGAATACCCTTATAAGCCTCTGTAAATAGATGGAAACTGCTTACTCATAAACCGTAATCTTCCGTTGCAGATAAGAACTTGGAGCTATCCACGTGAAATCAACGGAAGAAATGCTTATTCAGCGTTACAGCGGTTCACCGCTATTAACGCTTTCTCAGGTTGCCGAGGTTCTAGATCGGAGTCCTGAAGGGCTTCGTGTAACCCTGACGAGAGATTGCGAACTCTCGCGCCGACTGCGTCCGGCTCGAATCAAAATCGGTCGGCGCGTGCTATTCCGCACCGCACTCATTGCGCGTCTGATCGCCGAAGAAATCGACGGGGGCGAGTGACATGGGCCGTCAACGCACGATTGATGACACCGCATTCTGGCGTTCTCCACGTATGGCAGGGAGAACGCAGGAGGACCGGGCCACTCTGTCATATCTGCTGACCTCGCCGTTCAGCAACATCATTGGCGTGTATCCGATTGTTCCGCGCATTGCCGCCTCGGAGATGGGGTGGGATACCGACTCGCAGTTGATCCCTGTTCTTCGCCGCCTACGCGAAGCCGCCTTTATCGATTTCGATGAGAAGTTGAGTTACGTCTGGGTCAAGATCTGGTGGGACCATAACTCGGCCAGTATGTCCGTTGCGGGAACGTTGCGACAGCGGACGTATGAGCAGATCGCCGCCATCCCCGGTCACTGGCGCGACGCCTTCGTTGAAGATCTTTTGTCGCGGCTTCCGATCAATACGAAGAAGCTCGGCAATTTACGGGCGCTTGTGCAGAGTGCGCTATGCCCGCAAGACACTCATCCCGATAGGGTATCGATACCCTATCCCTGCCCCACCAATAGTGGGCTCGTTAACACTACTACTAACGTTAACTTTAACTCTAACACTACAACTACCGCGCCGCCCTCACCGAGCAGTTATGCACAGTCGCATAGCGCAGCGGCGCTATTGGATGGGATCGTTGTCTTCCCACATAGATTGACGGCCTCGGACAGGTCCTGCGTCTCCGACATTATTCGAAGCGCGCTATCTGGCGCTCCTGCACGGGATGTCCAGCTCATGCTGGACGAGTTGTCAGCGGCAATGGATTCCGGCGAAATCAAAAAGACGCCGCCCCAGTACTTCATGGGGCTGGTGAAGCAATACGAGAAGCAGCAGTTCCATCCTGCCCGCGCCTCCCGAGTTGCAGAGCGCCGCGAACGCGAACAACAACATGTGAATAGCCCGCAGCACGCCAGAGCCTCACCTACGCCGCCAGATGTGGCCAGGACGCACCTAGCTCAATTGAAACGACAGTTTCCCGCCAATTGAAGGAGCCCGACATGCAATTTCTGAATTCCACTCTCGTCGTAGCTATGGCTGTTGGCAGCTTCGGTACCGCATTCGCCGGCGGCATTCCAACCTTCGACGTTGCTTCGGTCATGCAATTACAGCAAACGGTCAAGCAATTGCAGGATCAGTACAAAACCCTCAAAGATCAGTACGCGGCCATCACCGGCAGCTACGGTCGCGGAGCGATAGGCTTCGGCGATTCGGTCAACTCCGCCTCGGTCGTCCCTGGCTCGTGGCAAGAGGTCGTGGCCATGCAGAAAAGCGGGGCCTTCGGTGCGAAGCAGGACTACTACGACAAGCAAATCCAGCCGATCAGCTCGGATACCTTCCAGTCCAAGCAGGGCGCAACGTCGTACAAGATGAGCACCGATTCCGTGCGGGCGGCACTAGCCGGCGGCGACGCACTGTACTCCGAGATTCAAACGCATCTCAACAATCTCACTGCGTTAGGGCGGAACGTCGACGCTACGGCAAACCTGAAAGATGCGCAGGATCTGCAAAACCGCATCGCAACCGAAAACGGCCTGTTGCAAACCGCTATGGCAAAGCTCAACGCGATAAATATGAACCTGCAAGCCAACGTGCTCAACGAACAGAACCAGTCGGCAGCACGCAACGCCACCTTCTTCGACGTCAAGTGAGGGGATCACAATGCACGCCGCTTTTTCGTTGCTCCCTCTTGGCCTGATGGCTAGCCTGCTCGTCGCCAGCCGGACGGCCCGGAAGTGCCTGAAATGGGCTCTTGGGGCGCTCCTGCTTGCCTCCCTATGGTCATGCACGCCCGAAGGCAATCCGCTGCTCTCAGCGAATGCCGCTGCCTTCAAGATGGCACTTTCTGGAAGCATGGGATGGAGCGAATGCGCCGCAGTGCTGTACGGCTATCAGCTTCCAAACGCTGATCCCAATTTGCTGCCGAACATCCCAACGTGCATCGGAATCGTGCAGCGGAACATCTACCAACAACACCGCGTCGAGCTGACCCGTGATGACATCGTCAACGAGAAGGTTCGCCGTCGCTTTGCGGAGGCCATGAAAAATGAGTGATGCGACTTTTACTCCTAGCGCGTTTATCGCGAGCTTCGAGATGATTCCGGAGGCGTTCCTGCAGAACACCTATCCGGCCGTGGCAAACGTGCTGTCTACGCCCGTGTATCTTCTCGCGGTGATGTATGTCGCATGGTATGGGTACTCCGTCTACGATGGGCGCGCTGCGTCCGGCGCCAAGGATCTTCTGGCCCGACTGCTGACCGTCACACTGGTACTTGGCACGCTCAATTGGGGCGGTTTCGCAAGCCAGCTCTACCACATGACCATCGAATTGATGAATGGGATTGGTGGAACGATCATCAGCGGCCAGCCAGTATCGAGCACGTTGGACGGCGTGATGGCCCAATGCAACAAGATCACCAATGCGATGCTGAGCGCCGGCCTCAGCAACATTGGCATCGTGATTTTGGGTATCTTGATCTACGGCGTGACGGAAGTCTTCCTGATCCTCGCATCCGTCTATATCGTCATATCGAAGATCATGCTCGCTATCGTCTTCCTGCTGCTGCCGCTTGTCATCGCCAGTGTTTTTTGGCCCGCTACACGACAATGGTTCATGAACTGGGCGAGCATGGTGCTCAACGCAGTATTCATCTACATCCTGACATTCGCCGTTCTCAAATTCGGGTTCCAGTTCGCCGACACGTATTTCCAAAAGGCGCAGGGCCTGACCGGGCTCGACGCAGCTTCGCTAACGTTCTCGCAGATCGCCTTCATCTTCCCAACGTTTGGAGTGCTTTTCTTGTTTCTGCTTCAGGTCAAAGGCTGGGCCGCCTCACTGTCCGGCGGCGTCGCGGTACAAAGTCTAAGCCTGCTAAATCGTTTCCGTGGCCGATGACATTTCTCGCATGCGAGAAATGGAAGGACACCCGAGCTACCTGGCCGATTCTCGCATGCGAGAATTGACCGGCGACGCAAGCGGCCCGAGAGGATGCACTAACATCCTCAGGGCCTGACCAATACTGACCTTTTCTTTTCAAGAGGCCGGAAATGGCTGCAACCGATACTAACCTCCCCGTCGCACTTACATCAACTCGCGACGGATGGGCAATCACCTTTACGTTTCAAACCATTCATACCGCGATGGATTTTCTCGACGAGAACGGGATCTACGAATTCGAGCTAGATGTTCCCCACAGCGGCAATGTCATGCTCGTAACACGAAAGTTTGACCGTGACGCTCCGATTGTTCCCGCCGATTCCGGCTGCGCAGGCGATTCGACTGTAATCGTCGTCTGAGGCGGTTTTGTTTGGCCTAGTTGGTTACATACTGCCGAAAAAAGCTGGCTTGCAGAGGGGGCCTGCCGGATCAGTACGCGAGGAGGCCAACCGCGGCGGTTATACCCGCTGCTCGGTCCCGCCGGCCGCGCTAGCCGCGCGACAACGACCCGAAGTGCGGCAACTCTTTCACGTCCCCAAAGGGGCCCCCTCTGCCCTCCGTTTGAGGCGGGACACTCCCGACGCTAGACGCCGACGTTCGATTTTCTCGCATGCGAGAAAATAGTTCGATGGTCCCGCCAAACTATGCATGCTTTTTCATCCGGTCCAGCTTGTCGACCAGACCCTCGTCCTTGCATGAGCGTAGGATGGTAACGCCTCTCAATTGAAGGCCATGCTCGAATATCAACCCGTCACCGTCCAACAGGCCATCGCGTGCACGTGTGATCGCTGTAGCCGCCGCCTGACGCCGTCCGACATGGAGTGGCACGAAAAGTTGTCGCTGTCTTTCACGGGCGGCTACACATCAGTCTTCGGGGACGGCAGTCAAGTCAGCATTGACCTCTGTCAGCAATGCATGAAAGAGATTCTTGGGCCGTGGCTGCGTATCACTCATGGAGACCAGTCGGGCAGCCCTGACATTTCCGATGCGTAGGTCAAACGTCACGCTTCAGCGCGAACCGCTCATTTCCTCATCCGATCCAGTTTTTCGACCAGATCTTCGGCCCGAAGGTGGGTGTATCGCTTCAGCATCTGCATCGACTTGTGCCCGCTGATTGACGCGACCTCCTGGTCGCTCAGCCCACCCTCGACCAGTTGGCTAACCGCCTCATGGCGTAGATCGTGAAAATGTAAGTCAGCTAAGCCAACTGTCTGCACGATGCTCGCCCAGAGCTTCTGAAACACGTAGGGCTTGCGCTTGCCATCTCGCCCCGGCTCCCCGAAGAACACGAGATCGACGTCAATCGGCCGGATAGGATTGTCCAGCGCTGAGCGCAGGATTTCGACCGCCACGCGAGTCAACGGAACCAAGCGCGCGGAGCCATTCTTGGTGTCCTTGAGGGTGACAACCCTGCGGTTCAGATCGACTTGGGAGCGGCGCAGGCCCGTGATCTCGGATGAGCGCATACCCGTTTCGACGGCCAGCCGCACGATCCATCCGAGCATCGGATTGCTATGGGCGTCGGCGGCCGCGAAGAGTCGTTGCTGCTCTTCCGGCGTCAAGCGCCGATCCCGGCCCGCGCCGGGGCTAGGTTTCCGGATGTTGGCGACTGGATTGAACGTCAGGCCGATCCCCCACTCCTGAATCGCCACCCGGAACAGATGCCCGAGCATCGCCAGCTCAATCCGCACGGTGTTGCTCGACTTGCCAGCCGCCAACCGCTCGTCGCGGTACTTGGCGACGAGTTCGGCACTAACGGCCGCCATCGAATACTTCCCAAAGAACGCAGCCAAGTGCTGCGAGGTGAAGCGCTCGCTGCGCTGCGTGGTCGCCTTCTTGGTGACCGACACTTCTTCCATGTACCGTTTCAGCGCGGCCGACAAGGTGAGCTTTTCGGAGGGAGCACGCGACAGATAGACACCCCGGACCATCTCATCTTCGGTTCGGCGAGCCCAATCCTCGGCATCGCGTTTGGTGCGGAAAGTCTTGATCGTGGTCGGCCAACCGTTCTTGCGAACGATGGCTTTCCAGTTGCCCGAATCTCGTTTTTGGATGACGGCCATGATGCCCTTGCGACGGCTCAGTGTACCAATACTGTACCGGGAGGGCCTCAAAAGCATCAAGGGGTTACGCAATAATCGCGTAACCCCTTGATTTTATTGGTGCCGGCTGCAGGACTCGAACCCGCCACCTGATGATTACAAATCAACTGCTCTACCAGATGAGCTAAGCCGGCAAGACTGACGATTCTACCTCATTTCACGATCTTGAGGCGCGGCCGTCCGCCTTTATTCGCACCGTCACCGTCGGACATCGGCGGATCGCCGGCGCCGTCAGGATCGTCGGCCGCCGGTTCGGCAGCAGCCGCCCCCTCCGCCACATCTTCGGCCACTGCACCGCGCCCGTCACCCTGGCCGCCGTCATCCGCCGCGCTTTCCCCGTCCTCGCCCAACTCCGCCGCGACATCGACCTGGAACGCCATTCCCTGCCCATTCTCGCGCGCATAAATCGCGAGCACATTGGCAACCGGCACCTCGATCTTGTGCGCCTTGCCGGAGAACCGCGCGGTAAATTCGATCCATTCATTTCCCATCTGCAACTGGCTCGTCGCCTCGAAGCTGATGTTCAATACGATCTCGCCGTCGCGCACGAACTGACGCGGCACGCGCGTCGCCTTGTCGACCCGCACCGCGATGTGCGGCGTATAGCCGTTATCCGTGCACCATTCGTACAGCGCGCGCAGCAAATAAGGCTTCGTGGAAATTTCTTGCATCGCCATCCTCGAATGGAAGCGAACAGGCGAGCCCTTGCCGTATCCGCCTCCCAGTCACCCAGCTTAACGACGCATGACCTTTTCGGACGGCGTCAGCGCTTCGATATACGCAGGACGGCTGAAGATCCGCTCCGCGTACTTCATCAACGGCGCCGCATTCTTCGACAACTCGATTCCGTAGTGATCGAGACGCCAAAGCAACGGCGCGATCGCGACGTCGAGCATCGAGAACTCTTCGCCGAGCATGTACTTGTTCTTCAAGAAGATGGGGGCGAGCTGCGTCAGCCGATCGCGGATCGCGAGGCGCGCCTTCTCGTGGTTCTTCTCCGCTGCCTTGCCCTTCTCGTTCTCGAGCGTGCTCACGTGCACGAACAATTCCTTCTCGAAGTTAAGCAGGAACAGGCGCGCGCGCGCGCGCTGAACCGGATCGGCCGGCATCAGTTGCGGATGCGGAAAGCGCTCGTCGATGTACTCGTTGATGATGTTCGATTCGTACAGAATCAGATCCCGCTCGACGAGAATCGGCACCTGTCCGTATGGATTCATCACGGCGATATCTTCCGGCTTGTTGAACAAGTCGACGTCGCGAATCTCGAAATCCATGCCCTTTTCGAACAGCACCAGCCGGCAACGCTGGGAGAACGGACAAGTCGTACCGGAATACAGAACCATCATGTTTGCGTTTCCTCAAAAACCGAAGGCCAGCGCTCGGAAGAGCCGCTGGCTCTTCGTTGCACTGGCCCCACGCCGGTCAAAGCGTGATTACTTGATATCTTTCCAGTAGGCGGCATTGAGCCGCCATGCAAGGAAGGTCAGGACGCCGAGGAACAGCAGTACCCATACGCCGAGGCGCTTGCGGGTCTGTTGCTCGGGCTCGGACATCCAGCTCAGGTACGCGACCAGATCGCCAACGGCGGTGTCGTAATCCACCGGCGACAACGTGCCCGGCGTTACTTGCTGGAATCCGACGAGCTTGCGCACCTTCTCGCCCGTTTCGTCGTCCGTCTTTTCCTCGAATTTCGCAATGCGCTGCCCCTGAAGCTGCCACAACACGTGCGGCATCCCGACATTCGCGAACACCGCGTTGTTCCAGCCGGTCGGCCGCGTATCGTCGCGGTAGAAACTGCGCAGATACGTGTATAGCCAATCGCGGCCGCGTGCACGCGCTTCGACGGACAGATCGGGCGGTGCGACGCCAAGCCAGTTCTTCGCATCGTCCGGCCGCATCGCGACGCTCATCGTGTTGCCGACCTTATCGGTCGTAAACAGCAAATTCGCCTCGATCTCCTTTTGCGAGATGCCGAGATCCGTCAGCCGGTTATAGCGCATCAGGTTTGCACTATGGCAGTTCAGGCAATAGTTCACGAACAATTGCGCGCCATGTTGCAAGGAGACGAGATTCTCCACGTTATCGGGAGCCCGGTCGAGCGGAAATCCGCCTTCGTCGGCCCGCGCGGGCGCACTCGCCAGCAGACATACCGCCACAGTAAACATTGCGAGCGTCAAAAGCAATTTCTTCATACGAATTCTCCTCGCTCGCAACGATCAATGGGGTTTGAACCGCACGCGTTCGGGCGGCTGCTTGAATCTGCCCAGCGGCGTCCAAAACGGCATGCCGAGGAAAAACGCGAAGTAGACGAGCGCGCAAATCTGCGCGATCAGCGTCGCGGCGGGTGAAGGCGGCCGCGTGCCGAGGAACGCAAGCGTCAGGAACGCGGCAACGAAGATCCCGAAAAACACCTTGTGGAAGAACGGCCGGTAGCGGATGGATTTGACCGGGCTCCTGTCGAGCCACGGCAGAAAGAACAGCGTGACGACGGCCGAGCCCATCACGACGACGCCCCAGAACTTCGATTCGGTCGCATACATGAAGACGACGAGCGCGGCAGCGAGCACCGGCAGCGCGATCTTCCACTTGCCGCGCGCGCGAATGAGCGCAAGCACCCCGAGCAGCGCGATGACGATCATCAGCACGATCTTGAACGGATCGGTGGTCGCGCGCAGCATCGCGTAGAACGCGGTGAAGTACCAGACCGGCGCGATTTCGGGCGGTGTCTGCAACGGATTCGCGGGAACGAAATTGTTCGCCTCGAGGAAATAGCCGCCCATCTCCGGCATGAAGAACACGATCAGCGCGAACACCATCAGGAACACGCAGACGCCGAAGAAGTCGTGCACCGAGTAGTACGGATGAAACGGAATGCCGTCGAGCGGAATGCCGTTCTCGTCCTTCTTCGCCTTGATCTCGATACCGTCCGGATTGTTCGATCCGACTTCGTGAAGAGCGACCAAGTGCGCGACGACAAGCCCCACGAGCACGAGCGGGATCGCGATCACGTGAAACGCGAAGAAGCGGTTCAGCGTGACGTCGGACACGACGTAATCGCCGCGAATCCACAGCGACAAGTCCGGGCCGACAAACGGAATCGCCGAGAACAGGTTCACGATCACCTGCGCGCCCCAGTACGACATCTGTCCCCACGGCAGCAGATAGCCGAAGAATGCCTCGGCCATCAGGCATAGGAAAATCGCGCAGCCGAAGATCCACACGAGTTCGCGCGGCTTGCGGTACGAGCCGTACAAAAGGCCGCGGAACATGTGCAGATAGACGACGACGAAGAACATCGACGCGCCCGTCGAATGCATGTAGCGGATCAGCCAGCCCCAAGGCACCTCGCGCATGATGTACTCGACCGACGCGAACGCGAGCGTCGAGTCGGGCTTGTAGTTCATCGTCAGGAAGATGCCGGTGACGATCTGGTTGACGAGCACGAGCAGCGCGAGCGAGCCGAAGAAGTACCAGACGTTGAAGTTCTTCGGCGCGTAATACTCGGAAACGTGCTTTTTCCAGGTGGAAGTGAGAGGAAAGCGCTGGTCGACCCAGCCTAGCAAGCCTGTCGTGGAGATCTCTTTGTTATCGGTCGCCATTTACGCCTCTCCTTTCTCGTCCTTGCCGATCACGAGCGTGGTGGCCGACGTGAACATGTACGGCGGGACGTCCAGATTCTGCGGCGCCGGCTTGTTCTTGAAGACGCGGCCGGCGAGATCGTAGGTCGAGCCATGGCACGGGCACAGGAAGCCGCCCGGCCAATCGTCGGGCAAGTTGGGCTGCGGCCCCGGCGTGAAACGCTGGCTCGGCGTGCAGCCGAGGTGCGTGCACACCGCCATCACGACCAGGATGTTCTTGTGCTCGGCGCGCGACCGGTATTCGTTCGCGCAATACGCGGGCAGTGGCATCGAATACGGGGATTTCGACAGCGGATCGGCGACTTCCTTGTCCGCCTTCGGAACGTCGGCAAGCATCGCGTCGGTGCGGTTCAACACCCAGACCGGCTTGCCGCGCCACGCGACGGTCAGCATCTCGCCGGGCTTCAGCGCGCCGATGTCGACTTCGACCGGCGCGCCGGCCGCCTTCGCCTTGGTGGACGGCGCGAGCGACGCCGCAAAAGGTATGACGGTGGCGACGCCGCCGACGCCGCTTGCCACCGATGTCGCAATCAGCCAGGTCCGGCGACTACTATCGACGTGCTCCTCTTCCTTGTCTCGCATTACACGCCCCAATTCTGAGTTGGATTTTCGTCACGGCATTTCGTACCGCCGCTAGTTTGCTCGAATGGAGTCGTCATTTACAAGAGCCGAATGCGAAATCTCTTCGGACTCGATTATTAATCAAGGGTTTCCCCGAACTATCGGCAAGCACCGCCCGATAAGCCCTTGAGCGTCGCCGCATCCATTTCCATTTAGATGCGGTGCATCAATTTACCGAATTAAACCGGGTTATGAATATCGATAAAAATATGTTCGAGATCGAATCGCTCGGATAAATGGCGGCCGAGCGCCTGAATGCCGAATCGTTCGGTCGCATGGTGCCCTGCGGCAACGAACGCGACGCCGCTTTCTGCCGACGCATGCGTGACGAATTCGGACGCCTCGCCTGTCAGGAACACATCGGCGCCCGCGTCGATCGCCGCGTCGAAATAGCTTTGCGCGCCGCCCGTGCACCACGCGACGCGGCGCAACGGCTGATCCGCATCGCCGAGCACGAGCGGCGTGCGTCCAAGCGTGTTTTCGACCTTCGCCGCGAAATGCTCGAGCGTGACCGGCATTGGCAGCGTCGCCATCCAGCCGAGGTCCTGATCGCCGAAACGGCTGTCGCCGATCAGGCCCAAGCGCTCGCCCAACTGCGCGTTGTTGCCGAGTTCCGGATGCGCGTCGAGCGGCAGGTGGTACCCGAACAGATTCAGGTCGTTCACAAGCAGGCGCTTCAGGCGCTGCTGTTTGCGCCCGGTGATCTGCGGCGCCTCGTTGCGCCAGAAATAGCCGTGATGGACGAGCACCGCATCGGCGCCCCATTCGAGCGCGCGATCGATAAACGCAAGCGAGGCTGTCACGCCGGTCGCGATCTTTTCAATCTTCCGCCTGCCTTCCACCTGAAGACCGTTGGGGCTGTAATCCTTGAACCGCGACGTTTCGAGGGTATTGTTCAAGTACAATTCAAGTTCGATCCGATCCATATAAACCTCTAATATCTTCAAATGCTTAGACGCTTCTGGCTGTTCTTCGCCCAAGCGGTGACGGTGCTGCTCGCACTGATGTTCATCGTCGCGACGCTCAAGCCGCAGTGGCTGCAACGGCAGGGACAACTCGGCAAGCAGCTCGCATCGCCGATCGTCGCGCTGCGGGAAGTGGCGCCCGGCGTGGGCGGCGCGCCTGCGCAAGCGTCGTATGCGGACGCCGCACAGAAGGCGATGCCTGCGGTCGTCAACGTATTTTCCAGCAAGGACGGCACGCTGCCGTCCGATCCCCGCGCGAAGGATCCGCTCTTCCGCTATTTCTTCGGCGACCGCAACGCGCGCAAGCAGCAGGAAGAACCGGCGGCGAACCTGGGATCGGGCGTCATCGTAAGCGCGGAGGGTTACATTCTAACGAACCAGCACGTCGTCGACGGGGCGGACCAGATCGAAGTCGCGCTCGCCGACGGCCGCACCGCCACCGCGAAAGTGATCGGCAGCGATCCGGAGACCGATCTTGCGGTACTGAAGATCAGCACGCCGAACTTGCCGACGATCACGCTCGGCCGCTCGGATCAATCGCGGGTCGGCGACGTCGTGCTGGCAATCGGCAACCCGTTCGGCGTCGGCCAGACGGTGACGATGGGAATCATCAGCGCGCTCGGGCGCAACCATCTCGGCATCAACACGTTCGAGAACTTCATCCAGACCGACGCGGCGATCAATCCAGGTAATTCGGGCGGCGCGCTCATCGACGTGAACGGCAACCTGCTCGGCATCAACACGGCAATCTACTCGCGCTCGGGAGGCTCGCTCGGCATCGGCTTCGCGATTCCCGTATCGACCGCGCGCAACGTGCTCGAAAGCATCATCACGACGGGTACCGTCACGCGAGGTTGGATCGGCGTCGAGCCGCAGGACGTGACGCCCGAAATCGCCGATTCGTTCAATCTGTCGCAGAAATCGGGGGCGATCGTCGCGGGTGTGCTGCAAGGTGGCCCGGCGGACAAGGCGGGCATCAAGCCGGGCGACATCCTGATGTCGATCGAGAGCGAGCCGATCACCGACACGACGAAGCTCTTGAACGTCGTCGCGCAGATCAAGCCGGGCACGCCGACGAAGGTGCACGTGGTGCGCAAGGGCAAGGAGTTCGACGTGACGGTGGTGATCGGCAAGCGGCCGCCGCCGCCGAAGCAGGCAATGGACGACCAAAGCGACGAGCAGGAGTAAGGGCGCGCGCAGCGGCGCTCGGCGCCGCCCGACAATTCGGCTCCAGGCAGCATCCTGCGGGGCGATCCGGCGTCGAACGGGTTGCCCCATGGTTCCACGCAGGCCACCGGAACCGCGCGCGGCATGCCGAAGAAGATCCGGCAAGCCGCCACGCGCCGCGCCGTTCAACCCGCCGCCGGCGTTCCCTCGTCCTCTTCTTTCGCCTTGGGCGCGCTCACGAACAGGCGCGCGGCGATGATTCCCGCTTCGTAGAGCAGAACGAGCGGCAGCGCGAGCATCAGTTGCGAGAACACGTCAGGCGGCGTAACGACCGCGGCGACGACAAACGCGCCGACAATCACATACGGCCGGATCTCCTTGAGCTTCTTCACGCTCAGCACACCCATGCGCACGAGCAGCACGACGACGACCGGCACTTCGAACGTCACGCCGAACGCGACGAACATGCCGAGCACGAAACTCAGGTAATTGTCGATGTCGGTCGACATTTCGGCGCCGAGCGGCGCGTTGTAATGCGCCATCACGCGGAAAATCGTCGGGAACACGACGAAATACGCAAACGCCATCCCGCAGAGGAACAGCACGTAGCTGCTGCCGACGAGCGGCGCGACAAGCTTCTTCTCGTGCTGGTAAAGGCCTGGCGCGACGAACGCCCAGATCTGGTACAGCACGACGGGCAATGCAATCACGAGCGCGACGAGCATCGTCACCTTCATTGGCACGAAGAACGAGCCGGTGACGTCGGTGACGATCATCTTGCCGCCTTTCGGCAAGTTCTCCATCAACGGCCGCGCAAGCAGCCTGAAAATATCGGGCGCCCAATAGACGAGCCCGACGAACACGACGATCACGGCCGCACCCGCACGGATGATGCGGTCACGCAGTTCGACGAGATGGGAGATGAAGGATTCTTCCGGCGCTTCGTCCGGATTGCGCTGGGGGTCGCTCACACCGGCCCTCGGTTGAAATGATGCACGTGCATCGTCGCTCAGAAGAAGCGCACGGGACGTCGCAGGCTTGCCGGCCGATGCCGCGCGACGCGCGCCGCGCCGGATTGCACTTGAGTACGACGTATGGTCGCACGCTTATACCAGACGGGGGTAGCCGATTTCTTGACGCGCCAGTTGCGCCGCTTGGCCGGCATGGCGGACGCCAAGCGCCACGACGGATCGGCGAGCGGCGCGCCCGCATCGCCCGGCATGCCGCCGGAATCGGCCAAAACGCCGCCGCCCGGCTCGCCCGGCGATACCGCCGATTGCCACGCGGCATTGAGATCGCGCTCATGCTCGCGCAGATTGTCGTGAATCGTATTCTCGACGTTGCGCGCGGCTTGCTCGAAATCGCTCTTCATCGAGCGCAGCGCATCGAGTTCGATCTCACGCGCGACTTCGGACTTCACGTCGTTGATATAGCGCTGCGCGCGCCCGAACAGGGCGCCCGCCGTGCGCGCGACGCGCGGCAGCCGCTCGGGGCCGAGCACGACGAGCGCGACGACGCCGATCAGCGCCATCTTCGAAAGACCGAGATCGAGCATCGCGGCGCCCCGTCAGTTTCGATACGTCACGCCTTGTTCGAGTCCGACGAACGCGCCGCATCCTTCGCGTCGACGTTCACCGAGCCCGAACGCGGTAGTGGCTGCGCATCCGCCGGCGCGTCGGCATCGCGCATGCCGTCCTTGAAGCCCTTGACCGCGCCGCCGAGATCACTGCCGATATTGCGTAGTTTCTTCGTGCCGAACACCAGCGCGACGATCAGCAATACGATCAGCCAATGCCAAATACTCAATCCGCCCATGATGAAACTCTCCTAACCGCGCCGGCCTCGCGGCGCCATTTCTCAATCCGGCCAGCCAGCGCCGGCTTCGCCCGAACGGCGCACGCTCGCCGCTCAACCCATCCGGCGCCACGGACGCGGCCCGGCCAGAACATGCGCATGCAGATGGTAGACCTCCTGTCCACCGCCCGGCCCGGTGTTGATCACGGTCCGGAAGCCGGTTTCGCCGCCAGCGCCGCCGCTCACATACGCACAGCCCAGCTGCTCGGCGAGCCTCGCAACGAGGACCAACATTCTACCAAGCAGCGGCGCGTCTTCCGCGGTGACGGACGACAGCGTCGGCACGTGCCGGCGCGGGATCACGAGCACATGCGTGTCGGCCGCGGGCCGGATGTCGCGAAACGCGACGAATTCGTCGTCCTCGTGTACTTTCGTGCTCGGAATGTCGCCCGCTGCGATCTTGCAAAACAGGCAATTCGGATCGTGACTCATCGTGCTCCCTGACGCGCGCTCGCGTGGATCAGAACCAGGCCTGCGGATCGAGCGTCTTGTTGTCGTTCAAAAACAGCCAACCTTTGATGATGCGATACAGCGTCCAAATCCACACCGCGCCCAGCACGATGAAACCGACGCCGACGATCAGCAGCGCGAACCCGATCAAGTAAGCAATCAGCGCGCGCCAGAACGTGCGGATCTGCCATTCGAAATGCGCTTGATACGCGGTGCCGACCGTATCGTCGCGCTTCACGTAGTTAATGATGATCGCGACGATGCCCGTAATACCACCCGTCAGCCAATGAATCGCATAGAGCAGGTAGAGAATGTGCGTCAATGTACGCAGCGATTGCAGGCGTTCGCTGGAAGCCGCGGTCGAGAGCGACGGCAGCGAATTCGGCGACTCTTGCATGATGCTATTCTCCTTTGATGACAAATTTCACGCGCACGCAATCGCGCACCGCTCTCATCCGCCGTTCGCCTCGCGCTCGCGGCGTTTGCGCAGCGCCTTCTCTTCGATGCCGGACATCCCCTCGCGGCGCTCGAGTTCGGCGAGCACGTCGGCGGGACTGAGATCGAAATGAGACAGCGCGACGAGACAATGAAACCATAGGTCGGCAACTTCGCCGACGAGCGCGGACGGCGCGCCGCCCTGGCGCACGTCCTTCGCGGCGAGCACCACTTCGGTCGCTTCCTCGCCGATTTTCTTCAGCACCGCGTCGTCGCCCTTATGGAAGAGCCGCGACACGTAGGATTGCTCGGGATCGCCGCCCTTGCGGCTGTCGATCACCGCAGCCAGGCGCAGCAGCGTATCGGTGGTCGTCGATTGTGTGGTCATTTGTAGATCTGTTCGGGGTCTTTGAGCACCGGATCGACCGCGATCCATTCGCCGCCGTCGACGGTGCCGTCGAATTTCTGGAAGAAGCACGAGCGCCGGCCAGTGTGGCACGCGATGCCCGCGACCTGCTCGACCTTCAGCAGCACGACGTCCTCGTCGCAATCGAGCCGCACCTCGCGCACATGCTGCACGTGACCCGACTCTTCGCCCTTGAACCACAAGCGCTGCCGCGAGCGTGAAAAATACACCGCGCGCTTGGTCTCGACCGTCTTGGCCAGCGCCTCGCGGTTCATCCACGCGAACATCAGCACGTCACCGGTCGCCGCATCCTGCGCGATCACCGGCACGAGCCCGTTGCCGTCCCAGCGCACCTTGTCGAGCCAGCCGCCCGGCTTGCGTTCGTCATTCATCCCAGCCTCACCGGAATACCGCGCGCGGCCATGAAGCGCTTTGCCTCACCGACCGTGTGCTCGCCATAGTGAAAGATGCTTGCGGCCAACACGGCGTCCGCGCGGCCGTCGATGATGCCCTCAGCCAGATGCTCGAGCGAGCCGACGCCGCCCGATGCGATCACGGGCACCGGCACCGCGTCCGACACCGCGCGCGTGAGAGCGAGATCGAAGCCTGCCTTGGTGCCGTCGCGATCCATGCTCGTCAGCAGGATCTCGCCCGCGCCGAGCCCGGCCATCTTGCGCGCCCATTCCACCGCCTCGAGGCCGGTTTGCTTGCGGCCGCCGTGCGTGAACACTTCCCAGCGCGGCGGCTCGCCATCGGCGGACACGCGCTTCGCGTCGATCGCGACGACGATGCACTGCGAGCCGTATTTATCGGCCGCGTCGCGCACGAGCTGAGGATTCGCGACCGCCGACGAATTCATGCTGACCTTGTCCGCACCGGCATTCAAAAGCCGCCGGACGTCCTCGACCGCGCGCACACCGCCGCCCACCGTGAGCGGGATGAACACCTGCGACGCAACCGCCTCGATGATCGGCAGGATCAGATCGCGGCCGTCCGACGTCGCGGTAATGTCGAGGAACGTGAGTTCGTCGGCGCCTTGCTCGTCGTAGCGACGCGCGATCTCGACGGGATCGCCCGCGTCGCGCAACTCGACGAAATTGACGCCCTTGACGACACGCCCGGCGGTCACGTCGAGACAGGGAATGATGCGTTTAGCTAAAGCCATGATGTTGCGCGGCATGCCGCGAGTAATGCCGGCCACGTTCGCGTGGCCGGCTTGGCGAAAAAACGATCGGCGGATCGGGCGTGCGTCAGGCGTCGTCGAGTTCGCCGCTCAGTTCGTCCGCGCGTTTTTGCGCGGCGGCGAAATCGAGATCGCCCGAGTAGATCGCGCGGCCGCAAATCACGCCTTCGATGCCTTCGTCCTCCACGCTGCAGAGCTTGTCGATATCCGCGAGGTTGGACAGCCCGCCGCTTGCGATCACCGGAATGCTGACCGCCTGCGCGAGCTTGACGGTCGCGTCGATGTTGATGCCTTGCAGCATCCCGTCGCGGCCGATATCGGTGTACACGATCGACTCGACGCCGTAATCCTCGAACTTCTTCGCAAGATCGACCACTTCATGGCCCGTCAGCTTGCTCCAGCCATCGGTTGCAACCTTGCCGTCCTTCGCGTCGAGGCCGACGATGATGCTGCCCGCGAACGCGCTGCACGCGTCCTGCAGAAAGCCCGGGTCCTTCACCGCCGCCGTGCCGATGATCACGTAGGACAACCCGGCATCCAGATATTTCTCGATCGTCTCGAGGCTGCGGATGCCGCCGCCCAGTTGCACGGGAATCTCGTCGCCGACTTCATCGAGAATGGCCTCGATCGCGTCGAGATTTTTCGGCTTGCCGGCGAATGCGCCGTTCAGATCGACGAGATGCAACCGCCGCGCCCCGAGATTGACCCATTTACGGGCCATCGCCGCGGGATCCTCGGAAAAAATCGTCGCCTGGTCCATATCGCCTTGTTTGAGGCGCACACACTGACCGTCTTTAAGATCGATGGCCGGAATCAGCAGCATAGCAATCGGGTGTTATCAGGGGAAAATGAAGTGATCGAAAGGCGTGCGCCGGCCCATCCGGTGCGATGCCGTGTCGCTAGTTTAGTACAACTCGTTGCGCGCAACTGCCCGGAAAGCCCGTGTGACGGGCGTTTTGCGTAAATTGCGTGTCGCTGCCGCGCCACGGTCACGGGTTCCAATGGACAAAATTCCGGTACAGCCGCAAGCCTGCCTGCGCGCTTTTTTCCGGGTGAAATTGGGTCGCGAAGAGATTGTCGCGCGCCACCGCCGACGTAAACACGCCGCCATAATCGGTTTCGCCCGCAATGTGCGCCGGATCGTCCGTTGCGACGTAATAGCTATGCACGAAATAGAAGTAAGCGTCGTCCGGCACGCCGTCCCACAACGGATGCGGCCGCGTCTGGCGCACGCGGTTCCAGCCCATCTGCGGCACCTTGAAGCGCGAGCCGTCGTCCTGCAGCCGGCCGTCAAGCTCGAAGCGCAGCACCTTGCCCGCCATCAGACCGAGGCCCGGCGTATCGCCTTCCGAACTCCAATCGAACAGCATCTGCTCGCCGATGCACACCCCGAGCAGCGGCTTGGTGCGCGCTGCGTCGACCACCGCATCCCTGAGGCCGGACTCGTTCAGGCAGCGCATGCAGTCCGGCATCGCGCCTTGGCCCGGCAGCACGACGCGGTCCGCCGCGCGAATCCCTTCAGGCCGACCGACGATCGCCACGTCGGCGGCTGGCTCCGCTTTCATGAGCGCCTGCGCGACCGAGCGCAGGTTGCCCATCCCATAATCCACAATCGCAATCGAAGTTTTCATGTCAGCTTTGCAAGGGACCGGAGCCGGCGCGGCAGCGCCCGTTCCAGATCGACAAATACTTACCGGGCCGCCCCCGGCAGACAGCCCTGCCCGGCAAGCGTGCCCCATCCGTCGGCAATAGCGGCCCGAGCCGGCGCGGCGGCGGTTTCATTTCAGTCCAGGCAACAAGGCCTTGATGCCGTTGGCAATGAATTCGACGGCCAGCGCGGCCAGCATCAAACCCATCAGCCGCGTGACGATGTTGATGCCGGTGCGGCCGATCCAGTTCGCGATCGGCTCGGCCAGCTGCATCGCACCAAAACACAGCAGCGCGAGCACCGCGCCGATCGCGACGAGCCCGAACCGGTCATACCAGTGGTGAGCGCCCGCCGCATAAACAATCACCGTGCTAATCGAGCCCGGCCCGGTGAGCAGCGGAATGGCAAGCGGAACGACCGCGATGCTGTTCTTCGATTCCGCCTCGTCCCGCTCCTCCGGCGTCGAGCGCGTGTTGCTGGTCTGCGCGTTGAGCATCGAAATCGCCATCAACAGCATGATGATCCCGCCGCCCGCCTGCAGCGAGCCGACCGAAATACCGAAGAAATCGATGATCTGCTGGCCGAGCAACGCCGTCACCGCAATCACGCAGAACACCGACACTGTCGCGATGCGGATGGTGTGATGGCGCTCCGCGTCCGACTGCTGAGCGGTCAGGCTCAGAAAAAACGGCACCGCGCCGAGCGGATTGATCAGCGCGAGCAGTGAAATGAACGATTTGAGCAGGTCCATCGCGATCCGGCGCAACCGCCGAAGCCAGTGGGTCGTTGTCTGTTCAGCCTGAACTCAGAGGCTGCCCTTCGTCGACGGAATCTGCCCCGCCGCGCGTTCGTCCAGCTCCACCGCCATCCTCAGCGCGCGACCGAACGCCTTGAACACCGTCTCGAGCTGATGGTGCGCATTGACGCCGCGCAGATTGTCGATATGCAGCGTCACACCCGCATGATTGACGAAGCCGCGGAAAAATTCGATCGACAGATCGACGTCGAACGTGCCGATCCGCGCGCGCGTGAACGGCACATGGAATTCGAGGCCCGGACGCCCGGAGAAATCGATCACGACGCGCGACAGCGCCTCGTCGAGCGGCACATAAGCATGGCCGTAGCGGCGAATCCCCTTCTTGTCGCCGACCGCTTTCGCCACGGCCTGGCCAAGCGTGATGCCGACGTCCTCGACCGTATGGTGATCGTCGATGTGGGTGTCGCCATGCGCTTCGATATCGAGATCGACGAGACCATGGCGCGCGATCTGATCGAGCATATGGTCGAGAAACGGCACGCCGGTCGCGAGCTTTTGCTTGCCCGCGCCGTCGAGGTCGATCTTCACACGGATCTGCGTTTCGCTAGTGTTGCGAACGACTTGCGCCACGCGCATGGTGATTCCTTGAATTGACTGAATTAAATGGGGACCCGAAACGCGGCGCCCCGAGGTGGCCCGTCAGGGCAGCGCCAGCTTCAACGCGGCCAGAAGACGCGCATTTTCGTCGGGAGACCCAATCGTTATGCG
This sequence comes from Burkholderia singularis, assembly GCF_900176645.1. GTDB lineage: Bacteria > Pseudomonadota > Gammaproteobacteria > Burkholderiales > Burkholderiaceae > Burkholderia > Burkholderia singularis. Next base: position 28,531 of record NZ_FXAN01000033.1, read on the forward strand.
CAAGCAATCGGCCAGCAACGGATGCATTTTACTCACGTTTTTGACCAGCACCCGCTCGGTCAAAAGGACATCGAACGCGGCAGCCGCGTCCGGCACCCGCACCAGCAGGAAATTCGCCGCGCTCGGAAACACCGTCGCGCCCGGCAGCGCGCCGATCGCCTGCGCCAGGCCGGCGCGCGCCGCGCACAACTCGGCGGCCTGCGCATCGAGCACGTCCAGATGCGCAAGCAGATATTCGGCCGCCGCCTGCGTGAGCACGTTGACGTTATAAGGCGGGCGCACCTTGTCGAAGTGCGCGAGCCACGCCGGCCGCCCGACGAGATAGCCCAGGCGGATGCCCGCGAGCCCGAGCTTCGACATCGTGCGCATCACCACCACGTTGTCGAACTCGTCCGCGCGCGGCAGCCAGCTATGCTGCGCGAACGGCTGGTACGCCTCGTCGATCACGACGAGGCTCGCGCGCGCGGCCGCGATGATCCGCTCGATGTCGCGCTGCGCGAACAGCGTGCCTGTCGGGTTGTTCGGGTAGGCGAGATAGACGAGCGCCGGCTGGTGCTCGGCAAGCGCCGCGAGCATCGCGTCGACGTCGAGCGTCAGATCGGCCGCGAGCGGCACGCCGACGAAGTCAAGCTGCGCGAGCCGCGCGAGTTGCTCGTACATCGTGAAGCCCGGCACCGGCGCGAGCACCTTCGCGCCCGGTTTCGCGCATGCGGTCGCGAGCATCGCGATAATTTCGTCCGAGCCGTTGCCAAGCAGCACGTCGCAGCCGGCGGGCACGCGCATCGCCGTGCGCAGCGCGTCGATCAGCGCGGCGGGACGCGGCGCCGGATAGCGGTTCAGCGCGACCTGCGCAAGGCGCGCGCCGAGCCCGGCCGCGAGCGGCTGGGGCAGCCCATACGGGTTCTCCATCGCGTCGAGCTTCACGAAGCCCGTCGCGTCGGGCACCGGATAGCTGGTCATCGCGAGCACGTCGCGGCGAATGATGTCTTCTGGCGTGGTCATGGCGGCGGCGGCGTCATGCGCCGCATGGTTCCGGCAAAGCGCGCCCGCGCGAGGCCCGGCATCGCGCGAGACGGCTCGGCCGGCCGGGTCTCGGGGGATCGTCTTTCTGGTTGCTCCAGCTCGCGTCGCGCTTGCGCGGCGCTCAGCCGTTTTGTCTCATCCGGTATTCGGCGCTTTTCGCATGCGCCTGCAATCCTTCCCCGTAAGCAAGCTCGGAGGCGATCTCGCCAAGCGTTTGCGCACCTTCCGCGCTGACTTCGATCACGCTCGAACGCTTGAAGAAATCGTAGACCCCGAGCGGCGACGAGAACCGCGCGGTGCGCGACGTCGGCAGCACGTGGTTCGGGCCCGCGCAATAGTCGCCGAGACTCTCGCTCGTGTAGCGGCCGAGGAAGATCGCGCCCGCATGACGGATCAGCTTGCTCCATTGCTGCGGCTCGAGCGCGGAGATCTCGAGGTGCTCGGGCGCGATGTCGTTCGCGATCCTGCACGCCTGCTCCATGTCGCGCACCTTGACGAGCGCGCCGCGGCCTTCGAGCGACGCGCGGATCACATCCTGGCGCGGCATCGACGGCAGCAGCTCGTCGATCGCCTTCTCGACGCGCGCGATGAACGCGTCGTCCGGGCACAGCAGGATCGATTGCGCAAGCTCGTCGTGCTCGGCCTGCGAGAACAAATCCATCGCGACCCAATGCGGATCGGTCGTGCCGTCGCACAGCACGAGGATTTCCGACGGCCCGGCAATCATGTCGATGCCGACCGTGCCGAACACGCGGCGCTTCGCCGACGCGACATAGGCGTTGCCCGGCCCGCAAATCTTGTCGACGGCAGGCACCGTCTCGGTGCCGTATGCGAGCGCGGCCACGGCCTGCGCGCCGCCGATCGTGAACACGCGGTCGACGCCGCCCAACAGCGCCGCGGCGAGCACCAGATCGTTCTTCACGCCGTCCGGCGTCGGCACGACCATCACGATCTCGCCGACGCCCGCGACCCGCGCCGGAATCGCATTCATCAGCACCGACGACGGATAAGCAGCCTTGCCGCCCGGCACGTACAGGCCGACGCGGTCGAGCGGCGTCACTTTCTGCCCGAGCACCGTGCCGTCGGCTTCCGTGTATTGCCAGCTATGGCTGCCGCATTCGATCTTCTGCTTCTCGTGATAGGCGCGCACGCGCGCGGCGGCAGCCTCCAGCGCCGCACGGCGCTTCGGCTCCAGACCGTCGAGCGCCGTCTGCAGCGCGTCGAGCGGCAGCTCGAGCGCCGCGACGTTCGACGCGTCGAGCCGGTCGAAGCGGTTCGTGTAGTCGAGCACCGCGGCGTCGCCGCGCGCCTTCACGTCCGCCAGAATCTGCGCGACCGAGCGCTCGATCGCGTCGTCCTCGCTCGCCTCGAACGCAAGCACCGTGCGTAGTTCGGCGTCGAAACCCTCGTTTGCCGAATCGAGTTTGCGAATCTTGATAGCCATGCTGTCATCCGTTCCGTAATACGCCGAAAGCCTTTCAGGGTCAGATTCCGTCTCGCCTGGACGCACGTTCGAACGCGTCGAGGAACGGCTTCAGCGCGGCGCGCTTGAGCTTCAGCGCGGCCTGGTTCACGACGAGGCGTGACGAGATCGGCATGATCTCCTCGACCTCGACCAAATTGTTCGCCTTCAACGTGCCGCCCGAGCTCACCAGATCGACGATCGCGTCGGCAAGGCCGACGAGCGGCGCAAGCTCCATCGAACCGTACAGTTTGATCAGGTCGACGTGCACCCCCTTCGCGGCGAAATGCTCGCGGGCGGTCTGCACGTACTTCGTCGCCACGCGCAACCGCGCGCCCTGGCGCACCGCGTTCGCATAATCAAAGCCCGCCGGCACCGCCACCGACATCCGGCAGCGCGCGATGTCCAGGTCGATCGGCTGGTAGAGCCCCGAGCCGCCGTGCTCGATCAGCACGTCCTTGCCGGCCACGCCGAAATCGGCCGCGCCGTACTCGACGTAGGTGGGCACGTCCGTCGCCCGCACGACGATCACGCGCAGGTTCGGATCGGTGGTCGGCAGGATCAGCTTGCGCGAACGCTCCGGATCCTCGGCGACCGTCACGCCCGCTGCCGCGAGCAGCGGCACGGTTTCCTCAAAGATACGCCCTTTCGACAACGCCAGCGTCAACGGTGCGCTCGTCATGCTTGGCTCCCCGAAATACGGCGCACGCTCGCGCCGACGGCCGTCAGCTTCGCTTCCATCCGGTCGTAGCCACGGTCGAGATGATAGATCCGCTCGACGAGCGTCTCGCCGTGCGCGGTCAGCCCCGCGATCACGAGGCTCGCGGACGCGCGCAGGTCGGTCGCCATCACGTTCGCGCCGGACAGCCTCGGCACGCCCGCGACGAGCGCCGTGTTGCCGTCGATCGTGATATTCGCGCCGAGCCGGTTCAACTCCTGCACGTGCATGAAACGGTTCTCGAAAATCGTCTCGATCACCGGCGCGGTGCCGTCCGCGACCGTGTTGAGCGCCATGAACTGCGCCTGCATGTCGGTCGGAAACGCCGGATATTCGGACGTGCGGATCGCCACCGCCCGCGGGCGGCGGTCCATCCGCACGCGCAGCCAATCGTCGCCTTCGTCGATCGTCACACCGGCTTCGCGCAGCTTGTCGATCACCGCGTCGAGAATGTGCGCGCGCATGCCGGTCAGCGTCACGTCGCCGCCCGCCGCCGCGACCGCGCACAGGAACGTGCCTGCCTCGATCCGGTCCGCAATCACCGTGTGCGCCGCGCCGTGCAGCGCGTCGACGCCTTGGATCACGAGCCGGTCGGTGCCGATCCCGTCGATGCGCGCGCCCATCGCGACGAGCAGGCGCGCGAGATCGGCCACTTCCGGCTCGCGCGCGGCATTCTCGATCACCGTCTCGCCGTCGGCAAGCGTCGCCGCCATCAGCAGGTTCTCGGTGCCGGTGACGGTGATCATGTCGGTGACGATCCGCGCGCCCTTCAGACGTTTCGCGCGCGCCTCGATGTAGCCGTGTTCGATCTGAATCTCCGCGCCCATCGCCTGCAGGCCCTTGATGTGCTGATCCACCGGCCGCGCGCCGATCGCGCAACCGCCCGGCAGCGACACCTTCGCATAACCGAAGCGCGCAACGAGCGGCCCGAGCACGAGAATCGACGCGCGCATCGTCTTCACGAGTTCGTAGGGCGCGACCGGATTGTCGACGCGCGATGCGTCGAGCGCGACGCGCGCGCCGCCCGTCTCTTCGCGCACCCCCATCTGGGCGAGCAGCTTGAGCATCGTGCGCACGTCCTTCAGGTCCGGCACGTTGTCCAGATGAACGGGTTGCGCGCTCAAAAGGCTCGCGCAAAGAATCGGCAGCGCCGCATTCTTCGCGCCCGACACCGCGATCTCGCCGGCCAGACGCCGGCCGCCGTCGATCGCGAGCTTGTCCATCCCTGATCCCTGCGCTTCCCGATTATCGGCCGGGGCTACCGTGGCGACGCGCTCGACGGCGTCGCGTTCGTTGACGGTGACTTGCACTAGGCGTTTCCGGTTATACGTTCTGCCATTCGGCGGGCGTCAGCGTTTTCATGCTGAGCGCGTGGATTTCCTGCTTCATGCGCTCGCCGAGCGCCGCATACACGAGCTGATGCCGCGCGACCGGCCGCTTGCCCTCGAACGCGGGCGACACGATCGTCGCGTAAAAATGCTGGCCGTCGCCTTCGACTTCCAGATGAGTGCAGGCAAGGCCCGCCTCGATGTATTGCTTGACCTGTTCGGGAGTCGGCAACATGACATGCTCCTCTGTGCATCAATGTGCGTCGCGCCGCGTCGGGCGTGCAGGCGTGCGCGAGCAGCGCGCGGCAGACGCGGCGGACGGAATTGGCTTCATTTCAATGGCGCAGCTTATAGCCGGTCGCGAGCAAACGCATCGCGATCAGTGCAAGCAGCACGAAAAATCCGGCGACGATCGCGAGGCTCGCGGCGGGATTGACATCGGCGACGCCGAAGAACCCGTAGCGAAAGCCGTCGATCATGTAGAAAAACGGATTGAGCCTCGACAACGCGCGCCAGACATGCGGCAGCGAGTGCGTCGAATAGAACACGCCAGACAGGAACGTGAGCGGCATGATGAGGAAGTTCTGAAATGCGGCAAGCTGGTCGAATTTCTCGGCCCAGATGCCGGCGATGAGGCCGAGCGTGCCGAGGATCGCCGAGCCGAGCAGCGCGAACGCGACGATGTAGAACGGCGCGGCGAAGCCGACCGGGATAAACCAGATCGTCACGGCGAACACGCCCGCGCCGACCGCGAGCCCGCGCACCACCGACGCGAGCACATAAGCGCCGAAGATATCCGCATACGACAGCGGCGGCAGCAGCATGAACACCAAATTGCCGGTGATCTTCGATTGGATCAGCGAGGACGAGCTGTTTGCGAACGCGTTCTGCAGCACGCTCATCATCACGAGGCCCGGCACGAGAAAGCTCACGTATTCGACACCCGGATACACGTTCACGCGCCCGGTGAGCGCGTGGCCAAAGATCGTCAAATACAGCAGCGCGGTGACGACGGGCGCGAGCACCGTCTGGAACGACACCTTCCAGAACCGCAGAATCTCCTTGTGGAACAACGTGCGAAACCCGTTCATGCCAAGCCCTCGACGACTTCCGCGCCGTTCATGATTTGCATGAACACATCCTCCAGATCGGCCTTGCGGATCTCGATCTCGTCGAAGCCGCAACCGGCCGCACGGCATCGCGCAAGAATCCTCTCGACCTCGTCATAATCGCCGACGCGCAGCAGATGGCCGGGCGCGGACGCTGGCTCAGCCTCGACCTCGAGCGCACGCAGTTCGGCAGGCAGCACACCGCGCGACAGGCGCACGAACAGTTGCAGCCCCGAGAAGCGCTGCAGCAGCGCGCGGGTGCGCTCGAGCGCGACGACTTCGCCGCGCCTGAGCATCGCGATCCGGTCGCACAGCGCCTGCGCCTCTTCGAGATAGTGCGTCGTCAGCACGATCGTATGGCCTTCGCGGTTCAGCCGCGAAATGAACTTCCACAGCGTCTGGCGCAGTTCGACATCGACGCCCGCGGTCGGCTCGTCGAGCACGATCACGGGCGGCCGGTGAACGAGCGCCTGCGCGACCAGCACGCGCCGCTTCATCCCGCCCGACAGCGCGCGCATGTTCGAATCGGCTTTATCGGCCAGGCCGAGGTTGTCCATGACTTCGTCGATCCAGTCGTCGTTGCGGCGCAGCCCGAAATAGCCCGACTGGATCCTGAGCGTCTCGCGCACCGAGAAGAACGGATCGAACACCAGCTCCTGCGGCACGACGCCAAGTGCGCGCCGCGCCGCGCGGAAATCCTTGACGACGTCGTGGCCGCGCACCGAGACGGTGCCTTCGTCGGCACGCGCGAGGCCGGCAAGAATGCTGATGAGCGTGGTCTTACCTGCACCGTTGGGGCCGAGCAAGCCGAAAAACTCGCCTTCGTCGACCGACAGGCTGACACCCTTGAGCGCCTGAAGCGATTTGTAGCGCTTCTTGACGTGACGGATTTCTATCGCTGACATGACTGAGCGCGGCCCGGCGGCCGCGATGCCTTCTTTATGCTGATGCGCAAGGAGGAAATGGGGACCGTTCGGCAGTCCTGCAAAACGGTTGATTATAGGGCAAACCGGCCAAGCCGGCCGGGGAACCCCAATGAGCAAGCCGGAGCCCGGCGGCCCGCTTGCGGCGGCGCGTCAGCCGCCGGCGGGCCTCGATGCGAGCGTCAATGTCGCTGTGGGAGAAGGGTGTCGATGCCGTAAGCCTGCGCGAGACTTGCAAGCTTCGGCGGCACGTTGAGAATATCGAGCGTGGCGCCGCGCTCACGCGCGGCGCGCTGCCATGCGAGCAGCACCGCCAGCGCGGAGGAATCGAATTGGGTGAGCGCGCCGCAATCGACTGCCGTCGCGCCCGCGTCGATATGCGCGAGCCCTTGCGCAAGCACGGTCTTCGCGCTTGCGTGGGTCAGCGTCGCACCAGTGCCGAAGCGGTTCACGACGATTGCTTGCCCGAAGCAAGCTGCTGGTTGCGTTCGGTCAGGAACTGGATCAAGCCGTCCACGCCGCTTTGCTGGATTTTTTCGTTGAACTGCTGCTGGTACGTTTGGATCAGCCACGCGCCCAGCACGTTCAAGTCATACACGCGCCAGCCCTGCGGCGTCTTGTAAAGGCGATAGTCGATCTGCACCGGTTGACCGTTGTTCATCGCCACCGTGCGCACGACGACGTCCGTTGCATCCGGATCGGCGCGGAACGGCGGATACTGGATCTGTTGATCCGGCTTCAATTGCGCGAGCGCGCCCGAGTACGTGCGGATCAGCAGCATCTTGAACTGCTCGAGCACCTGCTGTTGCTGCGCGGGTGTCGCGGTGCGCCAGTTGCGGCCCATCGCAAGCTGCGTGGTCCGGCGAAAATCGGTGTACGGCAGGATGTCCTTGTTGACGATCGTCATGATGCGCGCGGTGTCGCCCTGCTTGATCGTCTGTGTGCGCACTTCGTCGAGCACCTGCTGCGTCGCGGTCTTGATCAGCGCCTGCGGATTCGATTGGTCGACTTCGGCATGTGCGGCGGCCGCGCCAAACGAGAACAGCGCGGCGAAAACGGGGATCAGAAACAGTTTCTTCATAAGTATGTCCTGCGTATGTGATCAGTGCCAGAACTTGGAACCGGCAGCGGCGGCACAAGTTCGCGCCATCGCCGTCAGAATCGTTTCCGGCTGTAACGAGTGTAAGCGCCGGGGCGGACTCAATGCAGCCGGATGCTCGGCAGGTGAATCCCGCCCGGCGACGGCGGCACCACCTGCTGCGGCGGCACCTGCGTCGCGCTGGCCGGGTTCGGCTCAGCCGCGGCCGGTGCGGACGCGGCCTGCGCCGGCTCGGCACCGGACGCCGCCGTCGCGGCACCCGCGGCGGCCGCGCCGTCGTCCGGCATATCGTACTTCGGCAGCGCCTGGTCACCATAGTTCGGCAGGTCGGCCTGCGCGTTGCCGCCGATCAGCAACTGACGGCGCTGCAGGTACGCATTGCGCACGAACGAATATTTGTCGATGGCGGCCGCATTGAGCACGTCGCCCGCGCCGAGCAGGTTCGCGCGCGTATTGACGAGGTTCAAGCCAAACAGCCCCCAGCTCACCGAATTCGGGCTCACGTAGGTGAGCGGGTTGCCCGCGTAATCGACCGCGAGGCCCGCCGTGTCGCGCACCGTGCTCGGGCCGAGGAACGGCAGCACGAGGTACGGGCCGCTCGGCACACCGTAATGGCCGAGCGTCACGCCGAAGTCGTTCGTGTGCTTCGGCAGCTTTGCGAGCGTCGCGACGTCAAACAGGCCGCCGACGCCGAACACCGTGTTGATCACGACGCGCATGATGTCGCCGACGCCGTCGGCGATTTTCAACTGCACGATATTGTTCGCGGCGATATAGACGTCGCCGATATTCGAGAAGAAATTGGTCACGCTGTCGCGCACCGGCTGCGGCACCGCCCACTGGTAGCCGCGCGCGACGGGCTTGAGCGCATAGGTATCGACCGTGTCGTTGAACTTGTACATCGTCCGGTTGAAGCCTTCGAAAGGATCGCCTTTCGTGGGCGTTTGCACCGTCGCGCAGCCGCTCAATGCCGCCGCGGCCGTGAGCGTCAGCATTGCGTGGCTGATGCGAATCGTCTGCATGATGTTCTTTCCCTCGCGTTTTCTATCGTCTGTCACCGGCTCGGCGCGCCGCACGCTCAATGCGCGGGGGCGCCCGACGCGGCGGCCGCGCCTGATGCCGCGGCCGGCTTCGAGCCGCCCGCGTCCGCCGCCTTGCTGTATAGGAACTGGCCGATCAGGTTCTCGAGCACGATTGCCGATTGCGTCATCGTAATCGTGTCGCCGGATTTCAGCATTTCCGTGTCGCCGCCAGGCTCGAGGCCGATGTACTGCTCGCCGAGCAGCCCGGACGTCAGGATCTTCGCCGACGAATCTTTCGGAAACTGATACTGCTTATCGAGATCGATCGTCACGAGCGCCTGATAGGTGTTCGAATCGAAGCCGATCGAGCCGACCCGGCCGACCACCACGCCCGCGCTCTTGACCGCCGCGCGCGGCTTCAGCCCGCCGATGTTGTCGAATTTCATCTTCACTGTGTAAGTCGGCTGAAACGACAGCGAACTCATGTTGCCGACCTTCAGCGCGAGAAACAGCAGCGCGAGAAAGCCCAACACCACGAAGAGGCCGACCCAGAAGTCGAGAGCAGTCTTTTTCATCGTCATCCCAAAAAGGCTTAGCTGAACATCAACGCGGTCAGCAGAAAATCGAGACCGAGCACGGCAAGCGACGCATACACGACGGTCTTGGTCGTCGCGCGCGACACGCCTTCGGGCGTCGGCTTCGCTTCGTACCCTTGAAACAGCGCGATAAACGTGACGGCAAAACCGAACACGACGCTCTTGAGCACGCCGTTGCCGACATCCGCCCATACCGCGACGCCGCCCTGCATCTGCGACCAGAACGCGCCGGAATCGACGCCGATCAGCAGCACGCCGACGACGTAGCCGCCGAGCACGCCGACCGCGCTGAAGATCGCCGCGAGCAGCGGCATCGCAATCACGCCCGCCCACATCCGCGGCGCGATCACGTTCTTCAGCGGATCGATCGCCATCATTTCGAGCGCGGTCAGTTGCTCGCCCGCCTTCATCAGGCCGATTTCGGCCGTCAGCGACGTGCCCGCGCGGCCGGCGAACAGCAGCGCCGACACCACCGGGCCCAGCTCGCGCACGAGCGACAACGCGACGAGCAGGCCGAGCGCCTGCTCGGAGCCGTAGCGGTTCAGCGTGTAATAGCCTTGCAGGCCGAGCACGAAGCCGACGAACAGCCCCGACACGGCGATGATCACGAACGAATAATTGCCGAGAAAATGAATCTGCTTCGTGACCAGCCGCGGCCTTTTCAGCAACGAGAAGAATTCGAGCACGACGCGCACGAACATCCGGCTCGCGTAGCCCGTGCGCTCGAGTCCGCCGATCACGAAACGTCCGATCGTGCTGATCATCCGCGCCCTCCGCCCAGTCCGAAGTCCGCCGCGAGCGGCTGGCTCATGTAGTGAAATTTGAACGGGCCGTCCGGCGCGCCGTCGATGAATTGGCGCACGCTCGGCTCGGTCGACGCGCGCAGCTCGTCGGGCGTGCCCTCGGCCAGAACACCGCCGTTCGCGAGGAAGTACACGTAATCGGCGATCGCGAACGATTCCGGCACGTCGTGCGTGACGAGGATCGACGTCGCGCCGAGCGCCTGATTCAGCGTGCGGATCAGGTTCGCGGTGATGCCGAGTGAAATCGGATCGAGCCCCGCGAACGGCTCATCGTACATGATGAGCTGCGGATCGAGCGCGATCGCGCGCGCAAGCGCGATACGCCGCGCCATCCCGCCCGATACCTCGGACGGCATCAGCTCGCGCGCGCCGCGCAGGCCGACCGCGTTGAGCTTCATCAGCACGAGATCGCGGATCAATGCTTCCGGCAAATCGGTGTGCTCGCGCAGCGCGAACGCGACGTTGTCGAACACCGACATGTCGGTAAACAGCGCGCCGAACTGGAACAACATCCCCATCTTGCGGCGCAGCGCATAAAGGCCGTCGCGCGTTTGCGCGCCGACGTCGTCGCCATCGAACAGCACCTGGCCGCGACGCGCGCGCACGAGCCCGCCGATCAGGCGCAGCACGGTCGTCTTGCCGCAGCCGGAACCGCCCATCACCGCGACCACCTGGCCGCGCGCGAAGCGCATGTTCAGGTTCGACAGCACAAGACGATCGCCGTAGCCGAAATCGACGTCGCGAAGCTCTAGCAGGGACTCAGAGGAGGAGGCGCTCACGGAGCTGACATTCCTGTTACGCGGAACGTCGAATTATAGGGCCTGCACCGGAATGTTGTTGCGACGCCCCCTGCGGGCCGGTCAGAGATTGTCAAATTGACCGGCAAATACCTTCTGCATTGCAATAATTGCCGATCGATAGTCGGTCGCGCCGGTGACCGCGCTGACGACCGCCGCACTGCCCACCCCCGTCGCGAGCACGGCCGCGAGCGTGTCGACGGTGATTCCGCCGATCGCGACGAGCGGCGCGCGCCCGGTGGCGATGCGCGCATAGCGCGCGATGCGCGCGAGCCCTTGCGGCGGCGCGGCATCGGCCTTGGTGCGGGTTGCGAACACCGGGCCGAGCGCGAGATAGCTCGGCTTGGCGTGCAACGCGACGAGCATTTCGTAGTAGCCGTGGCTCGACAGCCCGAGCCGCGCGCCCGCCTGCGCGATCGCGGCCAGATCGGCGGTGTCGAGATCCTCCTGACCGAGGTGGACGCCGTAGGCGCCCGCCTCGAGCGCAAGCCGCCAATGGTCGTTGATGAAGAGACGCGCATGCGGATAGCGGCGGCTCGCGGCGACGGCACGCTCGATTTCCGCGCGCAGCCTGTCGGGCGCCGCCCCCTTCACGCGCAACTGAACGGTCGTCACGCCGCAATCGAGCACTCTTTCGACCCAATCGGCGCTCGGCAGCACCGCGTAGAGGCCCAGCCGCTCCGGACATGGCGGAAAACCGGGCGCGGGTGCAGCAGGCGCGCTCAACGCGCGCGGCAGGCGCGCGAAATCGGTTGGCCACGGCAGGAGGTTGCCGTCAGCATGCGCGTCGGCGGGGTGGCAAGGATCGGCGCAATCCGTGCCGTTACCGCGCGCTTCGCCGCGATTTACGCCCATGCCGCGCGTGCCGCCGCCAAGCAGCGGGCCGGCATCGCGCATCGTGCCCGCAGAGGCTCTGGCATCGTGCGCATCATCGCGATGCGCGCCGGCGCCGGCCGCCTCGTCACCGTCGCGCCATGCAAGCGCGAGGACGAGCGCGTCGCGCGTGTCGAAGCCGCAATCGATGAATGCGGCGAGCGCGGCGATCCAATCGTCCGCGAGCGGCCCGCGCGAAGCGAGCGCGCAGCGTGAGCCGCCCGCATGGAGCGTCGCCGATGCATCGTCGATCACGATCACGGCCGCCCCCGCCGCCGTCAGCCGCGCGAGCGACTCGCCGCGCGCGGCGGCGTCGCCCGCCGCCGCGACAACGACATCGCCCGCGCGCGCAGGCTCGGGCGGCGCAAGGCAGATGCGCGCCGGCGCGGTTGACGCCGGCCATACGCCGAGCCTCGCGCGAATCCGCTCGGCGGCTTCGGCCAGCTCGTCGGCAGGCGGCCAGAATATTTCGGACAGCGCGGCGCTCATACCCGCCCGCCCAGCGCACCGGCGAATCCAGCCGCGAACGCCCCCGGCCGATCAGACAGCGCGGCGCCGATGCGCGGGCCGCGCCCCGCATCGACGGCCCTTCCCGCCGGCGTCTCCGACCCGCTGAATTGCGCTGCGCTCATACACGCCCCCCATCCTGATGCCAGAACGGCATTCCAACGACGGGCGTGCTCGCTTGCGCGGCCTCGCGCGGCTCCATCTGGCCCGCGAGATAAGCGGCGCGCCCCGCATCGACGCCCAGCGCGAACGCGCGCGCCATGATCTCCGGATGCGTGGCCTGCGACACCGCCGTATTGAGCAGCACGCCGTCGAACCCCCACTCCATCACCTGGCACGCGTGCGACGGCACGCCCAACCCTGCGTCGACGATCAGCGGCACGTCGGGCAGCCGCTCGCGCAGCACGCGCAGCCCATACGGATTCACGATGCCCTTGCCGGTGCCGATCGGCGCGCCCCACGGCATCAGCACCTCGCAACCGGCGTCGAGCAGACGCCGGCCGATCACGAGATCCTCGGTGCAATACGGCAACACCTTGAAGCCGTCCTTCACGAGCAGCGCCGCGGCCTCGACCAGGCCGATCGGGTCCGGCTGCAACGTGTAATCGTCGCCGATCAGTTCGAGCTTGATCCAATCGGTGTCGAATATCTCGCGCGCCATCTGCGCGGTGGTCACCGCCTCCGCGACCGTCTGGCAGCCGGCGGTATTCGGCAGCAACGGCACGCGATGCTGCTTGAGCAGCTCGAAGAAACCGGCCTCGGCCGTGCCGGCGTTCATTTGCCGGCGCAGCGCGAGCGTCACCATGCCCGGCCGCGCGGCCGCGATCGAATCGGACAGCGATTGCAGCGACGGATAGCGCGACGTGCCGAGCAGCACGCGGCTCGCGAGGGTTTTGCCGTAAAGCGTGAGCGTGTCGGCGCAAGGAATGGAGGTCATCGAAGCATCCTTGGTTGAAACTGAAGCCGCGGCCGAAGCAGCCATCAAGCGGCGAATCGATCGTCAAATCGGGCGGCGCGCGCCATGCGCGGGGGCGGCATCAGCCGCCCGCCACCGGATGCACGACGTCGAGCTTGTCGCCCGCCGCGAGCGCGCGCGTGGCGTGCTCCGAGCGCGCGACGAACGCGCCGTTCAGCGCAACCGCATAGGGCGGGCGCGCGCCGTATGCGGCGAGCGCATCGGCAATCGTCGCGCCGCCGGGCAGCGTCAGCGTCTGCTGATTGATCTGGAAATTGATCGGATTGTCCATCGTGTCGCCATCTTCTTTGCCGTAACTGTCTGTCAGGTTCGTCATGCTCTCGCATGGCTCGATCCGCACGCCGCGCCCGCTTGCTGACGCTCGGCGCCGAGGTGCAGCAGCGCGGGCCAACGCGCATCGGCGCGCCAGGCGGCAAACGTGTCGGCATCGTGGACCGTTCGCTCGAGCAGCGCCTGCGCAAAGCAAGCCGCGGTATCGGCAACCTCCGGCGCGATCATGAAGCCGTGCCGGTAAAGCCCGTTGACCGCGAGCGTCGCGCCGCCATGCCAAACGAGCGCCGGCCGATGATCGGGCAGCGTCGGCCGGCACTGCGCATTCAATTCGAGGATGCGCGCCTCGCCGAACGCCGGATGCACCGAAAACGCGGCGCTCAGCAGTTCGAGCGCGGAGCGCACGCTAACGGGCGACATGTCCTCGCCCTCGATCTCGGTCGCGCCGATCACGTACAAATCGTGCTCCTTCGGCGCGACGTAAAGCGGATAGCGCGGATGCAAAAGCCTGACGGGCCGCGTGAGCCCGATGCCTGGCGCATGCACGCGCGCGACTTCGCCGCGAATCCCTCGCAACGCCGGCCATTGCGCTTTCGCGCCGAGCCCGCGGCAGTCGATCGTGATGCGCGCGGCGCGCGGCGCATGCGCGTCGACGCCCGCGTGCCAGTGCACGTCGACGCCCCGCTCGTCGAGGCCCGCCGCGAGTGCGTGCAGCGCCTGGCGGTTATCGAGCTGGCCTTCGCGCTGCAACAGCAGGCCGTGCGCGAAGCGCCCCGCGAGCGCCGGCTCCGTCGCACCGATCTGCGCGGCCGCGAGCGGCACGAGGCCGCCGTCGAGCAGATCGGCGCGCGCATTCGCGCGCACGCGGCGCTCGAAAAGCGGCGCTTCCGCGCGATCCGCGTGATGCCAAACGATGAGTGTGCCGTTGCGCTGAAAAAAAACCGGCTCGGGCAACTCGGCAAGCCAGCGCAGCCAGCGGTCGAGCGATGCCGCGCCCAGATCGGTGATAAAGCGCTCGGCGCTTGCCGCCTCGGCGAGCGGCGCGAGCATCGCTGCGGCCACCCACGCGGCAGACGACGTGCCGGCGGCGTCGCCGCGCTCGTAAAGCGAGACGCGGTGCCCCGCGAGCGCGAGACGCCATGCGATCAAACGGCCGACCAGGCCGCCACCCAGCACGGCGAAATCCGGTTCGGCCGAGCGCGGGTTCATCGCGCCCGTCCGTCGAACATGCCACGGCCAAGCCGCTGCGGCGCCGGCGCGCCGGACGCGAGTAGGCAGGCGGCCGATAGCAGGCTGCCGCGCCAAAGAACTGAAGAATGAACGCTCATCGATTCCATCCGCCACGCGCGAACGCGTATTCAAAAGGACGAAACCGGCGAAAGAGGCCGGCCGCAACCGTACTGTGCTGTGCACGTTGCACACGATCGCGCCCGGATCGGGCGGCGCCAGGAAAACAGGGCCGGCGGGATCGGAAACTTCCCGCGCCGGTATTATCCGGATCGGGTGCGAAGGGACTCTCTCAGCCTCGTTGCGCGTATGCCCGAGCCGATCATCGGCCGGGTCGCGGCGCACGAAGCACCCCTGTTTCGTCGTCGGCCATTAGACCATAAAAGCGCAAACGGCGGCAAACCGTGCATGCCCGCGCATTCGCGCGCCGCGTGCGAGGCTGGCACAATGCGCGTGATCGCCGCGTCGGCCGGCGAATCGCGCGCGCCGCTCGGCGGCATCGCCCAGGGCGCGGGCCGGCGCGATCGGCACCGCGCGCATCGAGCGGCATCGGGCACCGGCGGGCATCGCCCGGCTCACGCATCATCGCGCGCCGTTTGAGATTAAGCGCCGTTTAAGACGCCGCCGACAGAATTCGCCGCACGCCAACAGTAGTCGCAAGCCGTGCGCCGCGACGCCAGCAACGTCCGATCAGGAAGCACATGACTCAGCCACCCTCGTCCGCCGTCTCGCATCCGGCCCATCCGTCACCGGACGGACACGGCAAGATTTCCGCCTGGAGTCTCATCAAGCCCTATTGGGTCAGCGACGAATGGAAGACGGCGTGGGGGCTGCTCATCACGATCATCGCGATCAACCTGACGATCGTCTGGATCAACGTGCGGATCAACGCATGGAACACCACGTTCTACGATGCGCTGCAATCGAAGGACGTGCACGACTTCCCCCGTCTGCTGGGCACATTCACGGCGCTGGCGTTCGGCTACGTGATTCTCACCGTCTACAGCCTCTATCTGCGCCAGATGCTCGGTTTTCGCTGGCGCCAGTGGCTGACGTCGCGCTATCTGCGCGACTGGCTCGGCGAGCGCAATTTCTACCGCATCGAGCGCGACCGCCTCGCGGACAACCCGGACCAGCGGATCGCCGACGATTTGCAAGCGCTCGCATCGACGACGCTGTCGCTGTCGCTCGGCCTTCTGTCGACGGTCGTCACGCTGATCACGTTCATCACCGTGCTGAAGACGATCGCGGGCGCGGCCACGTTCTCGTTCAACGGTCATGTGATCACCATCCCGAACTACATGGTGTGGGCGGCGCTGATTTACGCAATCGCCGGCTCTTACGTGATACACCGGTTCGGCCATCCGCTCGTGTCGATCAACTACCAGCAGCAACGCGTCGAGGCGGATTTCCGCTTCGGCCTGATCCGCATCCGCGAGAACACCGAGCAGATCGCGTTCTACAACGGCGAGCCAACCGAAGCCGCGCACGCGCAAAACCTCTTTCAGCGGATTCGCGACAACTGGTGGCGCGTGATGCAGTACACGAAGCGTTTGACGTTCGTATCAAGTGTCTATGGACAGATCGCGCTGATCTTTCCGATCGCGGTCGCGGCGCCCCGCTATTTCGCCGGCGCGTTCTCGTTCGGCGTGGTGATGCGCATCGTCGACGCATTCGGCAACGTCAGCGACTCGTTCTCGTGGTTCATCGCCAATTACGGCACGCTCGCCGAATGGCGGGCAACCGTCAATCGTCTGAGCGAGTTCAAGCGGGTGATGGATGCGTCGCATCTGAAGGAATCGCTGTCCCCCGCCACCGAGCACGGCGGCATCAATCTGCATTACGTCGACGCGAACGCGTTGACGACGGCGCACCTCAAGCTCGCGCTGCCGGACGGCACGCCGCTCGCGTCGATCGGCAGCGTGACGATCGAGCCCGGCTCGCGCTGGCTCGTGCGTGGGCCGTCCGGCTCCGGCAAAAGCACGCTGATGCGCGCGCTCGCGGGCCTCTGGCCATTCGGCGACGGCGCAATCGACGCGCCCGTCGGCGCGCGGATGATGTTCGTGCCGCAGCAAAGCTATTTGCCGATCGGCACGCTGAAGGCGGCGCTCGCCTACCCGTCGGCCGCCGATGCGTTCAGCGACGACGCGTGCCGCGACGCGCTCGCCACGTGCGGCCTCGCCGGCTACGCGGCGCGCCTCGAGGAAACCGGTCACTGGACGCGCATGTTGTCGCCGGGCGAGCAGCAGCGTCTCGCGGGCGCGCGGGTGCTGCTGCACCAGCCTGACTATCTGTTCCTCGACGAAGCCACGAGCGCGCTCGACGACGACAACGAAGAACGCCTATACCGGCTTTTCAACGAGCGGCTGCCGAACGCGGCAATCGTCAGCATCGCGCATCGCAAGTCGCTCGCGGTATTCCATCGGCAAACGCTCGATATACGCCGCGACGATACGCGCGCGGCGGCTTGAAAATCCGTCGCGGCGCGCGCCGCATCGTCGATGCGTTGCCGAGACGACGCGATGCGAAGGCGTGACGAAGCGGCGCAGCCGGCCGCCACCGTCAACGCGCGGAGCCGGAGCCGAACGGCCCGACGGCCCGCTGCGCGCCGTGCGCATGCGCGTTGGCACCGCGTCCGGCCGCGGAATCGTCGGCGGGCCGCCCGCCCCGGGGCAATGGCCCGTGCTCGCCCCAAACGTCGTTGGGCAGCACGTGTTCGAGCGCGGGAATCGTCTTGCGCGTGAAAACCGGCTCGGCCACGCCCGCCGCCCGCTGCCGCTGATAATCGCGCCACGCGGCAAGCGCGTACTTGCCGAGCGCGAGAATCGCGAGCAGGTTGATCAGCGCCATGATGCCCATGCTGGTATCGGCCATCGCCCACACCAGCGGCAGTTCGCCGACGCTGCCGAACATCACCATCGCGAGCACCGCGACGCGAAACACCGCCAACACGCCGCGCCGCTGCGCGACGAATTCGACGTTGCCTTCCGCATACGCGTAATTGCCGATCACCGACGAGAACGCAAGGAAAAAGATCGCCACCGCCATGTAGATGCCGCCCCAATCGCCGACGTGGCTCGAGATCGCGCGCTGCGTGAGCGCCGCGCCCTCCATCGACGAACCCGGCACGTACTGACCGGACAGCAGGATCACGAACGCGGTCGCGCTGCAAATCACGATCGTATCGACGAATACGCCGAGCATCTGGATCAGCCCCTGCGTGACCGGATGCCGCGTGCTCGCGGTTGCCGCCGCATTCGGCGCGCTGCCCATCCCCGCTTCGTTCGAAAACAGGCCGCGCTTCACCCCGATCGCGACCGCCTGGCTCACCGCGTAGCCCGCGAGGCCGCCCGTCGCCTGCTCGAAACCGAACGCGCTTTTCACGATCAGCGCGATCATCTGCGGCACGAGCGCGACGTGCGTGGCGACCGCGTAGACGGCGAGCGCAAGATAGCCGATCGCCATGACGGGCACGATCACCTGCGCGACGTGCGCGATCCGGCGGATGCCGCCGAAGATGATCGGCGCCGTCAGCGCCACGAGCCCGAGACCGACCGCCGCGCGGCTGAAGCCGAACGACGTATGGAACGCGTCGGCGATCGCGTTCGCCTGCACCGCGTTGAACACGAAGCCGAACGCAAGCACCAGCGACAGCGAAAACAGCACGCCCAGGCCGCGCGAGCGCAGCCCGATCTGGATGTAGTACGCCGGGCCGCCGCGATAGGTGCCGTCATGGTGAGACACCTTGAAGATTTGCGCGAGCGTGGCTTCGACGAACGCCGACGACATCCCGATCAGCGCAGTCACCCACATCCAGAAAATCGCGCCGGGGCCGCCGAGCGTCAGCGCCACCGCCACGCCCGCGATATTGCCGGTGCCCACACGGCTCGCCAGCCCGGTGGCGAACGCCTGAAACGACGAAATGCTGCCCGGCTCGCCCTTGCTGCCGACCACACGCATGCTGAGCAGCAACGCGCGTAACTGAATCATCCCGAAGCGCAGCGTGAACCATGCGCCTGCGCCCAGCAGCAGCGCGATCAGCACGTAGCTCCAGAGAATGCCGTTGATCCCGTTGATCAACGTGCCCACCATACCGTCCATTCGTCGGCCTCCTTGTTGGGGTCAAACCATTGCTTACCCGACCGGAAGCCGGCCGAAGCGCGTCATGATATGACAAGTTGGCCTGAATATTACGAAATAGAAAGATTTGGATGGAAAACGAAAGAAATCGCCGTCACGCGCGCCGGCGGACGATGCGCGCGGCCGCCACCTGCCGGCGCACGCCACGGCGGGCGCAAAAAAACCGGGCGTCCCCGCAGAGACGCCCGGCTCTCACACGCCCGCGATGCCGCCGCGTCGATCAGCGCGGCAGCTCCGAATGCCCCATCAAATACGCATCAACCGACCGCGCGCACTGGCGGCCTTCGCGGATCGCCCAAACCACGAGCGATTGGCCCCGGCGCATGTCGCCCGCGGCAAACACCTTGTCGACCGACGTGTAATACGCGCGATCGCCTTCGGTGCCCGCACGCGCGTTGCCGCGCGCATCCTTCGCGACGCCGAACGCGTCCAGCACGGGCGCGGCCGGTTGCGTAAAGCCCATCGCGAGCAGCACCAAATCGGCCTTGATCTCGAATTCGGAGCCCGGCACTTCCTGCATCTTGCCGTCCTTCCATTCGACGCGCGCCGCGATCAGCTTCTCGACCTTGCCGTTCTTGCCCTCGAAACGCTTCGTCGCGACTGCCCAATCGCGTTCGCAGCCCTCCTCGTGCGACGACGACGTGCGCAGCTTGATCGGCCAATACGGCCACACGAGCGGCTTGTTCTCCAGCTCAGGCGGCTGCGGCAGCAACTCGAACTGCGTGACGTGCTTCGCGCCGTGCCGGTTCGACGTGCCGACGCAATCGGAGCCCGTATCGCCGCCGCCGATCACGACGACGTGCTTGCCCTTCGCGGTGAGCTGGTCGACAACCTTGTCGCCCGCGTTGACCTTGTTTTGTTGCGGCAGGAATTCCATCGCGAAATGGATGCCCGCAAGCTCGCGCCCCGGCACCGGCAGATCGCGCGGCGTCTCCGAGCCGCCCGCGATCACGACCGCGTCGAATTCGTCCTTCAGCGTATCGGGCGACACGGTTTGCTGCGCCGCATTGCCGATCGTCTCGGGCAACGGCTCGCGGCCGACGAACACGCCGGTGCGGAACGTCACGCCTTCTGCTTCCATCTGGCGCATCCGGCGGTCGATCAGCCACTTTTCGAGCTTGAAGTCGGGAATGCCGTAGCGCAACAGGCCGCCGATCCGGTCGTTCTTCTCGAACACCGTCACGTCGTGACCGGCGCGCGCGAGTTGCTGCGCAGCCGCCAAGCCTGCGGGACCGGAGCCGACGATCGCAACCTTCCTGCCCGTCTTGTGCTTGGGGGGCTGCGGCTGAACCCAGCCCTGCGCCCATGCCTTGTCGATGATCGCGTGCTCGATCGACTTGATGCCGACGGGATCGTCATTGATGCCGAGCGTGCACGCCGCCTCGCACGGCGCGGGGCAGATGCGGCCCGTGAACTCGGGAAAGTTGTTCGTCGAGTGCAGCACGTCGATCGCGTGCCGCCAGTCCTGCCGGTAAACGAGATCGTTGAAGTCCGGAATGATGTTGTTGACCGGACAGCCGTTATTGCAGAACGGAATCCCGCAATCCATGCAGCGCGCGCCCTGGATCTTCGCATCGTCATCGGCGAGCGCGGCGACGAATTCCTTGTAATGCTTGACGCGCGTGAGCGGCGCTTCATACGCCTCGTGACGGCGTTCGTACTCCAGAAAACCGGTGATCTTGCCCATGGGGTTCTCTTCTGAATCGATTGTGATCGGTAACGGTGACCGCGCCCGCCGCTCAGGCAGGCGCGGTCACCAAGTCGTCGAGCCGCCCGGCGCCCGGCCGGGCCGCACCGGGCCGCGTCAGGCGGCGAGCACCTCGCCCGCCTTCTTCTTCGCGCCGATTTCGCCGAGCGCGCGCTTGTATTCGTGCGGGAACACTTTCACGAATTGGCGGCGCGCAGCGTCCCAGCTCTCCAGCATCGATTTCGCGCGCGGCGAACCGGTGAACTGGAAGTGACGCTCGACCAACCCCTTGAGCAACGCTTCGTCCGCCACGCCCGCATGCCAGAGCGCGGGATCGACGGTTCGCTCCTGCTCGGCCTGCGGCAGCACCGGATCGAGCGCGACCATCGCCTTGTTGCATTTGGTCGCGAACGTGCCGTCCGGGTCGTACACATACGCGACGCCGCCCGACATGCCGGCCGCGAAATTGCGCCCCGTCTCGCCGAGCACGACGACCGTGCCGCCCGTCATGTATTCGCAACCGTGGTCGCCCGTGCCCTCGACCACCGCCGTCGCGCCCGAGTTGCGCACGCAGAAGCGCTCGCCCGCGACGCCGCGGAAGAACGCCTCGCCTTCGAGCGCGCCGTACATCACCGTATTGCCGCAGATGATGTTTTCCTCGGACTTGCCGCGAAAATCATTGGTCGGGCGGATGATGATCCGGCCGCCCGACAACCCCTTGCCGACGTAGTCGTTGCCGTCGCCGACGAGATCGAGCGTCACGCCCCGAGCGAGGAATGCGCCGAAGCTCTGGCCGGCCGTGCCCTTCAACTGGATATGCACCGCGTCGTCGGCCAGGCCGTCGTGGCCGTGCCGCTTCGCGATCACGCCCGAGAGCATCGCGCCGACCGTGCGGTTCACGTTGCGCACCGGCTGGATGAACGACACGTGCTCGCCCTTCTCGATCGCGGCCTTCGCCTTTTCGATCAGCGTGTGATCGAGCGCGCGCTCGAGGCCGTGATCCTGCGTGTCGACGTGGCGGCGCGCCACGCCTTCACAGCCTTCGGGCTGATGGAACACGCGCGAGAAGTCGAGCCCCTTCGCCTTCCAGTGCTCGATGCCCTTGCGCATGTCGAGCAGATCCGCTCGGCCGATCAGATCGTCGAACTTCGCGATGCCGAGTTGCGCCATCAGCTCGCGCGCTTCCTCGGCGACGAAGAAGAAATAATTGACGACGTGCTCGGGCTGGCCCGAGAATTTCGCGCGCAGCACCGGGTCTTGCGTTGCGACGCCGACCGGGCACGTGTTCAGGTGGCACTTGCGCATCATGATGCAGCCCTCGACGACGAGCGGCGCCGTCGCAAAGCCGAACTCGTCCGCGCCGAGCAGCGCGCCGATCACGATATCGCGGCCGGTCTTCATCTGGCCGTCGGCCTGCACGCGGATGCGCCCGCGCAGCCGGTTCAGCACGAGCGTCTGCTGCGTCTCGGCAAGGCCGAGTTCCCACGGCGTGCCCGCGTGCTTGACCGACGACAGCGGCGATGCGCCCGTGCCGCCGTCATGGCCGGCGATCACCACGTGATCGGCCTTCGCCTTCGCGACGCCCGCCGCGACCGTGCCCACGCCCACCTCCGATACGAGCTTCACCGAGATGCTCGCCGCCGGGTTGACGTTCTTCAGGTCGTGGATCAGTTGCGCGAGATCCTCGATCGAATAGATGTCGTGGTGCGGCGGCGGCGAGATGAGGCCCACGCCCGGCACCGAGTAACGCAGCTTGCCGATGTACTCGGACACCTTGTGGCCCGGCAATTGGCCGCCCTCGCCCGGCTTCGCGCCCTGCGCCATCTTGATCTGGATCTGGTCCGCCGACGCGAGATACTCGGCCGTCACGCCGAAGCGGCCCGACGCGACCTGCTTGATCTTCGAGCGCAGCGAATCGCCTTCCTTGAGCGCGATGTCGCGCACGATCTCGTCGCCGATCACCGATTTCAGCGTGTCGCCGGCCTTGATCGGGATGCCGCGCAACTCGTTGCGGTAACGGTTTTCGTCCTCGCCGCCCTCGCCGGTGTTCGACTTGCCGCCGATCCGGTTCATCGCGATCGCGAGCGTCGTGTGCGCCTCGGTGCTGATCGAGCCGAGCGACATCGCGCCCGTCGCGAAACGCTTGACGATCTCCTTGGCCGGCTCGACCTCGTCGATCGGAATCGCCTTCGCCGGATCGACCTTGAATTCGAACAGGCCGCGCAGCGTCATGTGGCGCTTGGTCTGATCGTTGATCAGATTCGCGTATTCCTTATACGTCTGATACGAATTGCTGCGCGTCGAATGCTGGAGCTTGGCGATCGTGTCGGGCGTCCACATGTGGTCTTCGCCGCGCACGCGGAACGCATATTCGCCGCCCGCATCGAGCATGTCGGCCAGCAGCGGATTGTCGCCGAACGCGTCGCGATGCAGGCGGATCGCTTCTTCGGCCACTTCGAACAGGCCAATGCCGCCGACCTTCGACGCCGTGCCCTTGAAGTACTTCTCGACCAGATCGCTCGAAAGGCCGAGCGCCTCGAAAATCTGCGCGCCGGTGTACGACATGTACGTGGAGATGCCCATCTTCGACATCACCTTCTGCAGCCCCTTGCCGATCGCCTTCGTGAAGTTGTAGATCGCCTTGTCCGGCGACAGGTCGCCCGGCAGCCCGTCGGCCATCTGCGCGAGCGTCTCCATCGCGAGATACGGATGCACGGCTTCCGCGCCGTAGCCCGCGAGCAGCGCGAAATGGTGCGTCTCGCGCGCGGAGCCCGTCTCGACCACCAGCCCGGTGCTCGTGCGCAGCCCCTGCCGGACGAGATGCGTGTGGATCGCCGAGGTCGCGAGCAGCGCGGGAATCGCGACGTGCTCGGCGTCCAGCTTGCGATCGGACACGATCAGAATGTTGTAGCCCGACTTCACCGCGTCGACGGCCTCTGCGCACAGCGACGCGAGCCGCGCCTCGATCCCTTCCTTGCCCCACGCGACCGGATAGCAGATGTTCAGCTCATAGGCGCTGAACTTGCCGCCCGTGTAACGCTCGATCGAGCGGATCTTCGCGATGTCCTTGAAGTCGAGCACCGGCTGCGACACTTCGAGGCGCATCGGCGGATTGATGTTGTTCGTGTCGAGCAGATTCGGCTTGGGCCCGATGAACGACACGAGCGACATCACCATGTTCTCGCGGATCGGATCGATCGGCGGGTTCGTCACCTGCGCGAACAGTTGCTTGAAGTAGTGATAGAGCGTCTTGTTCTTGTTCGACATCACCGCGAGCGGCGAATCGTTGCCCATCGAGCCGACCGCCTCCTCGCCCTGCTGCGCCATCGGCGCCATCAGGAACTTGACGTCCTCCTGCGTGTAGCCGAACGCCTGCTGGCGATCGAGCAGCGCCGCCGCCGCGCCGCGCTCGGCCGCGACGTCGTCGTCCTGCGGCTCGATCTCGTCGAGCTTGATGCGCACCGCATCGATCCAGCTCTTGTACGGCTTGGCGTTCGCGAGGTTGTCCTTCAGTTCCTTGTCGTCGATGATCCGGCCGTGCTCCATGTCGATCAGGAACATCTTGCCCGGCTGCAGACGCCACTTCTTGACGATCTTCGATTCGGGAATCGGCAGCACGCCCGCTTCCGACGCCATGATCACGAAATCGTCGTCGGTAATGATGTAGCGCGCCGGGCGCAACCCGTTGCGATCGAGCGTCGCGCCGATCTGACGGCCGTCGGTGAACGCGATCGCGGCCGGGCCGTCCCACGGCTCCATCATCGCCGCGTGGTATTCGTAAAACGCGCGGCGGTTGTCGTCCATCAGCGTGTGCTGCTCCCACGCCTCCGGAATCATCATCATCACCGCATGCGCGAGCGGATAGCCCGCCATCACGAGCAGCTCGAGGCAGTTGTCGAACGACGCGGTATCCGACTGGCCCGGATAGATCAGCGGCCAGAGCTTGGGCAGATCGTCGCCGAGCACGTGGCTCGCGATCGCGCCGGTGCGTGCGTTCAGCCAATTCACGTTGCCCTTGACCGTGTTGATCTCGCCGTTGTGCGCGATCAGCCGGTACGGGTGAGCAAGTTCCCACGCGGGGAACGTATTCGTCGAGAAACGCTGGTGCACGAGCGCGAGCGCCGACACGACGCGCTCGTCCTGCAAATCGCGGTAGTAGACGCCGACCTGGTCGGCGAGCAGCAGTCCCTTATAGACGATCGTGCGCGCCGACATCGACGGCACGAAGTATTCCTTGCCGTGCTTGAGCTTGAGCGCCTGGATGCGGTGGCTCGCGGTCTTGCGGATCACGTAGAGCTTGCGCTCGAGCGCGTCCGTGACCATCACGTCCTTGCCGCGGCCGATGAAGATCTGGCGAATCACGGGTTCGGTCGCTTTCACCGCGGGCGAGATCGGCATCGAATGATCGACCGGCACGTCGCGCCAGCCGAGCACCACCTGGCCTTCGGCCTTCACCGTGCGCTCAAGCTCCTGCTCGCACGCGAGCCGCGACGCGTTCTCCTTCGGCAAAAAGATCATCCCGACACCGTATTCGCCGGTGGGCGGCAGCGTCACGCCCTGCCGCGCCATCTCCGCGCGATAGAACGCATCCGGAATCTGGATCAGGATGCCCGCGCCGTCGCCCATCAGCGGATCGGCGCCGACCGCGCCGCGGTGATCGAGATTCTCGAGAATCTTGAGCCCCTGCTCGATGATCTCGTGACTCTTCTTGCCCTTGATATGCGCGACAAAGCCGACGCCGCACGCGTCGTGCTCGTTTTGCGGATCGTAGAGACCTTGCGCGGCGGCACGCGCGCTCGTCGGCTCTTGATGGTCGTTCATGGGGACACCGTTCGAAAGGGGCCTCGCGGCCGTTTAACCATTTTGCTTGATCGCCCGTCGTCCCCCTTCGTGTGGATCGCGACGTGGCCGGCCGGGGCAGGAGCGGGTGTGTCCGGGACCACCGGAATTCGGAATATACGCGACGAATCAATGGAATAGCAAATAAATTCCGATTATTTGACCCCAATTATCAAGTTGGTGCGCGATCATTCGTTTTTATTGGGGATGCATCAAAATGGGGCAAAAATTTGAGCGGCATCCTTGCCTGCCGCTCATTGACCGCCCGCCGGCTACGGTTACTGGACAGGCGGCGTATTCTCCCGCACCTTTCGAGGCCGCCCGCGCGGCAGCGGCGACACGCGTCGGTTCGCGGTGCGCGCCGCCCATTCGCGGTAAGTCTCGCCGCCGAGCACCCAGCCCTTGAGGGTCGCCTGCTGGAGTTGATCGGCCTGGCGCTCGTCGAGCGGCTGCTCGCACAGCTCCTTGTACGCGCGCTGACGCTCGAACGGCGTGTTGCCGAGCGCCCAGTAGAGCGGATGGTCGGTGATCAGGCTGTCGACGGTCAGTCCGATGTGATGCCGATAGCTGGACCAGCGGTACGCGTCGGCGCTCGTCACGAGCTGCGCGCGTACCGGGCTCAGCTCGACGACGCGGCTCGCCAGCAGAAAATAGCGCTCGCCCTCGATCACCGTTGCGCGATAGCGCCCTTCCCAGAGGGTGCCGCGCCGCGAATAGCGCCGATTGAAATGTGCGACGTAGCGCCGGCCGACCGCCTGCATCGCCTTCGGCAGGCTGGACTCGTCGCTGGGTGTCACGAGCAGTTGGACCTGGCGCGGCAACAGCACATACGCATGCACCGCCAGGTGATGATCGCGCGCCGCCGCCTTCAGACAGTCGATAAATAGTTCGTAATCCTGGTCGTCGACGAACGCCGGTTGCTGATCGAGGCCGCGCAATATCACGTGCTGCGGCTGATCGGGAACGTAAAGTCGTGCTAGCCGTGCCATGCTGAATGTCCGTTTGATCGCGTTAGGAAATACCCGAAGGCTCACATTGGTGCATCCGCGTAAACGCCCGCCGCGGCGCGGGAATGCGCACGATCGTGCGAATTTTAGGGAGAAACTTCTAACTTACAACTCTGTTCTGTTTGAAACGTCGTAGTCATAATGAGGTCGCCTTTTAATCGGAGGGGACTACAGATGAAACAAAAAATGGCCATTACGGGAGCGATTGCGCTGGTTTTCGCAGCCGCAGCAACCGCCGCGCATGCGCAATCGGCCGGCAGCTTTTACGTCACAACAGGCTGGATCCATCTTGCCCCTCAAGACAGCAGCGATCCACTCAAGGTCATGAGCGTCGGCGGCACGCCTGTCAACCTTACTGAACCCAACACCGGCGCCGGCGTCGACAACGCAGATACACTCGGTCTCGCCACCGGCTACTTCTGGACCGATCACATCGTCACTGAATTTGTCGCCGGGATTCCGCCAAGGTTCAATTTGAGCGGCAAAGGCCAGTTCGAACAGTTCGGTGTGCTCGGCCATGTATACCAATGGAGCCCTGCGCTCCTTCTCAAGTATTACTTCAACGACGCGAACGCGAAGTTCCGTCCGTATGTCGGCGTCGGCGCCACATACGTATGGTTCACCGGCGGGAAGATCACCAACAGCGCGTTCGAGCGGGGGGTGCTCGGCGGCCCGACCAGCGTGACGACCACCAACCAGTGGGCGCCCGTCCTCAACGTCGGCTTCACCTATAACTTCACCAAGCATTGGTTCGGCGGACTGTCGCTGTCGTACATCCCGGTTAGCGTGAAGGCGACGCTGACGACCCAACGCCCGACGCCGATCGGCACGCTCACGCAAACGTCGCAGGCAAAGATCAATCTGAATCCGATCGTCACCTATCTGCAGCTCGGCTACCGCTTCTAAGCGTAGTCGAATATTTGGGGAATGGTTAATTCCGCTGCAATTTGTAGCGGAATTTTTCCACCGTGATCGGGAGCTATCTTCTCTTGCTCCGGTAGTTCGCTCCCGGAGCGTTTTTGTTCGTCCGCGCGGGCAATCGCCTATTTCATCCGTCAGCCGCCGAATCTGGTCAGACCGGCAAGACCGGGACGGATCAGCTCGATTCGGTCCGTGCAGATGAGATCCACGTCCCATTCAGCCAGCTCGCGCGCCCGCTCAAGGTCATTGACCGTATACGCGAGCAGGCGCAGCCCCGCCGCTTTCACGTCGCGCACGATCTCCCGCGTCAATTGCAAGTGATGCGCGTGTAATGACACGCAAGCCAATCGGCGCGTCTCGTCACGCCAATCGGCAGGAATCGCGTCGTACAACATGCCGCGCGGCAGATCGGGAGCCGTGGCGCGCGCCGCATCGAGCGCATCGGCCGAAAACGACGACAGCAGCGGCGGCACCGTCGCACCGCGCCAGTACGCAGCCGCTTCGCGCGCGACAACGCGCCCCGTCTCGACGTCGCGCCCCGCGCAAGGCTTGATCTCGATGTTCACGGCCAGTCTCAGCTCGATGCAGCGGGCGGCCGCCTCGGCAAGCGTCGGCATTCGCTCGCCCGTGAAACGGGCATCGAACCACGCTCCCGCATCGAGCGCGGCCAGCGCGGCGTAGCGCAGATCCGCCGCCCGCCCCGTGCCGTTCGACGTGCGCTCGACCGTGTCATCGTGCAACAGGAATGCCACGCCGTCGGCGCACAGCTTCGCATCGAATTCGACCATCGTGTGGCCGTAGCGCGCGCCCGTGTCGAGCGCGGCCAACGTATTCTCCGGCGCGAGCGCGCCGCCGCCGCGATGCGCGAGCACGCGCGGATAAGGCCACGATTGCAGGACGGTCATCGGACATACCCCGTTGGAAGCGCTCAGCCGGCCCGCTTGCCGGTTGCCGGATCGAAGAAATGCAGATGCTGCGCGGGCAATGCGACGGGCAGCGTCTCGCCGCGCGCCACGCGCGCCGTATGCGGCAAGCGTACCGCAACATCGTGCGGGCCCCAGCGGCCGTGCGCCAAATTGTCCGCGCCGAGCAACTCGCACGAATCGACGCTCAGTGTGGCGTGCGCGACGCCTTCCGACACCGCCATATGCTCCGGCCGCACGCCGAGAATCCATTCACGCCCTGGCGCGATCGCCACACCGGCGCCTGCCGTGCCCGTGCCCGTGCCGGCTGCCGCCCGGCCGCTGCCGGTCGCGCCGAGCGCGTCGGCCACAATCGGCAGGCTCGGGCCGCCGCCCGCGACGTCGAATTTCGTGCCGTCCTCCGACAGCCGCCCGTTCAACAGATTCATCGCCGGCGAGCCGATGAAACTCGCGACGAATGTGGTCGCCGGCTTGTCGTAGACGTCGATGGGTGAGCCGATTTGCTCCGCATGGCCTCGATTCATCACGATCACGCGCTGCGCGAGCGTCATCGCCTCGATCTGGTCGTGCGTCACATAGACGCTCGTCGTCGCGAGCCGCGCGTGCAGCCGCTGGATTTCGAGGCGCATCTGCACGCGCAGCTTCGCGTCGAGATTCGACAGCGGCTCGTCGAACAGAAACACCGCCGGCTCGCGGACGATCGCCCGCCCCATCGCGACGCGCTGCCGCTGCCCGCCCGACAACTCGCGCGGGCGCCTCGCCAGCAGCGGCTCGAGTTCGAGAATCCGCGCGGCGGCCAACACGCGCGCGTCGATCTGCGCACGCGCGACGCCGCGGATCTTCAGCCCGTAGCCCATGTTTTGCGCAACCGTCATGTGCGGATACAGCGCGTAATTCTGAAACACCATCGCGATATCGCGATCCTTCGGCTCGAGCGCGTTCACCACGCGGCCCCCGATCGCGATTTCGCCGTCCGACACCGTCTCCAGACCCGCGATCATCCGCAGCAGCGTCGATTTCCCGCAGCCGGACGGCCCGACGAGCACGACGAATTCGCCGTCGCCGATCTCCACGTCGATGCCGTGCAGCACGTATTGCGCGCCGTCGTAAGTTTTCCTGACGCCCTTCAAGCTCAGCGCGGCCATGCGTTCACACCCTCCAGGTTGCGTGTCACTTTTCCGAATCGACGAGCCCGCGCACGAACCAGCGCTGCATCGCGAGCACGACGGCGAGCGGCGGCAGCATCGCCACGAGCGTCGCGGCCATCACGAGATGCCATTCGGTCGCGGCGTCGCCGCTCGCGATCATCGATTTGATGCCGACGACGGCCGTTGCGAGCGACGCGTCGGTCGTGATCAGGATCGGCCATAGATACTGGTTCCAGCCGTAGATGAACGTGATCACGAAAAGCGCCGCGATGCTCGTTCTCGACAACGGCAGCACGACGTCCCAGAAAAACCGCAGCGGCCCCGCGCCGTCGATCCGGGCGGCATCGACAAGCTCGTCGGGCAGCGTCAGAAAGAACTGGCGGAACAGGAACGTCGCGGTTGCCGACGCGATCAGCGGCAGCGCGAGCCCCGCGTAGCTGTTCGTCAAATGCAGCGTCGAGACGACCTGCACGGTCGGAAAGATGCGCACCTCGACGGGCAGCATCAGCGTGACGAAGATCAGCCAGAACGCCGCATTGCGCAACGGGAAGCGGAAATAGACGATCGCGTAAGCGGACAGGATCGACACCGCGATCTTGCCCGCCGCGATCGCGAGCGCCATCACCACGCTGTTGGCGAGCGCGACGCCGAACGGCGTCGTCATCGCGCCGCTGCCGTGGCGCCAAACGGCCGCGACGTTCTCGAAGAGATGCGTGCTCGGCACCAGCGACAGCGGCACAGTGAACACCTCGCGCGCGCTCATCGTCGCGGCGCAAAAGCCGACGTACACGGGAAACACGATCACCACGACGCCCGCGAGCAGCACCGCATGGCAGAACAGGTCGAAGCCCTTGCGATTCTCGATCATGCGTATTGCACCCTGCGCTCGACGAAACGGAACTGGATCACCGTCAGCACGACGACGATCGCCATCAGCACGACCGACTGCGCGCCGGAGCTGCCGATATCGAGCCCCTGAAACCCTTCCGCGTAGATCTTGTAGATCAGCGTCTTCGTGCTTTGCGCGGGACCGCCCGCGGTGGCGGCGTCGATCACCGGGAACGTATCGAAGAACGCGTAGACGAGATTGACGACGAGCAGAAAGAAGCTCGTCGGCGACAACAGCGGCAGCGCGATATCGAAGAAACGCCGTACCGGGCCCGCGCCGTCGATCGCCGCCGCCTCGATCAGCGAACGCGGCATCGCCTGCAGGCCCGCATAGAAAAACAGAAAGTTGTAGCTCAACTGCTTCCACACCGACGCGATCACGACGAGCAGCATCGCCTGTTCGCCGTTCAACGCATGATTCCAGACGATGCCGGCTCGCGCGAGCGCGTAGGTGAGCACGCCGATGCTCGGATTGAACAGGAACGCCCACAATACGGCGGCGATCGTCGGCGCGACGGCATACGGCCAGATCAGCAGCGTGCGATACGCGCGCGCGCCGCGCACCACCCGGTCGGCGCACGCGGCGAGCACAAGCGCCACGGCGAGTCCGGTCACGGTCACGCACGCGCTGAACACGAGCGTCGTCTTAAACGATTCAACATAGAGCGGATCGGCAAAGAGGCGCGTGAAATTGCCCAAGCCGACGAATTCGCTCGACGTGCCGAACGCATCCTGCATTTGCGTCGATTGCCAGAGCGCAACGCCTGCCGGCCAGACGAAAAAGACCGCGGTGATCGCGAGCTGCGGCGCGACCAGCAGATACGGCAGCACACTCGCGCCGAAATGGGAACGGGAAGTCATCGGATCGATATCGAACGCGCAGGGGAGGAAAGCGGCCGCGTGCCGGCGGTGCTGCCGTCGCTGCCGCTGGGCGGACACCGCGCGGCAGTGGCCATGAACGCGGGCGTAGTCATCGCGGTTTCAACGGGGGCGGGCTTAGCGGCCGTCATCATCGCAGCAGCCACAGCGGCGGCGAAGCGCACCGCGCACGCGCGCCGGCGACAGCACGTTTCGCGCGCGGCGCACCACGGCGGCCGATCACTCAGCTACCCGATTTCTCGAAGCGGCGCAGCAGTTCGTCGCCGCGCGCCACGGCCGAATCGAGCGCGGCTTTCGGCGTCTTTTTCTGTGCCCACACCTGCTCAAGCTCTTCGTCGACGATCGTGCGGATCTGCGGCATGTTGCCAAGCCGCAATCCCTTCGTATACGGCAGCGGCGGCTTGTTCATCATCTGCCTGATCGCGGTGTCCGAGCCCGGATGCTTCGCGTAGAAGCCCTGCTCGCGCGTGAGATCGTATGCGGCCGTCGTCACCGGCAGATAGCCCGTGTCCTGGTGCCACTTCGCCGCGACGGCCGGCGAGCGCAGGTATGACAGGAATTTCGCAACGCCCTTGTACGTGTTCGCATCCTTGCCCGCCAGCACCCACAGGCTCGCGCCGCCGATGATCGCATTCTGCGGCGCGCCCTTCACGTTCGCGTCATACGGCATCATTCCAGTGCCGAAATCGAACTTCGCGTATTTGCGGATCGTCGCGAGCGCGCCCGACGACGTGGTCATGATCGCGCAGTCGCCGCTGTAGAACTTCGCGCTTGCCTCGTCCTTGCGGCCAACGTACGTGAACGTGCCTTCCTTCGCCATGTCCTGCAGGAACTGGATGTGCGCGACCTGTTGCGGCTGGTTGAACGAAAGCGCGGCGTCCGCGCCGTCGAAGCCGTTATTGCGCGTCGCGAACGGCAGCCCGTGCCATGCGCTGTAATTTTCGAGCTGGATCCAGCCCTGCCAGCCCGTCGTATAGCCGCACACGTAGCCCGCTTTCTTCAGCTTTTGCGCGTCGGCTCTCACGTCGGCCCAGGTTTTCGGCGGCTGGTTCGGATCGAGTCCCGCTTTCTTGAACGCATCCTTGTTGTAATACAACACGGGGGTCGAACTGTTGAAAGGCATCGAGACGAGATGCCCCGTCTTCGCGTCGCTGTAATAGCTCGCGATCGTCGGCACGAAAGCCTGTTCGTCGAGCGGCACGCCCGCATGCGCGAACACGTCGGAGACCGGCAGCACGGCCTTTTTCGCCTGCATCATCGTCGCGGTGCCGACTTCGTACACTTGGAGAATCGCCGGCGCGTCGCCACTGCGGTACGCGGCGATGCCCGCCGCGAGCGCCTGATCGTAGGCCCCCTTGTAGACCGGCACGATCTTGTAATCGCCTTGCGACGCGTTGAACTGCGCCGCGATCTCGTTCACGCGCTCGCCGAGCGCCGCCTCCATCGCGTGCCAGAACTGAATCTCGGTTGCCGCGCACGCGGCGTGCTGCGCGCCGAACCATAGCGCGGCGGCGCACGCGAGCGAACGAACCAGCCTCTTGTTCTTGTATTTCATCGACTTCTCTCCTTGACTCCCCCACGAGGGCAAAATCGCGCCGCCCAGCCCGGCGTGCGTTGCACCGGCGCCGGACGCGGCGAATCCGGCAGTCTAGTTTTCGTCTATGACAAACAGGCGTTGATGCTCTTTGACCGCGAAGCGATCGGTCATGCCGGCGATGTAGTGCGCGACGAGACGCGGCTGCCGCGCAGTGTCGGGCGTCTGATAATCGGGCGGCAACAGGCGCGGATCGCCGATGAACGCGTTGAAAAGCGCGGTAATGATCCGCTGCGCCTTGCTCGCCATGCGCATCACGCGATAGTGGCGGTACAGGTTCTTGAACAGGAAGCGCTTGAGCGCCGCGGCCTGCGCAGCGATGCGCTCGCTATGCGCGACGATGGGCGGCGCCGCGCGCACGTCGTCAAGCGAGGTGGGCGCATGGCGCGCGAGATTGCGCATCGTCTCGTCGATCAGATCGACGATCAGCGTATTGATGATCCGGCGCACCGTCTCGTGAACGAGGCGCCGGCCTTCGAGATGCGGATACTCGGCAAGCGCCGCCGCGTAATGGCTCTGCCATAGCTCGAGTTCGGCGAGCTGCGCGATCGTGATGAGGCCGGAGCGCAGACCGTCGTCGACGTCGTGATTGTTGTATGCGATCTCGTCCGCGATGTTCGCGAGTTGCGCCTCGAGCGACGGCTGACGGCCTTGCAGGAACCGCTCGCCAAGTTCGCCGAGCTTGCGCGCGTTGTCGCGCGAACAATGCTTCAAAATGCCTTCGCGCGTCTCGAAGCATAAATTGAGTCCGTTGAACGCGCCGTAGTGCTCTTCGAGTTCGTCGACGACGGCAAGGCTCTGCAAATTGTGCTCGAAGCCGCCGTAGTCGCGCATGCACGCGTTGAGCGCGTCCTGCCCCGCATGGCCGAACGGCGTATGGCCGAGATCGTGCGCGAGCGAGATCGCTTCGACAAGATCCTCGTTCAGGCGCAGGTTGCGCGCGACCGAACGGGCAATCTGCGCGACTTCGAGGCTATGCGTGAGCCGCGTGCGGAACAGGTCGCCTTCGTGGTTCACAAACACTTGCGTCTTGTATTCGAGACGCCTGAACGCGGTGGAATGGACGATGCGGTCGCGATCGCGCTGGAATTCGGTGCGCGCGGCAGGCGGAGGCTCGGGATGGCGCCGGCCGCGCGACTGCGACGCGTGCGCCGCATAGGGCGCAAGATGCGCTTCGAGCGCGGCGGTCGTCGGCGCGGCGACGGGCACGCAGCCGGCCTCGCCTATGCGTGCGTGCCGCGCATCGTGGGAATCGCCGCGCGCTTGGCCCGGAATGCTGCCGGATGTTTCGCTCACCGTATCGTGTCCTCCACGTCAATGGCGCCGGCTCGGCCCGCGCCGCGTTACCGGATGCTGGCCGCAAGCGCCGCGGCAACGGCATCGTCCGGCGCCGCGGTGACGATCGCTTCGCCCAGGCGCTTGAGCAAGACGAACTTGATCGCGCCCGCTTCCGCCTTCTTGTCGACGCGCATCAGCTCGACATAGCGGTCGTCGCCGAGATCGGGGGCCCGCGTCGGCAGATGCGCGGCCTCGACGAGCCTCGCAAGCCGCGCCCGCGACGCGTCATCGAGATGGCCTGCGCGCACCGACAGATCGGCCGCCATCACCATCCCGCAGCCAACCGCCTCGCCGTGCAGCCATTCGCCATAGCCGAGGCCCGCCTCGATCGCATGCCCGAACGTATGGCCGAAATTGAGGATCGCGCGCAGGCCGCCCTCGCGCTCGTCCGCCGCGACCACGCTCGCCTTGATCTCGCACGAGCGTTTGACCGCGTGTGCGAGCGCCTGCGGATCGCGCCGGTTCAGCGCGGCGATGTTCGCCTCGATCCAGTCGAAAAATGCCGCGTCGGCGATCGCGCCCGTCTTGATGACCTCGGCAATGCCCGCCGCAAGCTCGCGAGCGGGCAGGCTGCCGAGCGCGCCGATGTCGGAGATGACCGCTTGCGGCTGATAAAACGCGCCGATCATGTTCTTGCCGAGCGGATGATTGATGCCCGTCTTGCCGCCGACCGATGAATCGACCTGCGCCAGCAGCGTCGTCGGCACCTGGATGAAAGGCACGCCGCGCATATAGCACGCGGCGGCAAAGCCCGTCATGTCGCCGATCACGCCACCGCCCAAGGCGATCAGCGTCGTCTTGCGATCCGCCCGCTCGCTGAGCAAGCCGTCGAAGATCAAATTCAGCGTTTCCCAGTTCTTGTACGCTTCGCCATCGGGCAATGCGACACTCGACACGCGCTTGCCGAGCGGCGCGAGCGCCGCGCGCAACGTATCGCCATATAGCGGATCGACGGTCGTGTTCGTGACGATCGTGACGGACGAACCCGCGAGGTGCGGTGCATAAAGCTCGGTGCGGCCGATGAGGCCGGTGCCGATATGAATCGGATAGGCGCGCTCGCCCAGATCGACGTTGACGGTAATCATATGAAGTCTGCTGACAAATGAAACGGGCACGGGTGAGCGCGACGCCGGCCGCTCGCCGCTCCCTGCAGGGAATTTCCGTTGGGCGACGCTCGGAAAACCGCTCCGCGAAAGAAGGCCCGCTTCGAAGACGCCCCGAGCGGTATTCGCTGCGCAGCACGCAACGCCGGGCATTCGCACACACGCTTCATCTGTCGACAGACCCGAGCATCGGCTTCGCGACGACGCCCGCCATTTCGAGCTGCATCAGCACCATGTTGACGAGCCCGTTGACGGACGGCCTGCCGGTTTCGATAACGAAATGCGCGCATTCGCGATAAAGCGGATCGCGCGCTTCGAAAAGCGCCTCGAGCTTGGCCCTGGGGTCGTCCGTTTGCAGTAGCGGGCGGTTTTTGTCTTTGCGCGTGCGCAGCCACAGATCGTGCGGATTTGCGCGCAAATAGACAACGAGACCGCGCGAATGCAGCAGCGCGCGGTTTTCGGCACGCAGGATCGCGCCGCCGCCCGTCGCGATCACGACGTTCTCGCGCTGCGTGAGCTCGGCGATCGTTTGCGCCTCTCGATCGCGAAAACCAGCCTCGCCCTCGAGTTCGAAGATAACCGGAATGCGTGCGCCGGTGCGCGCCTCGATTTCGTGATCCGAATCGAAGAAGGGCCTGTCGAGCCGGCGCGCGACCGCCCGGCCCACGGTGGTTTTACCTGCCCCCATGAGCCCGACGAAAAATACGTTGACGTTTGAGTCCCGCGCTTGCAACGGCTTCCTCTGCTTCAATGAATAGTCTGGCGCAGCTTACTGGCAAAGCGCCTGCGTTGTCGAGCCTGGCTGCGCGCGATGCGCGGGCGCATCAGGGCCCGATCACGACGGTCGGCGTAATGTAGACGACGAGTTCGCTGCGCTGCGCGCGCAACGCCCGATGCCGGAACAACGCCCCCAACACCGGTATTTTGCCCAAGAGCGGCACGCGAGTCACATCGTCACGGTCGTCGCTCGCGTAAATCCCGCCGATCGATACGGTTCCACCGTTTTCGACCTCGACTCGCGTCTGCACATGCTTCGTATTGATCGCAGGGCCTGACGCGGTGTCCTCGCCGACGCTGTCCTTCGCGATGTCGAGATCCAGGATCACGCGCCCGTCCGGCGTGATCTGCGGCTCGACCTCGAGCTTGAGCGTCGCGCGCCGGAACTGGACGCCGGATACGCCTTGCCCGACCTTCGCCTGATAGGGGAGTTCGGCGCCCTGCTCGACGACGGCCCGGGTCCGATCGGCCGTCACGACACGCGGGCTCGATACGATCTGGCCCCGCCCCTCGGATTCGAGCGCGCTCAACTCGACGTCGAGCAAACGGCTCGCCCGTGCGGCAAAGAGCGTGAGGCCGGCGCTCGCGGCGGCGAAACCGCCGACGGGCCGCGCCGTCAAGTCGGCCAACGTGCCGCCGTCGCGGTTACCGACGATGCCCGTCGCCCGATCGCCAGCGTCAGTCGCCCGTAATGCGAGACGCGCTCCCAGATTGCGCGAAAACCCCCGGTCGCCTTCGACGATCCGCGCTTCGATCAACACCTGCCTCGACGGCGCGTCGAGCTTGCCGATCAGCTCGGCAAGTTGCGCGACACGCATCGGCAAATCGGTGATGAACAGCAGATTCGTTCGCGGATCGGCCAGTAGCGAACCACGCCTGGACAACACGCGCTGTCCGCCCGAGCCCGTGAGCAAGCGCTGCAGGTCGGCCGCGCGCGCGTAGCGCAGCACGAAACTGCGGCTTTCGAGCGGCTCCAGTTCGGCGGCACGCGCGTGGGCGTCAAAACGCAAGCGCTCCCGTTCGGCAAGCTCGGCAATGGGCGCGACCCAGATCACCTGCCCGCGCCGGGCCATCGCGAGGCCGTGCGCATCCAGCAGCGCATCGAATGCGCTGCGCCAACGCACGTTCACAAGACGCAGCGATACGGTGCCCCGCACCCGTTCGCTGACGATGATATTCAGACCGGTAAAGCGCGCGAATGCATCGAAAA
This sequence comes from Burkholderia singularis, assembly GCF_900176645.1. GTDB lineage: Bacteria > Pseudomonadota > Gammaproteobacteria > Burkholderiales > Burkholderiaceae > Burkholderia > Burkholderia singularis. The sequence continues at coordinate 65,718 of NZ_FXAN01000033.1, forward strand.
CGGCAGCGAGACTCGCTTGTTGCAGGTTGAGCGAGATCGGGCGGTCATCGCCGGATGCGAGTGCAGTTGCGGCAGCGTCGCCCGGCGCCGACCGATCGAGCGGCGTGTCGCCCATGCGCAACACCGGTGCGAGCGGTATCGGCGGCCCTTCGAGCGTCGCGCCTGCGGCTTGGGCAGGGCTTGGTTGCGCCACGCTCGATGAAGCGCCGCTCGCCGGCTGGCTTTCGCTCGATAAGTACTCAGCCGATGCATCGGCTGCGTGCTCACTGCTGCCGGATGCTCCCGCCGCGCCGCCATACTGCTCGCCGGCACCTTCCCCGGGGCCGCTGGCCTCGCCCACGCCGCCAATGCTTCTGCCGTCGCCCCCGCCATGCGCCGCGCCGCCGTCGTCGCGCATGCTCTGAAGCGAAGCGCCTCGCGCCGCGCTTGCGGTCTGCCACGCGAATTTCCCGGGCAGCGGCACGAACCCCGGCACGCCAACCGGGGCAGTCCAATGCGTGCCCGTTGAAAGGTCAGCGGGCAACGGCGGCATCGAAGGCAAAGGCGACGCGGCGGCCGAGCCTGCCGTCGCGATCGTAACCGTGATCGCGATCGCACCGCCCAACCATAAGCGAACGTGTACGCACATCACTTCGCCCCTCCACCCACGCGCACCACCCGCTGCCCGCCATCGTGCGTCACGAACGTCACGCCGCCTGCGTCGATCCCGGCGAGACGATCGCCGCCAACCGCTTGCCCGGCCGCGACCGACCACGCTGCGCCGCCGCGCTCGAACAACGCAAGACCACTGCGCCGATCGCTCAGCACACCGACGAGCCGCGCACCGTCCTGCGCCTCGCCGGCTGCGAACATAGGCATCGCGGCAAACGGGTCGGCCCTCGGCATATCCGGCACGCTCGCCCATGGCCGCCCCACTCGGCCAGGCAACTCTGGCCACACGTCCAGCCGCGTTTCGAGCACGTTTGTCTCGCCGTCGCGCTTCACGCTGAACGTAACCGGCACAACAAGCTGTGACAGCAGCACAAGCCCGGCAAAAAAACGCAGGAACGCAGAGAAATCCCCTTCCGCGCTCAACGCAAGGGTGTACGCTCCGCCGTCGCGCCGCCCGTCAGCGGATTCGCCGCCAAGCCGGTCAAGCTGACGCACGCGTAAGCCGCTCGTCTGCGCATGGGCGGCGAGCCGCAGCGCGAAATCTGCTGCTGTTTCGCGCCGATCCGGCGCGTCAGCGTCGGCCGCCGCCGGTGACGCGGCCGCAGGTTGCCTGGAGGCGGCCGCGAGAAGCTGCCGGGCACGCGCATCACGCGACGCCGCCGCGTCCAGCGCGCTCTTGCTGCGCGCAACGCCGCCCCAGTCCGCGTCGCGCCCGACATGCACGCCGCACGCAAATACGCCGCATGCAAGCGCAGCGCCCGCCGCGATACGCCATCCGGCGCTGGAAAGGCCGCGTAACCGGCTGACCTGCGCCGTTGTCCGCGACAACATCCAGCCAACCGATCGTTCCGTTGCGAGGCTCATGCGCCCTCCCGCCTGTCATGCTGCACGCTCGCGACGGCGCCGCCGACGCGTGCGCCCGGCGGAAGCGGCCAGCGGATCCGCACCGAAAACGCCAGCGAGCGACCAGCGTGCAGCCCGCCGCCAGCCTGAGCGTCGCGCGCCGCCTGCAAACCCGCTACTTCGGTTGTCCAGCCGCGTTGCGCGCGCTCGAGTTCGTGCAGCCATCGCACGGCGGCCGCGTGCTCAAACGCGTTCGCCTCGAGCCGCGCGTCATGCCCGTCGCTGCGAATCGATGTCAGGCGCACGCTGTCGTAATTCAACCGCTGCAACGCCTCGAACAGATCCACAGTCCGCGTCCGGGAGACAGCACGCTCGGCTGCGCGTGCGATGCGATCGCGCTCGGCATCGCGCAAACCCGCGAGACGCTGCGCCTCCTTCAATTGAGGCGCCCATGCGGCCAACCGGCGTTCCATCGATACACGCTGCGCGTCGAAATGCGCCCGCTCGATCACGCGACCGGCACACCATAGCGCCACCCCCGCCATCCCAATGCACACGGCGGCGGCTATCTCACCGAACACGCGCCGCCGGAGTCGCCGGGCAGCGCGGGCCCGATACGGCAGGAGATTGAAGCCGCCAAGCCGGGCGCGCTGTTTCCGTGGATCGAGTGGCGACGCGAAGCCGCTCGCAACCCGCGGCGTCATTCGAATACCCCGCGCAGCGCCAGCCCGAACGCCACTGCAAAGCCCGGCGACCGGGCGAACACATCGTCGACCGAGCCGAGCGGCGCGCAAGCCGCGCATTCGAACGGCAAAGCAATGCAGCCAAGCAAATCGCCGACGTCCGCGAGCGAAACCCGCGCACTGCCGAACGATTCGAGATCGCCGGCGACGAATGCGCAACGCGGCGCACCGGCCTGCGCAAGCGCGCGCAACGCATCGGCGGGATGCTCATGCTCGGGAGCCGGATAGCGGGCCTGCGCGGCGATGGCGTCACCGCAAATGAGCCAGCCGTGCATGCCGCCGTCGCCGATCCAGACGGCAAGATACGGCTCGCCGCCGTCGATTTCACGTGCGGCGGCATGACGAACGGCCCGCAGTGCCGCAGGCGGCTCGCCGTCGATTGCAACGAGCTCGACGCCGGCCGATGCAGCCGCGTCGATGCGCACGTCGAGATGCGCGTGCGCCGCCGCCGCGAATGCGACTTCGCCCGGCGCCGCTGTATCGCCGATGTCCCAATCGACTGCCAGTGCGTCGCGCGCCAGCCCCGTGAGCTGCTCGGCCGCCGCACGCACGGCGGGCTCGATGCCCGCCCGCGACGCGCCGCGCGGCCACGAAAGCGTCGCCATCGAAAACGCGCCGTCCGGTATCGCCATCACGCCCGGGATGGGCCTTCGGCGCCAGCCGCCGGCCGGCCGCGTCAGCGCGGTACCGCCCAGCACGGCCGACAGCGCGGCCGACACCGCCTGCCAGCCGCCATCGTCGGGCGTGTCGAACGCGCCGGCGGGCAACGGTCGCGCATCAAGCGCCTCGATCCGCAATGCGCCGCCGTGCCCCCGCCGGCTCAGCACCGCAACGCGCACCGCGCGCCGGCTCACGTCGATCCCCGCCGCCATCCGGCGGCCGAGCGCCCACCACGAACGTCCCTGCATCGCTTGCCCTCCATGAACGCACTCCGGCCGGAGCACGGTATGGAGCCATTTTGCGAAGCCGCCGATGCGGCCGGGAGTCGGCCGAATGGCTAACGAGTGCCTTCCGGATGCGCAATCGCCCATCAAGCGCGCTACAGTGAATCGTCGGCGCCGCGCCCCGGCCGTGCGTCGGCTTCCGGTCAGCCAGCGTCCGGAGTGCGCCCAAACCGGGCGGCTATAATCGCGGGACCGTATTTTTGGTGTGCCTATGCAATCCACGAATCCTACGCCTCAGCCTTCGTCGCCCGAGTCCCGCCGACGCCCGTTGTGGCTGAAGCTGCTCGTCGGCGTCGCCGGCCTGGGCGTGGCGCTCGCCGTTTGCGCCGGGCTCGTGCTCCTCTACGCGCTCGTCGTCGTCTCGCCCAACATCCCGTCGCTCGATGCGTTGACCGACTACCGCCCGAAGGTGCCGCTGCGCATCTATACGGCCGATCACGTGCTGATAGGCGAGTTCGGCGAGGAGCGGCGCGACATCGTCCACCTGCAAGACGTGCCCGATTCGCTGAAAAAAGCCGTGCTGGCGATCGAGGATGCGCGCTTTTACGAGCACGGCGGCGTCGATCTGACCGGCATTATCCGCGCGAGCGTCGTGGCGCTGACCAACGGCCACGCGTCGCAAGGCGCGAGCACGATCACGATGCAGGTCGCGCGCAACTTCTTCCTGTCGAGCGAAAAAACGTACACGCGCAAGATCTACGAGATGCTGCTCGCGTACAAGATCGAGCACGCGCTCACGAAGGATCAGATTCTCGAGGTCTATATGAATCAGATCTATCTGGGCCAGCGCGCATACGGTTTCGCCGCCGCCGCGCACGCTTATTTCGACAAGGATCTGAAGGACATCACGCTCGCGCAGGCCGCCATGCTCGCGGGGCTGCCGAAGGCGCCGTCGGCGTACAACCCGGTTGCCAACCCCAAGCGCGCGAAAGTGCGTCAGCAATACATCCTTCAGCGGATGCTCGAACTCAATTTCATCACGCAGGCGCAATATGACGAGGCGACCGCCGAGCCGCTCGTCATCAAAAGCCCGAGCCGCGTCTACAGCGTGCATGCAGAATACGTCGCCGAAATGGTGCGGCAAATGATGTACGCGCAATACAAGGACGAAGCGTATACGCGCGGGCTGAGCGTGACGACGACGATTGATTCCGCCGATCAGACGCTCGCCTATCACGCGCTGCGCAACGGCATCCTCGCGTATGACCGGCGGCGAGGCTATCGCGGGCCGGAAGGCTTCACCGAGCTGCCCGCGAACGCCGACGATCGCGAACAGGCGATCGACGACGCGCTCGCCAACCATCCGGACAACGGCGAGCTGCTCGCGGCCGTCGTCACCGACGCGAGCCCGCGCCAGGTTCGCGTCGTGCTCGCCAACGGCAGCGACGCGACGCTCGACGGCGACAACCTGCGCTTCGCCGCCAGCGCTCTGTCGTCGAACACGCCACAGAACAAACGGATTCGTCCCGGCGCGATCGTGCGCGTCATCAAGAACGACGACGGCTCATGGGCAATCGCGCAGCTGCCGCAAGTGGAAGGCGCGTTCGTTTCGATCGTCCCGCAGAACGGCGCGATCCGCGCGCTGATCGGCGGCTTCGATTTCAACAAAAACAAGTTCAACCACGTGACGCAGGCGTGGCGGCAGCCCGGTTCGGCGTTCAAGCCGTTCATCTATTCGGCGTCGCTCGACAAGGGCCTTGGGCCGGCGACGATCATCAACGACGGCCCGCTGTACTTCAGTGCCGCAGAAACGGGCGGCCAGCCATGGGAGCCGAAAAACTACGGCGGCGGCTTCGACGGCCCGATGACGATGCGCACCGCGCTGCAACGTTCGCGCAATCTGGTGTCGATCCGGATCCTCCACCATATCGGCCCGAAATACGCGCAACAATACATCACCCGTTTCGGCTTCGATGCGGACCGCCACCCGGCCTATTTGCCGATGGCGCTCGGCGCAGGCCTCGTCACGCCGCTGCAGATGGCGGGGGCCTATTCCGTGTTCGCCAACGGCGGTTACCGGATCAATCCGTTCCTGATCGCCGAAATCACCGATCCGAACGGCAATGCCGTCGCACGTGCGCAGCCGCTCGTCGCTGAGCAGAACGCGCCGCTCGCGATCGATCAGCGCAACGCCTACGTGATGAACAGCCTGCTGCAAAGCGTCGCGCAGCGCGGCACCGGCGCACGCACGAACGTGTTGAAACGCACCGATCTCGGCGGTAAGACCGGTACGACGAACGATTCGCGCGACGCCTGGTTTTGCGGCTATCAGCACACCCTCGCGGCGGTCGCGTGGATCGGCTACGACAATCCGCGCAGCCTCGGCGACAAGGAAACCGGCGGCGGACTCGCGCTGCCTGTCTGGATCGACTACATGGGCCCCGCGCTCAAGAATGTGCCGCCATACAAAATGCCAATGCCCGATGGCATCAAAACGCTCGGCAACGAACTGTATTTCGATCAGTTCACGCCGGGCCACGGGTTCGTGTCGACCGTCGGCGTGAGCCTGCCGGCTGCGTCATCGTCCGACGATTCGGAAGACTCGGCCCCGTCGCACGTCAACGAACAGGAAAAGCAGGACATCATGAACCTGTTCCGCGGCGGCAACTGACGCCGCGGCTGCCAACGCGCCGCGCCATCGAGGCCCGGTGGCGGCAACAAACGACAAAGCGGCCCCAGGGCCGCTTTGTCGTTTGGAAAACGCGTGGCCGGCGCGCCGGCCACGCGCGCATCACATGTGAAACGTCACCGGCGTGCCGGCCTGCTGGGTCGCATAACCGGTCAATGCATCGAAGAACTCCTGCCCGGTGCGGGTATCGCGCCACCTGCCGTCGACGAACCGGTAGTGGAAACCGCCCGCCTTCGCGGCAATCCACACCTCCTGCATAGGCGGCTGCAGGTTGATGATGATCTTCGAACCGTTTTCGAACGTCAGCGTCAGCACGCTGCCGTTGCGTTCGAGATCGATGTCGGCGTCGCCTTCATTGACTTCGTCGACCGAGCGCTCAACGGCCGCCAGCACGGCCTCGGCGCGGGTCAGGTATTCAGTGTCGGGCATGCTAAACTCTATCGATTCAATTGTTTAGGGACGGTCATGCGAATTGCTTGGCAAATGCGCGCTTTGCCGATCAGCGCGATTGTAGCGGCTTTGATGCTAGCAGGCTGCGGTCAGCGTGGCCCGTTGTACTTACCGGAAGTGCCGCCGCTGCCACCCAAGCCGATCGAGCGCGCGCAGCCGCCCGCGGATGCCGCCGATGCGGCTTCGTCCGACGACGGCAGCGCAGCTGACTCGCCGCTCGCGCTGTCGCCCGAATTGTCGGCGCAGCGGGCGTCGAAAGCCATGCCCGCTTCCGGTGCGTCTTCCGCTCAATAACCGAACTCGCATGAATCAACCCGCATTCGATTATGTCGACGGCACGCTCCACGTGGAGCGCGTGCCTGCCGAAGCGCTCGCCGAGCGCTTCGGCACCCCGCTGTTCGTCTATTCGCGCGCCGCGCTCACCGCCGCCTATGACGCTTATGCTCAGGCCTGCGCGGGCCGCCGCGCGACGATTCACTTCGCGGTGAAATCGAACGGCAATCTCGGCGTGCTCAACGTGTTTGCGCGCCTGGGCGCGGGCTTCGACATCGTGTCGGGCGGCGAACTTGCCCGCGTGCTCGCGGCGGGCGGCCAGGCGCGGAACACGGTGTTCTCCGGCGTCGGCAAGAGCGCGGATGAGATGCGCGTCGCACTCGATGTGGGCGTGAAATGCTTCAACGTCGAATCGATCCCCGAACTCGACCGGTTGAACGCCGTCGCGGCGTCGCTCGGCAAGCGCGCGCCCGTGTCGCTGCGCGTGAATCCGGACGTCGATCCGAAAACGCACCCCTACATCTCGACCGGCCTGAAGGCGAACAAGTTCGGCATCGCGTTCGACGACGCGCGCGCCGCTTACCGGACGGCGGCCGCTCTGCCGAACCTCGACGTGATCGGCATCGACTGCCACATCGGCTCGCAAATCACCGAGCTGAGCCCGTATCTCGACGCGCTCGACAAACTGCTCGATCTCGTCGAGCAGGTCGAGGCGGACGGCGTGACGATCCGCCATGTCGATGTCGGCGGCGGGCTCGGCATCGTGTACGACGCGGAAACGCCGCCCGATATCGGCAGCTATGTGCGCGCGGTGCTCGATCGCATCGACGCGCGCGGACACGGCCATCGCGAAGTGTGGTTCGAGCCGGGCCGCTCGCTGACGGGCAACGCGGGTGTGCTGCTCACGCGGGTCGAATTTCTGAAGCAGGGCGAGGAAAAGAACTTCTCGATCGTCGATGCCGCGATGAACGATCTCGCGCGCCCGACGATGTACGACGCGTATCATGCGATCGATCCGGTGAAGCCGCGCACCGACGTCGCGCCTGCGGTCTACGATGTCGTGGGCCCCGTCTGCGAAAGCGGCGATTGGCTCGGCCGCGAGCGCACGCTGGCGATCGAGCCCGGCGATCTGCTCGCGATCCGCTCGACGGGCGCCTACGGATTCACGATGAGCTCCAACTACAACGCGCGGCCACGCGCGGCCGAGGTGATCGTCGACGGCGCTAACGCGCATCTCGTGCGGTCACGCGAAACGATCGAGAGCCTGTTCGAGCACGAGACGATCCTGCCAGAGGGTTGAGCGGCGAAGTACACGAAGGAAGCCTGCTGACGCGCGCATCCGGAATTCATCGTCCGCAGACCGAAGGCGATGTCCGTTCACCGGACATCGCCCTTTTATTTGGCCATCGGACAATCCGGCCCGCGCCCGCATCGCGCGCGGCGCAGCCGGCCTACGCGCGCCGCCAGCGCTCCCGCGCCCAGAGCAGCAGACGCCAGCCAAGCAGCGCGACGACGATCGCGCCATACAGCTTCGGCAGCGCGAGATCGTGCTTGCCCGCCTTCATCCACCAGAAATGCAGGATGCCGAACGATGCGATCAGATAGATCGCGCGGTGCAGCGTCTGCCAGTGCCTGCCGAGCCGCCGCGCGGCCGCGCGCGGCGACGTCGCGGCGAGCGGGATCAGCAGCACGAACGCGGCGAACCCCACGGTGATGAACGGGCGCTTTACGATATCCTTCGCAATCTCCATCAGGTCGAACCATTTGTCGAACCAGATGTATGTCGTGAAATGCAGCGCCGCGTAAAAAAACGCGTAAAGCCCGAGCATGCGCCGCAGCCGCAGCAGCGCGTTGACGCCCGTTAGCCGCCGCAGCGGCGTGACGGCGAGCGTGATGCACAGAAACACGAGTGTCCAGAGCCCTGTCGAGCGCGTGATGAATTCGATCGGATTCGCGCCGAGCTGACCTGTCGCGCCGAAAAACACGATCCGCGCGAGCGGGTACAACGAAGCGGCGAATACCGCCACCTTCACGGGCATGAGCCATTGCGGCACGCCGTTCGTGCGGCCTGCGCCGCGGCGCGTCGCGTTGCCGCTGGAGTCCGCGCTTGCGTTCGTCTTTGCGAATGCCGTCGGTTGCATGGGATTCTCCATTCGCCAAGACTCAAAAATAACGCTTCAGATCCATGCCGCGATACATCGACGCGACCCATTCGCCATAACCGTTGTACATCAGCGTCTTGCGCTTCGGCGTAAAGAAGCCGTCGTCGCCGATGCGCCGCTCGGTCGCCTGGCTCCAACGCGGATGATCGACATTCGGATTGACGTTCGAATAGAAGCCGTATTCGTTCGATGCGTATGTATTCCAGCTCGTCGGCGGCTGACGCTCGACGAAACGGATCTTCACGATCGACTTCGCGCTCTTGAAGCCGTACTTCCACGGCACGATCAACCGCACCGGCGCGCCGTTCTGGTTCGGCAACACCTGGCCGTAGACGCCCATCGTCAGCAATGTCAGCGGGTTCATCGCCTCGTCCATGCGCAGCCCTTCCGAATACGGCCAATCGAGGATCGGCGCGGATAGTCCGGGCATTTGCGAAGGATCGGCGAGCGTGATGAACTGCACGAATTTCGCGTTGCCGGTCGGCTCGACGCGCTTGATGAGTTCGGCAAGCGGAAAGCCGATCCACGGCATCACCATCGACCAGCCCTCGACACAGCGATGCCGGTACACACGCTCCTCGAGCGGCGCGAGCTTCAGCAACTCGTCGATGTCGTACACCTTCGGCCGCTTGATCTCGCCTTCGACCGACACGCGCCACGGATGCGGCCGGAGTGTGCCGGCATTGCGCGCCGGATCGCTCTTATCGGTGCCGAATTCGTAGAAATTGTTGTAGGTCGTGATGTCCTTGAACGGCGTGACCTTGTCCGGCACGACGAACTTCGGATTGGTCTGCGCGGCAAGCTTGCGCGCCTTCGCGTCGGGCGACGCGTATTCGGCGAACGCCAGTCCGGGCGCGCTGCCGGCAAGCCCGCCCGCGGCGACGGCGCCCGCCGCCCGTAAGATCCGGCGTCGATTCTCGAAAACCGCTTGCGGCGTGATTTCGCTGCGTGGAATGTCGTCGCCGGCGAGCGCCGCACGCAGCGTGTTTCTGATCATCATAGTGATGCTCCGTTCTGTCCGGCGACGCGCGCTTCGCTCGCCAAAACGTTAGACCCGATTTCGCACCGCCTGTTCGCCGGCATCGCGCCAAACCGCCGGTGCAAGAAAAAACCGCCGAGCATTGAATGCGTCGGCGGTTATTAGTCGTGCGAGCGGCGCGGATCTTACAGCTTGCCGTAACTATGCAAGCCGGACAGAAACATATTGACGCCGAGGAACGCGAACGTCGTGACGAGCAGGCCCGTCAACGCCCACCAAGCGGCAACCGCGCCGCGCAGCCCTTTCATCAGACGCATGTGCAGCCACGCCGCATAGTTCAGCCAGACGATCAGCGCCCAGGTTTCCTTCGGGTCCCAGCTCCAGTAACCGCCCCATGCCTCGGCTGCCCACAACGCGCCGAGAATCGTGGCGATCGTGAAGAACGCGAAGCCGACCGCGATCGACTTGTACATCACGTCGTCGAGCACGTCGAGCGCGGGCAGCCGATCGGCCAGCATGCCGCGCTCCTTGAGCAGATACGCAACGGCGACCATCGCAGACAACGCAAAGCTGCCATAGCCGATGAAATTCGCGGGCACGTGGATTTTCATCCACCAGCTTTGCAACGCGGGCACGAGCGGCTGGATCTGCTGCGCGTCGCGCGCGATCGAGTACCACATCAGGAAGCCGACCGCCGCGCTGATCACGAGCAGCACGAACGCGCCCATCGCGCGCGTGCCATAGTGCCCTTCGTAGTACAGATAGAGCAGCGCGGTGATCAAGCTGAACAGCACGAACACTTCATACAAGTTCGATACCGGAATATGGCCGATATCGGCGCCGATCAGATACGACTCGTACCAGCGCACCATCAGTCCGGTAAACCCCATCAGCACGGCCGCCCATGTGAGCTTCTGACCAATCGCGCCACCCGAGCCCGAGCGTGACAACATGCCGATCCAGTAGAACACGGTCGCGAGCACGAACAGCGCGCTCATCCACAGAATCGCGGACTGGCTGGACAGGAAATATTTGAGCAGGAACGCCGAATCGGCGCGCGATAAGTCGCCCTGGTAAATCTGCAACGACAGCAGCGACAGCGCGGCGATCGCCGCCATCAAGAGCCGCGCGGGCTTCCAGCGCCAGCCCAGCGCGATGAGCGCGGGCACGGTGCCGATCAGCACGGCCTTGTCGTAATAATTCATCTGCGCGCGGTAATGCGTAAGCGCGAAGCCCGCGCCGACGACGAGCGCCAGCGCGAACAGCCAGTCGATAGCCGACAAGCGCCGCAGGAACGGCCGCTCGTCAAAGGCCGGCGAGTCGGCCGGCGTTTCGGCGAGAGCGCGCGGCGCGCGCGATGACGATACTTGGGTCAGATCCATGATGTCAGCGAGTCGAATTGTTGGTCCCGGCGCGATCGGGCGCGGCGGCCGGTTTGGCGCGCAGCGCGGCGGCGGCCGCGTCGCGTGTTTGCACGAATTCTTTTTCGAAGTCGAAAGTCTTGCGCGCGGTGGACATTGCCATCAGCACGCTCGCGCCTCCATCCGCATCCTTGATCCAGAACCAGAGACGCCGCTCGCGCACGTAGAACATCGCGAAAATACCGGCGACGAGCAACAGGCTGCCAACGTATACCAGATTCTTGCCGGGTGCGCGCGTGAGCTGGAACACCGATGCCTGCACCTGTTTGAACGAATCGAGTTGCAAGTAGACCGGCGCGCCGTACAGAAAACTGTCCGACAACGCGTTGATCGCATTCTGCACGAAGCGCACCGTGGGCTGCGCCTGCTGCGCGGCCGGCTCGTTCGCGCGCTCGCGGGCAATTTGCCAAACCTCCCACATCGAGCCTTCAAGCATCCGCAGCAGCAAGCCGGCGGCCTTTTCCTTCTCGTCTTTCGGCACCGAGCGGTCGATGAACGTCGCGACCGCCTGAAAGCCGCCGAGCGGATTGCCGTCCGCGCCGCGGCCGATGCTGCCGTCCGCTCCCGCGAATAGGGTCAAAACGCGCAACGCGCTGTCCTCGAGGCGTCCGCGCAGCGACGCATCTCCATTGCCGAGCGAATGCTGCGCGAAGCGGCGTGCCGCGTCGATGCGCACCGCCGGGTCCTGGAGCGCCGCCCGCAGCCGCATCCATTCGCCGACCGAATCACGGCTGTCGGCCGGAATCCGCAGATAGCGGAACGGATCGTTCGGGCTCGCCCGCACGCCTGCGAGGAACACGCGATCGCCGCCGATTTCGACCGGCAACATGTAGTTGTTGAATTCGCGCGCCTGGCCGTCCTTGCCGCGCACCTTGTACTGAACCGACGGCCCGACGTTGTGCAGCTCGAGCGGCTTCGACGACTTCGCGCCCGAGCCGAGCCGCTCATCGAGGAGTTCCTTGACGGATTGGCGCGTCGCGACGCCGCGCGCATCGGTCTTGCCGCTCGCGTCCGACACGTTCTCGACGTTGATCGCGCGAAAATCCGAAAATTCGACCGTATCGCCGCCGGAGCCGGGCAACGGCGTCGCATTACCGATCGTGCCCTTGAACGGAAACGTCGAGGCGCTCGCGCCTTCCATCGGATAGGCAGTCATCTCCATCAGCGAGCCGCCGTCCTGGAAGCTCGACTGGTAAATCGACACGCCCTTGTACTCGAACGGCTTGTTCACCTCGACGCGCGCGGGAATCCGCTTGCCCGTCTCGCGATCGACGACGACGATGTCGCTCGCGAAAAGCTTCGGCATCCCGGTCGAGTAATAGTCGACGATGAACTTCTCGAGTTGGATCGAAAACGGCAAATCCTGAATCAGCGAGCCGGTCGGCTGATTGAGGATCGCGGTCGACACGTACTGCCCCTCGGGCACCCATGCATAGCCGCGAAACGTCGGATTCGACTCGGACAGCCGATGCTCGGCGCCGATCTCGCTGATCGTCGCGCTTGTATTGACGGGACTCTTGCCGAGCAGCCACATTTGAAATTTGATCGGCAGATTGCTGTCGACGAGGCCGCCCACGCAGATCACGACGATCGCAAGATGTGCGGCAATGTAACCGAACTTCGTCAGCGCGCCGCGCTTTGCGCTGATCAGCGTCGCGTCGCCGGTCTCGCGAACGACATGCTTGTAGCCCGCCTTCGCGACGAGCGCCGCGAGCGCGGCGGCGGCGGCCGCGCGCGTGCCGCCCGAGGCGAATTCCGCTTTGTGGTGGAACGCGCGCAGGCTGCCCTCGCGAACCTTGTCTTTCCAGCTCTTCGCGTCGGCGAGCATCTTCGGCGCATTGCGGATCACGCACAGAGAAACCGATGCGACGAGAAAAATCAGGATCAGCATGAACCACCACGCGCTGTAGACCGTGTAGAGGCTCAGCCCGCGGAAGATGTCGGCCCAGAACGGGCCGAACTGATTGACGTAGTTCGGATACGGATCGTCCTGCGTGAGGACCGTGCCAATGATGCTCGCAATTGCGAGAATCACGAGCAATGCGATCGCAAAGCGCATCGAGCTGAGCAGCTCGATCGCGCGCTTCGCGGCGGACGGTCCCGCCGCCGATTGCATCCCCGATGTGGTAACGCTCATTCAAACTCCAACTCACAACAAAAAAGGGCAAGGCGGCCGTTCGACGGCGCCCCACCCTTTTCTTGTTCTTGCGGCCACCCCACGGGCAACCGCCTCGTTCATCCGGCTTGCCAGCCGAACCCGGCTCAGTGCAAGCCGGCGATGTAATCGGCCACAGCCTTGAGTTCGCCATCTGTCAGCTTCAGCGCGATCTGATGCATCGGCTCGTTGTTGCGCGTGCCCTGTTGGAACGCGCTCAACTGCGCAACCGTGTATTCTGCCCACTGTCCCGACAACCGCGGATACTGGATCGGCATGCCCTGACCGGCCGGACCATGACAGCTCGCACATGCGGGCACGCCCTTCTCCGCGATGCCGCCGCGATAGATCTTCTGCCCCAGCGCGACCGTCGCCGCATTGCGCGCCGCGCCCGGCTTCGGCTGCTGCGCGCCGTAATACGCGGCAACATTGCGTGCGTCCTGGTCGTTCAGCGCGGCCGCGAAACCGGCCATCACGGAGTTGACGCGCGCCGGCCCCTTCGCGCCCGGCTGCGTCTTGAAATCGCCCAATTGCTTGACCAGATACTCGGGATGCTGGCCGGCCAGCTTCGGAAACGAACCCGTTGCGCTGTTGCCGTCCGCACCGTGGCACGCGGCGCACACCTGTGCCGCGATCGCCTTGCCGCGGTCGAGATCCGGCTTTGCCGCATCCGCCGCTTTTGCCTCCGCCATGAAACCAACGAGCGCTGCTACTGAAAACTGAAGCACTGCCGAAAACTTGCTCAGTCGATTCATTCGCACACCTTGTCTCTTGTGGGAATTGTGATGTTCTGCAGAAAACGACGGCGCCCAGTCTACCGTAGAAAGCGCGCGATGCGGCTTCTCGCTGGCTGCGGCAAAGGCACCGTATTGTACAATACCCCGATGAAAGTCCCGACGCCCATCCGGGCTAACCTCGGGGCTCCCGCCTTCACCGCGCCGCCTGGCGCCGCCCGTCGCCGTCCTTCTCATGGCCTTCTTGCTCCATCAAGCCCGCTTCTTCACGACCGTCAACCATCTGCGCGATCTGCCGCCGACCGCGCAGCCGGAAGTCGCCTTCGCGGGCCGCTCCAATGCCGGCAAATCGACGGCGATCAATGTACTTTGCAATCAGAAGCGGCTCGCTTTCGCGTCGAAGACGCCCGGACGCACGCAGCACATCAACTATTTCTCGGTCGGCCCGCAAGCCGCGCCCGTCGCCAACCTCGTCGATCTGCCAGGCTACGGCTACGCCGAAGTGCCGGGAGCTGCGAAGGCGCACTGGGAACAGCTCCTGTCGACGTATCTGCAAACCCGCTCGCAGCTTTGCGGAATGATTCTGATGATGGATTCGCGCCGGCCGCTCACCGAACTCGATCAACGGATGATCGAATGGTTCGCGCCGACCGGTAAGCCGATTCACACGCTGCTGACGAAATGCGACAAATTGACGCGGCAGGAGAGCATCAATGCGCTGCGTGCAACGCAAAAGAGCCTCGACGCTTATCGCGACGCCGGGTACGCGGGCAAGCTGAGCGTGCAGCTCTTCTCGGCGCTCAAACGCACCGGCCTCGACGACGCGCACGCACTGATCGAAAGCTGGGTGCGACCTGCAGACGCGGACGCAAATCGCGCCAATGAAGCAAAATAACCGCTACGCGATGCATTCCGCTCACGTCCCGAACTCGGCGGACAGCCTGCACAATTCGTGCGGCGCATAAAAAAACCCGCCGTTCAACGGCGGGTTAAACAGCCTAATCGAATAACGACAGGCACCCGCTCAGGGAGGAGAAGCGGGGAGCATTGCGCGATATGCACTTTGCCCGATCGCTATCATATACCAATGCCTCAAAAATTGACCAAAGGAAACCGAAAGCTTCCTCGGTCCCACATCGCCCCATTTCGTCTGATCCAGCCATGAGCATCCATCCTTTACACCGCCCGCGCCGCATGCGCCGTGACGAATTCTCGCGCCGCCTGATGCGCGAAAACCTCGTCACCACGAACGATCTGATCTATCCCGTGTTCGTCGTCGAAGGCACGAACGTGCGCCAGCCGGTGCCGTCGATGCCGGGCGTCGAGCGCGTGTCAGTGGATTTGCTGATGGGCGTCGCCGAGCAGTGCGTCGAGCTTGGCGTGCCCGTGCTGTCGTTATTTCCGGCCATCGAGCCGTCGCTGAAGACGCCCGATGGCCGCGAAGCGACCAATCCGGAAGGCTTGATTCCACGCGCCGTGCGCGAGCTGAAACGCCGCTTTCCCGAACTTGGCGTGCTGACCGACGTCGCACTCGATCCGTACACGAGCCACGGCCAGGACGGCGTGCTCGACGAGTCCGGCTACGTGCTCAACGATGAAACGCTCGAGATCCTCATCGAACAGGCGCGTGCGCAAGCACAGGCCGGCGTTGACATCGTCGCGCCGTCGGACATGATGGATGGCCGCATCGGCGCGATTCGCGAGATGCTCGAAAGCGATGGCCATATCCATACGCGAATCATGGCGTATTCGGCCAAGTATGCGTCCGCGTTCTACGGCCCGTTCCGCGACGCGGTCGGCTCTGCATCGAATCTCGGCAAAAGCAACAAGATGACCTACCAGATGGACCCGGCCAATAGCGACGAGGCGCTGCGCGAAGTGCGGCTCGACATCGAAGAAGGCGCGGACATGGTAATGGTAAAGCCCGGCATGCCTTATCTCGATATCGTGCGTCGCGTGAAGGACGAGTTCCGGTTCCCGACTTACGTCTATCAAGTCAGCGGCGAATACGCGATGCTGAAAGCCGCGGCGCAGAACGGCTGGCTCGATCATGACAAGGTCGTGCTCGAATCGCTGCTCGCGTTCAAGCGCGCCGGCGCGGACGGCATCCTCACGTATTTCGCGCTCGACGCCGCGCGGCTGCTGCGCGCGCAGCGGTAACAGGCTCGAGCGTCTGCGCGCTGCGCACCTAGCGGCGCGCTGGAATGCGAAAACGGCGACGCGTCGGCTCAACGAGCGTCGCCGTTTTTTATATTCGGCTCACCATCGATCGCGCGACAAACGCGCGCACCTGCAACGGACGCAGCATCAGCCATGCTTGCGCCGCGCGACAGCTCATGGCGGCAATCGCAACGCCCGGCGCGCGCCGCGCTCGCACATCAAGCAGCCGGCGACGTCGGCGGCAACGACATGCGCTCCAGACTGCGCAAAAATCGCTCGGCAGACTGATAGCCGACCACCCGCCCGCGCTCCTGCCCGCCATCGAATACGATGATGCCCGGCGGCCCGAACAGCTCGAAGCGCTTGAGTAACGCCTGGTCATCCGCGCTGTTCGCCGTGACGTCCGCGCGCACGAGGCGCATTTGCGCGAGCCGCGCCTGAACGCGCGGATCGGTGAACGTCAGATGCTCCATCTCCTTGCAGCTCACGCACCAGTCCGCGTAAAAATCGAGCATCACGGGCTGCGCCGATGTTTTCAGAACCTCGTCGAGTTCGGCGACCGAACGTACCGGCGCGAACGCCGGCCCTTCATGCCCGGTCGCGGCAGCCGCCGAGCCGATCGGCGCACCGCGCGACGCGAGCACCGCGAGCGGGCGCAGCGGGTCGGTCGAACCGGCCGCGAGGCCGACGATGAGCGTCGCGGCCCAAATCGCGAGCGCGGCCCCCAGTCCGCGCCCCAAACGCCGCCACACCGAAGATCCGCCCGCATGCGGCGTAAACAGGCCCAGCGCGGCCGCGGCAATCAGCAGCCACAACGCGGCAAGACCGAGACGCGCCGCGCCATTGAGCACCGGCCAGACGATCCACAACGCCGCGGCAAGCAGCACGACGCCGAAGAACACTTTGACACCGTCCATCCACGCACCCGCGCGGGGCAGCAGCGTACCGGCGCCGACGCCGATCACGAGCAACGGCACGCCGAGGCCAAGCCCCATCGAGAAGAGTGCCGCGCCGCCAAGAAACGCGTTGCCGGTATGCGCGATGAACGCGAGCACCGCGAACAGCGGCGCGGTCATGCATGCGCCGACGACGAGCGCCGACAGCGCGCCCATCGTCGCGACCGCCATGAAGCGCCCGCCCGAGCGGCGGCCGGACGCTTGTGCGGCGCCGTCCTGCCAACGCTGAGGCAACGCGATATCGATACCGCCGATCAGCAACAGCGCGAAAACGCTCAGCAGCAGCGCGAATGCGCCGAGCACCCACGGATTCTGCAGCCACGCGCCGAGACTTTGCCCGACGAGCGCCGCCGCGACACCGAGCGCGGTATAGACTAGCGCCATGCCGATCACATAAGTCAGCGACAGCGAAAACGCGCGCGCGCGCGTCACCCGCACGCCTTCGCCGACGATGATCGCCGACAGGATCGGAATCATCGGGTACGAGCACGGCAGCAGACTCAACACCATCCCGGCAACGAAATAAAGCGCGACGATCGTCAGGAATCCATGCCCCTCGAGCAGCGAGCGCGTATAGTCGGCGCTCGTCACGCGCTCATACCAACTCCCGCCATCCGCGCTTGCGCCGGCAGCAAGCGATGCGGCCGCAGTCGGGCCGGCAGCCGCGCCCCCAAGCGCCGCGCCTTCGATCCGCGCGACATGCACGGCGGGCGGATAGCAGATGCCTTCGTCCGCGCATCCTTGCGACGTCACCGCAAGCTCGAACGGCCCCGACGCCTGCTTGACCGGCACGTGAATCGTCAGATCGCCGCGATAGGTTTCGACCTCCTTCTGGAACGTCTGGTCGAACTTCACGTGACCAGCCGGCATCTGCGCTTCGCCGAGCGTAGCCGTGCCGCCTTTTACCTCGAACCCGAAACGCTCGCGATACAGGTAATAGCCGTCGGCGATCTTGAAATGCACGTCCACTTGCCCCGGCGCCTCGCTCGTGCTGAATTTGAAGGCGACCGCGGGATCGAGAAAATCATCGGCGGCGCGCGTCGCAAGCGGCGCGCCGAACAGCATGCCGAACCACGCCACGACGGCAAGCCATCCATGAATACGGGAGCGCAGGGTGTTAAGCGAAGAACGATTAAACATGAAATAGCCGCTGAGTTTCGTTGGCAACCCACTCGCCATAAGACGCGGACGCCGTTGCCTGCCAAGATACGATCTCGGGAACATCGTAAGGATGACGGGACTGAATGAAGCGCTCGAGTTCCAGCGCGCGCACGGCGCTCGTCTTGAACAGCAACTGGATTTCGTCGGCCGTCTCAACCTTGCCTTGCCAATGGTAGCGCGATCGAATCGCGCCCAGTTCGGACACGCACGCGGCAAGCCGCGCCGCCAGCGCGCCGTCCGCAAGCGCGCGGGCGACTTGCGCATCGGGCACCGTCGTCAACATCAGGACGATCACCATTGGCGCCTCCGTGACTGTGTTGAAAACCTCATATCGTATCGCACGCAGCGAAAGCGCGTGAATGCCGTCTCGCGTGAATCGGTGCGCAAAACCGGCGGCCCAAACAAAAAGGGCCAAGCCTTCGCTTGACCCTTGATGCGATGTTGCCGAAACGGCTTATTCAGCTTCCTGAACGTTTTCCGTTTCCTCGACTTCCGGACGATCGAGCAGTTCGACGAGCGCCATCGGTGCATTGTCGCCGACGCGGAAACCGAACTTCAGGATGCGCAGATAGCCGCCCGGACGGTTCGCGTAGCGCGGGCCCAGCACGTCGAACAGCTTCGTGACGGAATCGCGGTCGCGCAGGCGATTGAACGCGAGGCGGCGGTTCGCGAGCGACGGCTTCTTGCCGAGCGTGATCAGCGGCTCGACGACCTTACGAAGTTCCTTTGCCTTCGGCAACGTGGTCTTGATGACTTCGTGCTCGATCAGCGAGTTGGACATGTTACGGAGCATAGCCAGGCGATGGCTGCTCGTGCGGTTCAGTTTCCGCAAACCATGACGGTGACGCATTTCAGTTTCCTTGATTCAAAGTTTTGATCCAGCTCTTCTATCGCTTGGCGGCATTGCGCGCTGCACGGGCCGGTATGAAAAAAGCAAGATGCGGATTTTAAAGGAAAATCCGCATCTTTGCCAGTTGCGGCAAGCGCCGCGCCTACTTACTTGTCGAGACCGGCCGGCGGCCAGTTCTCAAGCTTCATGCCCAGCGTGAGACCGCGCGAAGCCAGCACTTCCTTGATCTCGTTGAGCGACTTGCGGCCGAGATTCGGCGTCTTCAGCAACTCGTTTTCGGTGCGCTGGATCAGATCGCCGATGTAATAAATATTCTCGGCCTTCAGGCAGTTCGCCGAACGCACGGTCAGCTCGAGATCGTCGACCGGACGCAGCAGGATCGGATCGATCTGCGGCGCGCGCGACGGCGCCTCGGCAGCCGTTTCCGTGCCTTCCAGCGCAGCGAACACCGACAACTGATCGACGAGAATGCGCGCCGATTGACGGATCGCCTCTTCCGGCGTGATCACGCCGGACGTCTCGATGTTCATCACGAGCTTGTCGAGATCGGTACGCTGCTCGACCCGCGCGCTTTCGACGGCGTAGCTCACGCGACGAACCGGGGAGAACGACGCATCAAGCACGATACGGCCGATGATCTTCGCGGTTTCGTCGCCATAGCGGCGCACGTTGCCCGGCACATAACCGCGGCCCTTCTCGACCTTGATCTGCACGTCGAGCTTGCCGCCCTTCGACAGATGCGCGATCACATGATTCGGGTTGATCACTTCGCAATCGTGCGCCAACTCGATGTCGCCGGCCGTCACGACGCCTTCGCCTTCCTTGCGCAGCGTCACCGTGACTTCGTCGCGGTTGTGCAGCTTGAACACCACGCCCTTCAGGTTCAGCAGCAGGTTGACGACGTCCTCTTGCACACCATCGAGCGTCGAGTACTCGTGCACGACACCAGCGATCGTCACTTCGGTCGGCGCATAGCCGATCATCGACGACAGCAGCACACGGCGGAGCGCATTGCCCAAGGTATGGCCGTAACCGCGCTCGAACGGCTCCATGACCACTTTCGCATGGTTCTCGCCCAGCGATTCCACGGCGATGATCTTGGGTTTCAACAAACTGGTTTGCATAGGTTTTCCTTTTCAATACCCTCGGCTCGTTACACCGATAAGGCTGACCGGTAACAACCTGAAAATGAACAGCCGAGGCCCTGCCTTGCTAAACGCAATCGGCAGGAAGCCTCGGCTCTCAAACGGATTAACGCGAATACAATTCGACGATCAGGCTTTCGTTGATGTCGCCGGCGATATCGGCGCGCTCCGGCACTTGCTTGAACGTGCCTTCAAATTTCTTCGCATCGACTGCGACCCAGCTCGGCAGACCGCCTTGCTCGGCGAGCGACAGCGCTTCGACGATACGCGCCTGCTTCTTCGCTTTTTCACGGATCGCGATCACGTCGCCGACCTTCACTTGCTGCGACGGAACATTCGCGACGATGCCGTTGACCGTGATCGCCTTGTGGCTCACGAGCTGACGCGCTTCAGCGCGGGTCGAGCCGAAGCCCATCCGGTACACGACGTTGTCGAGACGCGATTCGAGCAATTGCAGCAGGGTTTCACCCGTGTTGCCCTTGCGGCGGTCGGCTTCAGCGAAGTAACGGCGGAACTGGCGCTCCAGCACGCCATAGATACGCTTGACCTTCTGCTTTTCACGCAGCTGCGTGCCATAGTCCGACGTGCGCGCGCCGGACGTGCGGCCATGCTGGCCCGGCTTGCTGTCGAGCTTGCACTTGTCGGCGAGCGAGCGGCGAGCGCTCTTCAGGAACAGGTCGGTGCCTTCACGGCGAGACAGCTTGGCTTTGGGGCCGATATAACGTGCCACTTTGCATTCCTCTATCTATCAGTCACGCGGATTTCCATCCGCGCTAGTTCGCTCCCTTTGGGGCGAACGGTGGGCTTAGTCAATCAAATGCGCAAACTGCGCATTAAAACAGCACCGCCCGTCGGCGCAATGCGGCGACAGGCAATGCGCGGACGCATCGGTTAGATGCGACGACGCTTCGGCGGACGGCAGCCGTTGTGCGGAATCGGGGTGACATCCGAAATCGCGGTGATCTTGATGCCGAGGCCATGCAGCGCACGCACTGCCGACTCACGGCCCGGGCCGGGGCCCTTGATCCGGACTTCGAGATTCTTCACGCCGTATTCCATCGCGACACGGCCAGCCGATTCGGCTGCAACCTGTGCTGCGAAAGGCGTCGACTTGCGCGAGCCCTTGAAGCCCTGGCCGCCCGACGTCGCCCATGCCAGCGCGTTGCCCTGGCGATCGGTGATCGTGATGATCGTGTTGTTGAACGACGCGTGAACGTGCACCACGCCTTCAGCAACGTTCTTCTTGACCTTCTTGCGAACGCGTTGCGCCGCGGAGTTGGAAGCCTTAGCCATTACGTTTTCCTGTCTCTATCAGTGCCGCTTACTTCTTCAGCGCTTGCGCTGCGCGACGCGGACCCTTGCGAGTACGAGCGTTCGTGCGCGTGCGCTGGCCGCGCATCGGCAGGCCCTTGCGGTGACGAACGCCGCGGTAGCAGCCAAGATCCATCAGGCGCTTGATGTTCATCGTCACTTCACGGCGCAGATCGCCTTCGACGACAAACTTGCCCACTTCTTCACGCAGCTTTTCGAGATCTGCGTCGGTCAGGTCCTTGACCTTCTTCGAGAATTCGACGCCAGCTGCCACGCAGATGCTGCGCGAGCGCGTGCGGCCGATACCAAAGATCGCCGTCAAGCCGATCTCGGTATGCTGGTGATTCGGGATGTTAACCCCTGCGATACGAGCCATTGTTTTTCCTCAAACAAAAAGCGCAAACAAACGCGCAGTCAGCCTTGGCGCTGCTTGTGACGCGGATCCGAGCTGCAGATCACGCGAACCACGCCTTTGCGCTTGATGATCTTGCAATTGCGGCAAATGCGCTTAACCGATGCCATCACTTTCATGATATTACCCTTTTTACAAATCACTTCGCCCGGAACACGATCCGCGCACGCGACAGATCGTAAGGCGTCAATTCAACCGTCACCTTGTCGCCAGGAAGGATGCGGATGTAGTGCATCCGCATCTTTCCGGAGATATGCCCCAATACGACATGGCCGTTTTCCAGCTTCACCCGGAAGGTCGCATTCGGAAGGTTTTCGATCACCTCACCCTGCATCTGGATTACATCGTCTTTGGCCATAAGTCCTTTTTAACGCATTGGGATATTGCCGCCCTTGAAATTGGCTTTCTTGAGCAGCGATTCATACTGTTGCGACATAACGTACGACTGCACCTGCGCCATGAAGTCCATCGTGACGACGACAATGATCAGCAGCGACGTTCCACCAAAATAAAACGGCACGTTCCAGCGCAGCACCAGAAATTCCGGCAGCAGGCACACGAAGACGATGTAGATCGCACCGGCCAGCGTCAGACGCGTGAGAATCCGATCGATGTACCGCGCGGTCTGATCGCCCGGACGGATGCCCGGCACGAACGCCCCGCTCTTCTTCAGGTTGTCCGCGGTTTCCCTGCTGTTGAACACCAGCGCGGTGTAGAAGAAGCAGAAAAACACGATTGCCAGCGTGTACAACAGCACATACACCGGTTGCCCGGGCTTCAGCGCCTCTGCCACGTTGTGCAGCGTATCCGACAGCCAGCTCTTGCGCTCGCCCGAGCTGAACCAGCTCAGGATCGTCGCCGGGAACAGGATGATCGACGACGCGAAGATCGGCGGAATCACACCCGACATGTTCAACTTCAACGGCAGATGCGACGACTGTCCACCGTAGATCTTGTTGCCGACCTGGCGTTTCGCGTAGTTCACGAGAATCTTGCGCTGACCGCGTTCGATGAACACGACCAGGTAAGTCACCGCGGCAATCAGAACGACGATGATGATCGCCGAAATGATGCTCATCGAACCCGTGCGCACCAGTTCGAACAACCCACCGACGGCATTCGGGAACCCTGCTGCGATCCCGCCGAAGATGATGATCGAAATGCCGTTGCCCAGGCCGCGCTCAGTGATCTGCTCGCCGAGCCACATCAGGAACATCGTGCCCGTCACCAACGTAACGACCGTCGTCAGTCGGAACACCATGCCCGGCTCGGTCACGAGCCCCGGCTGGTTCTCCAGCGCGGCGGCGATGCCGAATGCCTGGAACGTCGCGAGCACCACGGTGAAATACCGTGTGTACTGCGTGATTTTCCGCTGCCCGGCCTGCCCTTCCTTCTTCAACGCTTCGAGCTGCGGCGATACGATCGCCATCAGCTGCATGATGATCGACGCCGAGATATACGGCATGATCCCCAGTGCGAAGATCGTGAAACGCGACAGCGCGCCACCCGAGAACATGTTGAACATGCCCAGGATGCCGCCCGCCTGGCTCTGGAACAGCTTGGCCAGTTGATCCGGATCGATGCCCGGCACCGGAATATGCGCGCCGATGCGATAGACGATCAGCGCCAGCAGCAAAAACATTGCTCGCCGGCGCAGATCGCCGAACTTCGCCGTGCTTCGACCGGGTTTTGCGAGACTCGGGCTGTTAGCCAAGTATCTTCTCCGATGCAAATGCTAGTGACGGCACGCGTTGCGCGTCACTCGGCAAACGAACCGCCAGCTGCTTCGATCGCAGCGCGCGCACCCTTCGTCGCACCGAGACCCTTGACGACGATCTTGCGCTTGATTTCGCCCGTCGCAATGATCTTCGCGCTCTTCGTCAGTTCGCCGACCAGGCCAGCTTGCTTCAGCGCCAGCAGATCGACTTCGTCGACCGGCAGCTTTTCCAGGTCCACGAGGCGTACTTCACCAACGAATTCCTTCGTCAGCGACGTGAAGCCGCGCTTGGGCAGACGACGCTGCAGCGGCATCTGACCGCCTTCGAAGCCAACCTTGTGGAAGCCGCCCGAACGCGATTTCTGACCCTTATGACCACGGCCGGCCGTCTTACCGAGGCCCGAACCGATGCCGCGGCCAACGCGACGCTTAGCGTGCTTCGCGCCTTCTGCCGGCTTCAGGTTATTCAATTCCATATCAACTCCTTGATCCGTAGTCGGCCGCTTAACCGATGACCTTCACGAGGTACGAGACCTTGTTGATCATCCCGCGCACCGCCGGCGTATCCTGCAGCTCGCTGACCGAGTTGAGACGGCGCAGACCGAGACCGCGCACAGTCGCACGGTGCGATTCGCGAGTCCCGATCAGGCTCTTGACGAGCTGAACCTTGACAGTTTTTTCAGACATGGTGACCACCTGGGCTTAGCCCAAAATTTCTTCGACGGACTTGCCGCGCTTCGCCGCGATGTCGGCCGGGGTCGACTGCTTGCGCAGGCCGTCCAGCGTCGCACGGACGAGGTTGTACGGATTCGTCGAGCCGTGGCTCTTCGCGACGACGTTTTGCACGCCCATCACGTCAAATACCGCGCGCATCGGACCGCCGGCGATCACGCCGGTACCGTCCTTCGCCGGAGCGAGGAGGACCGTCGATGCGCCATGCTTGCCGTGCACTTCATGTTGCAGCGTGCCGTTCTTCAACGGCACCTTGAACATGTTGCGGCGAGCCTGCTCCATCGCCTTCTGGACAGCGACCGGCACTTCCTTCGCCTTGCCCTTGCCCATGCCGACGCGGCCGTCACCATCGCCAACCACGGTCAGCGCAGCGAAGCCGAGAATCCGGCCACCCTTCACGACCTTGGTCACGCGATTGACCGAAATCATTTTTTCGCGAAGGCCGTCGTCGCGCTCGTCAGCCTGAACTTTCGCTTGCATCTTTGCCATGACGAATTCCTTCCTTAGAACTTGAGCCCGGCTTCGCGAGCTGCCTCAGCCAGCGCCTTCACGCGGCCGTGGTAGCGGAAGCCCGAGCGGTCGAAGGCGACGGATTCGATGCCGGCGGCCTTGGCCTTTTCGGCGATACGCTTGCCGATGAGCGTCGCGGCGGCGACGTTGCCACCCTTGCCCGACTTGTCCGCAAGCTCTGCGCGCACTTCAGCTTCCAGCGTCGACGCGCTTGCGAGCACCTTGGTGCCGCACGGCGAGAACACTTGAGCGTAGATGTGCGTATTCGTGCGATGCACGGCGAGACGCGCGACCTGCAACTCGGCGATCTTGATACGCGTCTGGCGAGCGCGGCGCAGGCGAGATTGAGTCTTATCCATGATTGCGCACCCTTACTTCTTCTTCGTTTCTTTGAGGATCACAACCTCGTCGGCATAGCGCACGCCCTTGCCCTTGTACGGCTCGGGCGGACGGTAGCCGCGAACTTCCGCAGCCACTTGGCCGACTTTCTGCTTGTCGATCCCCTTGATCACGATTTCGGTTTGCGTCGGAGTTTCAGCCTTCACGCCTTCCGGCATCTGGTGCACCACCGGATGCGAGAAACCCAGCGACAGATTCAGCTTGTCGCCCTGCGCTTGCGCACGATAACCGACGCCGACGAGCGCCAGCTTGCGCTCGAAACCCTTCGTTACGCCGTGCACCATGTTCGCGATGATCGCGCGCATCGTGCCCGACATTGCATTCGCCTCACGGCTTTCGTCGACCGGTTCGATCTTCAGAAAACCGCCGTCGACGACGACCTTAACCAGCTTGCTCAGGCGCTGCGAAATCGTGCCGAGCGCGCCCTTCACGGTGATGAGGTCGTCGCTAATTTTCACTTCCGCGCCGTTGAGCGCGATCGGGCTTTTACCTACTCGAGACATATTCCTCTCTCCTTTCGGTTAAGCGACGTAGCAGATGACTTCGCCGCCGACGCCCGTAGCACGTGCCTTGCGGTCGGTCATCACGCCCTTCGGCGTCGACACGATAGCCACGCCGAGGCCGTTCATGACCTGCGGAATCTCGTTGCGGCCGCGGTACACGCGCAGACCCGGCTTCGACACGCGCTCGAGGCGCTCGATCACCGGACGGCCCGCGTAATACTTCAGCGCGATGTTCAGTTCTGCCTTCGCGCCATCCGCCTTCACGGCGAAGTCGTCGATATAACCTTCGTCCTTCAGGACCTGCGCGATCGCAACCTTGACCTTCGACGAGGGCATCGACACCGAAACCTTCTCGACCATCTGCGCGTTGCGGATGCGAGTCAGCATATCGGCGATAGGATCACTCATGCTCATTTACGTTTCTCCTATTACCAGCTCGCCTTGGTCAGGCCAGGAATCTCGCCACGGAACGCGATTTCACGAATCTTGTTGCGCGCGAGGCCGAATTTGCGGAACGTGCCACGCGGACGGCCCGTAATCGCGCAGCGATTGCGCTTGCGGGTCGGGTTTGCATTGCGCGGCAGTTGCTGCAGTTCCAGACGAGCGGCATAGCGCTCTTCCTCGGACTTGCTCGCGTCGTCGATGATCGCTTTCAGTGCCGCGCGCTTCGGCGCGTACTTTTGCGCCAGACGAGCGCGCTTCTTTTCACGTTCGATCAGTGCCAGTTTAGCCACGGTAACCTCAGTTTCTGAACGGGAACTTGAAGCTGGCGAGCAGAGCCTTCGCTTCTTCGTCGGTCTTCGCGGTCGTCGTGATGCTGATGTTCAGCCCACGCAGCGCGTCGATCTTGTCGTAATCGATTTCGGGGAAAATGATCTGCTCTTTCACACCGATGTTGTAGTTGCCGCGACCATCGAAAGCACGGCCCGACACGCCACGGAAATCGCGCACGCGGGGCAGTGCGACCGTCACGAAACGGTCCAGGAATTCGTACATCGCGCGGCCGCGCAGCGTCACCATTGCGCCGATCGGATAGCCCTGGCGAATCTTGAAGCCGGCGATTGCCTTACGAGCCTTCGTCACGACCGGCTTCTGGCCCGCGATCTTCGTCAGATCGCCAACGGCATTCTCGATGACCTTCTTGTCGGCAACCGCTTCGCCAAGACCCATGTTCAGGGTGATCTTGGTGATGCGCGGCACTTCCATGACCGACTTGTAGCCGAACTTCTCGATCAGGCCGGGAACAACCTTCTCTTTGTAAAACTCTTGAAAACGTGCCATTTTTCTACTCCGCAGCGTCAGGCGCTCAGCACGGCACCGGTCGTCTTCAGGAAACGGACCTTCTTGCCGTCCTCGACCTTGATGCCAACACGCGAAGCCTTGCCGTTCGCGTCGACCAATGCGACGTTCGAGATATGCAGCGGCATCGTCTTCGCTTCCACGCCGCCCGTCGTACCCTTCATCGGGTTCGGCTTCACATGCTTCTTGACGAGGTTGACACCCTCGACCGTCACATGCTCGGCGCCGACTGCCAGCACGACGCCGCGCTTGCCCTTATCCTTGCCGGTGATGACGACAACTTCGTCACCCTTGCGAATCTTGTTCATCGCGACTCCTTACAGCACTTCCGGCGCCAGCGACACGATCTTCATGAATCGTTCGCTACGCAGCTCACGCGTGACGGGCCCGAAGATACGGGTGCCGATCGGCTCGAGCTTGTTATTCAAAAGCACAGCGGCGTTGCCGTCGAACTTGATCAGCGAGCCGTCTTGACGACGCACGCCCTTGGCGGTGCGGACCACCACGGCGTTGTAGATTTCGCCTTTCTTCACACGCCCGCGCGGCGTTGCCTCTTTGACGCTCACCTTGATGATGTCGCCAATGCTGGCATAACGACGCTTCGAGCCGCCGAGCACCTTGATGCACATGACTTCACGCGCACCCGTGTTGTCGGCCACTTCAAGCCGAGTTTCGGTCTGGATCATGGTTTGTCTTTCCCAACTTAATCCGGATGCACCACCATGGCGCATACGGTCAGTCTTGGTCCCGTCAGCCAATCGGCTGCTTGGGTTGGAACAGCAGCGACGGCAAACGAAACCCGCCATCGCAAATTCGGTGATTCTTTCGGAGCAGGCAGGACGCCAGTCCGCTTCCCCCACCAGTACCTCGCCCGCGACGGGGCTCCCACAAGAGGGAAGACCGGGATTATAACAAATAATCCCGGCCACGCAAGCAAAAACTTTGCGATTTCAAGCACTTCTCGTCGAAGTGCCTGTTACGGCCTGCCCGCTTAGATCACGCGGGCTGCCTCGACAAGGCGCGCCACCGTCCAAGCTTTCGTCTTCGAAACAGGACGGGTTTCCTGGATTTCGACGAGATCGCCTTCGTTGTAGGTGTTCGCTTCGTCATGCGCATGGTACTTCTTCGAGCGCACGACATACTTGCCGTAGATCGGGTGCTTCACGCGGTGCTCGACCAGCACGGTGACGGTCTTGTCCATCTTGTTGCTGACGACCTTACCGACGAGCGTCCGCTTCAGCGAGGTTTTCACGCTATCGTTCATTTCTGGTTCGCCTTCTGAGTCAGGACGGTCCGCACACGTGCGATGTCGCGACGAACCTTCTTCAGTTGGCTCGTGTTCGTGAGCTGCTGGGTCGCGAGTTGCATGCGCAGGCCGAATTGCGCCTTCAGCAGGTCCGCCAGCTCCTTGTTGAGCGCGGCCTGGTCTTTCTGGAGAAGTTCGGAAGCCTTCATGTTTTCTCCTTAGGCGCCGAGCTGACGCACGATGAACGTCGTCTTCAGCGGCAGCTTCGCTGCAGCCAGACGGAACGCTTCGCGTGCCAGTTCTTCGGATACGCCGTCCATTTCATACAGCATCTTGCCCGGCTGAATCTCGGCGACGTAGTACTCCGGGTTACCCTTACCGTTACCCATCCGTACTTCGGCCGGCTTCTGCGAAATCGGCTTGTCCGGGAAAATGCGAATCCAGATGCGGCCGCCACGCTTGATGTGACGCGTCATGGCACGACGCGCCGCTTCAATTTGACGCGCGGTCAAACGGCCGCGACCGATCGCCTTCAGGCCGAACTCACCGAACGACACCGCGTTGCCGCGCGTCGCCTTGCCGGTGTTACGACCCTTCTGCTCTTTGCGATACTTCCTGCGTTTCGGTTGCAGCATCGTTATTCTCCAGTCTTGCCGTCTTCCGGCTTGCCGGCGCCACGGCGCGGGCCGCCACGGCGGGCGCCCGGAGCGCCGCCTTCGCCGTCACGGCGCGGACGACGATCGCCCGGGCGCGCGTTGCGACGCGGACGCTTGTCTTCGGTCACTTCCTCGACCACCGGTGCATCGTTGCGGCCGAGCGTGTCACCCTTGTACACCCACACCTTGACGCCGATGATCCCGTAAGTCGTCTTCGCTTCCGATGTCGCGTAATCGATATCGGCGCGCAGCGTATGCAGCGGCACGCGGCCTTCGCGATACCACTCGGTACGTGCGATTTCGATACCGTTCAGACGGCCGGCGCTCATGATCTTGATGCCCTGCGCACCCAGACGCATCGCGTTCTGCATCGCGCGCTTCATCGCGCGACGGAACATGATCCGGCGCTCGAGCTGCTGCGTGATCGAATCGGCGATGAGCTGCGCATCGGTTTCCGGCTTGCGGATCTCTTCGATGTTGACGTGAACCGGCACGCCCATGCGGCGCTGCAGTTCCGTCTTCAACAGTTCGATATCCTCGCCCTTCTTACCGATGACGACGCCCGGACGCGAGCTGAAAATCGTGATGCGCGCGTTCTTCGCCGGACGCTCGATGACGACGCGGCCGACCGAAGCGTTCTTCAGCTTCTTCTTCAGGTATTCACGAACACCGATGTCTTCCTGCAACATCGCCGCGAAATTGTTGTTGTTCGCGTACCAACGCGACGCCCAATTGCGGCTGACGGCCAAACGGAAGCCAGTCGGATGAATTTTCTGTCCCATCGTATGACCCCTTAATTCCCGACCGTCACAGTGATGTGACAGGATTGCTTCTCAATGCGGTTGCCGCGGCCTTTCGCGCGCGCGGTGAATCGCTTGAGCGACGCAGCCTTGTCGACGTAGATGCTCTTGATCTTGAGCTCGTCGATATCGGCGCCTTCGTTGTGCTCCGCATTCGCGATCGCCGACAGCACGACCTTCTTCACGATGCCTGCCGCCTTCTTCGGCGAGAACGTCAGAACGTTCAGCGCCTTGTCGACCGGCAAACCGCGGATCTGGTCAGCCACAAGGCGCGTTTTCTGCGCCGAGATGCGGGCACCGCGATGAATTGCTTTCACTTCCATCTTGATTGCCCCTTATTTCTTGGCCTTCTTGTCGGCCGCGTGACCCTTGAACGTACGGGTCAGTGCGAACTCGCCAAGCTTGTGGCCGACCATGTTTTCCGAGATGTACACCGGAACGTGTTGACGGCCGTTATGAACGGCGATCGTCAGGCCGATGAAATCCGGGAGGATCGTCGAGCGACGCGACCAGGTCTTGATCGGCTTCTTGTCGCGCGAAGCTGCAGCCGCCTCAACTTTCTTCAGCAAATGGGCGTCGCAGAACGGACCTTTTTTAACAGAACGTGCCATTGCCTACTCCTTAACGCTTGTGACGGCGCTGGACGATCATCGTCGTCGTGCGCTTGTTGCGACGCGTACGGAAGCCCTTCGTCGGCGTGCCCCACGGGCTCACCGGGTCGCGGCCCGCAGCAGTACGGCCTTCACCACCACCGTGCGGGTGGTCGATCGGGTTCATGGCCACGCCACGCACCGTCGGACGGATACCGCGCCAGCGGTTCGCACCGGCCTTGCCGATCTGGCGCAGGCTGTGCTCTTCGTTACCGACTTCACCGATCGTTGCACGGCACTCGATGTGCACGCGGCGGATTTCGCCCGAACGCAGACGAACCTGCGCGTACACGCCTTCGCGCGCCAGCAGCATCGCCGACGTACCGGCCGAACGCGCCATTTGCGCGCCCTTGCCCGGCAGCATTTCGATGCAATGGATCGTCGTACCGACCGGAATGTTGCGGATCGGCAGCGTGTTACCCACACGGATCGGCGCTTCCGAGCCCGACAGCAGCTGCTGGCCTACCGTCACGCCCTTCGGCGCGATGATGTAGCGGCGCTCGCCGTCTGCGTACAGCACCAGCGCGATGTTCGCGCTGCGGTTCGGGTCGTACTCGAGACGTTCGACCTTCGCCGGAATGCCGTCCTTCGTGCGACGGAAATCGATCACCCGGTAGTGGTGCTTATGGCCACCACCCTGATGACGCGTCGTGATGCGGCCATTGTTGTTGCGGCCAGCCTTGGAACTCTGCGTATCGAGCAGCGCCGCGTGCGGCTTGCCCTTGTGCAGATCCTTGTTGACCACCTTGACCATCGCGCGGCGACCCGGCGATGTCGGCTTGACTTTGACGATTGCCATGATTACTTGGCCTCCGCTTCAAAGTTGATTTCCTGGCCGGGCTTCAGGCACACGTATGCCTTCTTCACGTCCTTGCGGCGGCCCATCGAACGGCCGAAGCGCTTTTGCTTGCCCTTCTGAACCAGCACGTTGACGGAATCAACTTCAACCTTGAACAGCAGCTCGACGGCCGCCTTCACTTCCTGCTTCGTGGCATCCGGCGCGACTTCGAACACGACTTGCTCGTTCTTGTCGGCAACCAGCGTCGCCTTTTCGGAAATCACCGGTGCGAGCAGGACCTGCATCAAACGATGATCGTTCTTGCGAATCTCGCTCATGACAGCAACTCCTCGATCTGGGCGACCGCAGCCTTCGTGACCAACACTTTCTTGAAGTAGATCAGCGACAGCGGGTCAGCGTAGCGCGGCTCGACAACCGCCACGTTCGGCAGGTTGCGCGACGCGAGGTACAGGTTTTCGTCGACCGTGTCGGTAATGATCAACACGGAATCGAGGCCCATGGCCTTGAATTTGTCGGCCAGCAGCTTGGTCTTCGGCGCCTCGAGGACGATATCCTCGACGACCGACAGACGGCCTTCGCGGGCCAACTGCGAGAAGATCGAGCAGAGGCCTGCGCGATGCATCTTCTTGTTGACCTTGTGCGAGAAGTTTTCTTCCGGCGAGTTCGGGAAGATACGGCCACCGCCACGCCACAGCGGGCTCGACGACATACCGGCACGAGCGCGGCCCGTACCCTTCTGGCGCCACGGCTTCTTGGTCGTGTGCTTGACCTGCTCGCGGTCCTTCTGCGCGCGGTTGCCCTGGCGAGCGTTCGCCTGGTAAGCGACGACGATCTGGTGGATCAGCGCTTCGTTGTAGTCGCGGCCAAACACGACGTCCGACGCATTGACTGCCGCACCTTCCTGACCATTCGCATTCAGGAGCTTGAGTTCCATTATTTCGCCCCCTTCGTCTTGACGGCCGGCGTCACGAACACCTTGCCGCCCTTCGCGCCCGGCACCGCACCCTTGACGAGCAGCAGTTTGCGCTCTGCATCGATACGGGCGATTTCGAGGTTCTGCACCGTCACCGTCTCGTCACCCATGTGACCCGTCATGCGCTTGCCCGGAAACACGCGACCCGGATCCTGCGCCATACCGATCGAGCCCGGAACGTTGTGCGAACGCGAGTTACCGTGCGATGCACGGCCGGAACCGAAGTTGTAGCGCTTGATCGTGCCCGCGTAGCCCTTACCGATCGACACGCCTTGCACGTCGACCTTCTGGCCCACTTCAAAGAGATCGGGACCAATCACGGCGCCGTTCGACAACTCGGCAGCCTTGTCGGCTTCGATGCGGAATTCCTTGAGGATTTCACCGGCTTCAACGCCGGCTTTGGCGAGATGACCTGCCAACGGCTTCGTCACACGCGACGCACGGCGCGTGCCGAATGCAACCTGCACGGCCGTGTAGCCGTCGGTTTCAACAGTCTTGATCTGCGTCACGCGGTTGTCCGACACGTCGAGCACGGTGACGGGAATCGAATCCCCTTCAGCCGTGAAGATACGGGTCATGCCAACCTTGCGACCTACGAGTCCAAGGCTCATCGTTTTCTCCATTCCCGACTGCGATTGGTCGGGGCTAATTTACAAAACGCCGGGCTTGCGACGAAATCGCCCGCACCGGCTTTTTACGCAAATACGCGAAAAGCCTTGCATTATAGCGAGGCCTTTCGTTTTCCGCAAGCAATCAAAGACTTAGCGCGACCTACGGGGGCAGATCACGCCGGCAGCCTTGTAGCGAGCTGTTACGCGCGCCTTATTGCAGCTTGATTTCCACGTCGACGCCTGCCGGCAGGTCGAGCTTCATCAGCGCGTCGACCGTCTTGTCGGTCGGATCGACGATGTCCATCAAGCGCTGGTGGGTGCGAATTTCGAGCTGATCGCGCGACGTCTTGTTCACGTGCGGCGAGCGGAGGATATCGAAGCGCTGAATACGCGTCGGCAGGGGCACGGGGCCACGAACGATCGCGCCGGTCCGCTTCGCCGTATCGACGATCTCGGCTGCCGATTGATCGATCAGGCGATAGTCGAAAGCCTTCAGACGGATGCGGATTTTTTGCTGCTGCATGGCGATTCCTTCAAAAGAGCGAGGCGATATTGCATCGCCGGATCAAAAAAGAACGTGGGGCCGGGCATCCGCGGAGAGCGGGCGCCCGGCCCCGGGCGCTGAATATTACTACAAACTACGCAAGACCGCCGAGCTTACTCGATGATTTTGGCGACGACGCCTGCGCCGACGGTACGGCCGCCTTCACGGATCGCGAAGCGCAGACCTTCTTCCATCGCGATCGGCGCGATCAGCTTCACCGTGATCGACACGTTGTCGCCCGGCATCACCATTTCCTTGCCCTTCGGCAGCTCGATCGAGCCCGTCACGTCCGTCGTACGGAAGTAGAACTGCGGACGGTAGTTGTTGAAGAACGGCGTGTGACGGCCGCCTTCGTCCTTGCTCAGCACGTACACTTCCGCCGTGAAGTGCGTGTGCGGCGTGATCGAACCCGGCTTGGCCAGAACCTGGCCGCGCTCCACGTCCTCACGCTTCGTGCCGCGCAGCAGGATACCGACGTTGTCGCCTGCCTGACCCTGGTCCAGCAGCTTGCGGAACATTTCCACGCCCGTGCAGGTCGTCTTCGCCGTCGGCTTGATACCGACGATTTCGATTTCCTCGCCAACCTTGATCACGCCACGCTCGACACGACCCGTCACCACCGTACCCCGACCCGAGATCGAGAACACGTCTTCCACCGGCATCAGGAACGTACCGTCCACCGCGCGCTCCGGCGTCGGGATGTACGTGTCCAGCGCGTCGGCCAGGTTCATGATCGCCGTTTCGCCCAGCTCGCCCTTGTCGCCTTCCAGCGCCAGCTTCGCCGAACCCTTGATGATCGGCGTGTCGTCGCCCGGGAAGTCGTACTTCGACAGCAGCTCGCGCACTTCCATTTCGACCAGCTCGAGCAGCTCGGCGTCGTCGACCATGTCGCACTTGTTCAGGAACACGATGATGTACGGCACGCCAACCTGACGCGCCAGCAGGATGTGCTCACGCGTTTGCGGCATCGGGCCGTCCGCGGCCGAGCACACCAGGATCGCGCCGTCCATCTGCGCCGCACCCGTGATCATGTTCTTCACGTAGTCGGCGTGGCCCGGGCAGTCAACGTGCGCGTAGTGGCGGTTTGCCGTTTCGTACTCGATGTGCGCCGTGTTGATCGTGATACCGCGCGCCTTTTCTTCCGGCGCCGCGTCGATTTCGTCGTACTTCTTCGCTTCGCCGCCGAACTTCGACGACAGAACCGTCGCGATCGCCGCCGTCAGCGTCGTCTTGCCGTGGTCAACGTGACCAATCGTTCCTACGTTCACGTGCGGCTTGGTCCGCTCGAATTTCTCTTTTGCCATGACTCTCTTCTTTCAAAAATAAGCGGTTGGGAGATGCAGCTTTACTTCGACTTCGCGCTGATGATCGCGTCGGCGACGTTCTTAGGAGCTTCAGCGTAGTGCTTGAACTCCATCGTGTACGTCGCACGGCCTTGCGTCAGCGAGCGCAGCGACGTCGAATAACCGAACATTTCCGACAGCGGCACTTCGGCGCGCACGATCTTGCCACCGCCGACCATGTCTTCCATGCCCTGCACGATGCCGCGACGGCCCGACAAGTCACCCATCACGTTGCCCATGTACTCTTCCGGAGTTTCTACTTCGACCGCCATCATCGGCTCGAGCAACACCGGATTCGCACGACGCATGGCTTCCTTGAACGCCATCGAACCGGCCATGCGGAACGCGTTTTCGTTCGAGTCAACGTCGTGGTACGAACCGAACGTCAGGTGGACCTTCACGTCGACGACCGGGAAGCCCGCCAGAATGCCGCTCTTCAGCGTGTCCTGGATGCCCTTGTCGACCGCCGGAATGTATTCACGCGGAATCACGCCGCCCTTGATCTCGTCGAGGAACTCGTAACCCTTGCCCTGCTCGTGCGGCTCGAGCGTAATGACCGCATGGCCATACTGACCGCGGCCGCCCGACTGCTTGACGAACTTGCCTTCGACGTCCTTCGCCGTCGAACGGATCGTTTCGCGATACGCGACCTGCGGCTTGCCGACGGTTGCTTCGACGCCGAATTCGCGCTTCATCCGGTCGACCAGAATTTCGAGGTGGAGCTCGCCCATGCCCGAAATGATCGTCTGGCCCGATTCTTCATCGGTCTGCACGCGGAACGACGGGTCTTCCTGCGCGAGACGGTTCAGCGCGAGGCCCATCTTTTCCTGGTCGGCCTTCGTCTTCGGCTCGACGGCCTGCGAGATCACCGGCTCCGGGAACACCATGCGCTCGAGCACGATCGGATGCGCGGGATCGCACAGCGTGTCGCCCGTGGTCGCTTCCTTCAGGCCGACCGCGGCAGCGATATCGCCGGCGCGGACTTCCTTGATTTCCTCACGGTTGTTCGCGTGCATCTGCAGAATACGGCCGAGGCGCTCCTTCTTGCCCTTGGTCGAGTTCAGCACCGTGTCGCCCGAATTGACGACGCCGGAGTACACGCGGAAGAAGATCAGCTGGCCGACGAACGGGTCGGTCATGATCTTGAACGCGAGCGACGAGAACTTCTCGTCGTCCGACGCCTGGCGCTCGGCGGTTTCGCCGTTGTCCAGTTCGCCCTTGACCGGCGGAATGTCGACCGGCGACGGCAGGAAGTCGATCACGGCGTCGAGCATGCGCTGCACGCCCTTGTTCTTGAACGCGGTACCGCACAGCATCGGCTGGATTTCGCACGCGATCGTCCGGTCGCGCAGCGCCTTGACGATGTCGGCTTCCGGCAGATCGCCTTCTTCCAGGTACTTGTTCATCAGGTCTTCGTTGGCTTCCGCAGCCGCCTCGACCATCTTTTCACGCCATTCCTGGCAGGTTTCGGCGAGTTCGGCCGGGATGTCGACGTAGTCGAACTTCGTACCTTGCGACGCTTCGTCCCAAATGATCGCCTTCATCTTCAGCAGATCGACGACGCCCTTGAAATTCTCTTCCGCGCCGATCGGCACCACGACCGGAACCGGGTTTGCCTTCAGGCGCAGCTTGAGCTGGTCGTAGACCTTGAAGAAGTTCGCGCCGGTACGGTCCATCTTGTTGACGAACGCGAGACGCGGCACGCCGTACTTGTTGGCTTGGCGCCACACCGTTTCCGATTGCGGCTGCACGCCGCCCACCGCGCAGTACACCATGCACGCGCCGTCGAGCACGCGCATCGAGCGCTCCACTTCGATCGTGAAGTCGACGTGCCCCGGCGTATCGATGATGTTGATGCGGTGTTCCGGATAATTGCCGCCCATGCCCTTCCAGAACGCCGTGGTAGCAGCGGACGTGATCGTGATGCCACGCTCCTGTTCCTGCTCCATCCAGTCCATCGTCGCCGCACCGTCGTGAACTTCACCAATCTTGTGGTTCACGCCGGTGTAAAACAGAATGCGCTCGGTCGTCGTCGTTTTGCCGGCGTCGATGTGAGCGCTAATACCGATGTTGCGGTAGCGCTCGATGGGAGTCTTACGAGCCACTTTGATCCTCTATTGGGTTGGCGCGATGCGACCCTTGCATACACGTCGCAGCACGCCTCAACACAAACGGGCGAGGCGCCAAATCAGCGCACCCGCCCGGAATTTTTCCGCTAAAAACCCAGCTTGGCGCTTAGAAGCGGAAGTGCGAGAACGCACGGTTGGCTTCCGCCATCCGGTGCACTTCGTCGCGCTTCTTCATCGCACCGCCGCGGCCTTCCGCGGCCTCGCTGAGTTCACCGGCCAGGCGCAGAGCCATCGACTTCTCGCTGCGCTTCTTCGCAGCCTCGCGCAACCAGCGCATCGCCAATGCCATACGACGCGACGGACGCACTTCGACCGGAACCTGATAGTTCGCACCACCAACGCGACGGCTCTTCACTTCGACCACCGGCTTCACGTTGTTGAGCGCGACCGTGAACACTTCCAGCGGGTCCTTGCCACCCTTGGTCTGGATTTGCTCGAATGCGCCATAAACAATGCGCTCAGCAACCGACTTCTTGCCGGACAGCATCAGCATGTTCATGAACTTGGCTACATCTACGTTGCCGTACTTCGGATCCGGCAACACTTCCCGCTTGGGAACTTCGCGACGACGCGGCATGTTTCTTCCTTTACCTGTTCAGTTGGAGCTTTTTTGAAGCCCCGCGGCCACCAACTAACCCGATCACATCTTCACGACTAACCAGCTTGGCCGGGTGACCACTTACTCGACAGCACCGGCAATCCGGCACCACCGCCTTGACCGCCCTACGAGGCGATCTCCATTCTGCGCTGCTTACTTCGCAGCCTTCGCGCGCTTCGCGCCGTACTTCGAGCGAGCCTGCTTACGGTCCTTGACGCCCTGCGTATCCAGCGAGCCGCGAACCATGTGGTAACGCACACCCGGCAAGTCCTTCACACGGCCGCCGCGGATCAGCACGACAGAGTGTTCCTGCAGGTTGTGGCCTTCACCACCGATGTACGAAATCACTTCGAAACCGTTCGTCAGACGCACCTTGGCGACCTTACGGAGCGCCGAGTTCGGCTTCTTCGGCGTCGTCGTGTACACACGGGTGCACACGCCGCGACGCTGCGGGCAGTCCTGCAAGGCCGGGCTCTTGCTCTTCGCCGTTTCCGACGAGCGGCCTTTGCGAACCAGTTGATTGATGGTTGGCATTGTGTATTCCTGAAATTGACCAAAATCGGCACGCCGGCCCTCGGGCAAAGCGAAAACCAGCGTGCGTAACGTCCCGGCTCACGTGCGCGCGACCCCGGACTTGCGCCCGCGAATCAACCTACCGAGAACCGGAACCCGGCATAATATTCCGAAAATTGCAAACGAGTCAATAGCTTGCGTGATTTTCGCGCCGAAGCCAGTGTGAATTATTGGTGACATATCTGCGACATATCACGCCGATTCAACGACCTCGAGCAACTCGTCACCGAAGCGGTCAAGCTTGCGCGCGCCGATACCTGGGATATGGCGCAGATCGTCGATCGATTCCGGTGCGTTGCGGGCAATTTCGGCAAGCGTCGCATCGTGAAAGATCACATATGCCGGCACGCCGTCGCTTTTCGCGGTCTCGGCTCGCCAAGCGCGCAGTCGCTCCCAGCGAGCGCGCTCGTGCGGGCTCATGCCAGCCGTCGGATCGACACGCGCGCCGCTGCGCCCGCGCGCGTCACGGGTACGCGCTGGCTTGACGTAGCGGCGCAACGTGACTTTTTCGGCACCCTTGAGCACCGGCTTGCTCGCCTCGGTCAGCACGAGCGCGCCAAAACCGCCGTGATCCACGGCCAGATAACCGAATGCGACCAGTTGCCGGAAGATCGCGCGCCATTCGGGTTCGGACAGCTCGGCGCCAATGCCGAACGTGCTCAGATTTTCGTGGCCGCGCTGCAGTACCTTTTCGGTGCGCGCGCCGCGCAATATCTCGATCAGGTGGCTCGCGCCGAAATTAAAACCGCTCGCGCGCTGCGCGCGGAACACGCACGACAGCGCCATTTGCGCCTCGCGCGTCGCGTCCCAGGTTGCAGGCGGCTCGAGACAGGTATCGCAATTGCCGCAGGGCGCGCTCGTTTCGCCGAAATAGGCAAGCAGCCTCACGCGCCGGCACGACGGCGTCTCGCACAGCCCGAGCAACGCGTCGAGCTTTGACGTCTGGATCCGCTTGTGCGCGTCGTCCGCATCCGATTCGTCGATCATCTTGCGCTGCTGAACGACGTCGCCCAGCCCATACGCCATCCACGCATTCGCCGGCATGCCGTCGCGGCCCGCGCGCCCCGTCTCCTGGTAATAGCCTTCGACGCTCTTCGGCAAATCGAGATGCGCGACGAAACGGACGTCCGGCTTGTCGATGCCCATTCCGAACGCGATCGTCGCGCACATCACGATCCCTTCCTCGCGCTGGAACATCTCCTGATGCTTCTGCCTGACTTCGAACTCCATGCCGGCGTGATACGGCAGCGCACGCACACCTTGCGCCTTCAGCCATTCGGCCGTCTCCTCGACCTTGCGGCGCGACAAGCAATAGACGACGCCCGCATCGGTCGTGCCATCCGCATTCGTGTGCTCTGCACGAATGAAATCGAGCAGCTGCGAGCGGGCGTTATCCTTCTCGACGATCCGATAGCGGATGTTCGGCCGGTCGAAGCTCGACACGAAAATGCGCGCGTCGTCGAGCGCGAGACGCTGAACGATCTCGTCTCGCGTCAGCGCGTCGGCCGTCGCGGTCAACGCGATCCGCGGAACGCTCGGGAAACGCTCGTGCAGCACCGAAAGCTGGATGTACTCGGGACGGAAATCGTGCCCCCATTGCGATACGCAATGCGCTTCGTCAATCGCGAAAAGACCGATCTTCGCGCGCTCGAGCAGATCGAGAAAACGCGGCGTCATCAGCCGCTCGGGCGCAACGTAAAGCAGATCGACGTCGCCGTCCCGCAACGCCCGCTCGGTCGCGGCCGCCTCGGCTCCGGAGAGCGTCGAATTCAGATACGCGGCCCGCACGCCGACCTCGGACAAAGCCGCGACTTGATCTTGCATCAGCGCGATCAGCGGCGACACCACGATGCCCGCGCCGCGACCGGCTTCGGAACGCACGAGCGCCGGAATCTGATAGCAGAGCGACTTGCCGCCGCCCGTGGGCATCAGCACGAGACAATCGCCGCCCGCCGCCACGTGCTCGACGATCTCGCCCTGTTGGCCACGGAAGGCGGGATAGCCGAAGACTTCGTTGAGAATTTCTAGCGCGCGGGACATGAGATCGGATGGAGAACTGCGAGAAAGGGCTGGTGAGCGGGATTTTACCAACGCCGCCGCAACCGAAGGGGATCGCGGCCAAACGTTAGCCGTTCGGATAGGCGATCAACGCAGCACGCATCTGCAACAATCGGCCCGAACGAGCATGAGAGACGCCCCAACGCGCCCGAGCCCAATCCGTCAAGACGGTGACGGGCTGGCCAGGTCGAGCCCAATGCCGCACGAGCGCCGCCACGCTGGTGCGGCAGCCGGCAACGATCGACAGAAAACGATTACAGACGAACCGATCCCCGAGACCGATGCCGTCAACACACCCGCATGCTCTGCTCGAATATAGTGGCGTGAAAAAGCATGATTAATATCATGCCTTCAATTATTTCCAGATCTGAGTTCGTGCGTAAATGAAATCGTTATCGTGCCGCCTTTTTGCCACGCAATGCCACTCATATTAAATGCCGGCGGCCTATCGACTGCCGGCGCACAACATCAACGGTTATATCAGCGCTTATTGCACGGTGAATTGCGGCGACGTCACCATCGTACCGTTGATCTGGCAATCCGGCGTCAGTTGGGCGTTATTGAGCGTCAGAGACGAAGCCTTATTGTCCCAACCGGCGACGACTTTGCTTGGTCCGCACGTGCCGAGAAACAGCACCTGCACCTGCGCATTGTTGATCGTCAACTGAGTGGTACTGTCGGCTTGGCCCGTCCACGGCGACGAGCTGGTTGCGTTACTCGAGATCCACGAGCAGGTGCCGCCGCCCGCAAACTGCGTGGAGGTAATCGTCACGATCCCGCTCGACGTGATCGTGCCGTTGAAGGTCGTATTGCAGGTTGCGCTGATACCGCTCTTGGAAAGCGCCATGGGACCCGATACCGAGAACGGCTCGCCATTTGGGTTCATCGGCTGCCCGTCCGCGCGCGATACCGTGACGGCATAAGCAGACGAGATCGAAGCGCAAACCACAGCAAGCGCAGCAACGGCCTTGGAAAAATGAAGCGCACCCATTGCACTACCTCCTCGGAAAAGTGACGACGCGTCGTCAGGCGTGCGGCATCGGAATCGACACCACACAGGTTGGTAACAATTAAACGGGAATACGAATTTAAGCGACCGACACGCAACCGTCATCCGGATCGACGCTCTTATTATCTAATTCGCGTGCATGCATACCATTTTGTCTCTCAGGTTCAGGTTGTATGGTAGATTTGCCACTACGTTTTTTTCTTACTCATCATAATGATATGAATCATCGCACATGTAAAGCAGTGCTTAATTTAATTTAGCGCACGCAATATCCATCATTTCCAGAAAATCGCCAATTAATAAAGTATTGGAGAAGATGTTTTTCAATGAGAATGAATTGACGCATCATAGTGTTTCGATGGTCAGTTTCATCGTTTTCGCTACCCAGGTTTTCCCGAGTCCCCACATAAAAAAAGCCGCCCGGTCGAAACCGGGCGGCTTTTACCAGCCGTGGTGCAGGCAAAGCGGCTCGCGCCGCCCTGCTCACTCCGCCGCCGGATGCTGCTGCTCTTCGGCGGCCGGCGTTTCCGGCGTACCGAACTCGAACGCTTCTTCCGCTGCGATCTGGTCGAAACGCTCGCGATCCGACAACTCCTTCGCCTTGCGCGCCTTGTGGAACGCGAGACCCGTACCGGCAGGAATCAGACGGCCGACGATCACGTTTTCCTTCAGGCCACGCAGATCGTCACGCTTGCCCATGATCGCCGCTTCGGTCAGCACGCGGGTCGTTTCCTGGAACGATGCCGCGGAGATGAACGAATCGGTCGACAGCGATGCCTTCGTGATACCCAGCAGGATATTGTCGTAAGTCGCCGGACGCTTGCCCTCGGCGATCATGCGATCGTTTTCGTCCAACATGTCCGAACGCTCGACCTGTTCGCCGGGGATGAAGCGCGTATCGCCGTTGTCGGTGATCTGCACGCGACGCAGCATCTGGCGAAC
Source organism: Burkholderia singularis (assembly GCF_900176645.1). Lineage (GTDB taxonomy): Bacteria > Pseudomonadota > Gammaproteobacteria > Burkholderiales > Burkholderiaceae > Burkholderia > Burkholderia singularis. The sequence continues at coordinate 107,788 of NZ_FXAN01000033.1, forward strand.
GATCACCTCGATGTGCTTGTCGTTGATCTTCACGCCCTGCAGACGATACACGTCCTGCACTTCGTCCACGATGTAACGCGACAGCGCCTCGATACCCTGCAGACGCAGGATGTCGTGTGGATCGGCCGGGCCATCCACGATCATTTCGCCCTTGTTGACGACCTGACCGTCGTGGACCAGCACCTGCTTTTCCTTCGCAATCAGGAACTCGTGCTGGTTGCCCTCGAGATCCGTGATGACGAGACGCTGCTTGCCCTTCGTGTCCTTGCCGAACGACACCGTCCCGGTGACTTCCGCGAGAATGCCCGCATCCTTCGGCGAACGCGCTTCGAACAGCTCGGCCACTCGCGGCAGACCACCGGTAATGTCGCGGGTCTTCTGCGATTCGGTCGGGATACGTGCGAGCACTTCACCGACTTGCACCTGCTGACCGTCCTTCACGGTGATCAGCGCGCCGACCTGGAAGCCGATCTGCACCGAATGCTCCGTGCCCGGGATCTTCACTTCGTCGCCGTTTGCGTCGAGCAGCTTCACCTGCGGACGCACGCTCTTCGACGCCTGCGAGCCGCGACGCTTCGCGTCGATCACGATGAGCGTCGACAAACCGGTCACGTCGTCGATCTGCTTGGCGACCGTCACGCCTTCCTCGACGTTCTCGAACTTCACCGTACCGCCGTACTCGGTGATGATCGGACGCGTCAGCGGATCCCACGTGGCAAGCTGCGTGCCGGCCTTGACGGTTACGCCGTCGAGTTGCAGCAGCGTTGCGCCATACGGCACTTTGTGACGCTCGCGCTCACGGCCGAAGTCGTCGGTGATCATCGCCTCACCCGAACGGGAAATGACGATCTGCTCGCCCTTCGCGTTGGTGACGTAGCGCATCGTCGACGTGAAGCGCACGATACCGTTGCTCTTCGCTTCGATCGACGAAGCCACTGCCGCACGCGATGCCGCACCGCCGATGTGGAACGTCCGCATCGTCAGCTGCGTACCCGGTTCACCGATCGACTGCGCCGCGATCACGCCGACCGCCTCGCCGACGTTCACGAGCGAGCCGCGGCCGAGATCGCGGCCGTAGCACGCGGCGCAGAGGCCGTAACGCGTTTCGCAGGTCAGCGCCGTGCGCACGCGCACTTCGTCGATGCCGAGACGCTCGATGTCTTCGACCGCCGTTTCGTCGAGCAGCGTGCCCGCTTCGTACAGCGTTTCCTGCGTTTCCGGATTCACGACATCCGCGACCGCGACGCGGCCGAGGATACGGTCGCGCAGCGCTTCGACGACTTCACCGCCTTCGACGAGCGCCTTCATCGCGACGCCGTTCGACGTGCCGCAATCGTCCTCGACCACGACCAGATCCTGCGTAACGTCGACCAGACGCCGCGTCAGGTAGCCCGAGTTCGCGGTCTTCAGTGCCGTATCAGCCAGACCCTTACGTGCACCGTGGGTCGAGATGAAGTACTGCAACACGTTCAGGCCTTCGCGGAAGTTCGCGGTAATCGGCGTCTCGATAATCGAGCCGTCCGGCTTCGCCATCAGGCCGCGCATACCGGCCAGCTGACGAATCTGCACCGCCGAACCCCGGGCGCCCGAGTCGGCCATCATGTAAATCGAGTTGAACGATTCCTGGCGCGTCTCGTTGCCGTCGCGGTCGATCACCGGCTCCGTCGACAGCTGCTCCATCATCGCCTTGCCGACCGCCTCCGACGTCGCCGACCAAATGTCGACCACGTTGTTGTAGCGTTCCTGCGCGGTGACGAGACCCGACATGTACTGGCGGTCGTACTCCTTCACCTTCTTCGCGGCGTCGCCGACGATCGTTTCCTTCTGCGGCGGCACGAGCATGTCGTCGACGCAGATCGAGATGCCGGCGCGCGTCGCGAGACGGAAGCCCGATTGCATCAGCTGGTCGGCGAACACGACCGTCGCGCGCAGACCGCACTTGCGGAATGCGGTGTTGATCAGACGCGAGATTTCCTTCTTCTTCAGCGGCTTGTTCAGCACCGAGAACGGCAGGCCGTGCGGCAGGATTTCCGACAGGATCGCGCGGCCGACAGTGGTCGCGTACAGCGTGATCTTGGGCACGAATTCCGGCGCGCCTTCCGACTTGTCCTCGTTGCGGACCATTTCGGTAATCCGCACGTTCACGCGCGACGCAAGCTCGACTTCCTTGTTCTCGTATGCACGGATCACTTCCGACACGCCGGTGAACGACAGGCCTTCGCCCTTCGCGTTGATCGCTTCGCGGGTCGCGTAGTACAGACCCAGCACGATATCCTGCGACGGCACGATCGACGGATCGCCGTTGGCCGGGAACAGCACGTTGTTCGACGCCAGCATCAGCGTGCGCGCTTCCATCTGCGCTTCGAGCGACAGCGGCACGTGAACGGCCATCTGGTCACCGTCGAAGTCGGCGTTGAACGCCGCGCAGACGAGCGGATGCAACTGAATCGCCTTACCTTCGATCAGCACCGGCTCGAACGCCTGGATACCGAGACGGTGCAGCGTCGGCGCACGGTTGAGCATCACCGGGTGCTCGCGGATCACCTCTTCGAGGATATCCCACACCACCGGCGTCTGGTTCTCGACTTCCTTCTTCGCAGCCTTGATGGTCGTAGCTACCCCCATCACTTCCAGCTTGTTGAAGATGAACGGCTTGAACAGTTCGAGCGCCATCAGCTTCGGCAGACCGCACTGGTGCAGCTTCAGCGTCGGGCCGACCACGATGACCGAACGGCCCGAGTAGTCGACGCGCTTGCCCAGCAGGTTCTGACGGAAGCGGCCGCCCTTGCCCTTGATCATGTCCGCGAGCGACTTCAGCGGACGCTTGTTCGCGCCCGTCATCGCCTTGCCGCGGCGGCCGTTGTCGAGCAGCGAGTCGACGGCTTCCTGCAGCATCCGCTTTTCGTTGCGGACGATGATTTCCGGCGCCTTCAGCTCGAGCAGGCGCTTCAACCGGTTGTTACGGTTGATCACGCGGCGATACAGGTCGTTCAGATCCGACGTCGCGAAACGGCCGCCGTCCAGCGGCACGAGCGGACGCAGTTCCGGCGGCAGCACCGGCAGCACTTCGAGGATCATCCACTCGGGCTTGATGCCCGAGCGCTGGAATGCCTCAAGGACCTTCAGGCGCTTCGCGTACTTCTTGATCTTCGCTTCCGAGCCAGTGTTCTTCAGCTCGGTGCGCAGCGTCTCGACCTGCTCGTCGATGTTGATCGCGCGCAGCAGTTCACGCACGCCTTCCGCGCCCATCTCGGCACGGAATTCGTCGCCGTATTCCTCGACCTTGTTGTAGTAATCCTCTTCGGTCATGATCTGCCGCGCCTTCAGCGGCGTCATGCCCGGCTCGATCACCACGTATGCTTCGAAGTACAGCACGCGCTCGATGTCGCGCAGCGTCATGTCGAGCACCATGCCCAGACGCGACGGCAGCGACTTCAAGAACCAGATGTGCGCGACCGGCGAGGCCAGCTCGATGTGGCCCATGCGCTCACGGCGCACCTTCGCCAGCGTCACTTCCACGCCGCACTTCTCGCAGATCACGCCGCGGTGCTTCAAGCGCTTGTACTTGCCGCACAGGCACTCGTAGTCCTTGATCGGCCCGAAGATCTTCGCGCAGAACAAACCATCGCGTTCCGGCTTGAACGTGCGGTAGTTGATGGTCTCCGGCTTCTTCACTTCGCCGAACGACCACGAACGGATCTTGTCGGGCGAGGCCAGACCGATCTTGATCGCGTCGAAAACTTCTTCCTGTTGGACTTGCTTGAATAGATCGAGCAGAGCTTTCATTGCCTTCTCTCCGTAGTCCGATTAATTGCGGTCGAGATCGATATCGATACCGAGTGAGCGGATTTCCTTCACCAATACGTTGAAGGATTCCGGCATGCCTGCATCGATCACGTGATCGCCCTTGACCAGGTTCTCGTACACCTTGGTCCGGCCGGTCACGTCGTCCGACTTCACTGTCAGCATTTCCTGCAGCACGTAGGACGCGCCGTATGCTTCGAGTGCCCACACTTCCATTTCACCGAAACGCTGACCACCGAACTGCGCCTTGCCGCCCAGCGGCTGCTGCGTGACGAGCGAGTACGGGCCAGTCGAACGCGCATGCATCTTGTCGTCGACCAAGTGGTGCAACTTCAGGTAGTGCATGTAGCCGAGCGTCACGCGGCGCTCGAACGGCTCGCCCGTGCGGCCGTCGTACAGGCGAACCTGGTTCTTCGACGGATTCATGTCGAGCTGTTGGGCGATCTCGTCCGGGAACGCGAGATCGAGCATCTTCGACATTTCCTCCTCGGTCGCGCCATCGAACACCGGTGTCGCGAACGGCACGCCTTCGCGCAGATTCTTCGCGAGCTCGAGGATCTCGTCGTCGGTAAAGCTCTCCAGATCTTCCGCGCGGCCCGACTCGTTGTAGATCTTCGTCAGGAACGAGCGCAGCTCCTCGATCTTCGTCTGGCGCTGCAGCATTTCGCCGATACGCCAACCGAGACCCTTCGCGGCCCAGCCGAGGTGCACTTCCAAAACCTGACCCACGTTCATCCGCGACGGCACGCCGAGCGGGTTCAGCACGACGTCGGCCGGACGGCCGTCGGCCATGTACGGCATGTCTTCGATCGGGACGATCTTCGACACGACACCCTTGTTACCGTGACGGCCGGCCATCTTGTCGCCAGGCTGCAGGCGGCGCTTCACCGCGAGGTACACCTTGACCATCTTCAGCACGCCCGGCGGCAGTTCGTCGCCTTGCGTGAGCTTCTTGCGCTTCTCTTCGAACGCGAGATCGAACTGATGACGCTTCTCTTCGATCGAGTTCTTGATCGCTTCGAGCGATGCTGCTGCTTCGTCGTCCGCAAGGCGGATGTCGAACCAGTGGTAGTGATCGAGATCTTCGAGGTACGCCTGGTCGATCTTCGTGCCCTTCGCGAGCTTCTTCGGACCGCCGTTGGCGACCTTGCCGACGAGCATGCGCGCGAGACGCTGGAACGCGTCGCCTTCGACAATGCGCAGCTGGTCGTTCAGGTCGAGACGGTAGCGCTTCAGTTCGTCGTCGATGATCTGTTGCGCACGCTTGTCGCGCTGGATGCCTTCGCGCGTGAACACCTGCACGTCGATCACCGTGCCGCTCATGCCCGACGGCACGCGCAGCGACGTATCCTTCACATCCGACGCCTTCTCGCCGAAAATCGCGCGCAGCAGCTTCTCTTCCGGCGTCAGCTGGGTTTCGCCCTTCGGCGTGACCTTGCCGACCAGCACGTCGCCCGCTTCGACTTCCGCACCGATGTACACGATGCCCGACTCGTCGAGACGGCCGAGTTGCACTTCCGCCAGGTTCGAGATGTCGCGCGTGATTTCTTCCGGCCCGAGCTTCGTGTCGCGAGCAACGACGTTCAGCTCTTCGATGTGGATCGACGTGTAGCGATCGTCGGCCACGACCTTCTCCGAGATCAGGATCGAATCCTCGAAGTTGTAGCCGTTCCACGGCATGAACGCGATCAGCATGTTCTGGCCGAGCGCAAGCTCGCCCAGATCCGTCGATGCGCCATCAGCCAGCACGTCGCCGCGCGCGACCTTGTCGCCCATCTTCACGATCGGACGCTGGTTGATGTTCGTGTTCTGGTTCGAGCGCGTGTACTTGATCAGGTTGTAGATATCGACGCCGACCTCACCCGCCACCGCTTCGTCGTCGTTCACGCGAATCACGATACGGCCCGCGTCGACGTAATCCACCACGCCGCCACGCAGGGCCTGCACCGTCGTGCCCGAGTCGACCGCCACCGTGCGCTCGATACCCGTGCCGACGACCGGCTTCTCCGGACGCAAGCACGGCACAGCCTGACGCTGCATGTTCGAGCCCATCAACGCGCGGTTCGCGTCGTCGTGCTCGAGGAACGGAATCAGCGATGCCGCGACCGACACGATCTGCGACGGCGCGACGTCCATGTACTGGATGCGGTCCGGCGTGACCATCATCGTTTCGCCGGCTTCACGCGACGACACCAGTTCGTCGACGAGCGCGCCGTTGTCATCGATCGCCGCGTTCGCCTGCGCGATCATGTAGCGGCCTTCCTCGATTGCCGACAAATAGTCGATCTGGTCGGTCACCTTGCCGTCCGCGACCTTGCGGTACGGCGTCTCGAGGAAGCCGTACTCGTTCAGGTGCGCATACAGCGCGAGCGAGTTGATCAGACCGATGTTCGGACCTTCCGGCGTTTCGATCGGGCACACGCGTCCGTAGTGGGTCGGGTGCACGTCACGCACTTCGAAGCCTGCGCGCTCGCGCGTCAAACCGCCCGGGCCAAGCGCGGAAACGCGACGCTTGTGCGTGATTTCCGACAGCGGGTTGGTCTGGTCCATGAACTGCGACAGCTGCGACGAGCCGAAGAACTCGCGAATCGCCGACGAAATCGGCTTCGAGTTGATCAGGTCGTGCGGCATCAAGTTTTCGCTTTCGGCTTGGCCGAGGCGTTCCTTGACAGCGCGCTCGACGCGCACGAGACCTGCGCGGAACTGGTTTTCCGCAAGTTCGCCGACGCAGCGCACGCGACGATTGCCGAGGTGGTCGATATCGTCCACTTCGCCCTTGCCGTTGCGCAGCTCGACGAGAATCTTGATCGTCGCGAGGATATCGTCATCCTGCAGCGTCATCGGGCCCGTGATTTCGTCACGGCCGACGCGGCGGTTGAACTTCATACGGCCGACCTTCGACAGGTCGTAAGCATCCTCGCTGTAAAACAGACGATTGAAGAGCGCCTCGACCGCTTCTTCGGTCGGCGGCTCGCCCGGACGCATCATCCGATAGATCGCGATGCGCGCGGCCGTCTTGTCGGCGGTTTCGTCGACACGCAGCGTCGACGAGATGTACGGACCTTGATCCAGATCGTTCGTGTAGAGCGTCTGGATTTCCTTGATCTTCGCTTCGCGCAGCTTCTCGAGCACGCTTTCGGTGATCTCGTCGTTCGCGTTCGCGATCACTTCGCCGGTATCGCCGTCGACGACGTTCTTCGCCAGCACGCGGCCAAGCAGATAATCTTCCGGCACCGAGATGAACTTCGTCTTCGCCGCTTCGAGATCGCGGATATGCTTCGCATTGATCCGCTTGTCCTTCTGGACGATCACCTTGCCTTCGCGATCGGTGATGTCGAAGCGCGCGACTTCGCCACGCAGGCGCTCGGGCACGAACTCCATCTGCGCGCCTTCGTCCATCAGCGTGAAATTGTCAAACACGAAGAAGTTCGCGAGGATCTGCTCAGGCGTGAGGCCGATAGCCTTCAGCAGGATCGTGACCGGCATCTTGCGGCGGCGGTCGACGCGGAAATACAGCACGTCCTTCGGATCGAATTCGAAGTCGAGCCACGAGCCGCGGTAAGGAATGATCCGCGCGGAGAACAGCAGCTTGCCCGAGCTGTGCGTCTTGCCCTTATCGTGCTCGAAGAACACGCCGGGCGAACGGTGCAACTGCGACACGATCACGCGCTCGGTGCCGTTGATCACGAACGAACCGGTAGGCGTCATGAGCGGAATTTCGCCCATGTACACTTCCTGTTCCTTTACTTCCTTGACGACGGGTTTGTTCGGCGACTCTTTGTCGAGCAACACGAGGCGCACTTTCGCGCGCAGCGCCGAGCAGTACGTAAGGCCACGCTGCTGACACTCTTTGATGTTGAACGCGGGCGACGACAGCGCGTAGCTCACGAACTCCAGGCGAGCAAAGCCGTTGTGCGAGACGATCGGGAATACCGACGTAAAGGCGGCCTGCAAGCCTTCGGATTTACGTTGCGCAGGCGGCACATCGGCTTGCAGAAATGTGCTGAATGATTCAAGCTGGGTGGCCAGCAGGAAAGGTACTTGGTGAACGATGGAACGCTTCGCGAAACTCTTGCGAATGCGCTTCTTCTCGGTGAAGGAATATTGCATACGATCTCCGAATCACGACGGGCGATGTCGAGGCGGGATACCTTGACGCGTCAAACCCGAGTGTTCACCGACTGAGACCCGATGGCCGTCCGACGGCACGAGCCGAGAAGCTTGGTGGTTGGCCGCTACCAACCGCTGGCTGACGGCAACGGAACCTGCATGACCTGTTGCCCGACCAAACTTGCCTTCTGCAGTCGCTTCAGAAGACAAAGAAAATCGCCGATCGCATGGGATAGACGGTTTTCTTTGGCTTCTGGGGGCGTCTGCCCGACCTCCGCAAAGAGTGTCAAAACACTGCCCCCACAAAGCACAAAAAGGCCGGCGGTGAAAAACCGCCAGCCTTCGCACAGCGCGCGTGAACTTACTTGAGTTCGACCTTCGCGCCCGCGTCTTCCAGCTTCTTCTTGGCTTCTTCTGCAGCAGCCTTGTCGACGCCTTCCTTGACGGGCTTCGGTGCGCCGTCAACGAGGTCCTTCGCTTCCTTCAGGCCCAGGCCCGTGATTTCGCGAACGGCCTTGATGACTGCAACCTTGTTGCCGCCTGCTTCAGCCAGAACGACCGTGAAGTCGGTCTTCTCTTCAGCAGCAGCTGCTGCGCCACCACCCGCCGGACCTGCGACTGCGACTGCAGCAGCCGACACGCCGAACTTCTCTTCGAACGCCTTGACCAGCTCGTTCAGTTCCAGGACCGTCATGCCTTCAACGGCTGCCAGGATGTCTTCTTTTGCGATTGCCATTTGGAATACTCCTAAATTGAATTCGGATACAGCCAGCGATCTGTTGTGCTCAGATACGTTCGCTTATGCGGCTTCGGCCTGCTTCTTTTCCGCCAGCGCGGCCAGGGCGCGCGCAAAGCCGGAAACAGGTGCCTGCATGACGAACAGCAGCTTCGAGAGCAGTTCTTCGCGGCTCGGGATGCTAGCGAGCGCTTGCACGCCTGCTTTGTCCATCACCTTGCCATCGAACGAACCAGCCTTGATGACCAACTTGTCATTGCTCTTGCTGAAGTCGTTGACGACCTTCGCAGCAGCAATCGCATCTTCCGAGATGCCGTAGATCAACGGACCAGTCATCTGCTCTGCCAGCGGAGCAAACGGCGTACCTTCAACGGCGCGGCGCGCCAGCGTGTTCTTCAGCACGCGCAGGTAAACCTGTTGCTCGCGCGCCTTCGCGCGCAGCGTGGTCAGATCGCCAACCGTAATCCCACGATACTCAGCGAGCACAACGGTCTGGGCCTTCGCGACTTGCGCGGCAACCTCAGCGACGACGGCTTGCTTGTCTTCTCTATTAAGCGGCACGGTTAGCCTCCAGAAACGATACGCTTCGCATCGCGCGTCGCGTACCTCGTTCAACAACGGCGTCCGACTCGTTAGGAGTATTTCCGCCGAACATCGTCGATCGCTCGTCGATCTCCGGCTTCACCACTGCAAAACTTTTTCGGGTTCGCCATCTGCGTTGGCTTTGCATTAAGGGATCGCCCGACTGCTGCTTTCCCGCCAACGGTCTTTGATAACCGGTTGCCCGACCATACTGCGCCGAACAACCGCCCAAAGCCCTTTTGAGCCGCTTCCGTCGAGAAGCGGCCCGAATACTTCGCTTACTGCGCGGCCAGCGTGGCCTGGTCGACTCGCACGCCGACGCCCATCGTGCTCGACAGCGCGATCTTGCGCAGATAAACGCCCTTGCTCGTCGCCGGCTTCGCCTTTTGCAGCGCTTCGATCAACGCCGACAGGTTGGTGCGCAGCGCGGTCGGCTCAAAAGACGCACGGCCGATCGTCGCGTGAATAATGCCCGCCTTGTCGACACGGAACTGCACCTGACCCGCCTTCGCGTTCTTCACTGCAGTCGCGACATCCGGCGTGACCGTACCGACCTTCGGGTTCGGCATCAGGCCGCGCGGACCAAGAATCTGACCCAGCGTACCCACGATACGCATCGTGTCCGGAGAGGCGATCACGATGTCGAAATCCATTTGACCGGCCTTGATCTGCTCAGCCAGATCTTCCATGCCGACCACTTCCGCTCCGGCAGCGCGTGCCTGCTCGGCCTTTTCGCCTTGAGCAAACACGGCGACGCGAACCGACTTACCGGTACCTGCCGGCAGCACGACGGAGCCGCGAACGACCTGATCCGACTTCTTCGCATCGATACCGAGCTGAACTGCGACATCGATCGATTCATCGAACTTCGCGCTCGCGCATTCCTTCACGAGTGCGAGTGCATCGTCGATCGGGTACAGCTTCTGACGATCGACCTTAGCGGCAAATGCCTGACGGCGCTTCGAAATCTTGGCCATTTACACGCCCTCCACAGTGATGCCCATCGAGCGTGCGCTACCTGCGATGGTGCGAACAGCCGCATCGAGATCAGCCGCCGTAAGATCCGGCATCTTGGTCTTTGCGATCTCTTCCGCTTGAGCGCGGGTAATCTTGCCGACCTTGTCGGTATGGGGCTTGCTCGAACCCTTGTCGATCTTCGCCGCCTTCTTGATCAGAACGGTCGCCGGCGGCGTCTTCATCACGAACGTGAAGCTCTTGTCCGCATAAGCCGTGATGACGACCGGAACAGGCAGGCCCGGTTCCATGCCTTGAGTCTGCGCGTTGAACGCCTTGCAGAACTCCATGATGTTCAGGCCACGCTGGCCCAGAGCCGGACCGACGGGCGGCGACGGATTGGCTTTACCTGCAGGGATCTGCAGCTTGATAAAGCCGATGATCTTCTTTGCCATTTGGAAACCTCGTTGGAACGCATCGAAGCGTTCGATGAGTGATAACGCGGGTTCGTCTTGCGACTACTGGCGCTCCTCAACGGCCATTACGCGGGCCGTAAGCGCGACGACGGGCAGCCTTCGAAGCCGCCCATCCGAATCTGCTCAAACTTTCTCGACTTGGCCGAACTCCAGTTCGACCGGCGTTGCGCGCCCAAAAATAGTGACCGACACGCGCACTCTCGATTTCTCGTAATTCACTTCTTCGACCGTGCCGTTGAAATCCGTGAATGGGCCTTCCTTCACGCGCACCATCTCACCGACCTCGAACAGGGTTTTCGGACGCGGCTTCTCCACGCCCTCCTGCATCTGGGACATGATCTTTTCGACTTCCCGTGGGGAAATCGGACTCGGACGATTACGCGCCCCGCCGACGAAACCAGTGACCTTCGCAGTATTTTTAACGAGATGCCAGGTTTCGTCCGTCATCTCCATTTCCACCAGCACATAACCGGGAAAGAAACGACGTTCGGTCACGGCTTTGTGACCGCCTTTGACTTCAACCACTTCTTCGGTCGGAACCAGAATCTGGCCGAACTTATCCTGCATGCCGGCACGCTCGATGCGCTCCTGAAGCGCGCGTTGCACGCTCTTCTCCATGCCGGAGTAGGCGTGCACGACGTACCAACGCTTTCCACTCGGGGATGCCGGAGTATCGCTCATATCATTTCCAACCCAGAATCACCGAGAAAATCACCCACTCGATGGATTTATCACTAATCCAAAGAAAGAGCGCCATGACCAGCACAAAGCCAAACACGACAAGTGTGGTCTGCGTGGCCTCCTTGCGTGTGGGCCAAACAACCTTGCGCACCTCGCGATACGAGTCCTTGGCAAAGGCGATGAAACTCTTGCCCGGCATCGATGCCAGCGCAACGCCGACACCCGCAATCACCCCTACCGCCAACGCAGCGCCGCGGATATACCACTCCTTGCCGCCCAGCAAAAAAAAGCCTGCGAACCCGCCCAAGACCAACAATACGCCCAGGGCCAGCATCAGCTTATCGCCGGAGGTATTAACAGTTTCGACGGAAGGATTCGCCATAACACCCTAAAACAACAAACGCCACGCTGAACGTGGCTTATGTGGCAGGGGCAGAGGGAATCGAACCCCCAACCTTCGGTTTTGGAGACCGACGCTCTGCCAGTTGAGCTATACCCCTAGACCATGTTGGAGCCGGCTTTCGCCGGCCCCTAAACTGTCGATCAACGAATAACTGGCTTACTCGATGATTTTGGCGACGACGCCTGCGCCGACGGTACGGCCGCCTTCACGGATCGCGAAGCGCAGACCTTCTTCCATCGCGATCGGCGCGATCAGCTTCACCGTGATCGACACGTTGTCGCCCGGCATCACCATTTCCTTGTCCTTCGGCAGCTCGATCGAGCCCGTCACGTCCGTCGTACGGAAGTAGAACTGCGGACGGTAGTTGTTGAAGAACGGCGTGTGACGGCCGCCTTCGTCCTTGCTCAGCACGTACACTTCCGCCGTGAAGTGCGTGTGCGGCGTGATCGAACCCGGCTTGGCCAGAACCTGGCCGCGCTCCACGTCCTCACGCTTCGTGCCGCGCAGCAGGATACCGACGTTGTCGCCTGCCTGACCCTGGTCCAGCAGCTTGCGGAACATTTCCACGCCCGTGCAGGTCGTCTTCGCCGTCGGCTTGATACCGACGATTTCGATTTCCTCGCCAACCTTGATCACGCCACGCTCGACACGACCCGTCACCACCGTACCCCGACCCGAGATCGAGAACACGTCTTCCACCGGCATCAGGAACGTACCGTCCACCGCGCGCTCCGGCGTCGGGATGTACGTGTCCAGCGCGTCGGCCAGGTTCATGATCGCCGTTTCGCCCAGCTCGCCCTTGTCGCCTTCCAGCGCCAGCTTCGCCGAACCCTTGATGATCGGCGTGTCGTCGCCCGGGAAGTCGTACTTCGACAGCAGCTCGCGCACTTCCATTTCGACCAGCTCGAGCAGCTCGGCGTCGTCGACCATGTCGCACTTGTTCAGGAACACGATGATGTACGGCACGCCAACCTGACGCGCCAGCAGGATGTGCTCACGCGTTTGCGGCATCGGGCCGTCCGCGGCCGAGCACACCAGGATCGCGCCGTCCATCTGCGCCGCACCCGTGATCATGTTCTTCACGTAGTCGGCGTGGCCCGGGCAGTCAACGTGCGCGTAGTGGCGGTTTGCCGTTTCGTACTCGATGTGCGCCGTGTTGATCGTGATACCGCGCGCCTTTTCTTCCGGCGCCGCGTCGATTTCGTCGTACTTCTTCGCTTCGCCGCCGAACTTCGACGACAGAACCGTCGCGATCGCCGCCGTCAGCGTCGTCTTGCCGTGGTCAACGTGACCAATCGTTCCTACGTTCACGTGCGGCTTGGTCCGCTCGAATTTTTCCTTGGCCATTTTCAACTCCCAAAAGGAATTTCACTTGTTGCGCCGCGCGCAAACAGACACCGACTACTGCTGGTGCCCATGGGCAGGATCGAACTGCCGACCTCTCCCTTACCAAGGGAGTGCTCTACCACTGAGCCACATGGGCGCTTTACGCTTCAACCACAGAACTGGAGCGGGTGAAGGGAATCGAACCCTCGTCGTAAGCTTGGAAGGCTTCTGCTCTACCATTGAGCTACACCCGCAAGGGCCTGCAACGATTCCCTATACCGCCCTGCTGCTTATGTCTTTGGTGGAGGAGGTTGGATTCGAACCAACGTAGGCGTAAGCCAACAGATTTACAGTCTGCCCCCTTTAGCCACTCGGGCACCCCTCCGTAGAGAACTGACGATTATGGGGGTACATCGGCTTTGTGTCAAGCATCCCGGAAAGATTATTTTCATTCTCTTCGAGGAAGCCTGCCGGTGTATCCGACATCTTATGATGACCCATCGACGTTCAACCTTCGGGCCTCAAAAACCGCCGGACTCTCTTTCAAGCCCACATTTTTCGCCAGATTCCGCGCTCGGCGCGCCAAAAAATCCACGCAGCCAAAAAACGAAAGACCGTTATCTTACGGCCTTCACCTCATAAAGCCAAGCAGCCGCTATAAAATTCGGGCCGATTCCTGGCCGGAACATCGAACTCGCGGCGGCTTCAGCCGATCTTTTCAGCCGATCTCAGGGCCTTCCCGGACAGCCTCTCGAAACATCGCGCAGCAGAGCGGACGCTCCTGTATGCCAGGAGCTGGGTTAATCGGCGGCATGGGAAGCGAGCGGCCCGCGCGGAGCGGAGATGAAGCGCTGGGGCGATGAGGGGGGGTTGTGGAGCTTGAGGGCGTAAAAGCAAAAACCCCCGCTGGGTAGGC
>NZ_FXAN01000032.1 GCF_900176645.1 Burkholderia singularis
CAGCGTACTGGATCAGCGGCTTGTCGACGACGGGCAGCATTTCCTTCGGGCTCGCCTTGGTGGCGGGCAGGAATCGCGTGCCCAGACCCGCGACCGGGAATACCGCCTTAGTGACTTTCAACATGATCGAACCCTTGTTCCTCTTTTGATTCCATTGAATCAAATGGTGATTGTTGCACGATAGCTGGCGCAAGCGACCTTACGGTTTGTTACGCCAGAATGCACGATCAAGCCGGCAGACGAGCGAGCTGCGCGCTGAGCTTCGACAGCGTGTTGCGAAACTCCGCGAGCCGCTTCTGCTCCTGTTCGACGACGGCGGGCGGCGCTTTCGCGACGAACGCCTCGTTGCCGAGCTTTGCATTGCATTTCACGATTTCTCCTTCGAGACGGGCAATCTCCTTCGACAAACGTTCGCGTTCGGCCGCGACGTCGATCTCGACCTTCAGCACCAGCTTGTTCTCGCCGACGATAGCAATCGGCGCGCCGTGCGCTTCGCTGTCGAGCGACGCCTCGTCGGCGAGCACGCGCACCTCGGACAGCCGCGCGAGCGCCTGTACGTAAGGCGCGAACGCCGTGAGCCGAGCGACGTTGCCCGCCGCGAGCAGCGGCACTTTGGTCGCAGGAGAAAGATTCATCTCACCACGCAGATTACGACATGCATCGACCACTGCCTTCAGTTCGGCCGCCCACTGTTCGGAAGCCTCATCGATCTTTGCGGGTTCGGCGATCGGATACGGCTGCACCATCAGCGATGCGTCGCCCTCGGCGCAGCCGGCGGGGTAGCGGCCTGCGAGCGGCGCGACCTTTTGCCAGAGCGCTTCGGTGATGAACGGGATGACCGGATGCGCGAGGCGCAGCACCGTCTCCAGCACGCGCAGCAGCGTGCGGCGCGTCGCGCGCTGCTGTTCGGGCGTGCCGTTCTGGATCTGTACTTTCGCAAGTTCGAGATACCAGTCGCAGTACTCGTCCCAAACAAATTTATAGATTGCGTTCGCGATATTGTCGAATCGGTAGTCGGCGAAGCCCTTCGCGATGTCCGCCTCGACCCGCTGCAACTGCGACACGATCCAGCGGTCGGCCGCGGAGAAATCCAGATAGCCGCCGGGGCCGCATTCGCCCGCGCCGCACGCTTGCGGCTTGTCGAAGCCGCAGTCGTGGCCCTCGCAGTTCATCAGCACGAAACGCGTCGCGTTCCACAGCTTGTTGCAGAAATTGCGGTAGCCCTCGCAGCGCGCGAGATCGAAATTCACGTTGCGCCCGAGCGTGGCCATCGACGCCATCGTGAAGCGCAGCGCGTCGGTGCCGAACGCGGGAATGCCGTCGGGGAATTCCTTGCGCGTTTTCTTCTCGATGGTGGCGGCCTGCTTCGGATTCATCAGGCCCGTCGTGCGCTTCGCGACGAGCGCATCGAGGCCGATGCCGTCGACGATGTCGATCGGATCGAGCGTGTTGCCCTTGCTCTTGGACATTTTCTGGCCTTCGGCGTCGCGCACGAGGCCATGCACGTAGACCGTCTCGAACGGCACCTTGCCGGTGAAGTGTGTCGTCATCATCACCATCCGCGCGACCCAGAAGAAGATGATGTCGAAACCGGTGACGAGCACCGACGACGGCAGGAAATGCTTGAGTTCCGGCGTGTCGTTCGGCCAGCCGAGCGACGAGAACGGCACGAGCGCCGACGAGAACCACGTGTCGAGCACGTCTTCGTCGCGCTTGAGCGGCCCCGTGTAGCCCTTCGCGGCGGCCTGCTCGCGCGCGGCCTGCTCGCTCCTGGCGACGAACACCTCGCCGTTCTCGCCGTACCAGGCGGGAATCTGATGGCCCCACCACAGCTGCCGCGAGATGCACCAGTCCTGGATGTTCTCGAGCCATTGGTAGTAAGTGGCCGTCCAGTTTTCCGGCACGAACTTGATCTGCCCGCTGCGCACGGCGTCGAGCGACACTTCGGTGATCGACTTGCCCGGATGGAACGTGTGTTGCGGCGCGGGCTTCGTCATTGCCACGAACCACTGGTCGGTGAGCATCGGCTCCAGCACGACGCCCGTGCGATCGCCGCGCGGCACCATCAGCTTGTGCGGCTGCACGGCTTCGAGCAGGCCGGCTGCGTCGAGATCGGCGACGATCGTGCGGCGCGCGTCGAAGCGATCGAGGCCGCGGTACGGCTCGGGCGCGTTGTCGTTGATCTTCGCATCGAGCGTCAGCACGTCGATCATCGGCAGGTGGTGGCGCACGCCGACCTGGTAGTCGTTGAAGTCGTGCGCGGGCGTGACCTTGACGACGCCCGTGCCGAACTCTCGGTCGACGTAGTCGTCGGCGATCACCGGGATTTCGCGGTCGGTCAGCGGCAGCTTCACGCGCTGGCCGACGAGATGCGCATAGCGCTCGTCTTGCGGATGCACCATCAGCGCGACGTCGCCGAGCATCGTCTCGGGGCGCGTCGTCGCGACGCACAGGTGGCCCGAGCCGTCGGCGAGCGGATAGCGGATGTGCCACAAATGGCCGTTTTCCTCTTCGCTCGCGACTTCGAGATCGGACACCGCGGTCATCAGCACCGGGTCCCAGTTGACGAGCCGCTTGCCGCGATAGATGAGACCTTGCTCGTACAGGCGCACGAACACCTCGCGCACGACTTCGGACATCGTGTCGTTCATCGTGAAGTACTCGCGCGACCAGTCGGTCGACGCGCCGAGGCGGCGCATCTGGCGCGTGATCGTCGAGCCGGACTGCTTCTTCCATTTCCACACGCGCTCGACGAACGCGTCGCGGCCGAGATCGTGGCGCGATACGCCTTGCGCATCGAGCTGGCGCTCGACGACGATTTGCGTCGCGATGCCCGCGTGATCGGTGCCGGGCATCCACAGCGTGTTGTGGCCGAGCATCCGGTGATAGCGCACCAGCCCGTCCATGATCGTCTGGTTGAACGCGTGGCCCATGTGCAGCGTGCCCGTCACGTTCGGGGGCGGCAACTGGATCGAGAAGTCCGGGCGGTTGGGATCGAGCGCGGGCGTTGCGTAACCGCGCTTTTCCCATTCCGGCCCCCAATGGGATTCGATTGTCTGGGGCTCGAAACTTTTCGCAAGCGTGCTGTCGCTCATGGTGGGAATTCGCCGAAAGAGAGGGAAGATTGATGCGGAAACCCATCATTATAAATGGATGCGTATCGCGCCAAGCGGCGTTCCGTCGACTGCGATTTATAATGTCCGGCCCGCGCTCATGCCGTTTTTTTCGCTTCGTCCTCTATGCCTGATCTGCTCGCGAACCTGAACCCCGAACAACTCGCCGCTGTCACCTTGCCGAACGAGCCGGCGCTGATCCTCGCCGGGGCGGGCAGCGGCAAGACCCGGGTGCTGATCACGCGGATTGCGTGGCTGATCCAGCAGGGCTATGCGTCGCCGCCGACCGTGCTTGCCGTCACGTTCACGAACAAGGCCGCGCGCGAAATGATGGCGCGCCTGTCGGCGATGATGCCGATCGACACGCGCGGGATGTGGATCGGCACGTTTCACGGCCTCTGCAACCGGATGCTGCGCGCGCATTACCGCGACGCGGGCCTGCCGCAGACGTTCCAGATTCTCGACACCGCCGACCAGCTTTCCGCGATCAAGCGGTTGATGAAGGCCGCGAACATCGACGACGAGAAATATCCGCCGAAGAACGTCCAATACTTCATCAACAACGCGAAGGAGCAAGGGCTGCGCCCGGACAAGGTCGATGCGACCGACAACTTCAACCGCAAGTTCGTCGAGCTTTACCACGCTTACGAGCAGCAGTGTCAGCGCGAGGGCGTCGTCGATTTCGCCGAGCTGCTGCTGCGCTGCTACGAACTGCTCGCGCACAATCCGCCGCTGCGCGCGCATTATCAGGCGCGCTTCAAGCAGATCCTCGTCGACGAATTCCAGGATACGAACAAGCTGCAATATGTATGGCTCAAGCTGCTTGCGGGCGGCCAGAACGCGATCTTCGCGGTCGGCGACGACGATCAGTCGATCTACGCGTTTCGCGGCGCGAACGTCGGCAACATGCGTGACTTCGAAGACGAATTCCGCGTGCGCAACCTGATCAAGCTCGAGCAGAATTACCGGTCGCACGGCAATATCCTCGATGCGGCGAATCACCTGATCTCGCACAACGCGCATCGGCTCGGCAAGAATCTGCGCACCGATGCCGGCCACGGCGAGCCGGTGCGCGTCTATGAGGCCGCTACCGATGCGCAGGAGGCGGCGTGGATCATCGAGGAGATCCGCTCGCTCGTGAACACGGGGCTGGCGCGCAGCGAAATCGCGGTGCTGTACCGGAGCAACGCGCAGTCGCGCTCGATCGAACATACGCTGATGACGGCGGGCATTGCGTACCGCGTGTATGGCGGCCTGCGCTTCTTCGAGCGGCAGGAGGTGAAGCACGCGCTCGCGTATCTGCGCCTCATCGACAATCCGAACGACGATACCGCGTTCGCGCGCGTCGTCAATTTTCCGACGCGCGGCATCGGCGCGCGCTCGATCGAGCAACTCGCCGACGCCGCACGTCTGTACGATTGCTCGATGGCCGCCGCGATTCCATACGTGACGGGCAAGGCGGGCACGAGCCTGGGCGCGTTCGCGAACCTGATCGCGAAAATGCGCGCCGAGACCGCGCAGATGAGCTTGCCCGAGACGGTCGAATATGTGGTGCGCGCGAGCGGCCTCGCCGATTTCTATCAAGGCGAGCGCGAAGGCCAGGACCGCCTCGAAAACTTGCAGGAACTGGAGAACGCGGCCACCGCGTTCGTTGCCGAGGAGGGGTACGGGCTCGACACGCCCGCCCGTTCGATTCCGCTCAACGCACGCGCGAGCGCGGCGCCGGAGCTTGCGTCGCCGGACGCGGGCGATGCGGTGCTCGAACCCGCGAGCTTGGCCGATCCGGCGCAGAACCCCGATGCGATGACGCCGCTCGCCGGTTTTTTGTCGCATGCGTCGCTCGAGGCGGGAGACAACCAGGCGCAGGCGGGTCAGGACGCGGTGCAACTGATGACGGTGCACGCGGCGAAGGGGCTGGAATTCACGGCGGTGTTCATCACCGGCCTCGAGGAGGGGCTGTTTCCGCACGAGAACAGCGCGCTCGAGGCCGACGGCCTCGAGGAGGAGCGCCGGCTAATGTATGTGGCGATCACGCGTGCGAAGGAGCGGCTTTATCTGTCGTTTGCGCAGAGCCGGATGTTGCACGGCCAGACGCGCTACAACATTCGCTCGCGCTTTTTCGACGAACTGCCGCAGCACGTGCTCAAATGGCTCACGCCGAAGGCCGAGGCAGGCGCGCGCTGGGGCGGCCGCTCGGACAACGCCGGCTGGGGGCGCGACTGGTTCGCGCGGCCGGGCGCGGCGCGCGACAGTGTGGTCGACGCGGCGGTGTCCGCGCCGCTGCCCGCGTTCGCGAATCAGCAGCGCGCGGCCGAGAACGGCTTCAGGATCGGCCAGCAGGTGTTCCACACGAAGTTTGGAGAGGGCACGGTGACGGCGCTCGAGGGCAGTGGCGCGGATGCGAAGGCGCAAGTCAAATTCAAGCGGCACGGCGAGAAGTGGCTCGCGCTCGCGGTAGCGAAGTTGCAAGCCGTCGA
This sequence comes from Burkholderia singularis, assembly GCF_900176645.1. Classification (GTDB taxonomy): domain Bacteria; phylum Pseudomonadota; class Gammaproteobacteria; order Burkholderiales; family Burkholderiaceae; genus Burkholderia; species Burkholderia singularis. Next base: position 5,591 of record NZ_FXAN01000032.1, read on the forward strand.
GTGAGCGGGCTGGCGTTTCGAATGGCCGCCGGCGATCCGGCGTGCCCGGCGCAGCCGGCACGGCCGCCGATTAGCCGCCGATGAGCCGCCCCTCGACCGGACGCCTTCGCGCCGGCCAGGTGCCCCGCATGTCAGGAGATCGAATGAAGCAGTGGATGGACGCGGACCGGCCGCTCGGCATTCTTGCCGCGCTGCCGGAGGAGCTGGGCGACCTCGTCGCCGCGATGCGCGCGAGCGGGCCTGTCGACGCGGTGCGGCTTGGCCCGCGCGATTATCACGTCGGGCTGGCATACGGCGTGCCGTGTGTCGTCACGCTTGCGCGCGTCGGCAAGGTCGCGGCCGCCGCGACCGCGAGCGCGCTGATCCATCGCTTCGACGTGCGCGGGATCGTGTTTACGGGCGTGGCGGGTGGCATTGCGCGTGACGTGTCGGTCGGCGACATCGTGGTGGCCGATGCGCTGCTGCAACATGATCTCGACGCGTCGCCGCTCTTTGCGCGTTTCGAGGTGCCGCTGCTCGGCGTGACGCGCTTTGCGGCCGATGCCGCGCTTGCCGGCCAATTGAAGGCGGCTTGCGAGCGCTTCGTGGCCGACCACGGCGCCGCGCTGAACGCGCGCTTCGGGCTGCGCGGCGCGCGCGTGCACGAAGGGCTGATCGCGAGCGGCGACCGTTTCGTGTCGAGCGACCGCGAGGTGAGTGCGTTGCGCGACGCGCTGCCGGACGCGTTGGCCGTCGAGATGGAGGGCGCGGCGCTCGCGCAGGTCTGCTATGAATACGGCGTGCCGTGTGCGATCGTGCGCACGATCTCCGATGCCGCGGACGATCATGCGAGCGCTTCGTTTGTGACGTTTCTCGCCGATATCGCCAGCACGTATTCGTCGGGGATTTTGCGGCAATTCCTGCTCGCGCACGCGAACGGGATGTGATGCGCCGGCATGCTTGTCGGTGCGTGCCGGCATAGGGGCGCGGCGCATGAGTCGCCAAGCGAGATGGGCGGGCGAGCAATGTCGTTTGCGGCGTTGCGCATCGGCGAAAACCGGGCATCGCAAACGGGGCGCCGAGCAACGACGTTGAATCCCGCAAGGGGGAAGCGGCGCATCGCGAACGCGGCCGCCGCCCCGAGGGCTGCGCCCAGCGCCGCGCCCGGTCCCCTCGCACTAGGCGCGGCTGCCGTCACCAGCGCGCTTCGCGCCGCCGCTTACGCGCCGCGCCGGCTGCGCCGCATGCTGCTCTCGAGATCCGGCAGAAACACCGTCAACACGCCGATCAACGGCAGGAACGAGCAGACCTTGTAGACGAACGCGATGCTCGTCACGTCGGCAAGCTGGCCAAGCACCGCCGCGCCGACGCCGCCCAGCCCGAACGACAGCCCGAAGAACAGGCCGGCGACCGTGCCGACCTTGCCGGGAATCAGCTCCTGCCCATAGACGATGATCGCCGCGAACGCCGATGCGAGCACCACGCCGATCACGACCGTCAGCACCGTGGTCCAGAACAGGTTCGCGTAAGGCAGCAGCAACGTGAACGGCGCGACGCCGAGAATCGATACCCAGATCACGTATTTGCGGCCGATCCGGTCGCCGACCGGCCCGCCGATCAGCGTGCCTGCCGCGACGGCGGCAAGGAACACGAACAGGTGGATTTGCGCGGCCTGCACGCTCAGATGGAACTTGTCGATCAGATAGAACGTGAAGTAGCTGTTCAGGCTCGCGAGATACAGATATTTCGAGAACACCAGCATCACGAGCACGCCGAGCGCGAGGGCGACCCGGCGCGGCGGCAGCGTGGCGGGCGACGCCTGCGCGGCTTTTTTCTTCGACGCCGGATGACGCTTGTACCAGCGGCCGATCTGCGTGAGCACGACGATCGCGACGAGCGCCGCCGCGGAGAACCACGCGATGCTGCGCTGCCCGTGCGGGATCACGATCAGCGCGGCGAGCAGCGGGCCGAGCGACGAGCCGGCGTTGCCGCCCACCTGGAACAGCGATTGCGCGAGCCCGTGTTGACCGCCCGAGGCCATGCGCGCGACCCGCGACGATTCCGGATGGAACACCGACGATCCGCAGCCGACGAGCGCGGCGGCGGCAAGCAGCAGCGGAAAATTCGGTGCGACCGACATCAGCAGCAGGCCGGACAGCGTGAAGCCCATGCCGATCGGCAGCGAGTACGGTTGCGGCCGCTTGTCGGTATAGCTGCCGATGATCGGCTGCAGCAGCGACGCGGTGATCTGATAGGTCAGTGTAATCAGGCCGATTTGCGTGAACGACAGCGAGAACGTCGCTTTGAGCATCGGATAGATCGCGAGGATCAACGATTGGATCATGTCGTTGAGCAGATGCGCGAAGCTGATGGCGCCGAGCACCGGATAGGCGGTGCGCGCGGCGGTAGCGCGCACCGGGGCGGGGGGACGATGGTCGAGGCTGGTTTGCATGGTGATTCGGAGGTCTCTGAAGGGGCGCCGCGTGCAGTGCTGCCGCGTGCGATTCGTTGAATGTGTCGTCGGAGTGTAATGTGGCTTCTAAAAAGTGTCAGGACAATTTTTGTCGCAAAGCGGACAAATCTGGGCAGGCCAGGGATAAGTCCGGGGGCGCGGCCGGACAGCGGCCGTTCAGGCCGAACGGCCCAACGTTGCCGCCGGGCCCGAACGGCCAATCAGCGCTTGCGGGCGGCGCAGCGGTGAGAAGGTGTCGGGGGGCGGCGGCATGACTGGGCGTTGCCGCGCTGGCGCATGAGTTGATCCGCTAAAGCCGCCCGATCGGCGCGCGGCGACACGGAATAGAAAGCGCGGCACGGAAAGGCGGCCGGAAATGGACAAAAGGAACGGTTCTTCGCTCCGACACTGAGGGGGCGGGTGCGGCCGGCGTTCCCCTTTACGCTCGGAGGGCGGCGTTCGACGCTCGCCAATGGAGGCGCGCGGCGCTCCGGTGCGGCACCGAGCGGTTACCGAACCCCGCCTTCAATCAGGAGAGAAACGCGATGAATTTCCAAGAAACGCCTCAGGCGCTGCAAGTTCATCTGCAACGCAGGCTCGAGACATTCGCTGCCCGCGCGGGCGCAACGGCCAATGCCCGAGCAAACCGCGCAGAGGCCCCAGGGCCGGGCCGTTGGGTATCCGCCGGCACGCTAGGAGAGCCGGGCGCCTTTGGCAACTATCGGGCGGTATGTCTGGAAAGCGGCAAGATACTGGCGGTTGCCGGCAACGCGTATCGAGGCGATCCCGACCAGGCGCAGTGGGTTCCGGCCGGCAACTTTCCGCAGGGCACGTTCTTGACCGATGGCCTGACTTTATTGCGGGACGGCACGGCGCTGGCAATCGGCTTCGACCGCACGGCGATGCAATTCCGAGGCATTGTCTACGATCCCGCGAGTCCCGCCGATAGCGCGTGGCAGTTCACCGGTTATCTGATCGAAGCCCGCAGGGATTTCGCCCTGGCCTCGTTGCACGACGGCAAAGCGCTCGCGGCCGGCGGCGTGCATATGCATTACCTCGCGTCCGCCGAACTCTACGATCCGGTTTCGATGCAATGGCACGCCACGGTGCCGATGGCGGTCGCCAGGGCGAGCACCACGGCAGCCTGTCTTCGGCACGGCACAGCCGTTTTGGTTGCCGGTGGGATAACGCAAAGCGGCGATACCCTGCAACTGGTGGAGCGGTACGATGCCGATCCGGTCTCGCCAAGATGGACGACCGTTGCGCCGATGACGCACCCGCGCCAGGGCGCCAGCGCGATCGTCCTGCCTGACGGCAAAGTCGTGGTGGCGGGCGGCGTCCCCGCAAGCGGCACGCTCGAAGTATACGACCCGGACGGCGACCGCTGGGAAGCGCCCGTCCCGTTGAAGTACGACAGGCTTTACTATCCTGCGATGGCAATCGTGGACGGCGGAAAAGTGCTGATCGCGGCCGGCGGGAACGACAAAGCCGCTGAAATATACGATCCGGTGAAAGGCGAGTCGCAGCCGGCGGCCGCGATGAGCGAACTGCGGTATTTCCCTGGGTACTGCTCGACGAAAGGCGGCAGCCTTGTCGTGGTTGGGGGGCTCGATCCGACGCAGAATTACCGGTCGCTCGACACTGTCGAACGGTTCATCGCCGAATAAGCGCTGCCGCTTCTTCGTGCCTGGCCGGTCGCCAGGTGGCACCGGCCAGGCACGCTTCCGTATTTTCATTCCGCGCCGGAAATCATTGCGCCTGCTGATCATGCTCGGGTGGCGAGGGTTGTTCCTCGATTCCGCCAGTCCGTCCCCGGGCGGGCGACGCTTGCGCCGCGGCGAATTGAAAGCGGCAAACTGCTGCATGAACGCAAAAGCATTGGACCGACCTTCCATGCTCGACATCAGCCGCCCAAGCTCTCGGCGCAGTGCCTGGGCGCCCTGCTTCATGCGGGGCGAACTCGGGCGGGTGCCAACGGCGTCGCGCCACGGCCGGCTTTTCGCTGATGCGCGGGCCATTGCGTGTACGACGCAGACCGAAAAGTCAGACCATTGCATCATGTCCCCCTGTCTTTTTAATTTTCACGGTGATGCCATCATGCGCAGTTCTCTCAATTTTCCCGCTGGCCAATCGAGTTCTGCCGCTTCGAGCACTACCGACGGTGCGTCCGAGCCCAACGCCGGCGGTTCAGGCTCCTCCCCCGCGCGCGGGGCGGCGGAACCTGCCGAGGCGGGGCGTCAGCGGGATCCGGCAGACGTGCTGCCGCTTGCCGGTCAGGTGGTGCGCATATCCAGCCCCGCGCGGGCTTCGTTCCTTGCGGCTGCCTCCGCGCTGGCGGGGCTGCGCGGGGCGCGCCCGGGGCCATCCGGCGTGCAGATGGCGCAACGCAATCTGGAAGCGTTCAAGCGGCAGGTGGATCAGCTGCATCAAGACGCGCGGCGGCAGGCGGGGCAGCCGTTGCCGCAGCCCGAATTGATGGCCGATTTCATCATTTCGGTCGGTCAGGGGATAGGGCGGATGAGCCGGGAGGCTTTCGCAATGAAACACGGTATTTCCACGCATTTCGCCAGAGCCATCGGAAACGAGGATGGCACGCTGACGCAATTCGGGCGATGGCTGTTGCGGAACGATTCGTCCAACTAAGCGATGCGTTTGCGTGCGTTGTGCACGCAAACGCACGCAGAACCGGCGCGACGCGCGATCGGACGTCGAGCGGGCGCGCGCTGCCGGGCCGATGCGATCCGGCCGGCCCGGTTTGGCGCGGCGGCGCGGTAGCGGCGCACGGGATGCCGGCCGGCTTCTCAGGATTTCTTCCGCTGGCCGCCGTCGGGCTGGACGATCACCGTGCAGGTCGTGCCGGCCGACAGCACGAGATCCTTCGGCACCTCGTCTATATGGATGCGCACCGGCACGCGCTGCGCGAGCCGCACCCAGTTGAACGTCGGATTCACGTCGGCGACGAGATCGCGGCTTTGCGGGTTGTCGCGGTCGTAAATCCCGCGCGAGATGCTTTCGACGTGGCCTTTCAGCACTTCGCCGCTCATCAGCCGCATCTGCGCCTTCGCGCCGATCTTCACGTGCGGCAGCTTGGTTTCCTCGAAGTAGCCGTAGACCCAGAACGAATGGCTGTCGACGATCGCGAGCTTCGCCTGGCCGGCGTTCGCGTAATCGCCCTTGAACACCTGGAGATTCGTCACGTAGCCGTCCACCGGCGAGATCACGCGCGTGCGTTGCAGATTGAGCTTCGCGGCGTCGAGCGCGGCGAGTGCCTGCTGGTACTGCGCCTCGGCGCTCGATGCGGTGTGCGCGGCGTTCTCGCGGCTTTCCTTCGATACGACGAGCGCGTCGAGATCCGCGCGGCGCGCCGCGTCGTCGCGGCGCATCTGCAACTCGGCGCGGCGGGCGGCGACGGCGGCCTGCGCCTGCTCGACCGCGATCTGGTAGTGCGACGGGTCGATCTGCATGATCAGATCGCCTTTCTTTACGAACTGGTTGTCGCGCACCGGCAACTCGACCACCGCGCCCGACACGTCCGGCGCGACGTTGACGATCTCGGCGCGCACACGTCCGTCGCGCGTCCACGGCTCGTCCATGTAATGGACCCACAGCGCGCGCCCGATCAGGATCGCGACGATCAGGATGGCGGCTGTCGCGACGAAGCCGAAAAGTTTTCGCAAGAGCATGGTTCGATTCATATCAACGATAGACGGCGAGACTGAGCGCCCCGCAAATGCAGACGAGCAGGCTGGCCCGGAACAGCGACGGGTGCCAGACGACGCGGTAGAGCCCGGTGTACGCGAGCAGGCGGTCGAGCAGCCAGGTCGCGAAGCCGCCGATGACGAACATCAGCACGACAGTCGGGATGTACGCGTCGAATATCGCGAGGTCGCGCGGCATCATGACGAAGCTCCTTCGGCGGGTGGAACGGGCGCGCCGCCCAGCGCGGCGAGCGGCGATTCGGGGTCGAGCAGCGCGGTGCGCACGAAATGCAGGTAGGACAGGATGCGCTGCAATTGATGGCGCGTCTCGCGCGGCGGCGCGAACGTGGCGAGTGCCTGCTGGGCCGCGGCGATCGCGTCGACCGTCGCGGCGAGCGCCGCGTCCAGGCGCGTCGGCGCGGGCCGCGAGAACAGCGCGGCGAGTGCGTCGCGCGCGGTGTCGATCGTGCGCCGCCATGGCATCGTCGGCGCATAGCGCGGATCGTCCGGCAGCGCCGCGAGCGTTTCGCGCAGGTCGATCACCGCATTGCCGGTTTCGAGCACCGCGAACATCCAGCGCAACGCTTCGCGCTGCGCGCCCGGCTGATCGGCCGACAGCGCGTGCGCCTGGAACATCAGATCGCGCGCGCCGCTCTCGAAGCGCGAGCGCAGGCCGGCAACGCGCGCATGGCAGGCGGCCACCACCTGGTGGCGCAGGTCCGCGAACAAGCGCTTCTTGAGCCACGGCGCGCTCGGCGGGAACAGCACCGCAAACGCGATCGCCGATACGATCATCGACAGCACGAGCGCGATTGCATCGTTCATGAAGCCGACCGGATCGTAATGCGTGAGATTTTCCGGGCCGGCGAGCGTGCAGAAGAAGATCAGATAGCCGGCGCCGACGCCTGCGTATTTCGGCGAGATCGACATGAACACGCCAGGCAGCAGGAACGGCGCGAGCGACGCGCACAGCAGCACGAAGCCGTCGATGTGCGGATAGACGCCGAACATCAGAGCGAAGCCCGTGATTACCGCGAACGCCGTGCCGATCGCCATTTGCGCGGCCATCTTCGTCGGCTGCGGCGACGACGACGCGAGCGCGCACACGGCCGCCGAGTTCAGCACGAGCGTCACGCCGCTCGGCCACGCGCTGTAGATCCAGAACACGCTGAGCAGCAGCATCACGGCGGCGGTGCGGATGCCCGCGATCAGCGCGGCCGTCGCATTCGTGCGCGGCTCGTAGCGCTCGATCCAACGCTCGCGCTCGTGCGTGCTCGCGGCGAGCGAGCCGTAGGTGGCCGCATACGCGTGCAGGTCCGTGATGAAGCGGTACAGCAGTTCGGCCGCGGTATCGAAATCGAGCAACGCGGCGTCCGGTTGCGTCTCGAGCGTGGCGCGCGTCGCGCGAATCCGGCGCGGCAGCGCGTCGCGGTACGCGAGCAGTTGCTCGGCCGCGAACACGGCGTCGGCTGCCGTGCGCACGTGTTCGCCGTTGCGTGACAACAGCGGCGCGATCTCGCGGAAATACGGCTCGAGCGCTTCGACGGCCGGCGCGTTGGCCGCGTGCAGCCGGTTCATCAACTGATGCAGCGCGTGAAAGCGGCTTGCCGCCGTCATGAATTCGCTGTTCAACCGCGACAGCCGGCCGCTCCTCATCCGGGTGTCCGGGTTTTCGAACACGGCGATGCTGCGCGCCGCCTCGAAGCCGACCACGTCCGCGACGAAGCGCGTGTGGACGCTCTCGATCTTCGAACGATCGAGCGTGCCCGCGAGCGTCGATGCGACGTAGTCGACGAACGCGCCGAAGCGCTGGCGCACGGTGGTGCGCATCTGCTCGCCGGCGTAACGCGGAAACACCAGCGCGCTGACGATGCCGGCCGACAGAATGCCGATCGAGATTTCGGACACGCGCGTCATCGCGGTCATGAACGCGCCGCCGGGCGCCTGCGACGCGGGCAGGCCGATCAGCGCGGCGGTGTAGCCGGCGAGCAGAAAGCCGTAGCTGCGGAAATTGCGGTTGCGCGCGGCGCCCGCCGTGCAGAGCGCGACCCACAGCGCGACCGCGAGCACGAACAGCAGCGGCTGTTGCGGAAACAAGCCGACGAGCGTGAGTGTCGCGCTCAAGCCGACGAATGTGCCGATCAGCCGGTAGAAGCTTTTGGCGAACACCGCGCCGCTTTGCGGCTGCATCACGATGAACACGGTCGTCATCGCGGTTTTCGGTGCGGGCAGGTCGAGCACCATCGAGACGCCGAGCGCGACGAACGCGGCAGCGAGCGCTTTCACGAGATAGAGCCAAGCGGCGCCATCGGTGCGCGCCCAATCGCGCATCGCGTTGGCGAGCGGGGCGGCGGACGATGCGCTGGAGGCGGCTGGGGCGGCGGACATGATCGGCTGGCTCCGTGATCAGGGCGCCGCGGTTGCGGCGGGCGGCGTGAGCGGTACGCGCGGCGCGGCAGCGGGCGCGGGCCTGGCAGCGGGTATATGGGTGGCGGGCATGGCGGACGTGGCGGATACAGCCGATGACGTCGCCGTCGCCGTCGCCGCGGGCGCCGGGGCCGCTGCCGTCGGCGTGGCTGCCGATGCGTGCGGCATCGCGACTGACGCCGCTGCCGCCGGGCCCGCGAGCGCATTCGCCGCCGGCGCGTCGCTGTCGCTGTCGCGCGCCGCGTCGCCCTGCGGCTCGATTCCGCCGCCGAGCGCGACCATCAGCGACGCATGCGCGGCGAGCCGCTGCGCGTCGATGCGCGTCTGATTCTCCTGCGCGCTCAGCAACTGGCTTTGCGCGAGCAGCACGTTCACGTAATCGGTCAGCCCGCGGCTGAAGCCGGTATGAGACAGATCGTAGGTGCGCTGGGTGAGCGCAACCGCGCGCGCCGCGTCCTTGCGTTGGGTGTCGAGCGAGCGCAGCCGCACGATGCTGTCGGCGATATCCTTTAGCGCGCCGACGAGCGTCTGGTTGTACTGCTCGACCGCCATGTCGTAGCCCGCGGCCGCCGCGCCGAGCTGCGCGCGCAACCGGCCGCCCTCGAAGATCGGCAGCGTCAGCGCCGGGCCGGCGGACCAGCCGCCGTTCATCGCGCGCAAAAAGGTGGTGAACGCGCCGCCGACGGCCAGGCCGCCGAGCGATGCGATCAGGTTGACGTTCGGGTAGAACGCGGCCTTCGCGATGTCGATGCCGCGCGCCTGCGCATCGACCGTCCAGCGCGCGGCGACGACGTCCGGCCGCCGGCCGATCAATTCGGCCGGCAGCGCGGACGGCAGCCCCGCGCGCGCATTCAGCGCGAGCGTGGGCCGCGTGAGCGCGTCGCCCGCGCCGGGGCCCTTGCCCGCGAGCGCGGCGAGCTGATGGCGGCCGAGCTGAATCGCCTCCTCATAGCTGTCGATCTGCCGCGCGTAGTCGGGCAGCGGCGCCTCGGCCTGGCTGACTTCGAGCTGCGTGCCGATGCCTGCTTGCAGACGCTTGCGCGCGAGCGTGGCGAGTTCGTGCTGGCGTTCGTAGGCCGCGTGCGCGATGTCGAGCAGCGCGTAATTCTTCGCGAAATCGATATAGGCGAGCGTCACGTGCGTCTCGAGCGCGAGCTGCGCGGCGCGCGCGTCGGCTGCTCTCGCGTGCGCCGCGTCGAGCGCGCGCTGCGTGTTGTTCTTGTCTTCGCCCCACAAGTCGAGGTGATACGACAGGTTGAGCCCGCCCGTATTGTTCCAGGTGTTCGAATCGGCAAGCGGGCCGGGGCCGTAATAGACGTTGTCCGGCCAGTGCTGGCGCATCAGCGACAGCGAGCCGTTCAGTTGCGGCAGCTCGCCCGCGTGCGCTTCGCGCACGAGCGCCTGCGCTTCGCGCACGCGCGCCTGGGCGGCCGCGAGCGACGGGTTGCCGGCGAGCGCCGCGGCGATCCATGTATCGAGCTGAGGGTCGCCATACGCGTGCCACCAGTCGGCCGCAGGCCAGCCCGCGTCGCGCTCGGCCGCGGCGATTGCGGTGCCTGCGTCGAGCAGCGCCGGATCGAGCCGTCTTGCCTGAGGGGTTGCGTCTCCCATGCTCGCGCAACCGGTCATTATTAATGACATTGCAAGAACCGACAGTGCAAGCGCCCCACTGATTGCCGGAGACCGCACGATTTTCTCCCTTTTGAATAAAGATGAGTCGAGCGAAATTATATTTTTTTGCGAATTCTAGAATAAGCCAACAAGAATGCAACGCATTCTTACGGAATCCGAGATAATATTGTTGGGCGTATGTGCAACAATCTGGCCGGATTCGATAGGGAAACACCATGGATACGCTCCAAAACATGCGCGTGTTCGTCCGTGTGGTTGATGCGGGCAGCTTCACGGCGGCAGCGCAGCAGCTCAATACGACGACGGCCTACGCGTCGCGGGCGATCTCCGATCTGGAAGCGCATCTGCGCACGCGCCTGCTGAACCGGACGACCCGCCGCATCGCGCTTACCGAGGCGGGCGAGCGATATCTGCAACGCTGCGAGCAGATCCTCGCATATGTCGAGCAGGCCGAGGCGGAGGCAAGCGACGCGCACGCGCGCCCGTCGGGCAAGCTGAAAGTCCATTGCATGACGAGCCTCGGTCAGCATTACACGGTGCCCGCCGTGTCGCGCTACCAGCGGCGCTATCCCGACGTCCACGTCGATTTGACGCTCGCGCAGCGCTTTCCCGATCTGCTCGAGGAAGGCTTCGACGTGTCGCTCGTGGTCGGCCGCGATCTGCCGGATTCGGGGCTCGTGTCGCAGCGGCTCGGCGTGACGTTCAGCGTCGTATGCGCGTCGCGCGCGTATCTCGACAAGCACGGCGCGCCGCAGCGCCCGCAGGATCTCGCGAGCCACGTGTGCCTCGCGATGGTCGCGCCGGGTTTGTACTGGGACGAATGGAAGCTGACGGGGCCGAATGGCGACGAAGCCGTCACGCTGTCATCGCCGCCGTTTCGCGTCAATGTCGCCGAGGCGCTGGCGGTCGGCGTGCGCGAAGGGATGGGAATCGGCGTGCTGCCGCTTTATTCGGCGATCGCGGGGCTGCGCAACGGCGACTTCGTCCGCGTGATGCCCGAATACCGGTCGCACGTGATGAACATTTACGCGCTATACGCTTCGCGCCAATATCTCGACGCGAAAATCCGCACGTGGGTCGATTTTCTGCGTGACGAACTGCCGTTGGTTCTCGAAGCCGACGAGGCCGAACTCGAACGATTCACCCTTCAGACCTGAACGCCGAATGGGCGCGCGAAACGGGAAAAAAGCAAAAGGGCAATTCATGTCGCCAATCGGCGGAATTGACCGTGTTTGACGCTGGCGCAACATTTTTTAACGGTCGTTCGGCAATGGGTTTGCTACTGTCTTTTTTAGGCACTCGTTCAACACATTCGACGAATCGGGGAGAAATCGATGAATACGCAACTGCTGATGGGCCTGGGCGCGCTCGCACTGCTCGGCGTGGTGGGCGTTGCCGCATCGCGCGAGTTGCTGCGCGCGCTCGATGCGCAAATGCGCCGTGCGCCGGTGCCGGTGCCGGTGCGTGCGCGCCGCGTGCACCGCGACGGCCGGCGGACCGTGCTGTGAGCGGCATCGTTTCCCGTTGCGGCGAACGTGGCTTTCGTCGCTGCGAGCGCGGTTCCCGCCGAGGCGTGCGTCGCGCTTACCGCCGCATTCACCGCCGTGCGCTGAATGCGCGGGTCATCCGAGCGTGACGACTTTGTTCCATTCGAACGCCGGGTTTTCGTGTTCGCCGGTGCGCCGGCTCACGTAGCCGTGCGGGTTGCAGACGACGCGCGTGCCGTTTGCCGTCGTGTAATCGAAGGATGTGTGCGTGTGGCCGTGAATCCATAGCGAGACGGGCGGCCGCACGAGCGCGGGGAGATCATTGACGAAGCCGGACGACACGAGATCGCCGGCGTAGCGGGCGGCAAGGCTCGCGCGATGTGGCGCGTGATGCGTGACGACGATCGTTGCGCCTGCCCACGGCTTCGCGAGTTCGCGCTCGAGCCACGCGCGCGCGGTGCGGTGCAGCGCCAGCGCGTCGCGCGGCGTGAAGCAGCGGGGAGGCGGCGTGGCGGCGCACGGTAGCGTGGCGCCGGAAGCGGTCGCGGCGGATGCGCTCGGATGGAGCGTGCCGGGAACGCGGGCGATTGCCGGTTCGGCGGTCGTATCCGTGCCCGGCGGTTGCCGAGCGGCAAGCTTCGCGCCGTTCGCGCCGTCCGGCCAGTCGACCTGAATCAAGCCCCTGAAATCGAGCATCGCGCGCTCGCAAGCGGCGATCGCTTGCGTGTGCGTATCGGCGTCGGCGCCGAACAGCGCGAAATCGGTCCAGAGCGTCGTGCCGAGCACCCGGAAGCGTCCGGCGGGGTCGATATACGTATCGTTGTTCAGATAGTGCACGTGATCGAGCGCCGATGCGGTATCGCGCATCGCGGTTTCGAGCGCGCCGAATTCGCCGTCGTAGTACTCGTGATTGCCGGGCACGTAGACGACCGGCACGTCGGGGGCGAACGTCTGGGCCGCCCAGAGCAAGCCTTGCGCATGATTGTGAATATCGCCCGCGAGGACGACGAGATCCGCGTGCGCGAATGGGATCGTATCGGGCTCATGGTGTTCGAGATGCAGATCGGACAGCACACGGATCTTCACGGGCGGCTCCTTCGCGGCGCGGCGCCGACGCGTCGCGTCAGTGCAGCACCTTGCCGGGGTTCATCAGGTTCAGCGGATCGAGCGCGGCTTTCAGCGCGCGCATCATGTCGATTTCGACGGCCGGCTTGTAGCGCTGCGCGTCGTCGATCTTGAGCTGGCCGATACCGTGCTCGGCGCTGATCGTGCCCTGGTACTTATGGACGTTGTCGTAGACGATCCGGTTGATCGGCGCTTGATATTCGGCGAGAAAGGCCTTCGGATCGCCGCCTGCGGGCGCCTGCACGTTGTAATGCAGGTTGCCGTCGCCTAGATGTCCGAACGTGACCATCCGCGAGCCGGGCGCGGCGGCCTGGATCGCCGCGTCGGTTTCGTCGACGAAGCGCGCGATTGCCGAGATCGGCAGCGCGATGTCATGCTTGATGTTGAGCCCTTCGTCGGCCTGCGCGAGCGGGATGTGCTCGCGCAGATCCCAGAACGCGCGCGACTGCGCGAGATTTTCGGCGACCACCGCATCGACGACGAGCCCGGCCTCGAACGCGTCTTCCATCATCTTCTCGAACAGCGTTCGCGCGTGCGCTTCGCTCTCGTTGTCGGACAGTTCGAGCAGCACGGTCTGCGGGTGCGGCGCGTCGAACGGGTAGCGCAACTGCGGATAGTGCTGGCCGACCAGGCGCATGCAGAAATCCGACATCAGCTCGAACCCCGTCAGCAGCGGGCCGGCTGCGCGCTGCGCGAGCGCGAGGAAGTCGATTGCCGCGTGCGGCGATTCGAGCGCGGCCAGCGCGGTGACCTGGGCGGCGGGGCGCGGATGCAGCTTCATCACGGCGGCAGTGATGATGCCGAGCGTGCCTTCCGCGCCGATGAAGAGATCGCGCAGATCGTAGCCGGTGTTGTCCTTGCGCAGCCCGCGCAAGCCGTCCCAAATTTCGCCTTGTGGCGTCACCACCTCGAGCCCGAGGCACAGCTCGCGCGTGTTGCCGTAGCGCAGTACCGCGGTGCCGCCCGCGTTCGTCGCGAGATTGCCGCCGATCGTGCAGCTTCCCTCGGCGGCGAGGCTCAGCGCGAACAGGCGGTCGGCCTGCTGCGCGTGCGCCTGCACGTCGGCGAGGATCACGCCGGCTTCGACGGTGATCGTATTGTTGTACGGATCGAGCGCGCGCACGCGGTTCAGGCGCGCCAGGCTCAGCACGGCCTGTTGGCCGCTCGTGTCAGGCGTCGCGCCGCCGGCGAGCCCGGTGTTGCCGCCTTGCGGCACCAGCGCGACGCGATGCGCGAGCGCGAGCTTGACGATCGCAGCGACCTCGGCGGTGTTCGCCGGGCGCAGCACCGCGCACGCCGCGCCTTGATAGCGGCGGCGCCAGTCGGTAAGGAATGCGGCGGTATCGTGCGCATCGGTCAGTACGTGATCCGCGCCGATTGCGTCGCGGCAGGCGTCGATGAAAGCGGAGGAAGCGGTCATGGCGATGGTTCGAACTCGAAAGAGGAACGCGGTCGAAGAAATCAGGAGCGCGGGCGGCTGGGGGGCGGCGGGCATTGCGGCCGGATCGGCCGCCTGCTTGGCCGCTTGCTTCGCGACGCGCTTGAACGGCGCGACATAAGCGAGCGCGGCCCCGAAAAAGCCGAACGCGAGCGCGGCCTCGGCCCAGCCCAGCCGAGCGGACAGCCCGACGTCCGTCATCCCGCGCACGATGCCTTCCGCAAGATAGATCAAAATCAGCATCGACGCCCACTGCAGTGTATAGACATTGCGCCGCCATACGCCGGGCAGCGCAAGCGCGAGCGGCACGGCCTTCAGCATCAGCGCGGAGCCGCCGGGGCGCAGCGGCGCGAGCCGGGCCTCCCATGCGAAGCACAGCACGATCAGCAACGCTGCGCATAGCGCGGCAGCGCGCGCCGCGCGCGGGTTGGCCGCCGCCGCGCGCGCGCTCATGCCGATGCCGCGTCGAGCCGCGCCGCGATGCGCGCGAGCCGTGCGCCGAGCGCGATCGCGAGCGTTTTTTCGTCGACGGAGATAGACGCGTGCACGGCGTCGGCGGCGCGCGCGAAGTGCGACGCGCCATACGGCGTGCCGCCCGTTTGCGTGACAGTCAGCGTGCTTTCGGTGTACGGGATGCCGACGATCAGCATCCCGTGATGGAGTAGCGGCAGCATCATCGACAGCAGCGTCGATTCCTGCCCGCCGTGCAGGCTGCCCGTGGACGTGAACACACACGCCGGCTTGCCCGCGAGCGCGCCCGAGAGCCATTGCGGCGTCGTGCCGTCGAGAAAGTACTTGAGCGGCGCGGCCATGTTGCCGAAACGGGTCGGCGAGCCGAGCGCGAGGCCCACGCACTCGTCGAGATCGCGCGGCTCCGCATACGGGGGGCCGTCGTCGGGAATGTCGGGCTGGGTGGCTTCGCAGAGAGTCGATACCGGCGGCACGGTGCGGATGCGCGCCTGCATGCCGGGCACGCCGTCGATGCCCGTCGCGATCGCGCGCGCGAGTTCGCGCGTCGCGCCGTGACGGCTGTAATAGAGCACGAGGATGTCTTTCATAGGCCTCTTGAATGAGCGGCTATTATAGGGGCTGAAGCTGGCGCGCCGCGTGGGGGTTTGTCCCGCCGCGCGGCACAGGCCGTTCCCCAGTCGTAATAGGAGATAGGAGAGTCCGCCGTTGCTGAAGAAGTTGAGCGTCGATCTCGATGCCGTCAAGCGTCTCGCGCGCTTTGCCGCGAAGCGCAGCGCCGAAGACCGCATCCCGCAAGTCGCGGGCAGCCTCACGTTCACGACCATGCTCGCGCTCGTGCCGCTCGTGACGGTTGCGTTCGCGCTGTTCACCGCGTTTCCGATGTTCGCGTCGTTCCAGAACTCGCTGCAGGGATTTCTCGCCGATCACCTGATGCCCGCGCAGTTCAACAGCCAGATTTTCAAGTACCTGAACCAGTTCGCGTCGAAGGCGAAAGGGCTGACGACCGCTGGCCTGATCGTGCTGGTCTTCACCGCGGTGATGACGATGATGACGGTCGAATCGGCATTCAACGTGATCTGGCGGGTGCGCAAGCCGCGGCCGCTCGCGCAGCGCGTGCTCGCGTATTGGGCGCTGATCACGCTCGGGCCGTTGCTGTTCGGCGTGAGCTTGTCGATTTCGTCATATCTGTTCACGCAGTCGCTTGCATTCACGGGCTCGACGGGCGCGACGACCGTGTTCGAATGGCTGCTGACCGCGGCCTCGCTGCCGCTCACGGTGCTCGCCTTCACGCTGCTTTACGTTTATTTGCCGAACTGCACGGTGGCGTGGCGCGACGCGGTGGTGGGCGGAATTTGCGCGGCGGTCGCGTTCGAGCTGGCAAAGCGCGGCTTCGGCTACTACGTGCGGCGCATCCCGACCTATACCGCGGTGTATGGCGCGTTCGCCGCGCTGCCGATGTTTCTGCTATGGATGTATCTGAGCTGGTTCATCGCGCTCGCGGGCGCGATGATCGCATCGTCGCTGCCGGCGATCCGGGTCGGCCAGTTCCACCGGATCCACTATCCGGGCAGCGATCTGCTCGATTCGCTCGAATTGCTCGCGCGGCTTGCCGATGCGCAGAACGCCGGCAAGCGCGGCTATACGGCCGCGCGGCTCGCGCTGTTGACGCGCTGCGACATGGAAACCGCGCAGCGGTTGCTGTCGACGCTCGAGGAGCGCGGCTGGATCGCGCGGCTGCAAAACGGCAACGATGCGATGCCGCGTTACGTGCTGCTCGTCAATCCCGAGCGGCTGAGCGTCGCGGATTTGTTCGACGTGCTCGTGATCGACCGTTCGGAGTTGATTTACCAGGCGCAGCGCGGCAAGACCCAGATCGATTGCGCGACACTCGTCGATGCGCTGGCCACCGACAAGCTGAGCGTCTCGCTTGCCGAATTGATCGCGCGCCGCAAGGCGGGCGCGGCGCGAGGCGCTCAACCCGCGGCGCAACCCGCGCCCGCGCTGCCGCCGCGCACCGCCTGAGGCGGGCGGCAGGCAGCGTCGGGCGGCCGGTCAGATCGGCAGCTTGCCGGTGCAGATGTCCTTGAACATGACCCAGTCGCCCATCAGGCTGTAGAGCGGGTGCCGGAATGTCGCGGGGCGGTTTTTTTCGAAGAAAAAATGGCCGACCCACGCGAAAGCATAGCCGCAGACGACGGCGGCGGGCAGCCACGCCCACCGGCCGGTGGCGAGCGCCATCGCGACGCAGCCGATCACGCCGAGCGAGCCGATGAAGTGCAGCCGCCGTGACACGAGATTGCGATGTTCGCCGAGATAGAACGGGTAGAACTCGGAGAAATTCGCGAAATGCTCGGTAGGGGAGGAATCGGAGTGTGTCATCGTGATCTCCTGTGTCGATCGGAGTGCGTGCTTCGGCACTTACTCCGGTCCCATGCCGCGGCCGCAAGCAGTTGATACTGCCGCGCCCATGCCGGCCGGAATGCGCGCGTGAGCGTTTGCCCGGAGCTTTTGCCCCATCTTCTCCGAACTGACGCCCGGTCCTGCGCTGCGGCCCATGCGCCCGCCCGACGCGCCCGCACCGAGCCTCGCACGGCGCGGCGTGCATGCCGTTCATTTTGCGGCGAGCCGTGCCAGGCTGCAACTGCGACCCGGGCGCGGCGCACGCGCTTTCTTTTTGACAGGCTTTCCGTTAGGATCGAAAGCCAGTCTTGCACGAAGCAAGTTGCAATAGGGGACAACGATGCGCGTCAGCGATATTCTGAAAGTCAAGGGCAACACGCTTTTCACCGTGACGCCCGATACGCCGCTGCGCAGTGCGGTCGATACGATGGCCGAGCACGATATCGGCTCGCTCGTCGTCATGGAATACGGCGATCTCGTCGGGATTTTGACGTTTCGCGAAATCATCCTGCGCTTGAAGGCAAACGGTGGCAACCTGGGCGACGCGCTCGTGCGCAAGGTGATGGACGACGAACCGCTCACCTGCACGCCGGAGACCGATCTCGACGAAGTGCGCCGGATGATGCTCGAGCGCCATGCGCGTTACATGCCGGTGCTCGACAAGCGGGTGCTGATGGGCGTGATCTCGTTCTACGACGTCGCGAAAACGGTGGTTGAGGCGCAGAGCTTCGAGAACCGGATGCTCAAGGCCTATATCCGCGACTGGCCGGAGCCCGACGGCGAAGAACACAAGCCGCTGGCGAGCTGAGTTTCGTGCGACGCGCGTGCCGGCCGCGGCCGGGTGCGCCGCACAGCCGGCCCGGCATTTCCGTTTATTTTCATTCGCCCGCTTACGCGATCGTATCGATGCGTCGAGCGGGCGTTTTTATGTATGAGTGATCCGTCGGTGGTATCCGCTGCGCGTCGTGAGCCGCGCCGCACGCACGCGTCGCAGTTCGATCTGTTGCGCGAGCGCCGTTTCGCGCCGTTTTTCGCGACGCAGTTTCTCGGCGCGCTGAACGACAATGTTTTCAAAATCGGTTTCACGTCGCTCGTCACGTATCAGACGGCGAAATTCAGCGGCGTCGATCCGAAAACGGCCGCGTTCCTGATCTCGGCGGTCTTCATCTTGCCGTTCGTGCTGTTTTCGGCAACGGCGGGCCAGATCGCCGATAAATACGATAAGGCGCGGCTCACGCGTTTCGTGAAATCGTTCGAGATCGTGCTGATGGCAATCGGCGCGGCGGGCTTCGTCACGCATAGCGCGCCGCTGCTCTATTTATGCACGTTCATGATGGGCATGCATTCGACGCTGTTCGGGCCCGTCAAATACTCATACCTGCCGCAGCATTTGAGCGATCGCGAACTCGTCGGCGGCAACGGATTGGTCGAGATGGGAACGTTCGTCGCCATCCTGATCGGCACGATCATCGGCGGGGCGGCGGCGGGTATCGCGGGGCGCGGCGAATGGCTGCTCGCCGTTAGCTGCGTGGCCATCGCGGTCGCCGGGCGCGGCGCGGCGGCTTGCGTGCCGATCACGCCCGCGCCGCAGCCCGATCTGATGATCAACTGGAATCCGTTCTCGGAGACGGCGCGCAACCTGAGGCTCGCGCGCGAGAACCGCACGGTGTTTCTCAGCCTGCTCGGCATCTCGTGGCTGTGGTTTGTCGGCGCGACATTCCTCACGTCGTTTTTCGGCTTTGCGAAGGATGTGCTGTCGGCGAATCCGGACGTCGTCACCGTGCTGCTCGCCACCTTCTCGATCGGTATCGGCTTGGGCTCGCTATTGTGCGAGCGATTGTCACGGCGGCGCGTGGAAATCGGGCTCGTGCCGCTCGGCTCGCTCGGCATCAGCGCGTTCGCGATCGAGCTGTACTTCGCGAGCCACGCATTGCCGGCGCAAGCGCATCTGTTGACGATCGGCGAGTTTCTCGGCGCTGCCGCGCATTGGCGCATCCTCGCCGATCTGTTTCTGCTCGCGATGTTCGGCGGCTTCTATAGCGTGCCGCTCTACGCGCTGATCCAGAGCCGCAGCGCGCCGACGCATCGCGCGCGGATCATTGCCGCCAACAATATCCTCAATGCGCTGTTCATGATCGTGTCGGCATTGATGGCGATGTTGCTGACCAAGGCGGGCGTCAGCATTCCGGGCATTTTTCTGGTGACCGGGCTGTTGAACGTCATCGTCGCGGGCTACATCTATTCGCTCGTGCCGGAATTTCTGCTTCGCTTCGTTGCATGGGTGCTGGTGCACACGTTTTACCGCATCCGTCTGGTGCATCCGGAGCGGCTGCCGGAACAAGGCGCGGCGCTTCTCGTGTGCAATCATGTGAGCTATGTCGACGCGCTTGTGCTTGCGGCGGCAAGTCCGCGACCGATCCGTTTCGTGATGGATCACCGGATTTTCCACACGCGCGTCGCGAACTGGGCGTTTCGTCATGCGAAGGCGATACCGATCGCACCGCGCCACGAGGATCCGGCATTGCTCGAGCGTGCCTACGATGCGTGCGAGGCCGCGCTGCGCGAAGGCGAACTCGTCTGCATTTTTCCGGAAGGCAAGCTCACGCGAACGGGCGAGATCAACCCATTCCATCACGGGCTCACCGAGATCCTGCAGCGCGTGAGCGTGCCCGTTCTGCCGATGGCGTTGCGCGGGTTGTGGGGCAGCGTGTTTTCGCGGCATGAGGATGCGCACTGGCCGCGTCCCGTCAGGCGTGGGGTGATGAGCCGGTTGACGCTCGCGGTCGGCGAACCGATTCCTGCCGCGGCGGCAACGCCACAGGCTTTGCAGGAGGCGGTGGCCGCGCTGCGCGGTGCGCGCAAGTAGGCGCGCAAACAGGCACGGTTTGCTTCGTTTTGATGGCGCAAAGCGTGCACGGCGGTCCGCGGCCGTGCGCGGAGCCAGCCGCTCGTTACGGCCATGCGCGGCGCAAGCTCGCGAGCCGCTGGCATAATGACGGTTTCCGCGAATTTCTTTCTTTTGGACGGCATTATGTCCGGCAATACCCTCGGTACGCTTTTCACTGTCACGACCTTCGGCGAGTCGCATGGCCCCGCGATCGGCTGCGTGGTCGACGGTTGCCCGCCGGGCCTCGCGCTCTCGCAAAACGACGTGCAGCTCGAACTCGACCGTCGCAAGCCCGGCACGTCGCGGCACGTCACGCAGCGCCAGGAGCCCGACGAAGTCGAAATTCTGTCGGGCGTGTTCGACGGCGTGACGACAGGCGCGCCGATCGCGTTATTGATTCGCAATACCGATCAGCGCAGCAAGGACTACGGCAATATCGCGGAGACTTTCCGCCCAGGCCACGCTGACTACACGTACTGGCAGAAGTATGGCGTGCGCGATTACCGGGGCGGCGGCCGGTCGTCCGCGCGATTGACCGCGCCCGTCGTCGGCGCGGGCGCGATTGCGAAGAAATGGCTGCGCGAGCGTTTCGGCGTCGAGGTTCGTGGCTACATGAGCGCGCTGGGCGGGATCGAGATTCCGTTCGTCGATTGGGTGCACGTGCGCGGGAATCCGTTTTTCGCGCCGAATGCGGACATCGTCCCGCAACTCGAGGCGTATATGGACGAGTTGCGCAAAGACGGCGATTCGATTGGTGCGCGGATCGACGTCGTCGCGTCCGGCGTGCCGGCCGGGTGGGGCGAGCCGCTTTTCGACCGGCTCGATGCCGACATCGCGCACGCGATGATGGGGATCAATGCGGTGAAGGGCGTGGAGATCGGCGCGGGCTTCGCCAGCGTCGCGCAGCGCGGCTCGGTCCACGGCGACGAACTGACGCCCGAAGGTTTCGTCGGCAATCACGCGGGCGGTGTGCTCGGCGGGATATCGACCGGGCAGGACATCACCGTATCGATCGCGATCAAGCCGACGTCAAGCATCCGCACGCCGCGCCGTTCGATTACGAAGACGGGCGAGGCCGCTGTCGTGGAGACGTTCGGGCGTCACGATCCATGTGTCGGGATTCGCGCGACGCCGATTGCCGAAGCAATGCTCGCGCTCGTGCTGATCGATCACGCGTTGCGCCACCGCGCACAGTGCGGCGACGTTGCGACCGCGACGCCGAAGATTGCGGCCCGCGCGCCGGATACGAAATAAGCCTCGCGCGGAAACGGCGGCAGCGCGCGCCGGGCGGTTCGCTCCTCGCAGCAGGCGGGGCTGCCCCGGCCGGTTGCGGTACAAAAAAACGGGCGCCCAAAGGCGCCCGTTTCGTTTGAATGCCGGGGCCGGACGCCCAAGTCCGGGGCCGGACCCGGCACACGGCGCGTTCGTGCGCCCCTGCGTTACATGTTCGGATAATTCGGCCCGCCGCCGCCTTCGGGCGTGACCCAGACGATGTTCTGCGTCGGATCCTTGATGTCGCAGGTCTTGCAGTGCACGCAGTTCTGCGCATTGATCACCAGTCGCTCGCCATTTTCGTCGTTGACGAATTCGTACACCGCCGCCGGGCAAAACCGGCTTTCCGGGCCCGCGTACTTGTGCAGGTTGACGTTCACCGGCACGCTTGCGTCTTTGAGCGTCAAGTGCGCCGGCTGATTCTCCTCGTGATTCGTGTTCGAAATAAACACCGACGACAGGCGATCGAAAGTCAGCTTGCCGTCCGGCTTCGGATAATCGATCGGCTGACATTGCGACGCGGGTTTCAGCATTTCGTGGTCCGCGTGCTGATGGTGCAGCGTCCACGGCACGTTGCCGTTCATCAGCTTCTGCTCGACGCCGACCATCAACGTGCCGAGGTACAGCCCTTTGCTCATCCATTGCTTGAAGTTACGCGCGCGGTACAGCTCGGTGTGCAGCCACGAAGTCTTGAACGCGTCCGGATACGCGTTCAGTTCGTCGTTCTGGCGGCCTGCCTGCACCGCGTCGAACGCGGCTTCGGCGGCGAGCATCCCGGTCTTGATCGCCGCATGGCTGCCCTTGATTCGCGATGCGTTCAGGAAGCCCGCGTCGTCGCCGACGAGCGCGCCACCAGGAAACACGGTCTTCGGCAGCGACAGCAGCCCGCCCGCCGTGATCGCCCGCGCGCCGTATGACACGCGTTTGCCGCCCTCGAGGAACGGCCGGATCGACGGATGGGTCTTGTAGCGCTGGAACTCCTCGAACGGCGACAAATATGGGTTCGAGTACGCCAGCCCGACGACGAAGCCGACCACGACCTGGTTGTTGTCCAGGTGATAGAGGAACGAGCCGCCATAGGTATCGGACGACAGCGGCCAGCCCGCCGTATGGATCACGAGGCCCGGCTTGTGCTTGACGGGGTCGATCTCCCACAGCTCCTTGATGCCGATCCCGTAGGCTTGCGGGTCGCTCTGCGCGTTCAGCTTGAACTTGTCGATCAACTGGCGCCCGAGGTTTCCGCGGCAGCCTTCCGCGAACAGCGTGTACTTCGCGTGCAATTCCATGCCCAGCTGGAAGTTCTCGGTCGGCTCGCCGTTCTTGCCGATACCCATGTTGCCCGTCGCGACGCCCTTGACCGAGCCGTCGTCGTTGTACAGGATCTCGGCGGCGGGAAAGCCCGGGAAGATCTCGACGCCGAGCGCCTCGGCCTGCTGGCCCAGCCAGCGCGTGACGTTGCCGAGACTGATCACGTAGTTGCCATGGTTCTTGAAGTTGTCCGGCAGCGCCCAGTTCGGCACCTGGAACGCGCTTTTCTCGGTCAGGAACAGGAAGCGGTCTTCAGTCACCTCGACGTCGAGCGGCGCGCCTTGCGCTTTCCAGTCGGGAATCAGCTCGTTGAGCGCGCGCGGGTCCATCACTGCGCCCGACAGAATGTGCGCACCGATTTCCGAGCCTTTTTCGAGCACGCAGACGCCGATTTCCGTGCCTTTTTCCGCGGCCAGCTGCTTGAGCCGGATGGCCGCCGACAGGCCCGCCGGGCCGCCGCCGACGATCACGACGTCGTATTCCATCGATTCGCGAGGGCCGTATTGCTCGATGAGGCTTGCGGGGGTCATGAACGCTCCTCTAACCATTAGAATGCTTTTATTCGGGACCGTATTGTCGGCTAAATAAAACGCTTGCCGCAACAGCGAACCTGTAGATTAGCACGATCGTTCTATTTTTGAGGTTGGGATGCGTGCCGGAACGCATGATACTGTTGCGGCATTGCATCATTGAAAACAATAGGAGTCGGCATGGGCCGATCGATCAATCTGGAAGGAAAAGTTGCGCTCGTCACGGGCGCATCGAGCGGCCTCGGCCAGCGTTTTGCGCAGGTGCTGTCGCAGGCGGGCGCGAAAGTGGTGCTCGCGAGCCGCCGCGTCGAACGGCTCAAGGAGCTGCGCGCGGAGATCGAGGCGGCGGGCGGTGCCGCGCATGTGGTGTCGCTCGACGTCACTGACTATCCAAGCATCAAGGCGGCCGTCGCGCATGCGGAAACCGAGGCGGGCACGATCGATATCCTCGTCAACAATTCGGGCGTATCGACGATGCAGAAGCTCGTCGACGTGACGCCCGCCGATTTCGAATATGTATTCGATACGAACACGCGCGGCGCCTTCTTCGTCGCGCAGGAAGTCGCCAAGCGAATGATCATGCGCGCGGGCAGCGGCAATGGGAAGCCGGCGTTCCGGATCATCAACATCGCGTCGGTGGCGGGTTTGCGGCCGTTTGCGCAAATCGGCCTCTATGCGATGAGCAAGGCGGCCGTCGTCCACATGACGCGCGCGATGGCGCTCGAATGGGGGCGCTACGGGATCAACGTGAATGCGATCTGCCCAGGCTATATCGATACCGAGATCAATCATTACCTGTGGGAAACCGAGCAGGGCCAGAAGCTGCAGTCGGCGTTGCCGCGCCGGCGGGTCGGCAAGCCTCAGGATCTCGACGGTCTGCTGTTGCTGCTCGCGGCCGACGAATCGCAATTCATCAACGGCTCGATCATTTCGGCCGACGACGGTCACGGGCTCGCGTGAGCAGGCGCCCCGCCGGATAGTCATTTTGTAGAAAAGAAGCGTGCAATGAGCGATTACACCCCTGTTTTCGAGATGTCGATGCCGATTCGTTGGGGCGACATGGATGCCTTCGGCCATGTGAACAACACGGTCTATTTCCGCTACATGGAGCAGGCGCGAATCTCGTGGTTCGAGACCCTCGGCATCGCAGGCGGCAACGGCGAGGGGCAGGGGCCCGTGATCGTCAATGCGTCGATGGAGTTTTTGAAGCAATTGCACTATCCGGGCGATGTGGTGGCGCGCATGTCGGCGGCAAAGCCCGGGCGCAGCAGCTTCGACACCGGTTTCGAACTGACCCGCGCGGACGATCCCGAGCACCTGTACGCGCGCGGCAATGCACGCTGTGTGTGGATCGATTACGCGCTGGGTAAATCGGTGCCGCTGCCGGATGCGCTGCGTCAGATGATCGAAAGCGCGCTGGCGAAAACAGCGGGAATAGAGGGGCGCTGATTTCGGCCTGGCGGCGTATTTGCCGCACGGTGGGCTGTTCGTGCAACCGGCGCTCGTCCGTTCGTCGGCGCTTGCCGCCCAGCATGCGGCGGGATTCCGGCTTGCGGGGCGGCATTTGCGTCGATCAAGCGGCAAGCGTGGCGGGTTCCCGCGAATGCCGCCGGCTAGTGCATGCAAGGCAGCGAGCGCCGCGCGTGCGGCTGCCCGCCTTTGCCTCGATGTTTCGAGATGTTTACCAACCCGGACCAACCGGCGCGTAACCCGGCGTCTGGCTGGCGGCCGCCTTGGCGGCGGCGCCGAAGTTGGGCCACGCCGGATAGTAAGGGCTCGACGTGGCTTGGTACGTCCCGGCGATCTTGGGCGCGCCCACCGTGCCTGTCGCGCCCGTCGACGAGGTGATCGTCACCAGGCCGAAATACGGTTCATAGATATCCCCGCTGTACGGCGACGACAGGGCCATGTCCGAATACGAATACGCATACACGGGCCCGTACTGGCCATAGGGCTGATTGCTGATCCACGCCATCAACTCCCGGTACTCGCGCGCCTGATTGGCTTGCGTCAGGTACGGCGGCGCCATCGTCTGAAAATTGGCGTTCGTATATTGCTGCGGGCTGCCGCCCAGTTGGCCGGTGAAATTGGTCGCGCCGTCCGACGCCGTGGTCGGCGCGCCGAATTCGGTGATCGCGATGGACTTTCCTGCATCGCCGTTCGCGTTCATCAGGTCGCGCAGGCTGGTGCCGGTGTAGCTCGCGAAAGTCTTGCCGGTGGGCGACGGCCACGCATAGGACGGCGACGAGAACGTGTGCCACATGATGTTGAACGCGTTCGAGTAATCCGGGTACTGCGAATTGAGCGTGGTGTTCGGGCACTGATTGCCTGGCGCCTGCCAGTCGTCACTGTGGCAGTGCGGATGATGGGCGAGCGCGTCGAAGTACCCGTGCGCGCCGTTCGCATACATAACGGCCAGCCAATCGCGCGGCTCCCATTGCACCGGAGCCGGATATTGCGGATTCGTGGAATTGACCAGGCCCGCCACGCCGTTCGCCGGCAGGGCGCCAGTGCCGTTGTTCGGCGCGGTGATGCAGCTCGAGCTGCCACCCGCGTAGACATAAGCGGACGGATTGACCTGCTTGATCGCCGGATAGACGCTTTTCAGAATTTGCGTGTACGCCACGGGATCGTGCGGGATGAAGTCGGGGCCGCAATTCGGTTCGTTCCAGATTTCCCATGCGTCGATTCGCCCGCCGTAGCTGTCGTTGCCGTAGTGGCTGGCGGCCGCCTTCGCGAAATTGGTATAGGACGTGGGGTCGGGCGCGCACAGCGTGTACATGCCGCTGCGATAGCTGCTCGGACATTGCGCGCCGACTGCCCATTTTGGCGTGGACGTGATCACGCCGAGAATTCGCAGGCCATTGTTCCGGGCGGCCCGGACGACGGCGTCCGTGACGCCCCAGTATAGGCCGCTGGTCGGGCCGGGATTGGGGTCGCCGGGGATGATCCAGGTCTTCGCCAACTGGATGTTTGCCCAATTGATATGAATACGGACCCAGCGCACGTTCATTGCCGCAATGCCAGCCATATAGTTATTGATGGCTTGTGTCGGGTTCTTGGAGTTCTGATTGATAATATCGAGGATTTCGCCGCCTACATCGACTCCGGTTACCGGCGTATTGGTTTGGGCGAAAGAGGAGCGGCAGCCAATCAAACCCAATATCAAAATAAGGAGGAAGGGTCTTATTCTCGCGATAATCATGAAAGCACCTGGTCTTAAGGTTTGGTTGTAGTTGATTGGAAAATCGTTGTTGTTTGATTTATGCGAGAAAACATGCCGCGGCCCCGCGCTGACGCACGGTCGCTTTTGTCGCGTGATTGCTCGACTGTTCGGTTGCTTCGTCGCTCAGCGTTGCGCGATATCCGCGCGCCATGCCGGCGGTCCTGCCGCAGGCATGGCACGGCTGAGTCCGGCGTCAGCCGCGAAGCGGCGCCACCGGATCGCGAGTCGGTCCGATCGAAGGATGGACGCGGTCGAAGCGTCCGGCAGAAAGGTTGGCATCCTCGTTCAACTATCTATTAAATATTATTACCCGGACAATGCAGATGCATTGCTTTTCGTCTGATATTACTGTGCGCTTGTTCTAGGTCTGGTTACCGGGCATAAGGGTAAATAAATTCCGCGGAAAAGTGTAGACCCGAATTTTGATTGAATCGGTTTTCAGAGATGGGATTATTGAATTTTGGATGTGAATTAATTTGAGATGAATAATGGGATAGGCCGATTCCATTATTTTTCGAATTTTGACCGCGGCTAATGGCGGTCCGGTTGTTTTGCGTTTTCTTTTTCCGCTGCTGCGGCCGATTTTGCGGGCCGCTTACCGCCCGAGCAGGCGTTGCACCAACTCGGCTGTATTGCCCGTTTCGTATTTGCGCATCAGCCGTGCGCGGTAGATATCGACCGTGCGGGAGCTGATGTCGAGCAGGCGGCCGATTTGCTTGCTCGTTTTGCCTGTCACGAGCTGTGCGGCGATTTCTCGCTCGCGCGGCGTAAGCTCGATCGCGACTCGCCGCGTCGCGCTCAAATCCTCGAATGTCCATACGCCGGCGGCAAGTGGCGCGGTGCGCTCGAGCGCGCGGCCCGTCACGTGGCACCAGAATAGTTCGCCGCTTGCGCGTTTCATGATTCGGTCGTCGGCGTAGCTGCCGTGCGCGATCATTGCCGGCGCGATCCGCTCCGCGATCCGCTCGAACTCGTCGGACGACGGATAGAGCGCTTCGAACGATTGCCCGATCAGGTCAGTGCGCGCCGCGCAGCGGAAGATGGCGGCCAGCGCGTCGTTACAGTCCTCGATCACCCGGTCGCGAGACAGGACGAGGCCGATCGGCGCGAGGTGGAATGCGGTCTGATAGTCGATGGCAGGCATGGAAGCGGGTGGGCGGTGGCGGGACGCCGTGCGGGCTACGGTGAACACTTATGCATTTTTGCGTATTGTGCCCCATGTCGAGCGCATCGTACCCTTTCGGGCAGGTCGCGGCTCTCGGGCTGCGGCGATGAGAACAAGCGCATCGCGGCAGCATGGGCCGCGCGTGCCTAGAATGTGGTGTGACGGAGCAGGCGGACGGGCGCGCCGCATGAGCCGTCGAACCGTTTTCCATAGAGGAAGGGACACAGATGAACAAAATCTACCCCAGTGCGGCTGCCGCGCTCGAGGGCATCGTGAGCGATGGACAGACCTTTGCGGTGGGCGGCTTCGGCTTGTGCGGGATTCCCGAGGCGCTGATCACCGCGCTGCGCGATTCCGGCGTGAAGGGTATTACCTGTATCAGCAACAATGCGGGCGTTGACGGCTTCGGTCTTGGCCTGCTGCTCGAAACCCGGCAGATCAAGAAAATGGTTTCGTCATACGTCGGCGAGAACAAGGAATTCGAGCGTCAGTATCTGGCCGGCGAACTCGAGCTTGAATTCACGCCACAAGGCACGCTTGCCGAAAAGCTGCGCGCGGGCGGCGCGGGCATCCCGGCGTTCTTCACGCAGACGGGCTACGGCACCGTGATCGCCGAAGGCAAGGAGACGCGCGAGTTCGGCGGCAAGCAGTATGTGCTGGAGCCGTCGCTGACCGCCGATGTCGCGCTCGTGAAGGCGTGGAAGGCCGACAAGTCGGGCAATCTGATTTATCGCCGCACCGCTCGCAACTTCAACCCGATGTGCGCGATGGCGGGGCGCATCACGGTCGCCGAGGTCGAGGAGATCGTCGAGAACGGCGAATTCGATCCGGATCAGATCCATACGCCGGGCATCTTCGTGCAGCGGCTCGTACTCAATGCGACGCCGGAAAAACGCATCGAACAACGCGTCGTGCGCGCGAAAGGAGACTGAGATGGCTTGGAATCGTGATCAGATGGCCGCGCGCGCGGCGCAGGAACTGCAGGACGGTTTTTATGTGAATCTCGGTATCGGGTTGCCGACGCTCGTCGCGAATCACGTGCCGGCGGGCATCGAAGTCTGGCTGCAATCGGAGAACGGTCTGCTCGGCATCGGGCCGTCGCCGACCGAGGACGAAGTCGACGCCGATCTCATCAACGCGGGCAAGCAGACCGTGACGACGCTGCCGGGCTCGTCGATTTTCTCGTCGGCCGATTCGTTCGCGATGATTCGCGGCGGCCACATCAACCTCGCGATCCTCGGCGCGATGCAGGTCAGCAAGAACGGCGATCTCGCGAACTGGATGATCCCGGGCAAGATGATCAAGGGGATGGGCGGCGCGATGGATCTCGTCGCGGGCGTCAAGCGCGTGATCGTATTGATGGAACATGTTGCGAAGGGCGACCAGCACAAGATTCTCGATACATGTTCGCTGCCGTTGACGGGCGTTGGCGTCGTCGACCGGATCATCACCGATCTTGGCGTGATCGATGTGACGAAGGACGGGCTGAAGCTCGTCGAACTGGCCGACGGCGTGAGCGTCGACGAGATCCAGGCGAAAACCGGCGCGCCGCTCGACGTGAGCGCGTTCGCGTAGTGGATATGGTGGGCGGCCGGCGCGGTGCGGCGGCAGTCTTGTTTGTGTTGCCGAGTAGCCGTTGCCTGGCGGGCATGCGCTGAAACCCGGCCGCCGGCCCATGCCGTAAAACGCGGGGCGTTTTGCTGTGCGCGGCCGTGCTGGCCCAGGACGGCCGCGCGCTCGCTTGCGGTTGACATTGCCGCTGTGGCCGGCAAAGGGGGCTCATGCCGGTATGAATGACGTCAGGCTTCGCATGAAGGGCGTCGACGGGGGGGGGCGCAACGTGCCGCATCGGCCGAATGGCCGATCTGCGGATCAAGCCGGCGCAACGCGGATTACAATCGATCCGTGTGCCCGGTGGCCCGTCTCCTTCGGCGCGACGGGCGTTCTTCATGCCGATTGTTCGTCAGGATGCGCAGATGTCATCGAACCTTGCCCCTTCCTCTTTGCGGCGGCCTCGCGAGCGCCGTGTCCAATGCGCGAGCCCCGTGGGTCTGCACCATGTCGCCTATACCGAATGGGGCGAGCCGGACAATCCCCGCGTGCTCGTCTGCGTGCACGGCCTGACCCGCTCGGGGCGCGATTTCGACCGGCTTGCCGCGGCGCTCGCCGATGTCTACCGCGTCGTGTGTCCCGACGTCGTTGGGCGTGGCCGCTCCGACTGGCTGGCCGACCCGAAGCTCTACGGCATACCGCAATACGTCGCCGACATGGTGACGCTGATCGCGCGGCTCGACGTCGAACGGGTCGACTGGTTCGGCACGTCGATGGGCGGCTTGATCGGGCTCGCGCTTGGCGGGTTGCCGGGCACGCCGATCGGCAGGATGCTCGTCAACGATATCGGCCCGCATATCGAGCCGCCGGCGCTGGCGCGGATCGGCGAATATCTCGGGCTCGACAAGCGTTTTGCGACCGAGCAGGAAGGGGTCGATTATTTGACTTCGCTGTCGCTGCCGTTCGGCCCGCTCACGCCTGACGAGTGGCGCGAGATCAACCGGCCGCTGCTCAAGCAGGACACGGACGGCGGTTGGCGCACACGCTACGATCCGCGGATCGTCGAGCCGTTCGCCGCCGCGACGCCCGAGGCGAATGCGCTAGGCGAAGCGCTGCTGTGGTGTGCACTCGAAGCGTTCGGCGGCCCGCTGTTGGTCGTGCGCGGCGCGCAGTCGGATTTGCTGTCGAGCGAGACGGTGGCTGCGATGAAGGCGCGCGGGCGCGAGGTGTCGAGCGTCGAGATCGCGCAAGCGGGCCATGCGCCGGCGTTCGTGAGCGCCGATCAAATTGCGATTGCGCGTCGATTCTTCATCGCATAAGCGCGGCACGCGTCATAATATGCGGTTCGGCGCAGCTTGGCCGTCAGCGTGCGCGGTTCATCCGGATGCGGGCCGCGCCGTGTTTCGATCAACTTTCCAACCGGGATTTCTCATGGCAGTCATTCGTCACCACGTCGGCCCCCGTCTTTCCGAAATTGCTATCCACAACGGCACGGTCTATCTCGCGGGCCAGATCGCTGAGGACACCGCCCAGGACATCAAGGGCCAGACGCGCGAAGTGCTCGGCCATATCGATCGCCTGCTCGCCGAGGCGGGCAGCGACAAGTCGCATCTGCTGTCGGTGCAGATTTTCATCTCCGACATGGCGAACTTCCCGGGCATGAATGAAGTGTGGGACGCATGGGTCGCGCCGGGCGCGACGCCGCCGCGCGCAACCGTCGAGGCGAAGCTGGCCGATCCGGCCTGCCTCGTCGAAGTCGTGGTCGTCGCCGCGCAACGGAGCTGAAGCCCAAGCCGCGTGGTTGGGCAATACGACGTACCGATGAAGCAGGGCACGCCAATGACAGCCGAATCGGCTTCTGCCGCCGTTGCGGCGCCGTCGTTCGACGACGCGCTCGCATTCGTGCGCGAGCACGCGGGCGATGCGCGGCTGTCGTCGGGCGAGCCGCTCGTCGAGCATGCGGCGGGCACGGCGTCGATCATGCAGCGGCTGAACGTCGATCCGCCCGCGGTGAGCGCGGCCGCGCTCTTCGCGCTGACGCCGCATTTGAACGATCCCGAGACGCAGATCGCCGCGCATTTCGGCAACGAGGTCGTGCAACTCGTCAACGACGTGCGCAAGCTGTTGCGCCTGGGCACCGTCAGTCTGCGCGCCGCGCAGAATGCGGGGGCCGATGCAGGCCGCGACGCGCAGGCGCAGCGGCGCGCGCAGATCGAGGCGCTGCGCAAGATGCTGCTCGCGTTCGCGCAGGACATTCGCGTCGTGCTGATCCGGCTCGCGTCGCGGTTGCAGTCGATGCGCTACTACGCCGCCGCGAAGATCGCGCCGCCGCCGGATTTGGCGCGCGAGACGCTCGAGATCTATGCGCCGCTCGCGAACCGGCTCGGTATCTGGCAGCTCAAGTGGGAACTGGAGGATCTCGCGTTTCGCTTCGAGGACCCCGTTACCTATAAACGCATCGCGAAACTGCTCGACGAGAAGCGCGCCGAGCGCGAAGCATACGTCGCGGAAGCAATCGGGCGTCTCGAGCGCGAGCTGGCCGCCGCGCAGATCCACGCCGACGTGAGCGGCCGGCCCAAGCATATCTACAGCATCTGGCGCAAGATGCGCGGCAAGGAACTCGATTTCTCCGAGCTTTACGACGTGCGCGCGTTTCGCGTGATCGTGCCGGACATCAAGGATTGCTACACGGTGCTCGGCATCGTCCATCACCTGTGGCAGCCGGTGCCGAAGGAGTTCGACGATTACATCTCGCGGCCCAAGCCGAACGGTTATAAATCGCTGCACACGGTCGTCATCGGCGACGACGGCCGCGCATTCGAAGTGCAGATCCGCACGCAGGAGATGCACAACTTCGCCGAATACGGCGTTGCCGCGCACTGGCGCTACAAGGAAGCGGGCGCGCGCGGTTACGGCGGTCAGTTCGAGGCGAGTGACAAATACGACGAGAAGATCGCATGGCTGCGCCAACTGCTCGCGTGGAAGGACGACGTCGCGGAAAGCGGCGGCGAGGCGAGCGGTCGCGACGCGTGGGCGCAATTGCGCGAAACGTCGCTCGCCGACGATCACATCTACGTGCTGACGCCGCAGGCGCGCGTGATCGCGCTGCCGCAGGGCGCGACGCCGGTCGACTTCGCGTATCACCTGCACAGCGAGCTTGGCCACCGCTGCCGCGGCGCGCACGTCGACGGGGCGATGGTGCCGCTCAACACGCCGCTTGCGAACGGGCAGACGGTCGAGATCGTCACGGTGAAGGAGGGTGGTCCGTCGCGCGACTGGCTCAATCCGCAGCTTGGTTATCTGCGCAGCGCGCGGGCACGTCAGAAGGTGCGCGCATGGTTCAACCTGATCGACCAGCAAGAGAACGTTGCGCGCGGCCGCGCGCTTGTCGAGAAGACGCTACAGCGCGAAGGCAAGACGTCGGTGAATCTCGAGCAGCTTGCGGCGAAGCTCGGCTTCAAGTCGTCCGACGAACTGTTCTCGGCGGTCGGCAAGGAAGAGTTCAGCCTGCGCAACGTCGAGCAGGCGCTTTCCGATGCGCCGCAACCGGAGCCCGAGCCCGAAGCGCCCGAGAATTTCGAGAAGCGCAGCAGCGGCGCGAGCGTCACGCAAGGCGCGTCGACGGGCGTACTCGTCGTCGGTGTCGACGCGCTTCTCACGCAGCTCGCGCGCTGCTGCCGTCCGGCACCGCCGGACGCGATCAGCGGTTTCGTCACGCGTGGTAAGGGAATGTCGATTCACCGCAGCGATTGCGCGATGTTCCGGCGGATGGCCGAACGCGCGCCCGAGCGCGTGCTGCAGACGACGTGGTCCGCCGACGTGCTGGGCGGGCGCGGCGTGTCGGTCTATCCGGTCGATCTGATGATCGAGGCAACCGACCGGCAGGGGCTGTTGCGCGATATCTCCGAAGTGTTCGCGCGCGAGAAGATGAACGTGACCGGCGTGAAGACGCAGAGCCGCCGGAACACGGCGTTCATGCAATTTACGGTCGAAGTGTCGAGTTCGTCGCAGGTGCAGCGCGCGTGCACGTTGCTCGGTGAGGTGGCGGGCGTCGTGCGGGCGGCGCGCAAGGCATGAACGCCGCCGAGGGGCGGCTGGCGATAGCAATGGGGTGCGAATTTTTCTGAACAAAATGCACGAAAGCTATTGCCAAGCCTAAAAAAGCTCCATATAATCTCAGCTTCTTCAGGCTCGTAGCTCAGTTGGTTAGAGCACCACCTTGACATGGTGGGGGTCGTTGGTTCGAATCCAATCGAGCCTACCAATGACACATCGCAAAAGGCGAATACGGTTATGACACCGCGAACGTTGACCGAAATTCATTCGGAGCGGCGCTAGTCGAGGAACGTTTTCGCCTTGTGGTTTTGAAGTATCAGAATGCGGCCCCTCGAAAGCGGGGCCGCATTTTTTTTGTCGCGCGTTCGGGGCATTTCCTCGTGCGCGGCTCAATCCGCCGCTCACTGTCGGCATCACGGAGATTGCCAATATGGTTTCGATACGCCTGCCCGACGGCTCGATTCGCCAGTACGAGCATCCGGTGACGGTCGCCGAAGTCGCGGCGTCGATCGGTCCCGGCCTCGCGAAGGCTGCGCTCGGCGGCAAGCTGGACGGCGAACTCGTCGATATGTCCGCGCTGATCGATCGCGACGCATCGCTTGCGATCGTCACGGACAAGGATGCGGACGGTCTCGACATCATCCGTCACTCGACGGCCCACCTGCTCGCCTATGCGGTCAAGGAACTGTATCCGGAAGCCCAGGTAACGATCGGCCCCGTGATCGACAGCGGTTTCTATTATGACTTCTCGTACAGCCGGCCTTTCACGCCGGAGGATCTCGAGAAGATCGAAAAGCGGATGCAGGAGCTCGCGAAGAAGGACGAACCGGTCACGCGCCGCGTCGTGTCGCGCGACGAGGCCGTTGCGTACTTCCGGGGCATCGGCGAGAAATACAAGGCCGAGATCATTGAATCGATTCCGTCGAGCGACGAGATCAAACTGTATTCGCACGGCGGCTTCACCGATTTGTGCCGCGGCCCTCACGTGCCGTCGACCGGCAAGTTGAAGGTCTTCAAGCTGATGAAGGTGGCGGGCGCGTACTGGCGCGGCGATTCGAGGAACGAGCAGTTGCAGCGGATCTACGGCACCGCGTGGACGAAAAAGGAAGACCAGGACGCGTATCTGCACATGCTCGAAGAGGCGGAAAAGCGCGATCACCGCAAGCTCGGCAAGCAGCTCGATCTGTTCCATATTCAGGAAGAGTCGCCCGGCATGGTGTTCTGGCATCCGAAGGGATGGACGCTGTGGCAGCAGGTCGAACAGTACATGCGCCGCCGGCTGAATGACGCGGGCTATCTCGAGATCAAGACGCCGATGATCATGGACCGCTCGCTGTGGGAGGCGTCGGGCCATTGGCAGAACTATCGCGACAACATGTTTACGACAGAGTCGGAGAAGCGCGACTACGCGATCAAGCCGATGAACTGTCCGGGGCACGTGCAGGTGTTCAAGCACGGGTTGCGTTCGTACCGCGATCTGCCGCTGCGTTACGCGGAATTCGGCTCGTGCCATCGCAACGAGGCGTCGGGCGCGCTGCACGGGCTGATGCGCGTGCGCGGCTTCGTGCAGGACGATGCGCACATCTTTTGCACGGAAGGCCAGATCAATGCCGAGGCGATCGCGTTCAACAAGCTTGCGATGAGCGTCTACGACGATTTCGGCTTCGAGCGCATCGACATCAAGCTGTCGCTGCGTCCGGAGCAGCGGATGGGCTCGGACGAGACTTGGGATCACGCGGAAGAAGGCCTGCGCAACGCGCTGAAGGCGTGCGGCCTCGAGTGGGAGGAGCTGCCGGGCGAGGGCGCGTTCTATGGCCCGAAGATCGAGTACCACATCAAGGACGCGCTTGGCCGTTCGTGGCAGTGCGGCACGCTGCAGCTCGACATGCTGCTGCCGGAGCGGCTCGGCGCGGAGTACGTCGCCGAGGACAATAGCCGCCGCCGGCCGGTGATGCTGCATCGGGCGATTGTCGGTTCGATGGAGCGTTTTCTCGGCATTCTGATTGAGCACCATGCTGGTGCAATGCCGATTTGGCTTGCCCCGGTGCAGGCGGTTGTGCTGAATATCGCTGAAAGTCAGGCTGAATATGCGCAATCTGTTGCTCAAACATTGCAAAAACAAGGGGTTAGAGCGTCGGTTGATTTGCGCAACGAGAAAATTAGCTATAAAATACGCGAGCACACGCTCGAAAAAGTTCCCTACCTGCTCGTCGTAGGCGATAAGGAGCGTGAAGCGCAAACGGTAGCCGTGCGTGCCCGTGGCGGCGTCGATCTGGGGGTTCTCCCGGTCGAGGCCTTTGTTGAGCGCCTGCGTGGAGAAATCCAGGCGTTCAAGTAACCGCCCTGGCAGCGCGGCTCGTTTTTTTAATTTTTAGAGGAAACGTAACATCGCTACTGATAAGTCGTCGCATCGCATCAACGGTGAAATTACTGCGCCGGAAGTGCGTCTGGTCGGAATCGAGAACGAACCGCTCGGTATCGTAAAGCTCGCCGATGCTTTCCGTAAATCGGAGGAACTGGATGTTGATCTGGTGGAAATCGCGCCGCAGGCGGTTCCGCCAGTTTGCCGCTTGATGGATTACGGCAAGTTCAAGTACCAGGAAGCCAAGAAGCAGCATGAGGCGAAGCTGAAGCAGAAGGTCATCCAGGTCAAGGAAGTCAAATTCCGCCCGGGTACCGATGACGGTGATTACAACGTCAAGCTTCGCAACCTCGTGCGCTTCCTCGAGGAAGGCGACAAGACGAAGATCACGTTGCGTTTCCGCGGCCGCGAAATGGCTCACCAGGAAATCGGCATGCGCATGCTCGAGCGTTTGCGCACCGATCTCGAGGAAGTGGGCCAGGTCGAGCAGATGCCGAAGATGGAAGGGCGCCAGATGATCATGGTGCTCTCGCCGAAGAAGAAGAAGTAACCGGCCTGCGCGCGACATGCGCGCGGCTTTGCAGTGGTTCGGCGTGTCGCCCTGTCGGGGCGGCACGCTAGAAACGACGGCGGCTGCTTGCAGCGCGCCGTACACAAGTGGACTGGGTTTCGAAGGGCGGGTCAGGGGCGAAGAGCCAACCGCACACCCATCTCCATCAAATAAACTGGAGTTGTTCGTCATGCCTAAGATGAAGACCAAGAAGAGCGCTGCCAAGCGCTTCGTGGTGCGTCCGGGCGGCACCGTCAAGCGCGGTCAAGCCTTCAAGCGCCACATCCTGACCAAGAAAACCACGAAGAACAAGCGCCATCTGCGCGGCGCCACGGCAGTTCATGATTCCGATCTGAACTCCGTCCGCGCGATGCTCCCGTTCGCGTAAGCCCTCAACCGATACTCACAGGAGAGAAACATGCCTCGAGTCAAACGTGGGGTAACCGCACGGGCCCGCCACAAGAAGATCATCAACCTGGCCAAGGGTTATCGCGGCCGCCGCAATAACGTCTACCGCATCGCCAAGCAGGCGGTGATGCGCGCGGGCCAGTATGCGTATCGCGATCGCCGCAACAAGAAGCGTGTGTTCCGCGCACTGTGGATCACGCGTATCAATGCGGCCGTGCGTCAGCACGACATGACCTACAGCGTGTTCATCAACGGCCTGAAGAAGGCGTCGATCGAACTCGACCGCAAGGTGCTGGCCGACATGGCGGTGTTCGACAAGGCTGCTTTTGCCGCGATCGTCAAGCAGGTGAAAGCCGCCGTTGCAGCCTAATTGCGAGATTAGCACTGCGTGGTCAGTTGCAGCGATGCTCCGGTAATCTCGGCCGCTGCAGCGAAAACGGGGCTCTTCCGAGCCCCTTTTTTGTTGGGTCGGGCGCTTTCGTGTCGTCGCGGATGCGCGCTGAACCCTTGACGTGGGAAGTGAAGGGACCAATGGATCTGGATCAGATTGTCGCCGATGCGAAGCAGTCGTTCGAAGGGGCTGCCGATATCACCACGCTCGAGAACGAAAAGGCGCGCTTCCTCGGTAAGTCGGGCGTGTTGACCGAGCGGCTGAAGAACCTCGGCAAGCTCGATCCCGACGCGCGCAAGGCGGAAGGCGCGCGAATCAACGTCGCGAAGCAGCAGGTCGAGGCCGCGCTCAACGCGCGCCGCCAAGCGCTCGCCGATGCGCTGTTGAATCAGCGTCTTGCCGCCGAGGCGATCGACGTCACGCTGCCCGGCCGCGGCGCGGGCACGGGCAGCCTGCATCCGGTGATGCGCACCTGGGAGCGCGTCGAGCAGATTTTCCGCTCGATCGGCTTCGACGTGGCCGACGGCCCCGAGATCGAAACGGATTGGTACAACTTTACTGCGCTGAACAGCCCGGAGAACCATCCAGCGCGTTCGATGCAGGATACGTTTTACATCGACGGCAAGGACGCCGACGGCCGTCCGCTGCTGCTGCGTACCCATACGAGTCCGATGCAGGTCCGCTACGCGCGGATGAACCGGCCGCCGATCAAGGTGATTGCGCCGGGCCGCACGTATCGCGTCGACAGCGACGCGACGCACTCGCCGATGTTCAACCAGGTCGAAGGGCTGTGGATTGACGAGAACGTCAGCTTCGCGGATCTAAAAGGCGTCTACACCGATTTTCTGAAGAAATTCTTCGAGCGCGACGATATTCTCGTGCGTTTTCGCCCGTCGTACTTTCCCTTTACCGAGCCGTCGGCCGAGATCGACATGATGTTCGAGCACGGCAAGAACGCGGGCAAATGGCTTGAGATCTCCGGTTCGGGGCAGGTGCATCCGACCGTGATCCGCAACATGGGCTTCGATCCCGAGCGCTACATCGGCTTTGCGTTCGGCAGCGGCCTCGAGCGGCTGACGATGCTGCGCTACGGTGTGCAGGATCTGCGTCTGTTCTTCGAGAACGATCTGCGTTTCCTGCGGCAATTCGCCTGACCCGCGCGACCGCCTCGCTCCGCGCCCGGCGGACCGCGCCGAATGCCGCGCCGGGCCTCGATCCAACCTGTTTCGAACGTGGACTTCCATGCAATTCCCTGAATCCTGGCTGAGAACCTTTGTCGATCCGCAACTGACGACGGACGAACTGTCGCATGCGCTGACGATGGCGGGGCTCGAGGTCGAATCGCAGCGCCGCGCGGCGCCGCCGACCGAGAAAATCGTCGTCGGCCGCGTGCTCGAGGTGGTCAAGCATCCGGATGCCGATAAGCTCAACGTCTGTCAGGTCGATGCGGGCACCGGCACGGCGCTGCAGATCGTCTGTGGTGCGCCGAACGTCGCGCCCGGCATCAAGGTGCCGGTCGCGCTGGTCGGCGCGAAGCTGCCGCCCGCCGAAGACGGCGGCGCGCCATTCGCGATCAAGCTGTCGAAGCTGCGCGGCGTCGAAAGCCAGGGGATGCTGTGCTCGGCGCGCGAACTCAAGCTCTCCGAGGATCACAGCGGCCTCATGATCCTGCCGGAAGACACGCCGATCGGCCAGGACATCCGCGACGCGCTGAATCTCGACGACACGATCTTCGAAATCAAGCTGACGCCGAACAAGGCGGATTGCCTGTCGGTGTTCGGCATCGCGCGCGAGACAGCCGCGATCACCGGCGCGCCGCTCACGGCGCTCGAGATTCGTCCGGCTCCGGTGGCGCTTGCCGAGACGCTGCCCGTCACGATTTCCGCCCCCGATCTGTGCGGCCGCTTCTCCGGCCGCGTGATCCGCGGCGTGAACGCGCGCGCGAAAACGCCACAATGGATGGTCGAGCGTCTCGAACGCTCGGGGCAGCGCAGCGTGTCCGCGCTCGTCGATATTTCGAACTACGTGATGTTCGAGCTTGGCCGCCCGTCGCACGTGTTCGATCTCGACAAGATTCACGGCAGCATCGACGTGCGCTGGGGCAAGCGCGGCGAGTCGCTGAAGCTCTTGAACGGCAATACGGTCGAGCTCGACGAGACGGTCGGCGTGATTGCCGACGAGCGGCAGGTCGAGAGCCTCGCGGGCATCATGGGCGGCGACAGCACGGCCGTCACGCTCGACACGACCAACATCTATGTCGAAGCCGCGTTCTGGTGGCCGGACAGCATCCGCGGCCGGGCGCGCAAGTACAACTTCTCGACCGACGCCGCGCACCGCTTCGAGCGTGGCGTCGATTACTCGACGACCGCCGAGCATCTCGAGCGGATCACGCAGTTGATTCTCGACATTTGCGGCGGCGAGGCGGGCCCGGTCGACGACCAGGTCATCAACGTGCCGCAGCGCGCGCCGGTGTCGATGCGCGTGTCGCGCGCGAACAAGATCATCGGCGTCGAGATCGGTGCCGATGAAGTCGCGCAGATTTTCACGCGCCTGGGGCTTGCGTTCGAGCGCGACGGCGACGTGTTTCGCGTGAGCCCGCCGCCGCACCGCTTCGACATCGAGATCGAGGAGGATCTGATCGAGGAGGTCGCGCGCATTCATGGCTTCGAGAATATTCCCGCGCGGCCGCCCATCGCGAGAAACGAGATGCGTGCGACCGACGAGACGCGCCGCTCGATTCACGCGCTTCGCCACGCGCTTGCCGCGCGCGATTACGCGGAAACCGTCAATTTCAGCTTCGTCGATGACGAATGGGAGCGCGATTTCGCCGGCAACGCCAATCCCGTGCGGCTGCTGAATCCGATCGCGAGTCAGCTGTCGGTGATGCGCTCGACGCTGTTCGGCAGCCTCGTTGGCGTGCTGCGCCATAACCTGAACCGCCGTGCGGATCGCGTGCGGGTATTCGAGGCGGGGCGCGTGTTCGCGGCGGAGCCGGCCGCGCAGGCGGGCGAGCTGGCGCTTGCTGGTTATGCGCAGCCCAAGCGTATCGGCGCACTGGCCTACGGCCCGGTGCTCGACGAGCAATGGGGCGCGGCAACGCGTCAGGTGGATTTCTTCGACGTGAAGGGCGATCTCGAGGCGCTGCTCGCGCCGGCCGTGGCGCGCTTCGTGAAGGCCGAGCATCCGGCGCTGCATCCGGGGCGCAGCGCGCGGATCGAACTCGATGGCCGGGCGGTCGGTTGGATCGGCGAGCTGCATCCTCGTTTGATGCAGAAGTACGAGCTGCCTCATCCGCCGGTCATGTTCGAGATCGACGCCGATGCGCTCGTGCCGCGGGCGCTGCCAGCACTGTCCGAAGTCTCCAAATTCCCGCCGGTGCGGCGTGATATCGCGGTTGTCGTCGACCAACAGGTCGAAGTGCAAGCGCTCTTCGACGAGATCGACAAAGTGCTTGCGGAGGATGCGTGCAAGTTTGTCCAGAAGGTTGCGCTCTTCGATGAATTTCGTGCAAAATCAAATACTTCTGGTGGGTTGTCCGCCCACGAGAAAAGCCTCGCGTTTCGCGTGACGCTCCAGGATGCGGCCGGAACCTTGCAGGACGAGACGGTTGATCAGGCGATCCAGACCCTCGTGGACCGCATGGCTCGAGCTTATGGCGCGCGTTTGCGCGGATAGTGCGCAGGAAGTGGCGTGTAGCCGCTTTCGGCCGATGTTTTATCCCAGTTTGACGCGCTGGTTTTGCAGAATATGAACGACATGAACTCGAGTGAATTCGAAGCCCTTCTGACGGCGCAACGCAGCGCCATGACCCGCGACGTGCCTGCGCCGTCGGCGCCGGGCGATACGCCCACGCTGACGAAGGCCGAGCTGGCCGAACTGCTGTTCGACAGCGTCGGCCTCAACAAGCGCGAAGCGAAGGACATGGTCGAAGCGTTCTTCGAGGTGATCCGCGATGCGCTTGAAAACGGCGAAAGCGTGAAGTTGTCGGGCTTCGGTAATTTTCAGCTCCGCGACAAGCCGCAGCGGCCGGGGCGCAATCCGAAGACGGGCGAAGCGATTCCGATCGCCGCGCGCCGCGTCGTGACGTTTCATGCGAGCCAGAAGCTGAAGGCGCTCGTCGAAAACGGCGCCGAGTCGAATCTAGTGCGCTGAAACTGGCGCTTCGCCCACGCGCGACGCGCCCGCGCGCCCTTACCGACGGTTAACTGACGATGACGTCGACGGTTGAAAAAGTCGTGTTGCCACCGATTCCCGCGAAGCGCTATTTCACGATCGGGGAAGTGAGCGAACTGTGCGGCGTCAAGCCGCACGTGCTGCGGTATTGGGAGCAGGAGTTTACGCAGTTGCGTCCGGTGAAGCGGCGCGGAAATCGCCGCTATTATCAGCATCACGAGGTATTGCTGATCCGGCGGATTCGCGAACTGCTCTACGAACAAGGGTTCACGATCAACGGGGCGCGCAACCGCCTCGACACCGTCGGCAGCGGGCGTGGCGCGAGCGATTCGGCCGCGGCGGAGGGGCAGCCGGAGTCGCCGGTGCACCATGCGCCGGCGGCGGATGAAACGGTCGATGTCGCGCAGTTGCGCAATGCGCTGCTCGACGTGATCGAGAGTCTGAAGCGCGGCAGCTGATCCCATCGATCCGATCCGCCCCCGGTACGATTGACCGGCCCGCCGCCACGGTTACGGCGCGAGCGGGTCCTTCTTGCCGAGGTCGACGAGCAGCGTGCCGTCTGCCGCCATCTGCACCGAACCCTGTGAAACCTGATCGCGATAGCCGTAAAGATCGAAGCGCACACGCGCTTGCGTCGAGTTCCGGATCAGTGCGCGCGCGTTCAGCTCGAGCACGTTGAACATTTTCATGTCGCCGTTTTCCAGCCACATATAGCTTGCCGGCAACGAGGCGGGCGGGTGCAAGACGGGAGTGTCGGTTGCCGGGCTGAACGTCAGGCGCAGCCCATCGGGCTCGACCGTCGCTTGCGACATGCGGCCGGCCAGCACAGGGGGCGGAAACACCATGTATTGGTCCAGCACGAGCTGATCGCCGCGCAACTCGGCGCCGCGGCGCTTGAGCGGCGCGAGCGTCGACAACTCGATGCCGAGCGCCCGCAACAGCTTCGCCTGCGGCACGCCGAGCACGCTTACCTGCGACGGCGTGAACGCGAGATGGCGTTCGTCGACGAGCGTCAATGTGCCCTCCATATCAGCCGGCAGCCACACACCGGGCGGCACCTGGTTCCACAGCTTGAGGCCGCCTTGCACGCGCAGGTTGCCGCCGTTGGCGCTCAGCTTCAGATCGTTCAGCGAG
Organism: Burkholderia singularis; assembly: GCF_900176645.1. GTDB lineage: Bacteria > Pseudomonadota > Gammaproteobacteria > Burkholderiales > Burkholderiaceae > Burkholderia > Burkholderia singularis. Next base: position 47,713 of record NZ_FXAN01000032.1, read on the forward strand.
CGCGGCGAATAGTCGAGCAGATACCGGTTGAAGAGATCCGACATCGCTTGCCACGGCGCGAGCACCGAGCCGCTCAGAATCCGGATGTCGTATTGATTCGGATCGTCGAGGTCGACCGGTTCGCCGGCACGTTTTGCGGTGAGCTGTACGACGAGATCGTCGACGCGAAAGCCGATGTTGTCGGCGATGTAGAAATCGGCGTTGTGCAGATGGATGGTGGTCGGGCGGCTCGATACGCGGCGCTCGGTCGGCCGCGCCGGTGCGCCGGCGTTGCGGTTGACGGCGATTTTGCGAAAACCCGGTTGCGCGGCGGGGCCGCGCGCGTCGACGAGCGCGAACGCCTGCCATTGCCGGCGCGCGGCTTCGAGGTCCGTTTGCTGATCGGCCAGCAGGCTGTCATTGAGCCGGGCGGACGCGGCGCCGAACGTCGGCGCGCTGCCCGGCCGGTTGAGTTTCGCGTAGGACGGCATCCGGATGGTTATTGCCCCCGTATTGTCGAAATTGAAATACCCAGCGCTGACCTGGTCGCGATAGTGATAAAGATCCAGTACGAACGGCTCGTTTGCGCTGGCGTCGCGCATCGGGCCGATCACCAGGTTCGCGTTCATCGGCATCGAGCGCATGAATTTCACGTCGCCGCCGCGGATATACATCGCCTGCTTGGGGGCGGAATCGGGTAAGGCGAAGCCGGCCCGCGAGCCGTCGTCGAGCGAGAGATCGACGCCGCCCGGCGTGATCCTGAGCGCGGTGATCGTGAGGTTCAGGCGCGGCGGCGGCATCAGTTTGCCGATGTCGAGCACGAGATCGTCCCCGGTCAGCCGCGCGATCGGCGTATCGATCTTCAGCAGATCCGACATCTTCACGTTCGCGGCGCGCATCACAGGATTCGCGTTGATTCCCGACACGCGGATCGAGACCGGACGGAACACGAGCTTGGTTCGATCCACGATGTCGAGGCGGCCCGTCAACGAGAACGGCACCCAGCCGTTGCGCTGCATTTCGCCCTGCAGGTGGATGACGCCGTCGCCGGCCGATACGTGCAGCTTACGCAGCGGCGCGTTGCGGTAGCCGAAGATGTAGCCGTTGAAGAGCGTGGTGAGTTTGGCGTCGTCGAGCGTGACGGCGCCGCGATGCACGTCGATCTCGAAGCTGGTCGGATCGTCGAGCACGATCGGCGCGCCGGCCTGCGTCGGCACGAGCGTTGCCGACAATCGATGCACATAGAAGCCGATGTCGCCGACGATGCGCAAATCGATGTCGCGCAGGAACGTCAGCGCTGCGCTTTGGCCGGAGTCGCGTAACGTCAGCGGACGCGGTTGGGTGAGCTTGATGGATGCGAGCGATGGCACGGTGCGGGCGATTTGTTGCTCGCGTGCAAGGCGATCGGCTTTCGCGCGTTCGATCGACGTGGCCGCCTGCGTGCCGTTGCCGTCGCTCGTCGCGGATTGGGCGCATCCGGTGCTGAGCAACGCGAGTGCGGCCGCCGTTGCCGCGCATGAGCGTAAGAATCCGTGAGAAACCGAAACGGCGCTGCGCGGCATGCGCGGTGGATGCACAGTGCGAAAGACGTGCGTGCGCTCGACGCACTGGACCGATGTGCGCATGGTTGCTGTCTCCCTGTATTTGTCGTGGCGGCCGTCGCGCGGGTGCGCGCATCGGCCGCCCTGTGGGGCAAGTGTGACACGATGGGGTAGAGGAGCAGCACCAAACGTGGGGGCGTCGTGTTGCATTGCGCAAAGGGCGCGCCGCGGCGGAGCATGCCGGAACTCTGTCTAGGCAGCTTAAACACGCGGCCGATGCGGGGCGAATCGTCGTGCGTTTAGCGGGCGAAGCTCCCGCCGGGCGGCTCGCGCGCATGACTGGGGCATGCGATTTGGCACGCGTTATCGTCCAGTTCTTCGCACGTCGTTTTGCAAGAATGTCTCACGCGCGCATGCTTTAACATAACGACTATTCGCCCCCGACATTTGATGCCGCATTCCCTCTACCGTCTAAAGAGCAGACGCTGTTTTTCTGAATGATCGTGTTTTGTTTCTCTTTCATTTTTCTTGTAATTGATAAATGAATTTCTGAAATCCCACGTCGAATGCGATATCGGCGGCGTATGACGCGCGACGGGCCGTGACTGAATGCGGGCGAGCGCGCGGGATATGCCGCGGACGGCCGTGTTGTACGGATCGCGGAAACCTTATAATCTCTCCCCGGTGAGTGGCGGCACCTCTCGTAGCAGTTTCATTGAAACGTAACAAGAGCGAGGATGCAGCATGGCCCGCATTACCGAATCCGAAGTGCTCAGCGCTTACCGCGCTATTTTGAAGCGCGACCCCGAAAGCCGGGAAGTGATCGATTATTGGACGGGCAGCCGCTTTCCGTTGGAACGGCTGCTCGAACATCTCGTGAACTCAGCGGAATTCGCGATGAGTTTTACGCCGATGCCTGCCACTGCCGTTTCCGACTTCAGGCAGCACAACAACCGGTTCTACACGATACCGCAGGATTTGCGCCGCACCGATTCCAAGCTCGGCCGCGTCCTGCTGCAGGGCTCGTGTCTGATGGAGGCATGGATACCGGCGCTGCGCAAACATGGCATCGAGACGCCGATCGACCTCGTGTTGTTCGCCTCCGATATGCCGGACACGCTGCCTCATCCGTTCGACGCCTACTCGTTCCATATCGCGCAGATTCCGCTGCGCGGCGTCCTGCTGGAGGGAAGCTACGCGGAGTGGCTGCGCGCGCCGTACTCAGATGAGCAGGCAACCGACAGGCTGCTCAACGAAGCCTGTGAGATCATCGATTTCTGGATCGAGCGCATTTTGCGTTGGGCGCGTGAAATTCCGACGTTCGTCGTCAATTACATGACGCCGCAGTACAACGTGAACGGCCGGCATTTCCACCGCTCGGATGCGACGAGCAACCTTTATCTGATGGAGCAGATCAACCGTCACATCGAGCGCCGGGTGTTCGAGCATCCGAATCTGTACCTGATGGATATGAATCATCTCGCGTCCATTTACGGGCGCCGTTTCATTCAGGACGACAGCATCTGGCATTACGCGCACGGCGGCTTCATCGGCGACCATGATTTCACGCTGGATCAGGACCGCATCGTCAGGGTGCCCGCGCCTTCGGCCCACTATTCACACCAGGTGGGCGAATTCATTTGCGGGCTGTGGCTCGAGGCGGAGGCGATGTATCGCAGCCTGCGGTCGATCGACAGCGTCAAGATGGTCTGTGTCGATCTCGACGATACTCTTTGGCGCGGTGTGCTGGCAGAGGCCGACAATCCCGACTATCAAAGCGCCGTCGAAGGATGGCCGCTTGGCATCGCGGAGGCGTTGCTGTCGCTGCGAAGGCGCGGCGTGATTCTCGCGCTGGTCAGCAAGAACGATCTCGAGCGCATCAAGGCGATCTGGCCTCGCGTCTTCCAGCGCCGGCTGCTTCTGGAGGATTTCGCGATCCTGAAGGTCTCGTGGAACAACAAGGTGCAGAGCATCAACGAGGCCATGCAAGAAGCGAATTTGTTGCCGCGAAACGTGATCTTCGTCGACGACAATCCGCGCGAGCGCGAAACCGTCGAGGAGGCGATTCCCGATCTTCGCGTGGTGCATGCGTCGCACTACTACTGGAAGCGCATCCTGATGTGGAGCGCCGAAACGCAGGGCGTGACGATTACCGCCGAATCCACGCGGCGCACGGAGATGATCAAATCGCAAATTCAGCGTGAGACGGAGCGCAAGACATTGTCGCGCGAGGAATTTCTGGCGAGGTTGAATCTGAAGGCCGCATTCGGCCGGATTACGGGGCAGAGCGATCCGCGTTTTCCGCGAACGCTCGAGTTGTTGAACAAGACCAACCAGTTCAATACGACCGGCCGCCGCTGGAGCACGCAGGAACTCGACGACATCTGCAGCAGCGGGCTGGTGCTCGTCGGCGAGGTGACCGACCGGCATGCGGAATATGGTCTCGTCGTGATTGGCATCGCATCCGCGCAGCGCATCGAGCAAGTGGTGATGAGTTGCCGTGTGGTCGGCCTGGACGTGGAAATCGCGATGGTCTCTTTGCTGACTGAAGCCTTGTTGCGGGACAACGCTGCTGCCGTTGCGGTTTCGAAGCATACCGATGCGAATCTGTTGTCGCGCGATCTGTTCGAGAAATGCGGTTGGTCGGTTGACGGCGACTTGTGGCGCACGACTCGGGCGGTTCCGCTGCCCGCGCATGTCGAGGTTGCGTATCCGGGGGCGATCGCGTAACGCGTGTCGCGGCAATTGCGCTTCAACTGTTCTCTTGAGAGAAAGTGTCTGTTATACTTTAACGCTTTCGGGGCGTAGCGCAGCCTGGTAGCGTACCTGCATGGGGTGCAGGTGGTCGGAGGTTCAAATCCTCTCGCCCCGACCAGATCAAAACCCGCACAGCGTAGGGCTGTGCGGGTTTTTTAATGGGCGCTTGATTGTTGAGTAAATCGAAAACCATATTGGTGGAAACTTTCTCATATCGAGCCTGGGCGCCACGCCGATTTGCGCACAGACAGGTGACGACCAACATTCGCGCGCAGCGTGTCGCGCGACTGACTTGACGAATGTACGCGCTTCGATCATCGCCGTGTCGGCGTCTTTCTTGTTCCGGCTCACCGGGTTTCTCCGGCAGCAACGAGATGTCGGCCGAGGATGGGGTGTTGCGCATTTCCGGTTTTTTACGGCAACTCCACGGCATGGATTCGTCCGCATTCGCTTCTTGCAAGCCTCATGTCGACGCTTCAACGCCGTCCGTGACGATACCGATGTTTGCTTTTTGCACGGTCTTGCGCTGGACCGGTAAAATGGAAAGTTGACTCACGGAAAAGTCGCCGTGAGCGACCTAGCGGAAGGATTCCCTGAACATGACTGATCTTCGTCTTACCACGCGGTTTGCGGTATTGCTCGCGACTGGCGCGTTCGTCGCCGGTTGCAGTTCGCCGTCGCCTACGAAAATCGACTATAAGAGCGACTCGAAATCGAAGGAGGTGTCGCTCGCGGTGCCGCCCAATATGCTGGACGAGACGCCTGATCAGCGTTCGCTGCCGCCGCAGGGGGGCGCGACCTCGCTTTCGAGCCTGCAGCAGGTGCAGCAGGCTGCGCCCGCGACCGATACGGTCGTGCCTGCCGTACCTGGGATGCACATTCAGCGTGACGGCACCGAAAGCTGGCTCGTGATCGACGACAAGACGCCGGCCCAAATCTGGCCGCAGATTCGCCGGTTCTGGCAAGAGCAGGGTTTTCTGCTCGTGGTCGAGCAGCGCGACAAGGGCGTGATGGAAACGGACTGGAACGAAACGCACCCGCAGATCAACGATGGTCTGATTCGCGGCGTGATTTCGAAGGCGATGGGCAATTCCTATGTGACGGCGGAGCGCAACAAGTACCGCACGCGCCTCGACGCCGCGCCGAATGGCGGCACCTATGTGTTCGTCAGCCAGAAGGGGATGCGCGAGGCACTCACCGGGCCGGGCAATGATTCGAGCAAATGGGAGCCGAAGCCTAATGATCCTGGACTCGAAACCGAATACTTGAAGCGTCTGATGGCGGTGCTTGCGCAAAACGATGCGCGCGTGAAGGCCGGCGGCGTGCCGATCGTCGACGATGCCGCGCCGAGCAATTCAAAATCCGCGAGCGACAAGAGCAAGGCGGCTGCCGCGGCGATCGCTGCGCAGAATGTGGCGAACGCGTCGGCGTCGCGCAGCCCGGCCGAACCGGCGGCGGATGTGCCGTCGGAGGTGACGCTTCCCGAGTCGTATGACCGCTCGTGGCTACGTGTCGGTATCGCGCTAGATCGTGCGAATTTCACGGTGGACGACCGCGATCGGGCGAAGGGGCTGTACTACGTTCGTTATGTTGATCCGAAGGATTTCAGCGCCGAGGAGCAGGGCTTCTGGAATCAGCTTTTCCACGGCAAGAAGGAAAAGAAGGCGAAGCAATATCTTGTCAACGTGAAGGCGCTTGCCGAAGATCAAACCCGTGTCGCGATTGTCGACGACAAGGGGGCAGTCGATACGTCGGCGCCTGCGCGGCAGATCATGGCGCTTCTCGTCAGCCAGATGCGTTGACGCGTGCATCCTGCGGCATTCGCCGCATCAAGCATCACCGGGCCCGCCTTTCGGCGGGCTTTTTTTTGCGCTGCGGACGGCGGACGTCGCACATTCGGCGTCTGCGGCCGCGTGCCGGCTAGTGGCGGCGTTACGTAACGTCACCCCCGTAACGGATAGCTCGAAATCGCACTTTCCGCAGACCGCGGATGATTAATCTTTTTAAATCAAATATTTAAAAAATATTTCCAGATTGGCACGAAAACTGCTCCCATTTCCGGGGGTAATCAGGGAGGGTATTTCGAATACAGCGAGGTTCGGTCTCGCATACCCCCTGCCTGATGGGATGTCGACGCATCGGGTGGCTGCCGGCGATCGGCGCGCTACCCAGTCTGAACGATGATCCGCGTTTGCGCGGATCTCGGTGGCCCCGTCGCCTATCCTCGTAGGGCGACGGTTTTGCCCGCGCTTCGTATGAAGCGCGGGCTATTTTTTTGCTGCGCCGGCCGACGCCTGGGGGCACGCCGACAGTCAGTGCGAGGCGTTCGGGACGTCGAGAATCAGAATGATGGTCCAGTCTGCGTCGCCGTCGTGGTGATATTGCCGTTCCGCGACGATGAACGGGTGCTGCTTGCCTTGCGGGCCAAGGAAAAGCACGTCGCCCTCCATCGGCAGGCATTCGATCGGCGGCAGTGCGAGAAACGCCTCGTCGGAGCCGCGCGGCATCAATTGCTTGATTTTGCGGGTTGCGGCGTCAGTCCATTCGATATCCAACTGGATGTTGCTCATTCAGTCCTCCGCACCAGGGTGCGCACGGGTGGAAAAGTTCGGTGCGCGACTTTAGCACAACGCACGGCGCGCTCATCGGGACACACGAATGAAAAAGCCGAATCCGGCAACCCGGATTCGGCTTTGCGTGCAGCGAGATGAGCCGGACTTACTGAGCTTTCTTTGCGGCCTTATGGTGTCCCTTCTTGCCGTGATGCTTGCGCTCATGAGCCGGCTGCGCTTCGGTTGCCGGCGGTTGCGCGGCTTGCTGCTGTTGCAGCGCTTGCGCGCGCTGCTCGATTTCAGCGATTTTTGCCGGATCGGTGATCGTCTTGATTTCGGTGCTTTCTTGAGCGTATGCCGCGCCAGCCAGAGCCGACATCGAAACCAGGATAGCCATGGTCATTTTCTTCATTGCTTACCTCCGCTAAGTGGTGATGGACCCGAGTGTTGCCGATTTGTCTGGCGTCTGCAATCGAGTGAGCCGAGTTTATCAAAAGTGACGGATCAGTGCATTCGATTGCATCGCGGCGATCGGCCGCGTGGATCGGGCGCAACAGTCGTTTGCCCCGTCATGCCGCCGCCACACGCTTGCCCGGAAAGGCTCGGGCGTCGGATCGGTTCGCCGGGGCGGCACCTTGCGGTGCGCGAAAGACAGTCGAGCATTGATCAAAACCAGCCGAGCTGACGATACACGTAAAACTGCGCGATGCCGAGAATTTCGTGCAGCGCCTGCTCCGCGTTGGCAAGATTGTCGAAGCGCGGCAGCCACCCGAGCTGCGCGTCGCGGCGGTTCGAGTAGACGGGCTGCGGCGCGATGCCGAAGTGGTCGAAGTCCAGGAGCGCGCGCCGCATCTGGTATGACGTCGTCACGAGGATCAGCGCGTCGTAATGTTGAGCGCGTAATATGGAAGCGGTGAAGCGCGCGTTTTCGTAGGTGGTGTGACTGCGCGCTTCGCGAATCAGCGCGTCGTTCGCCACGCCGCGTGCGAGCAGATAAGGCGTGTATGTAGCGGCTTCGCTGACACCGGGCCGCTGCGGATCGCCCCCCGATACGATCACGGTGCAGTGCGCGGCCGTTCGTATGCACGTCGAATAGAGTTCGGCCGTTTTTGCGATGCGGGCGAGGGCGTCGCGCGTGGGGACGGCGGCGCCGTTGCGCTGCTCGATGCCTGCGCCCAGCATCACGATCGTGGTGTCGCCTGTCATGGCCGGATGCTCGACTGGCCGCACGCCCAATTCAGCGAGTGCGACAAGTGGCGCCGCGAGCCATCCGGATGCGATGAGCCAGAAGAGCGCGGCTATCGTAATGGCGATGGCGCGCGCGCCACGGTGCTTGCGGTAGAGCACCAAAGTCGCAAAGAGTAGGGCAAATGAATTGAACAGAATCAATTTGATTGGGGTAAGGTAGCTTTTCGGGAATGGAGAATGATCCGCCCCTGTTTCGTAAGAACAAAACGGCCGGGTACGGGTCGGAAGAGACTGGGGAGGGACAATCAAAGATCCCTCATGAGCTGCGTGGTGGCGTCGGTGGGCGGAGATCTCGGCCGGCGAGGCCGCTTTGCAATGTCGCTGCCCTTTAAGAAAGAATCGAGATGGCCACGTATTCCAACGAAGCAGTACTCGACGCGCTCAGGCGTGTCCAGTACCGTCAAGTTCCGTGGGCGAGGCGTCCGGGCGTGTTCGAATACCTGCGTTCGCTGGGGTTGATGGATACGGTTCGGCAGAAGACCGTCGCGCCCGCGCCGGGCTTTCACGCGCCTGTCGACATCGCAGTGCTGACTGACAATGGCCGTGCTGAATTCGCGCGGCTCGAGCGGGATGAGAAGCGCGCCGATTGGGAGGATCGCAAGATGGCGGACTACGCGCTCAGCGAGGCAAGCGCCGTATCGATCCTGGAGAGTCGTCTGTAGCACAGATTGCATGAGTTGGGCCCAAAAAAAAGCCCGTATCACGAGGATACGGGCGGTACCGGGTTCATTGCTGCTGCCACGCTGTGCTCATGGCAATGCTGAGACTCGGCCAGTGCCGCGCAGTTCCCGATCTGACCGATTTTTCCTGGTACCGGCGATTTATTGACGATTCGGATTGCGTGGCCGCTGCGCGTCGTCACGTTCGCGCGCATTGCTCGCAATGTCGCCGCGCAGGTCGCCGCGCGGCACGCTGGACTGATTGCGATGCGCCGCTGCGTCTGCCGGAGAAAGCGCGACCTGATCCCGCCGTTCGTGCGGCTTCGATAAAGGTGGGCCGGCTCGCGCAGCAGTGGCGAGCGCCAGCGAAACGACAACGCCGCATGCCGCGAGAAGTGGCAAGGGTTTCATCGTTGAAGGCTCCCTTCGAACCGATAGACGGCTCGTTCCGTGTACCGGTAAAGGTATGCGGGAGAGCGAAAGTGCGCTGTAAATATTGGTAAGCGGATGTGTCGCCCAATCGCATCGTCGGCACGGCGTGCGAAAGGGAAGCCGGCATCCCGGCGCGTTGTCCGGGCGGCGCTGCGGGCCGCCCGGAGACAGGATTCACGCCATTTTGACGGGCGCGCGCCAGGATTCCGGATTGGTCCAGAATGCGCCGCGCAGGCGGTCGCGGCTCGGCGGGGCGGGCGGCTTGACCGCGCTTGCGCCGATACGGCCGCGCAGCGAGATCTGGCGGCCGTTCGAGCCGAGACGCTTCACCACCTCGGCGAGCGTGCCGTCGGCCTGCCATTCGTCGAAGCGTCGACGGCAAGTCGGCGGCGACGGATAGCGGCCAGGCAGTTTCGACCAGCCTTCGCCCGTCGACAGCACCCAAAGAACGGCGTTCACGACCGAACGCGCCTCCACACGAGGGCGGCCGCGGCGCTCGTTGCGCGCAGGCTCGGCGCAGAACAGCCCCTCGAGCAGCGCCCACTCGTTATCTCTCAAATCGTCGAACAGCATCATGTCCTCACCTCAGCGAAGCTATTTCCGGTGCGCCGCCCCGCGCTGCGCACTCCACACGTCGGGCACTCGTTGAGCGAGTGCCGGGTGAGGGCGCCGGCTTCACGCGACGGCGGATGCGGTGTAATCCGCCGCGGGAAGGCCAACCCCCGCAGCCCTGTGCGCCTGCTTATGCAGGAAGCGTGCCATGTCAACGGCAATCGCTGCAGAGCCGCTAGACGGCGCGCTGATGGCCGCGACAACTAGGGGCGTATAAGACGCCAAAACGACCCTCGCGCAAATCAGGACAATCACCAATCTTGTGCAGCGTGGCCCGTGAGACGTGCGTTTCAGCTTGTGTTGCACCGCACCGACACACGACGGCGCGAGGGCGAACGCATACAATTGCGCATCGATGCGTCCGATTAATGAGGCAATGCTATGAATATCACGCTGCGGCAGTTGCGCGTGTTCATCGAGGTGGCGCGGCTCAAGAGCTTCAGTCGGGCAGGTGACGAGATCGGTCTCACGCAATCGGCCGTCAGCCGCTCGGTGCGGGAGTTGGAAGGCGAGATCGGGCTCAAGCTGATCGACCGCACGACGCGCGACGTGCAGCTCACCGACGTCGGCGTGAATCTGATCGCGAGCGTGTCGCGCCTGCTCGGCGATCTCGACGACACATTGCGCGAAATTCGCGAGATCGGTGAGCAGCGGCGCGGGCGCGTGATCGTCGCGGCAAGTCCGACGGTCGCTTGCCGGCTGATGCCGCGTGTGGTTGCCGCTTGCGAGCGGCGCTTTCCGTTTGTTGCGCTTGGCTTGCGTGACGACGTGCAGAGCGACGTGTTGCGCAAGGTCAAGTCGGGCGAAGTGGATTTCGGCGTCGTGATCGGGCCGCTCGCGACGGGCGATCTGATTGCCGAGCCGTTGATGACCGATTCGTTCTGTCTGGTCGCGCGCGACGATCATCCGCTCGCCGAGCGCGATCCCGTGCCGTGGACCGCGCTTTCCGGCGAACGGCTCGTGTTGCTCGATTACGCGTCGGGCAGCCGTCCGCTGATCGATGCGGCGCTCGCCGCGCATCGGGTCGCAGCCGGTGTCGTGCAGGAACTCGGTCATTCGGCGACCGTGTTCGGGCTCGTCGAGGCGGGCGTCGGCGTGAGCGTGCTGCCGTGGCTTTCGTTGCCGCTGCCTGCCGGCTCATCGCTGGTCGCGCGGCCGCTTGCGCCGCGTGCGGAGCGCACCGTCGAGCTGGTGCGGCGGCGCGAACGCTCGCTGTCGCCGGCGGCCGACGCGGTCTGGGGGCTCGTGAAGGAGATGCCGGCGCGTGTCGAGGATCTCGATTGACGCCTGCGGCGCATGTTCGCGGATGAGGGGTGTTTGCGCAAAGTGTCCTTTGCCGCACGCTTTTTTATCCGCTCTTTATCTTTACGCACAGGGTAATTTTGCGTAAGATGGCGCTCAGTCACGCGGCTCCGACGTAGGTTCCGCGCTGTTCCGTCCGGTTCGGGTTGGGCTTGAAAGCGGTTTCGCCACCCCCGGTTCGTGCTCCCATCAATATGACCGATCAGAATCGGGCGAGCGCGTCTTCCGTTCCTTACGTCTGTTCGATTGATCCGGTTCGTTTGACCACAGGGTCTGACTTAGCTGCATGAATACCCAAGAGGCGAAAATCGTCCTCGAGACTGCTTTGATCTGCGCGCAGGAACCGCTGAAGCTCGGCGATTTGCGCAAGCTCTTCGTCGACAGCGTGTCGGCGGATACAGTCCGAACACTGCTCGAAGATCTGAAACAGGAGTGGTCCGGCCGCGGCGTGGAACTCGTTGGGTTGGCGTCGGGCTGGCGCTTCCAGAGCAAGCCGGCGATGCGCACTTATCTCGACCGGCTGCACCCGGAAAAACCGCCGAAATATTCGCGGGCGGTGCTGGAGACGCTGGCGATCATCGCGTACCGGCAGCCGGTGACGCGCGGCGACATCGAGGAAATTCGCGGTGTCACGGTCAACACGCAGGTTGTCAAGCAGTTGGAGGATCGCGGCTGGATCGAGGTGATCGGTCATCGCGACGTGCCGGGGCGTCCGGCGCTCTACGCGACGACGAAGCAGTTTCTTGACGACCTCGGCCTGGCGGCGCTCGACGATCTGCCGGCCCTCGAAGAACCCGCCGCGCATCTGGAGGCGAGCCTGCTCGCGCAGCAGGCCATCGATTTCCCGGATGACGATGCACAAGGCGGCGCGATTGCGGAAGCCGACGAAACGGCGGCACCGGGTGGCGACGCGCAGTCCGATATTGTTGGCGGCGCGGCGGGCCGCGCCGGTTCGGCCGGGCTGGTGGAGAACGCCGGCTCGGGCGTATCGGACGACATGGTCGAGGATGCCGCCGTTGCCGACGGCAGCGGCGCGGTGCCAGCCGGGCCGGCTGGGGCCGAAGATACCGGTCGTCCCGCCCTCGGCGGTGAGTCGGCTGCATCGGTTGAGACGGCGGTGCATGGCGGCGGGCCGGCGAATGCGCAACCTGTTGCCGGCGATGGTGCGGCGGCGCATGTCGAAGATGAAGAAACGATTGCGCATGACAGCACCTCGTCGTCGATCGAATTTGCGGGCGGCGGGGTAGCACTCCTGCGCGCCGAATCGGCTGGCGCGCCGGCGGATGCGCCCGCGCATCGGGGCGCCGCGGCGAATGAGGATGGCGTCGCGGCGACGGATACAGCCAATCGCGAGGTGACCGCCGAGCCGGCGGTAGGCCGAGTGAAGCAGGAAGAAGACCCAGGCCAGATCGGCGGCGTCCGCAGCGACGCCGGGCCGGTCCAGGCGCACGTGCAGCAGGCGTTGGACGATTCGTCCGGCAGTCTTGCCGACGCCGTGCGCAGTTCAAGCGAGGCGGCCCCCGGGCACGCGCAGCAGGACGGCGAGGCGCCGCGCATCGATGATGCGCCGAACGTCGAGGCGCCCGAGCAACACCGCGCGTGAAAACGGGCGACCAACCCTAGCCGTGCCCGTGACGGGCGCGAGACCTGACATTTTGAGGTTGTTTTGACAGATATCCACGACATCGATTCGTCTGAAGCCGCGCATGCCGTCGCGGTGGCGCGCGCCGACGATGCGCGCGAGCAGCCTGCTCAGACCCAGGATGCGGGCGGCGAAGAGCGTCCGCGCCGCGGTCTGCGGCGCGGTCCGCGCAGCTTGATCGCACGCCGTCGCGCGGCTGCAAAATCGAAGAATGCCGATAGCGCGGAGCAACCCGACCCAATGGCGGCGGGCGATGCCGGCGCGGCGAAGGCGCCGGCGCGTGCGCCGCGCAATCAGGATGTGGCCGCGAAAGCGCCGCGCAAACCGGCGGCAGCCGGCAAGCGCGAAGGTGTCGCGCGGCAGCAGGGCAAGCGCAGCGCGCCGGCGTCCGCCGAGGCGAGCCAGGACGATTTGTTTGCGTATGTGATTTCGCCCGCGTTCGATGCCGATAACAATTCGCAGGGCGGTGGCGTGCGCGCGCCGATGCTGCGCCGTGGCCGCCAGGGGCAGCAGCCGAAGCGCGTGCTGTCGCCGGATGACGATGCACCGAAGTTGCATAAGGTGCTGGCGGAGGCGGGCATGGGCTCGCGCCGCGAGATGGAGGAGCTGATCATCGCCGGCCGCGTGTCGGTCAATGGCGAGCCTGCGCATATCGGCCAGCGGATCATGCCGACCGACCAGGTTCGAATCAACGGCAAGCCGGTCAAGCGCAAGCTTCCGAACAAGCCGCCGCGTGTGCTGCTCTATCACAAACCGACCGGCGAGATCGTGAGTCATGCTGATCCGGAAGGGCGGCCGTCGGTGTTCGACCGGCTGCCGCCGATGAAGACTGCGAAGTGGCTCGCGGTCGGCCGCCTCGATTTCAATACCGAAGGTCTGTTGATGTTGACGACGTCGGGCGATCTCGCGAACCGCTTCATGCATCCGCGCTATAGCGTCGAGCGCGAGTATGCGGTGCGGGTCGTCGGCGAGCTGACCGAGGCGTCGCGCCAAAAGCTGCTGCATGGCGTCGAACTCGACGATGGCCCGGCAAACTTCCTGCGCATCCGCGACGGCGGCGGCGAGGGGACGAATCATTGGTATCACGTCGCGCTTGCGGAAGGGCGCAATCGCGAGGTGCGCCGGATGTTCGAGGCGGTTGGCCTGATGGTGAGCCGTCTGATCCGCACGCGTCACGGCCCGATTCCACTGCCGCGTGGCCTGAAGCGCGGCCGCTGGGAGGAGCTGGATGACGCACAGGTGCGCCGCCTGATGGCAGCGGTCGGACTGAAAGTGCCGACCGACGACAAAGGCAAGCGCGGCGGTCCGGCCGAGCGCCGCCAGCCTGATCCGATGCAGACGTCGATGGGCTTTATCAGCCGCGAGCCGGTGCTGACGGCGCACGGTTAACTCGACCAGCCTCGCCGAGGCCGGCGCGGCCTGGCGGGCGGCGGCGGTTTCGGCGCCGGTCTCGGCGGTTACTCGAGCCTGCCGGCATATGGCGGTGGCGCGCGCCAAGGCGGCCGCGATATCGACGGCAATCGCGCGTCCTATGGCGCCGGTGGCAACAAGCGCGGCGCCAGCGGCAAGGGCGGCCGAAACGCGAATGGCAATCGGGCCGACGGGAATGCGGGCGGCGGCCGCAATAATGGCCAACCGCATATGCCGCCGCGTAATCGCTCGCGCGGCCGGTAAGCGACAAAACTGGCGAAAGGCCGGCGCAAACTCGTTGAGTGGCAGCGGCACTCCTGGCCGCGCGCCGAAGGGCGGGGCAAAGCCCTGAAACCGGCTGCTCAGCTCATGCCGGCCGGTTCCGCCGCGCTTGGCGCAACCGGCCCGGCCCATTTCTCCATGTGCTGCTGTGGCTCTGCGCTGCCGAACATGCCGTGCGATCGGCGCTGGGGATCTCGAGTCTCGTCGAATTTCATGCATAATTTGCCGGCGCGTTCGATGCCGTGAACCGCGTCGTCGCACGCGATTGCCACACGTTTTTCGTCGTGCCTGCGATGCCGAATACGGCTAAGGACTGCCTCGCGATGCTCAATCACGAGGGTTCGCAATACATGTCTATGCAGCACCTTCAGTCCGGAAATGTGGCGCTCGAGCAAGGCTCGCGTTGCCGCTTGGAAGGAAATCGTGGTGTCGCGACTGCGTCGGTTGTACCGGTTGCTGGAACGGCGGGTGCAGGGCGCACGCTGATCTTGCGGCTTGCTCACCGCCGCTTTCGCGGGAGCCTTGCGCGGTTCGGGTGCTCAAAGGCCGGCAAGTCGTTGCCGGCAGTCACGGTGATACTGACGAGGCGCGCGGCGGCGCATTTCATTTCGTCGGGTTTTTAATCGTTTGTCTGGCCGGCAGGCTGCGCAAATCGCCGTCCGCCACGCTTTGCCATAATCCCGGATGTTGCAAATGCCCCGCAAAATTCCCATTTCGGGCCGATTTTGCGCCGAATTGGCGGGGTGGCGCTTTGCGTCCGGCCCAGAACTCGCTATAATCGCAAAGTCGCTGGGCGTACGGATTCGATGTGCAGCTCAGGTGCGACCACCGGTAACAAGATGGGCGTTGCGCCCATTTTTTTTTGCCGAAACGGTTGGGCATCTCGGGTAGCGCTTCCTGCGCCGGCTAAGGCGCGCGTTCAGCGGGTGAATCGCGAGGGGCGGGCGCGGACACCTGAGAGGACACTGTGCAACTGACGGAACTGATAGAAACCACGGTCACGGGGCTCGGCTACGAGCTCGTGGATCTCGAGCGCACCGGGCGCGGCATGGTCTGCGTCTACATCGATCAGCCCGCCGGCATTACGATCGACGATTGCGAGAAGGTCACGCGTCAGCTCCAGCACGTACTGACGGTCGAAAACATCGATTACGAACGGCTCGAGGTCTCGTCGCCGGGGCTCGACCGGCCGTTGAAGAAGCTGGCTGATTTCACGCGTTTCGCGGGCAGCGAAGCCGTCATCACCCTGAAAAAGCCGTTGGACGGACGCAAGACGTACCGTGGCATTCTGCATGCGCCGAACGGCGAGACGATCGGTTTGGAATTTGAGAGGAAGAAAGGCGAGGCCGCGATGCTGGATTTCACGCTGGCCGATATCGACAAAGCTCGCCTGATTCCGCACGTTGACTTTAGGAGCCGCAAACAATGAGTCGCGAAGTGTTGATGTTGGTGGATGCGCTGGCGCGCGAAAAGAACGTCGACAAGGACGTCGTGCTGGGCGCGCTCGAAGCCGCGCTTGCATCGGCATCCAAGAAACTGTTCGATGAGGGCGCCGAGATCCGCGTCCACATCGATCGCGAAAGCGGCGAACACGAAACCTTCCGGCGCTGGCTGGTCGTGCCCGACGAGGCCGGGCTGCAGGAGCCGGATCGCGAGATCCTGCTGTTCGAGGCGCGTGAGCAGAAGCCGGACGTCGAGGTGGGCGACTACATCGAGGAATCGGTGCCGTCGATCGAATTCGGCCGCATCGGCGCGCAGGCGGCCAAGCAGGTGATCCTGCAGAAGGTGCGCGATGCCGAGCGCGAGCAGATCCTGAACGACTATCTGGAGCGCGGCGAGAAGATCATGACCGGCACGGTGAAACGGCTCGACAAGGGCAATTTCATCGTCGAATCGGGGCGCGTCGAGGCGCTGCTGCGCCGTGACCAGCTCATTCCGAAGGAAAACCTGCGCGTCGGCGACCGTGTGCGCGCGTACATCGCGAAGGTCGACCGCACCGCGCGCGGCCCGCAGATCGAGCTGTCGCGCACCGCGCCCGAATTCCTGATGAAGCTTTTCGAGATGGAAGTGCCGGAAATCGAGCAGGGTCTGCTCGAGATCAAGGCGGCGGCGCGCGATCCCGGCGTGCGCGCGAAGATCGGCGTCGTCGCATACGACAAGCGGATCGACCCGATCGGCACCTGCGTCGGCATCCGCGGCTCGCGCGTGCAGGCGGTGAGAAACGAGCTTGGTGGCGAAAACATCGACATCGTGCTATGGTCGGACGATCCCGCCCAGTTCGTCATCGGCGCGCTTGCGCCGGCGGCCGTCCAGTCGATCGTCGTCGACGAGGAAAAGCATTCGATGGATGTGGTCGTCGACGAGAGCGAGCTGGCCGTCGCGATCGGCCGTAGCGGCCAGAACGTTCGCCTTGCCAGCGAGCTGACCGGCTGGCAGATCAACATCATGACGCCGGACGAATCCGCGCAGAAGCAAAACGAAGAGCGCGACACGCTGCGCGGCCTCTTCATGGCGCGCCTCGACGTCGACGAGGAAGTTGCCGATATCCTGATCGATGAGGGCTTTACGAGTCTCGAAGAGATCGCCTATGTGCCGTTGAACGAAATGCTCGAGATCGAGGCGTTCGACGAGGACACCGTCCACGAGTTGCGCAACCGCGCGCGCGATGCGCTGTTGACGATGGCGATCGCGAACGAGGAGAAGGTCGAGAATGCCGCGCTCGATTTGAAGAGCCTGGAAGGCGTGACGCCCGAGCTGGTCGCGAAGCTTGCCGAGCACGGCGTGCAGACGCGCGACGATCTCGCGGAGCTGGCGGTTGACGAACTCACCGAGATGACGGGCGTCGACGAGGAGGCGGCGAAGGCGCTGATCATGAAGGCGCGCGAACACTGGTTCCAATGAGACACGATCATGGCGAACTGATTTGCTGGCGGCCGGAAGGCCTGACCCGATGCTAACCGCAAGGAATCGGTCCTTGCACTAAGAGGAATGAATGGCGAGTAACAACGTAGCCCAATTTGCCGCGGAACTGAAAATGCCTGCTGGTGTGCTGCTCGAACAACTGCAGGCTGCGGGCGTCCAGAAAGCGAGCGAGGACGATGCGCTGTCGGAGACGGACAAGGCGCGTCTGCTCGATCATTTGCGCAAGTCGCACGGTGCGACCGATGGCGACAAGCGCAAGATCACGCTGACTCGCCGACATACGTCCGAGATCAAGCAGGCCGATGCGACGGGTAAGGCTCGTACCATTCAGGTCGAAGTGCGCAAGAAGCGCACGTTCGTCAAGCGCGACGACGTCAACGAGGCGGGCGCCGAGCAGGCGCACGCCGACGAGCAGGCGGACGCCGAGCTCAAGCGTCGCGAGGAAGAGGCGCGCCGCGAGGCCGAACTGCTCGAGAAGCAGGCGCAGGAGCTGCGCGAGCGCCAGGAGCGCCTCGAGCGCGAGGAGGCCGAGCGCCGTGCCCGCGAGGAAGCCGCGGAGGCCGAGCGACGTCGCGCGGAAGAGGAGGCGGCGGCCAAGCGCGCGGCCGAAGCCGCGCAGGCCGCGGCCCGGGAAGAGGCGGCTGCGGCGCAGCGCGCGCAATCCCAACAATCCACGCAGGAGGAAGAGCGCGCGGCCGCCGAGCGCGCCGCGCAGCGGGAAGCTGCGAAGAAGGCCGAGGATGCTGCGCGCGAGGCTGCCGAGAAGGCGCGCGCGGAGCAGGAGGAAATTCGCAAGCGCCGCGAAGCTGCCGAGGCGGAAGCGCGCGCGATTCGCGAAATGATGAACACGCCGCGCCGCGCGCAGGTGAAGGCGCCCGAGCCGAAGCCGGCCGCGGCGCCGCCTGCCGCGAAGGCTGCGGAGGCGAAGGGCACGCTTCACAAGCCGGCAAAGCCGGCCGGCGAGGCGTCCGCTGCCGCGCGTCCCGCGCCGAAGAAGGCGGCGGGCGGCGGCGCACCGGCCGCGCCCGCCACGTCGGCGCCGGCAGGCGATCGCAACAAGAAGCCGGGCGGCGGCAAGGGCGGCTGGCAGGATGACGCCGCCAAACGCCGCGGGATCAAGACGCGCGGCGATTCGAGCGGCGGCGT
Source organism: Burkholderia singularis (assembly GCF_900176645.1). GTDB lineage: Bacteria > Pseudomonadota > Gammaproteobacteria > Burkholderiales > Burkholderiaceae > Burkholderia > Burkholderia singularis. The sequence goes on from NZ_FXAN01000032.1 coordinate 66,197, forward strand.
CGATCGCGGCTGGCGCGGCGGCCCGAAGGGGCGCGGCAAGCACCAGGACAATGCGTCGTCGTTCCAGGCGCCGACCGAGCCGATCGTGCGGGAAGTGCACGTGCCGGAAACCATCTCGGTGGCCGATCTGTCGCACAAGATGGCCATCAAGGCATCGGAAGTCATCAAGGTGATGATGAAGATGGGCCAGATGGTCACGATCAATCAGGTGCTCGACCAGGAAACGGCGATGATCGTCGTCGAGGAGCTGGGCCATCGTGCGGTCGCGGCGAAGCTCGACGATCCGGAAGCGCTTCTCGTCGAAGGCGAGGCCGGCAGCGACGCGGAGCAACTGGCGCGTCCGCCGGTGGTGACCGTGATGGGTCACGTCGACCACGGCAAAACGTCGCTGCTCGACTACATCCGCCGCGCGAAAGTCGCGGCGGGCGAAGCGGGCGGCATCACGCAGCACATCGGCGCGTATCACGTCGAAACGCCGCGCGGCGTCGTCACGTTCCTCGATACGCCGGGTCACGAGGCGTTTACGGCGATGCGCGCGCGTGGCGCGAAGGCGACCGACATCGTGGTTCTGGTGGTGGCAGCCGATGACGGCGTGATGCCGCAGACGAAGGAAGCGATCGCGCACGCGAAAGCGGGCGGGGTGCCGATCGTCGTTGCGATCAACAAGATCGACAAGCCAGAGGCGAATCCGGACCGCGTGAAGCAGGAACTCGTCGCGGAAGGTGTCGTGCCGGAAGAGTACGGCGGCGATTCGCCGTTCGTGCCGGTGTCGGCGAAGACGGGCTCGGGTATCGACGATCTGCTCGAAAACGTGCTGCTGCAAGCGGAAGTGCTCGAATTGAAGGCGCCTGTCGAGGCGCCGGCAAAGGGCCTCGTGATCGAAGCGAAGCTCGACAAGGGCAAGGGTCCGGTCGCGACGGTGCTTGTGCAGTCCGGCACGCTGAACCGCGGCGACATCGTGCTTGCGGGCACGGCCTACGGCCGCGTGCGCGCGATGCTCGACGAGAACGGCAAGCCGACGAAGGAAGCCGGCCCGTCGATTCCGGTCGAAATCCAGGGCCTGTCCGAAGTGCCGGGCGCGGGCGAGGAAGTGATCGTGCTGCCGGACGAGCGCAAGGCGCGCGAAATCGCGCTGTTCCGTCAGGGCAAGTTCCGCGACGTGAAGCTCGCGAAGCAGCAGGCAGCGAAGCTCGAAAGCATGCTCGAGCAGATGGGCGAAGGCGAAGTGCAAAACCTGCCGCTCATCATCAAGGCGGACGTGCAGGGCTCGCAGGAAGCGCTGGTGCAGTCGCTGCTCAAGCTGTCGACCAACGAAGTGCGCGTGCAGATCGTGCACAGCGCGGTGGGCGGCATCAGCGAAAGCGACGTCAACCTGGCGACCGCATCGAAGGCCGTCATCATCGGCTTCAATACGCGCGCCGATGCGCAGGCACGCAAGCTGGCCGAAGCGAACGGCATCGATATCCGCTACTACAACATCATCTACGACGCCGTGGATGAGGTGAAGGCGGCGATGTCGGGCATGCTCGCGCCGGAGAAGCGCGAGGTCGTGACGGGCATGGTCGAGGTGCGCCAGGTGTTCAAGGTGCCGAAGGTCGGCACGGTCGCCGGCTGTATGGTGACGGACGGCATCGTCAAGCGCTCGTCGTCGGTGCGCGTGCTGCGCAACAACGTCGTGATCTTCACGGGCGAACTCGAATCGCTCAAGCGCTTCAAGGATGACGTGAAGGAAGTGAAGCAAGGCTTCGAGTGCGGTATGTCGGTCAAGAACTTCAACGATATCGTCGAAGGCGATCAGTTCGAAGTGTTCGAAGTCACCGAAGTCGCGCGGACGCTGTAAGACGGCGCGCAGGCTCATGGGCGGGGCAGGCGCGGGCCTGTCCCGCCCATTTTCATGGCGGCGTGAGCCGCGCATGGCCGGCTGCTCCAAGCAATGACGGATTCATCATGACGAAAAAACGTACTTCTCCCAATCGCAACGTGCAGATCGCCGATCAGATCCAGCGCGATTTGTCCGAGCTGATCATGCGCGAGGTGAAGGATCCGCGGATCGGGATCGTGACGATTCAGAGCGTCGAACTCACGCCCGATTACGCGCATGCGAAAGTGTTCTTCACGACGCTGACGGGCGACCCCGCCGGCACGCAGGAAGCGCTCAATCACGCGGCGGGCCATCTGCACAATCTGCTTTTCAAGCGCCTGCACATTCATACGGTGCCGACGCTGCATTTCCATTACGACCAGACGATCGAGAAGGCCGTCGCGATGTCGCGCCTGATCGACGAGGCGAACGCGACGCGCGCGAAGGACGATTGAGCGACGATTTCTTGCGCGTTGACCATGACGACTGTTTCACCTCGCCCCCGAATCGCGCGCCGTGCGCTCGACGGCGTGCTGCTGCTCGACAAACCGGTCGGGCTGTCCAGCAACGATGCGCTGATGCGCGCCAAGCGCCTCTATCTGGCCAAGAAGGCAGGCCACACGGGCACGCTCGATCCGCTCGCATCAGGGTTGCTGCCGCTGTGTTTCGGCGAAGCGACGAAGTTCTCGCAGGATTTGCTCGACGCCGACAAGACTTATGAGGCGACGATGCGTCTCGGCGTGCGCACGGCGACGGGCGACGCCGAAGGCGAGGTGCTCGAGACCCGCGACGTGCGTTGTGCGCCGGCCGATGTCGAAGCGGTGCTCGCGCGGTTCGTCGGCGATATCGTGCAGGTTCCGCCGATGTATTCGGCGCTCAAGCGCGACGGCAAGCCGCTTTACGAATATGCGCGGGCCGGCCAGACGGTCGAGCGGGAGGGGCGCGCGGTGTCGATCCGCGCGCTCGACATGCTGTCGTGCACGCTGCCCGACGTGACGTTTCGCGTGACGTGCAGCAAGGGCACCTATGTGCGCACGCTGGCCGAGGATCTCGGCGGCGCGCTCGGCTGCGGCGGGCATCTGACGATGCTGCGCCGCACGGCTGTCGGCGCGCTGACGCTCGAGCATGCGGTGACGCTCGATGCGCTGGCGAACGCGACGCAGCACGAGCGCGATGCGTGGCTGCAGCCGGTCGACGCGCTGCTGTCGACTTTTCCGCGCGTGAAGCTCGATGCGGCGCTCGCCGAGCGCTTTGTGCACGGTCAGCGTTTGCCGCTTGCCGAACTGGCCGCGCGGCCGGACATCGGTGACGGCGCGCGCGTGCGCGTCTACGACGGCGACGATCGCCTGCTCGGCGTCGCGCGCGCGGCTCACGGCGTGCTTGCGCCGCAGCGGCTTGTCGTGACGGGCGAATAGCCGCGCCGCCGGGGCTTTTCGGCCATCCGGCGATTGAATATCGCGATGTGTGCGTGAAACGAAACGCCCGGCTCGAAGGCCGGGCGTTTTCACAAGCAATACACGGCGCGCGCCGCGTCTTTCAGTGCGCCGCCGACGCCGCGGCGCTCGAATCGCCGCCGCCCGCCCGCTCAGGCTTCGTGATCCAGATGAGCCCGATCAGCAGCACGAAAATCGCCGCCGAGATGTAGAACAGATCGTTGACGCCCAACTGCGCGGCCTGCTGCGTCGCGAGATTGTTGATGAGCCCGTGCGCCTGCGATGGCGTGAGGCCGAGCCGCCCCATCTGATCGACCGCCTGGTTGAATGCCGGATTGTACGGATTGGCCTGCTCGACGAGCTGCGCGTGGTGGAAATTGTTCCGGTGATCCCACGCGGTCTGGAAGATCGACGTGCCGATGCCGCCGCACATGATCCGCACGAAGTTCGACAGCCCCGATGCGGCCGGAATCCGGTGACCGGGCAGGCCCGACAGCGTGATCGATACGAGCGGAATGAAGAAGCCCGCCATCGCGATGCCCTGAATGAAGGTCGGCACCATCAGCGACCATTCGTCGACGCCCGTCGTATAGCGCGAGCGCATCCAGAAGCAGAGTGCGAAGAACAGGAACGCCGCCGTCGCGATATAGCGCGGATCGGTGCGCGGCAAGATCTTGCCCGTCAGCGGCGACAGCAGGATCGCGAAGAAGCCGACCGGCGCCATCACGAGGCCGGCGTCGGTCGCGGTGTAGCCGATCTGCGTTTGCAGCCACAGCGGCAGCAGCACCAGATTGCCGAAGTAGAGCCCATAGCCGACCGATAGCGAAATCGTGCCGCCCGTGAAATTGCGCATCCGGAACAGCGACAGATCGACGACCGGATGCTCGGCCGTCAGCTCCCAGATCACGAAGAACGCGAACGCGATCACGGCGGTCAGCGCGAGCACGATGATCGTCGTCGATGCGAACCAGTCGAGATCCTTGCCTTTGTCGAGCATGATTTGCAGCGAGCCGACCCAGAGAACGAGCAACGCGAGCCCGACGCCGTCGATCGGCGCATGGCGCACCGGCGACTCGCGCTTGCTGTAGATCATCCACGTCACGCCCGCGGCCGCGATACCGACCGGGATGTTCACGTAGAAAATCCACGGCCACGTGTAGTTGTCGGAGATCCAGCCGCCGAGAATCGGCCCGGCCACCGGCGCGACGAGCGTCGTCATCGACCACAGCGCGAGCGCCATCGGCGCTTTCGCGCGCGGGTAGCTCGACAGCAGCAGCGATTGCGACAGCGGAATCATCGGCCCGGCGACCGCGCCTTGCAGCACGCGCGACGCGAGCAGGAACGGCAGCGTCGGCGCGAGCCCGCACATCCACGACGAGATCACGAACAGGATGATCGACGCGAGAAACAGCCGCACCTGGCCGATGCGCTCGGTGAGCCAGCCGGTGAGCGGCACCGAGATCGCGTTCGCGACCGCGAACGACGTGATGACCCACGTGCCTTGGTCGGACGAGACGCCGAGATCGCCCGAGATCGTCGGGATCGCGACGTTCGCGATCGACGTGTCGAGCACGTTCATGAACACGGCGAGCGACACCGCGATCGTGCCGAGCACGAGTTGCCCGCCTTTGAGCGGGGGATACGGAGCTTGTGGCTGTGCCATGCTGGGTTATCGGATCAATGTGCGGATCATGCGTTTACATCAGATTCGGCATACGGTTGCCGGCGGTCTTCGCCGCAGCGGCCGGTGCGGGAGCCGCGCTCGCCGCCGCGCCGCCGGCGTTCGCGGCGATGATGCGCGCGATCTCGGCATCCGCCTCGTCGCCATACTTCGCGAACACGTCGGTCTCGTAGACGGTGTTCTGCACGTTGCCGAGCTGGCCGCCGCTTTCGTCCTTGATGTCGACGTCGACTTGCATCGACAGGCCGATGCGCAGCGGATGGTCCTTCAACTGCTTGGGATCGAGCTCGATGCGCACCGGCAGGCGTTGCACGACCTTGATCCAGTTACCCGTCGCGTTCTGCGCGGGCAGCAGCGAGAACGCCGCGCCCGTGCCCGCCGAGAAGCCGACCACCTTGCCTTGGTACTTGACCGACGAGCCGTAGATATCGGCCGTCAGCTCGACCGGCTGGCCGATCCGCATATGCTTCAATTGCACTTCCTTGAAATTCGCGTCCACCCACACCGCATTGAGCGGCACCACCGACATCAGCGGCGTGCCCGGCGACACGCGCTGGCCGACCTGCACCGAGCGCTTCGCGACATAGCCGGTGACGGGCGCGGGCAGCGTGTTGCGCGCGTTGTTCAAATACGCGTCGCGGACCTTCGCGGCGGCGGCGAGCACGTTCGGATGATTGGCGATCGTCGTGTTCGCGGTCAGCGCGCGGTTCGACGCGAGCTGCTGCTGCGCGGCGTCGAGCGACGCCTGAGCGGCTTTCACCGCATCGCGCGCATGCGAAATTTCTTCTTGCGACACGGCGCCCGTCTGCGCGATCGCGAGCCGGCGGCGCAGGTCGTCCTGCGCCTTCGACAGATCGGACTGGCGCAGCGCGACTTGCGCGCGATATTGATCGTCGTTGACGAACAGGCCGCGCACCTGGCGCACGGTTTGCGCGAGATTTGCCTCGGCCTGCTGCAGCGCGACCTGTGAATCGGCCGGATCGAGCACGACGAGCGGGGTGCCGGCATTGACTGTCTGCGTGTCGTCCGCCTTCACCGCGATCACGGTGCCGGTCACCTGCGGGGTGATCTGCACCACGTTGCCGTTCACATAGGCGTCGTCCGTCGTTTCGTGGAAGCGGGCGACGAGGAAATAGTAGAGCCCATAGGCAATCGCGGCGATCACGATCACGGCAATGAGCAGCGTCATCATCCGCTTGCGCTTGCCGTTGTTCTGCGGCTGCGCGCTCGCTGCCGCGTTTTGTTGTGGGTCGCTCATGGCGAGTTCTCCGTCCTTGATTTAAAGCGGGTGGTTTTCGAGAGTCGTCGATCTGGAGTCGGCCGGCTTTAGTTCGATGCCTGCTGCGCATCGGCCGGTTTCGCGGCCGGCGCGGGCGCTGCGAGTCGCGAACCGGCCGCGTCGAAGCCGCCGCCAAGCGCCTTCACGAGGCCGATTTGCAGATCGCGGCGGCGCATCTTCAGGTTCGTTACCGTCTGTTCGGCGGCGAGCCGGCTGCTGTCCGCGTTCAGCACCTGCAACTGCGGCGACAGGCCCGCCTTGTAGCGGATCACCGCGAGTTCGTATGCGCGTGTCGACGCATCGAGCGCGCGCTGCGCGTCGCTCATTTGCGCGTCGATCGCGCGGATCGACGAGACGTGGGTCGCGACGTCGGACAGCGCGTTGACGATCGCCTGGTTGTAGTTGGCGACGCTCAGATCGAAGTCCGCGTAGCGGCCTTTCAACTGCGCGCGCAACGCGCCCGCGTCGAACAGCGGCAGATGGATCGCCGGGCCGATTTGCGCCTGACGGCTCGCGAAATTCAGGAATTTGCCCCAGCCGAACGCATCGAAGCCGAAGCCCGCGGCGAGGTTGATGTCCGGGTAGAACTCGGCCTTCGCTTCCTTGACGTCGTGCAGCGCCGCTTCGACCTGCCAGCGCGCGGCGACGATATCCGGCCGGCGCGACACGAGATCGGCGGGCAGGTTGTCCGGCAGCGCGACTACGTCGCCCGGACTCAGCACGGGCGCCGCGATCTGCAGCCCGCGATCGGGGCCTTTGCCGAGCAGCGCGGCGAGTTGATAGCGCGTGGCGGTGATCTGGCCGTCGAGATCGGACAGCGTTGCCTGGCTCGTCGCGACATTGCCGCGCGCGGTTTGGCGCTCGACATTCGTATCGAGGCCGGCGCCGACGCGATCGTCGGTGATCTTGCCGACCGACTGGCGGTTGCCGATCTCGCGCGAGGCGATGTCGCGCTGCGCATAGAGTTGCGCGAGCTGGTTGTAGGTGCGCGCGACCGAGGTCGCGAGGGTGACGCGCGCCTGCTGCATGTCGGCTTGCGCGGCCTTTTCCTGCGACACGGCTGCATTCAGGCGCGCGCGATTCTTGCCCCACAGATCAAGCTCCCAGGACGCGCTCGCGAGCACGTTGTTCTCGCTGTACCACTGGCCCCCGTAGGGCGGCGGAAAGAGGCCGTTACCGGAGTACAGCTCGCGGGTCCACGAATACTTGAGGTCCGCGCGCGGCAGCAGCGCCGAGCGCGATGATTCGATATACGACGACGCCTGCGCGATGCGCGCCTGCGCCTGCGCGATCGTCGGATTGCCTTCGAGGGCCTCGTCGATCAGCTTCGGCAACTGAGGATCGCCGAATTGGCTCCCCCAGTCGAGCGTCGGCCAGCGGCCGCCCTGCGCGGGCAGGCTTTGCGCGCTTTCGAATTGGGTGGCCGGCGCGATCGTCTTATCGCTCTTGATGCCGAAATAGTTCGCGCACCCCGACAGTACGAGCACGGCAGCCGCGACGGCAATGGCGCTGCGACTGGCGGACAACGGAAGGGTTTTCATCGCGGATTTTCCTGACTCGGAATCGGATTCTGAAGAGATCATGGACACTGCAAGAATTTCCTTACATTTATTTGTCGAAAATGCCTGTTATGACAATGGTTGTACAGTGGTGCTGGCAGCGGCTGGGCACTCGCCGAAATTCGACAGGATGCGACGCAACATGCTCTTCAGAAAGCCGACTTCCTCAGGCGTGAAACCTTCGAGCACCTGATCGAGCACGCTGCGGAAGATGGCCGGCATGCGGCTTGCGAGCGCATGCCCTTCGTCGGTCAGCTCGAGCCGCACGACCCGCCGGTCGTTGTTGCAGCGCACGCGCCGCAGCAGCCCGCGTTTTTCGACGCGATCGAGCAGGCGCGTCACAGCGCTCGCATCGATGCCGAATTCGCGCGCAAGTTCGGCGGCCGTCGAGCAATGGCCAATGGCAAGCTTGAACAGCATGCTCGCCTGGGTGCCGGTGATGCCAAGCTCGGTTTGCGTGCGCTGCGTGATCAGGCTGCTCATCAGTGATTTCACGCGGGACATCAGGTAACCGACGCTATCGTTCATCTGATACTCGAACAGCTCGCGGTCGAACGAAGGAGAAGGGTCCGCCATAAGTTCCCTGAGACTACAATAATTGACTAGGCAGCATTATAGATCCAGATAATTGCTGCGGCAAATATTAATCGAAGCCGAATTCATCCGCTGACGCGCAAAAATAGCCCTGCTGCAAGTGGGTTCATCGGGCGGCGCGCGGCCGCCGTGCCGCGGCGCGGCCCCGGTGGGGTGGGCGACATGCCGGCGTGCTATAATTTGAGGCTTTCCAAAGATGCAAACGCGCGCGCATCGCCCGATGCGCGCGCGTTTGCGCGTTTCCTTCGTATCCAGGTTTCTATGACCCGCGCCCTTCGCAACATCGCCATCATCGCTCACGTCGACCACGGCAAGACGACGCTCGTCGATCAACTGCTTCGCCAGTCCGGCACCTTCCGCGAGAATCAGCAGATCGCCGAACGGGTGATGGATTCGAACGACATCGAAAAGGAGCGCGGAATCACGATTCTCGCGAAGAACTGCGCGGTCGAATATGAGGGCACGCACATCAATATCGTCGACACGCCGGGGCACGCGGATTTCGGCGGCGAGGTCGAGCGCGTGCTGTCGATGGTCGATTCGGTGTTGCTGCTCGTCGATGCGGTGGAGGGACCGATGCCGCAGACGCGCTTCGTCACGAAAAAGGCGCTGGCGCTCGGCCTGAAGCCGATCGTCGTCATCAACAAGATCGACCGCCCGGGCGCGCGGATCGACTGGGTGATCAACCAGACTTTCGACCTGTTCGACAAGCTCGGCGCGACCGAGGAGCAGCTCGACTTCCCGATCGTTTATGCATCGGGCCTGAACGGTTACGCGTCGCTCGATGCGGCCGCGCGCGATGGCGACATGCGCCCGCTGTTCGAGGCAATCCTCAAGCACGTGCCGGTGCGTCCGGCCGACCCGGATGCGCCGCTGCAACTGCAGATCACGTCGCTCGACTACTCGACATACGTCGGCCGGATCGGCGTCGGCCGCATCACCCGCGGGCGCATCAAGCCGGGCCAGCCGGTCGCGATGCGCTTCGGGCCGCAAGGCGAGGTGCTGAACCGCAAGATCAACCAGGTGCTGTCGTTCAAGGGCCTCGAGCGGGTGCAGGTGGAATCGGCCGAGGCGGGCGATATCGTGCTCATCAACGGCATCGAGGACGTCGGCATCGGTGCGACGATCTGCGCGGTGGACGCGCCCGAAGCGCTGCCGATGATCACGGTCGACGAGCCGACGCTGACGATGAACTTTCTCGTCAACTCGTCGCCGCTCGCGGGCCGCGAAGGCAAGTTCGTCACGAGCCGTCAGATCCGCGATCGCCTGATGAAGGAGTTGAATCACAACGTCGCGCTGCGCGTGAAAGATACGGGCGACGAGACGGTGTTCGAAGTGTCGGGCCGCGGCGAGCTGCATCTGACGATCCTGGTCGAGAACATGCGTCGCGAGGGCTATGAGCTTGCGGTGTCGCGTCCGCGCGTCGTGATGCAGGAGATCGACGGCGTCAAGCACGAGCCATACGAACTGCTGACGGTCGATCTCGAGGACGAGCATCAGGGCGGCGTGATGGAGGAACTGGGCCGCCGCAAGGGCGAGATGCTCGACATGGTGTCGGACGGGCGCGGCCGCACGCGCCTTGAGTACCGGATTCCGGCGCGCGGGCTGATCGGTTTTCAGAGCGAATTCTTGACGCTTACGCGCGGCACCGGCCTGATGAGCCACATCTTCGATTCGTATGCGCCCGTCAAGGAAGGCTCGGTCGGCGAGCGCCGCAACGGCGTGCTGATTTCGCAGGACGACGGCGCGGCGGTGGCGTATGCGCTGTGGAAGCTGCAGGATCGCGGCCGCATGTTCGTGAAGCCGGGCGACGCGCTGTACGAAGGCATGATCATCGGCATCCACAGCCGCGACAACGATCTCGTCGTCAATCCGATCAAGGGCAAGCAATTGACGAACGTGCGCGCATCGGGCACCGATGAGGCGGTGCGTCTCGTGCCGCCGATTCAGATGTCGCTCGAATACGCGGTCGAATTCATCGACGACGACGAACTCGTCGAGGTGACGCCGCAGTCGATCCGTCTGCGCAAGCGCCACTTGAAGGAGCACGAGCGCCGCCGCGCGAGCCGCGAAAACGCGGTCGAGTAAGCCGCGCCCGTCGTGGCGGCGCGTGCGTCGCGCGCGCCGCATGACGCCGCATCGCCGCCCGCATTGCCGCCAAGCCGCCCGAGGCAGTTGTCTCGGGCGGCTTTTTTGCGCGCTCGGCAAGATCCGTCCGTTTCCCGGAAAAACTCTGTTGCGCACAGCCGACGCAATCTGTGCGAAACCGTGCGAAAGCCCGTCACGACGGGCTTTCGGCCGCTTTGTCTCCCCGCTTGACACAAGGGTTTTGTGATATGCTGCGCGCACGCAAGTTTTAGGTCCTTCCAAGCAAGACTTGATTCGCGCAATCCGCTAAACGGTCAGGCCGTGTCGCGGAAGGTTGAGTAACCCGCTATTTCTCGAGAAGCTCGAAGAAAGGTGAGCGTCAAATGTCAGATGTAATGAAGCAGTTCCAGCTGAACTCGTATTTGTTCGGCGGCAACGCTTCGTATGTTGAAGAACTGTACGAAGCCTATCTGGATAATCCGGCGTCGGTCCCCGACAATTGGCGCGAATATTTCGACGCACTGCAAAACGTCCCCGCGACAGACGGTTCCAACGCGAGCGACGTGGCCCATAACCCGATCGTCGAATCATTCGCGCAGCGCGCGAAGGCCAATGCCTTCATTCCGCGCGAAAGCGGCAGCAATTTGGCTACCGCCCGCAAGCAAGTCCACGTTCAGACGCTCATCAGCGCCTATCGCTTCCTCGGCTCGCAATGGGCCAACCTCGATCCCCTGAAGCGCCGCGAGCGTCCCGCGATTCCCGAGCTGGAACCCGCGTTCTACGATTTCTCCGAAGCCGATCTCGACCAGACGTTCAGCGCGAGCAACCTGTATTTCGGGTTCGAGCAGGCTTCGCTGCGCGATATCGTGAAGGGCCTGCGCGACACGTATTGCGGCACGATCGGCGCTGAGTACATGTATCTCAGCGATCCGGAGCAGAAGCGCTGGTGGCAGGAGCGCCTCGAATCGATCCGCGCGACGCCGAATTTCTCGGCCGACAAGAAGAAGCACATCCTGAACCGCCTGACGGCCGCCGAAGGCCTCGAGCGCTATTTGCATACGAAGTACGTCGGCCAGAAGCGCTTCTCGCTCGAAGGCGGCGAGAGCTTCATCGCGTCGATGGACGAGGTGGTGCAGCACGCGGGCTCGAAGGGCGTGCAGGAGATCGTGATCGGGATGGCGCACCGCGGCCGTCTGAACGTGCTCGTGAACACGCTCGGCAAGATGCCGGCTGATCTGTTCGCCGAATTCGAAGGCAAGCACGTCGACGATCTGCCGGCGGGCGACGTGAAGTATCATAAGGGCTTCTCGTCGGACATCGCGACGGAAGGCGGCCCGGTTCACTTGTCGCTCGCGTTCAACCCGTCGCACCTGGAAATCGTCAACCCGGTCGTCGAGGGCTCGGCGAAGGCGCGGATGGACCGTCGCGGCGACGCGGACGGCCTGCAGGTGCTGCCGGTGCAGATTCACGGCGACGCGGCGTTCGCGGGTCAGGGCGTCGTGATGGAGACGCTGAATCTCGCGCAGACGCGCGGCTACGGCACGCACGGCACGCTGCATATCGTCATCAACAATCAGATCGGCTTCACGACGTCGGACCCGCGCGACGCGCGCTCGACGCTGTATTGCACCGACGTCGTCAAGATGATCGAAGCGCCGGTGCTGCACGTGAATGGCGACGATCCGGAGGCCGTCGTGCTCGCGACGCAGATCGCGATCGATTACCGGATGCAGTTCCACAAGGATGTCGTGATCGACATCGTCTGCTTCCGCAAGCTCGGCCACAATGAGCAGGACACGCCGGCCGTCACGCAGCCGCTGATGTACAAGAAGATCGCGCAGCATCCGGGCACGCGCGCGCTGTACGCGGAGAAACTGGTCCAGCAAGGCGTGATCACCGCCGAAGAAGCGGATGGCTATGTGAAGGCGTACCGCAAGGCGATGGACGACGGCCATCACACGGTCGATCCGGTGCTGTCGAACTACAAGAGCAAGTACGCGGTCGACTGGATGCCGTTCCTGAACCGCAAATGGACGGATGCGGCGGACACCGCGGTGCCGCTCGCCGAACTCAAGCGTCTGGGCGAGCGCATTACGACGGTGCCGGAGAATTTCAAGGTTCACCCGCTCGTCGAGCGCGTGATCAACGATCGCCGCAACATGGCGCGCGGCGAGCAGCCGCTCGACTGGGGCATGGGCGAGCATCTCGCGTATGCGTCGCTGGTCGCATCGGGCTATGCGGTGCGTCTGACCGGCCAGGATTCCGGCCGCGGCACGTTCACGCACCGTCATGCGGTGCTGCACGACCAAAACCGCGAACGCTGGAACGACGGGACGTACGTGCCGCTGCAGAACATCGCCGAAGGCCAGGCGAAGTTCACGGTGATCGACTCGGTGCTGTCCGAGGAAGCCGTGCTCGGCTTCGAATACGGCTATTCGACCGCGGAGCCGAATACGCTCGTCGCATGGGAAGCGCAGTTCGGCGATTTCGCGAACGGCGCGCAGGTGGTGATCGACCAGTTCATCTCGTCGGGCGAAGTGAAGTGGGGCCGCGTGTCGGGTCTCACGATGCTGCTGCCGCACGGTTATGAAGGCCAGGGGCCGGAACACTCGTCGGCGCGCATCGAACGCTATCTGCAGCTTTGCGCGGAGCACAACATGCAAGTCGTTCAGCCGACGACGCCCGCGCAGATCTTCCACCTGCTGCGCCGCCAGATGATCCGCCTGTTCCGCAAGCCGCTCATCGTGTTCACGCCGAAGTCGCTGCTGCGTCACAAGGAGGCGGTGTCGGATCTGTCGGAACTCGCGAAGGGTTCGTTCCAGCCGGTGCTGGGCGAAGTCGACGACAGCATCGACGCGAAGAAGGTCAAGCGCGTGATCGTCTGCTCGGGCCGCGTGTATTACGACCTCGTCGCGCATCGTCGCGAAGCGAAAGCGAACGACGTCGCGATCGTGCGGATCGAGCAGCTTTATCCGTTCGCGCACAAGCAGTTCGAAGCCGAACTGAAGAAGTACGAGAACGTGACGGAAGTGGTCTGGGTGCAGGACGAGCCGCAAAATCAGGGCCCGTGGTTCTACATCGAACACCACCTGAAGGAAGGCTTGAAGGAAGGGCAGAAGCTCGCGTACAGCGGCCGCCCGGCTTCCGCCTCTCCGGCTGTCGGCTATTACGCGAAGCACTACGAGCAGCAGAAGGCCCTCGTTGAGGGCGCATTCGGCCGCTTGAAGAGCGCATCGATCGTGAAATAACAGACGTTGCGACACGCAGGGGCGCGTCGCGCACCCTGCGTGCGCGGCCGGCCGCGTGCGCTCGAACAAACGAACGCGTTCGAGCGCGCCGCCGCCGGGTGGCGTTCGCAAGCGTCTCGTCGTTACCCAGATTAAGCATCCAGGAAAATCACATGGCTATCGTAGAAGTCAAAGTCCCCCAGCTTTCGGAGTCGGTTTCGGAAGCCACCATGCTGCAGTGGAAGAAGAAGCCCGGCGAAGCCGTCGCGCAAGACGAAATTCTGATCGAACTCGAAACCGACAAGGTCGTGCTCGAGGTGCCCGCACCCGCGGCGGGCGTGCTGTCGCAAGTGCTGCAGAACGACGGTGACACGGTCGTCGCCGATCAGGTGATCGCGACGATCGATACCGAAGCGAAGGCCGGCACCGCTGCCGCGGCGGCCGGCGCCGCCGACGTTCAGCCCGCCGCGGCGCCGGCCGCTGCGGCAGCGCAGCCGGCTGCCGTTGCGTCGAGCTCGGCGGCCGCATCGCCTGCCGCGGCAAAACTGCTCGCGGAGAAGGGGCTCGACGCGGCCCAGGTCGCGGGCTCGGGCCGCGACGGCCGCATCACGAAGGGCGACGCGCTCGCCGCCGGCGCCGCGCCGGCGAAGGCCGCGCCTGCTGCCGCCGCGCCCGCTGCCGCACGCAAGCCGGCGTTGCCGGACGTGAAGGTGCCGGCGTCGGCGACGACGTGGCTCAACGACCGTCCGGAGCAACGCGTGCCGATGTCTCGCCTGCGCGCGCGGATCGCCGAGCGTCTGCTCGAATCGCAGCAGACCAACGCGATCCTGACGACGTTCAACGAAGTCAACATGCAGCCGGTGATGGATCTGCGCGCGAAGTACAAGGACAAATTCGAGAAGGAACACGGCGTGAAGCTCGGCTTCATGTCGTTCTTCGTGAAGGCGGCCGTGCATGCGCTGAAGAAGTTCCCGCTCGTGAACGCGTCGATCGACGGCAACGATATCGTCTATCACGGCTACTTCGACATCGGCATCGCCGTCGGCTCGCCGCGCGGCCTCGTCGTGCCGATCCTGCGCAACGCGGATCAACTGAGCCTCGCGGAGATCGAGAAGAAGATCGCCGAGTTCGGCCAGAAGGCGAAGGACGGCAAGCTGTCGATCGAGGAAATGACGGGCGGCACGTTCTCGATCTCGAACGGCGGCGTGTTCGGCTCGATGCTGTCGACGCCGATCATCAACCCGCCGCAGTCGGCAATCCTCGGCGTGCATGCGACGAAGGAGCGTCCGGTCGTCGAGAACGGCCAGATCGTGATCCGTCCGATCAACTACCTCGCGCTGTCGTATGACCACCGGATCATCGACGGCCGCGAAGCGGTGCTGTCGCTGGTCGCGATGAAGGATGCGCTCGAGGACCCGGCGCGCCTGCTGCTCGACCTGTAACGCGCTTTTTCGCATCGAACCGCTGCGGCTGCCCGCGGGCTCCGGACAACGGGAGCGCCGTTCGGCGCGCCGCAGCCAGAACAAAGGATTGTCATGTCGAAGGAATTTGACGTCGTCGTGATCGGCGCCGGCCCTGGCGGCTATATCGCCGCGATCCGCGCCGCTCAATTGGGCAAAACGGTTGCCTGTATCGAAAAATGGAAGAACCCGGCGGGCGCGCTGAAATTGGGCGGCACCTGCCTGAACGTCGGCTGCATTCCGTCGAAGGCGCTGCTCGCGTCGTCGGAGGAGTTCGAGAAAACGTCGCATCACCTTGCCGATCACGGCATCACGGTCGGCGACGTGAAGATCGATGTCGCAAAGATGCTCGCGCGCAAGAATGCGATCGTCGAAAAGATGACGGGCGGCATCGAGTTCCTGTTCAAGAAGAACAAGATCACGTGGCTCAAGGGCCACGGCAAGTTCACGGGCAAGACCGACGCGGGCGTCACGATCGAGGTGAGCGGCGAGGGCGAAACCGAAGCCGTCACCGCAAAGCATGTGATCATCGCGACGGGCTCGAAGGCGCGCCATCTGCCGGGCATCCCGGTCGACAACCGGATCGTCTCGGACAACGAGGGCGCGCTGTCGTTCGAATCGGTGCCGAAGAAGCTCGCGGTGATCGGCGCGGGTGTGATCGGCCTCGAACTCGGCTCGGTGTGGCGGCGTCTGGGCGCCGAGGTGACGGTGCTCGAAGCGCTGCCGGCATTTCTCGGCGCGGCCGACGAGGCGCTCGCGAAGGAAGCGGCGAAGCTCTTCAAGAAGCAGGGCCTCGACATTCATCTCGGCGTGAAAATCGGCGACGTGAAGACGAGCGCGGACGGCGTATCGATCGCGTACACCGATAAGGACGGCAACGCGCAGACGCTCGATGCGGACCGCCTGATCGTGTCGGTCGGCCGCGTGCCGAACACCGACGGGCTCGGCCTCGAGGCGATCGGCCTCACGGCGAACGAGCGCGGCTTCATCGACGTCGACGATCACTGCCGTACCGCGGTGCCGAACGTCTACGCGATCGGCGACGTGGTGCGCGGTCCGATGCTTGCGCACAAGGCGGAAGACGAGGGCGTGCTGGTGGCGGAGGTGATCGACGGCCAGAAGCCGCATATCGACTACAACTGCATTCCGTGGGTGATCTACACGCAGCCGGAAATCGCGTGGGTCGGCAAGACCGAACAGCAATTGAAGGCCGAAGGCCGCGAGATCAAGACGGGCAAGTTCCCGTTCTCGATCAACGGCCGCGCGCTCGGCATGAACGAGCCGGACGGCTTCGTGAAGATGATCGCCGACGCGAAGACCGACGAGTTGCTCGGCGTGCATGTGATTTCGGCGAATGCGTCGGATTTGATTGCCGAGGCGGTGGTCGCGATGGAATTCAAGGCGGCCTCCGAAGACATCGCGCGGATCTGCCATCCGCATCCGTCGTTGTCTGAAGTGATGCGCGAGGCGGCGCTCGCCGTCGACAAGCGCTCGCTGAACAGCTAAGCGCGATACCGCGCGCGGGCGCTCGCGCCCGCGCGGCGGCCTTGTTTCGACGGAGGCGGGCGGGTTTTTCCGCTCGCCTTTGTTTTTGTCTTGCCGGTTTGCATGATGAACGTCACCGAATACTACGAGCACGAGCTGGGAACGCGCGGCTACCAGTCCGATGCCGCGCAGCGCGCAGCGGTCGAACGGCTGCAACAATGCTATGACGAATGGGTCGCATACAAGGCGCGGCGCTCGAATGCATTCAAGAAGCTCATCATTCGCCCCGATCTGCCGCGCGGCGTGTACATGTGGGGCGGCGTCGGGCGCGGTAAGAGTTTTCTGATGGACAGCTTCTATGCAGTCGTGCCGGTGCAGCGCAAGACGCGGCTGCATTTCCACGAGTTCATGCGCGAAGTGCATCGCGAGCTGGAGGAACTGAAAGGGCAGGCCGATCCGCTCGACGAGCTCGCGCGCCGGATCGCGAAGCGCTATCGCCTGATTTGCTTCGATGAGTTCCATGTATCGGACATCGCCGATGCGATGATTCTGTATCGCCTGCTCGACAGGCTGTTCACCAATGGCGTGCAGTTCGTGATGACGTCCAATTACCAGCCCGACGATCTGTATCCGGACGGGCTGCATCGTGACCGGATGCTGCCCGCGATCGCGCTGCTCAAGGACAAGCTCGACGTGCTGAACGTCGACGCGGGCGTCGATTACCGGCAGCGCACGCTCGCGCAGGTGCAGGTGTATCACACCCCGCTCGGCGCCGAGGCGGATCGCGCGCTGCGGCATGCGTATGCGCAGCTTGCAGCCGTGCCCGACGAGAGCCCGATCCTGCATATCGAGAAGCGCGAGCTGAAGGCGCTGCGCCGCGCCGATGGCGTGGTCTGGTTCGATTTCGCGACGCTTTGCGGCGGCCCACGCTCGCAGAACGACTATCTGGAGCTGGCGAGCCGTTTTCATGCGATCGTATTGTCCGACGTGCCGCAGATGTCGCCGCGGATGGCGTCGGAGGCGCGCCGCTTCACGTGGCTCGTCGACGTGCTGTATGACCACAAGGTCAAGCTGCTGATATCGGCGGCGGTGCCTGCGCAGGCGTTATATGTCGAAGGGCCGATGGTCAACGAATTCAGCCGGACGATTTCACGCATTGTCGAGATGCAATCGAAGGAATATCTCGAAACACCACGTCGTTTGGTTAATACTTCGCTAACCTGATTCGATTGTTCCGGTGCGATTAAATTATGGTGCAATGCGGCATTTACATTAAAATGATTGAGTTCGATTAAATTTGATTTATGTAATCCGGCTAACATAAGTGTCCGTAAGGCTGCTCAGACAAGGATGGGAAACAGTTAATTTCAGTTAATTCGGTATTAACTATTCATAAATCTTCGGTCGCCTTATATTCAACGCCAACTCGACTCGATATCGTTGTGTCATGTTCTTCCAGAACGGAGAGACTCATGACGCCGTATCACGACATCACCGATGAGGAGTGGCAACGCGTTGCCACTCTATTGCCCGAGCTGCGTCCTCGCAAGGAGTTGCGTGGACGGCCGCTCGCCGATACGCGCGCGGTGCTCAACGGTGTGCTGTGGGTGATTTATAGCGGCGCAAATTGGTCCGCGATGCCCCGCCGTTTCCCTGCTTATCAGACTTGTCACCGTCGTTTCAAGGCATGGCACGAGTCGGGGGCGCTTAAACGCGTGCTGGCCGAACTGTTCGGCACCGAAAGCGAGGATTTGTGCGAGCAAATGGCGCAGCGTATGCGCACGCATTTGCGTACGAAAACGGCCGATGCAGGTAATGCCGCGCCGTCGTCGCCCAGCGTGCCGCGTCACGAACCCGTGCCTGCGCTCGAACAGGCTGCATAAAAAACCGGCGTCGATTTCGGCGGCTTCATTAGGCGGCTTCGGCCACAGTGTGGTCAATCGTGGCTTCGCCGCCGCCGACGACGGCCGATCGGATAACGACGCTTGTCTTGCGCGCGGGCGCAAAGCAGCTTTTTCAGCGTTTTCCGACCACGCGAGCGGCGCGATGCGCAGTCTGCGCTCACTGCCGACGGACCCAGATCCGCGAACATGCCGTGCCGCGACACGCCGATGCGCCAATGCGTGGCGTGTCTCCATCCTCCGTCTTCAAGCGATATCCGGGCGGTCCTTAGACCTCGCCGCTTTGCGGGGGAGACGATGTTGTCGCCATCCCGATAACCGTTTTTTTCCTTCGCCGCTTTGATGATCGTCAAATTTCCGACGATTGGATCTCGATATCGTTGCGTCATATTCGTCCCGAGCGGAGACAGCCATGGCGCCGTATCACGACCTCTCCGATGAACAGTGGCAGCGCGTTGCCGCTCTGCTGACCGAGTGGCGCTCGCGCAGCGAATTGCGCGGCCGGCCGCCTGCCGATGCGCGCGCGGTGCTCAACGGCGTACTGTGGGTGATCTACAGCGGCGCGAACTGGTCGGCGATGCCGAGCCGTTTCCCTGCCTATCAGACCTGCCATCGCCGCTTCAAGGCGTGGCACGAGTCCGGCGCGCTCAAGCGCGTGCTGAACGAACTGTTCGGCATCGACAGCAACGACTGGTGCGAGCAGATCGCGCTGCGCATGCGGCATGCATCCGCGCGCGAAGGGCGTCGAAGCGTCGGGTCGTCTGGAACCGGCGGCTTGAAGCGGCCCGGGCTTTGATTGGACAGCGCGAAGCGCTGCGCCTCATCGATGGAAAAACCGGCCTCGCGGCGGCGCAGGCCGGCTTTCTTTTGGCCGCGTGCGGCACGCGGGTTGCGCTTACTGCTGGCGAACCCAGGTCTGCGAGCGGCCGAGCAGCGACACGCCGATATAGCCGCGCACGACGAGCTTCTGGCCGCCGTCTTCGAGCGACATCTTGCATTTGTAGACCTTGCCGTTTTCCGGGTCGAGGATGTTGCCGCCGTCCCAGTGATCGCCTTCCTTCTTCATCGCCTTGATGATCGTCATGCCTTTGATGAGCTGGTCCTTGCGCTCGTCGGTGCACGCAGTACAGCGGCGATCCGGCGTATCGTTCTCGCCGAGCCCCTTGATGACCTTGCCGGACAGCTCGCCGCTCGCGTCCTCGCTGATCTGCACGAGCGCTTTCGGTTTGCCGGTGTGATCGTCGATCGTCTGCCAGACGCCGACGGGATTGCTTGCCTGAGCGAGCGCGCCGCCCGCGCAGAGGGCGAGTGCGCCGGCGATCGTGATCGAGCGCAGGGAGCGGGTCAGTTGGAACATGTCTTCCTCCTTGGGTTACACAATGTCGTTGTCGTCGATTGCCGGTTTGCGGCTGGCACGCCGTGTTGCGTGGCGATGCGCGCGAGCCCTGGTGAGAATACGTGAAACCGGATGTCTCGTTTGATACAAGTGCTTCTAATCGAAGCGGGCCGCGGTTTGTCGGCACGCGCGTGTGCTGCTTTTCACTTCAATAAAGTTGATACGAGAACGATGCGTTCACGCGCGGGCCGCGCGACGCGCTTTCGATCGGCGCATCGCCGACGGGCTTCGCGACAGACAGATCGAGGTTGTAGAAATGGCTGTCGGTCAGCCGCACGCCGAGCCCGACCGACGACAGCTTGCGCGGCACCGGCGTGCCCGAATGCAGGTACACGCGCGCCATGTCGCACGACACATACGGCGTGATGGTCTTCAGATACGCGAAGCCCGGCGAGAACGCGCGATTGATTTCGAACGACGCGCCCCAGCCTGAATCGCCCGACGTTTCGCCCGGCTCGTAGCCGAGCGCGAAGCGCTGCGCGCCGAACGAGATCTGCTCGCTCGTCGGCAGCGAATCGGGGCTGTACTGGCCCGTGAGCTGCACGGTGGTGCCGATCTTGAGCGGCCATTCGTTCGTTTGCACGAAGCTCGCGCCGGTGCGCCAGAACGTCGTCGAAACCGGATTCAGCGCCGAGATGCCCGGCACGTTCGTGATGCCCGATTTCGACGCGCCCAGGATATCGAACGCCTTGGCGACATTGAAGCTGATGCGTTGGACCTGCTTGGGCTGCACGTTGGCGTAATCGAGCTGCATTTGCAGCACGCGCACTTGCGAGCGCGTGCCGATGTAGCGGCCGGACTGCTGGTTCTGATAACGGTCTTCGTTGTGCGATGCATAGCCGGACAGCGTGCCCAGCAGGCTGCGCTGATTGCTGAGCATCAGCGGATAGGACGCCGATAGGCCGAGCTTGTCGTTGATGACGGTGCGCCGCACGCCCGGCAGCGCCGTCTGATCGACCGACGGATTGCCGTGATAATGGCTCGCGTCGACGCGCGTGACGAGCCCGTTGCTGCCGATCGGCACGGCGCCGCTGAACGCCACGTAGGTTTGATCGTTCGGGCCTTTCGGGAACAGGGCGGAAAGGCTCAGCTGCTCGCCGAGCGACGTGAGCCCGTTCTCGGTTACCGTGAAGAGCCCTTGCAGACCGGGATTGCTCGTGTTGAGTCCGGCGCTCACGTTGAACGGCTTGCGATCGACGTTCAACTCGAGCGTCGTTGCGCCGTCGGTGTTCTGCGGTGGCGCGACGTTCGCCTTCACGCTCAGGCCCGGCAGCAGCCCGAACGTGTTGACGTAACGCTCGAACGTCGCGCGGTGCAGCGGCCGGTCGTCGGTGATGTGCGCGGCAATCGCGCGAATCTTCGGCTCCATTGCGCCGGGCCTGCCGGTGATTTTCACATTCGACACGTAGCCTTCGACCACCGTCACGCGCACCACGCCGCCTTCGAACGTCTGCGCGGGAATGAACGCGAACGACAGCGCATAGCCGCGATCCTGATACAGCTTCGTCACGCCGTTGGCCGTTTCGATCAATTGGCCGATCGTGATGTCGCGGCCCACGAGCGGTGTGAAGCGTTGCGAGATTTCGGCAAACGGAATCGACTTCACGCCTTCGACCTGGAACGAAGTCGGCGTCAAATGGCGGGCGAGCAACGTTTGTATCTGTTGCTCCTGCGGCGTGACTTGCACGGTGACGCTGGGCCGTTGCGGGGTGTTGATCTGCGGCAAGGCTTCAAGCGGATTGCCGCCCGAGCGCGTTTGCGCGTGCGCGATGCCGGCCGTCGCGGCGAGCGCGAGCGCGAGCATCCAAGATTCTTGTCTGGATTTCATGGTGACTCCTCGTAGGCCGTCCTGCTTCTGATCTTCTAGTGTCGATACGCGGCGCGCCGTGCCCCGTGCGCCGCGTATCGCGGCATGCCGTCGTTCCGGTGGCGCCGGAAAACGACGCCGCGCGCGTTCGCACCCGCGCGCGGTATTTCGGATTACTTATTGCCGATGCCGCCGATACTTCCGAGCGAACCGAGCTGGCCCGTGACGGGCGTGAGCAGGCCGGTGGAACTGCCGGGTGATGCCGCCGCGCCCGTCAGCGTGCTCGTGACGGTATTGAGCAGGCCCGTGATGGGCGCAAGCGGGTTGCTCGAGCCGCCGGGCGTCGCGCCGCCGAGCGTGGACAGCGCGCCGTTCAGCGGATTGCTGAGTGGCGCGCTGGCGCTCGAGCCGGTGCCGCTCGCGACGCTCGCCGTGGTGCCGCCGACGATGCTCGTGATGAGGCCGGGAATCGGCGCCGCGCCGTTCGGCGCAGCCGGATTGACGAGGCCGCCCGCATTCGTCACGGTGTTGCCGAGCGCCGATACGAGCTGGCCGGCGTCGCCGGCGAGCGGTTGCGACGACGAGCCGGAAACCTGCTGACCCGCCGAGCTGATCGCGCCGCCGACTTGCTGCAACAGACCCGATACCGGTTGGCCCGCGCCCGTCGTCGTGCCGATCGTCTGGGTGGCCTGGCCGGCCGTGATCAACAGCGGCGTGATGGCCGCGCTGAGCGGCTGCGTGGCTTGCTGGACGGGCCCGGTCGACAGGGCGTTGCCAAGGGTCGTGCCGCCCGCGGTCACGGCGTTGGCTGCCGTCGACAGCGCACCCGCGAGAGGCGTCGTGACGGGCGCGAGCGGCGCGAGCGGGCCCGTGCCGAGCGCTTGCACCGTCTGGCTCGCGCCTTGCAGCGTGCCGCCTGCCGCGCTCACGACGCCGCCGAGCCCGGCTACCGTCGTGCCGACCGGATTCGGCGTGGAGCCGGTCTGCCCCAGGCCGTTGCTCACGGCATCGGCCGCGGCCGTCAGAATGCCGCCAGTGCTGCCGAGCGTCGCGCCGACGCCTTGCGAGACGCCGCCGCCGAGGCCCGGCACGCTGGTCGAGCCGATCGTGTTGCCGAGATCCGTCGTGGTTTTGCCAAGCGTGCTCACGACGCCCGGGGTGCCGGTTGCGGTCTGCGTCGAGCCGGAGCCCGAGCCGGAGGTCGTGGTCGACGGCGTGCCGCCGTTGCTGGCCGACGGCGGCGCGCTCACGCCGCTGCCGCCGCACGCCGCGAGCGCGCACGCGGCGGCCAACGCGGTGAGCGGAGCGCGCCAGACTCGGAGCGCGAACGACGGGGCCAAACGTTGCTGATTCATGATGCTGCTCCTCGTTGTCTTCTTCGATTCCTCGATGCCGGATGGGGGCTTGCTCTTCAATTGCGGTGGCCGCCGCCGAGCAGCCCGCCGATGAGGGACGTGACGGGCGCGAGCGGGTTGCCGGCCGCGCCGGCCGTGCTTGCCGCGCCGCCGCTCGAGCCGGTCAGCGGCGCCGTGAGGCCGGCCACTGGATTCGTCGACGCCGCGCCGGTCGCGCTGGACAGCGCGCCGGTGACGGGCGCGAGCGGATTGCCTGCGGCCGCGCCGCCGCCGGCCGCGCCGGTCAACGCGCTGGTGACGGGGGCAAGCGGATTGCCGCCAGCCGCGCCGCCGGCGGCATTCGTCAGCGCGCCCGTGGCGGTCGATACGATGCCGCCGACCGGCGCGAGCGGCGTACCTGCCGTCGCGTTGCCAAGCGCATTGGTCAGGCCGCCCACGGCCGTTGCGACCGGCGCGAGGGGGTTGGTCGGCGCAGAGCCGCCCGTTACCAGGCCGCCCAGCGAGCTGATCGTGGCGCCCGTCGACGACACCGTCGAGCCGAGGCCCGTTGCGACCGGATTGCCGCCGCCCGTTTTGGTGATCAGCGCGCCGGCCTGATTCACTCCGCCGCCGATCACGCCAAGCAGCGTATTGGCGGGCGCGCCGAGGCCCGTCGCGTTGCCGACCGTCTGCGTGGTGCCCGCGACGGCCGTGGTGATCGGCGTGATCGCCGAGCTGACCGCTTGCGTGACTTGCTGAACGGGGCCGGTCGACAGTGCGTTGCCGAGCGTCGCGCCGCCGTTGGTGACCGCGTTGCCGGCCGTGGTCACCAGGCCGCCGACCGGCGACGTGATCGGCGCGAGCGGCGACAGGGGGCCATTGCCGAGACTGGTGACGAGATTGCCGGTTTGCGTGAGCGCGCCGCCCAGTTGACTGACGACGTTGCCGGTGCTCGCGACCGTCGTGCCGATCGGATTGGCGTTCGGCGAACCGAGCTGGCCGAGGCCGCTCGATACGCCGTTGCCCAGCGCGCTGAGCGCGCCGCCCGCGCTTTGGACAACCCCGCCAAGCGATTGCGTCGATTGCGGATTCGCGCCGGGCAGCGGCGTGCCGCCGATGACCGAGCCGACGCCGGAGACGGTCGAGCCCGCATTGCTGATGACGTCGCCCGCGTTGCCGGCGACCGTGCCGATTGCATTGGCGCTTGAAGCCGAGGTGCCGCCCGAGGTCGAGCCGCTGCCGGAGGTCGAGCCGCCGCCCGCGGTGGTCGTCGAACCCGAACCGCCGCTCGCACCGGAGCCGCCGTTCGCGCTGCCCGCGCCGTCCGTGCCCGCACCGCCGCCCGTCGTGGAGATTGCGCCGCCGCCGCTGCCGGCGCCCGAATCGCTGAGGCCTTTGCTAATCGAGCCGGAGCCGCCGCACGCGGTGAGGGAGAGCATGGCTGCGACGGTGGCCGCGATCAAAGTCGTCCGGAGCGTGCCATGAGCAATCGTTTGGGTGTTCATCGTGTCCTCGCATGGGGTTTGTCTGTTGATTGCGTTGCTGCTGCGGTCACATCTCTGCAACAGTCATGCCATTGCGTCGGACGATGCAACGAACCGGTGCGAGGGCCTACCGGAAAGCCTTACTGGATGAGGAGGGCGGGCAGGGCGGTAAGGGTTTCCGATAGGGGGCCGGATGGCATGCGGCGCTCGCGTTTCGCGGCGTGTCGTAACGTAACGTCGCGCGCTCGGCGTTACGTGCACGGCGTAACAGACAGTAAAGGCGTGGACTAGTGAATCGTCTGTTTTACTGATGATTAGGTATGTATATCTAACCTATCGTAAATCCTGATAGGTAAGGACTACCGATCGGTCGTAAAAATACACATCAGACGGCTATATATGGCCGGGTAAAGTTGAATAAAAAAGTGGAAGAAAAAAAGGTTCGGATATATGATGTTGCGCTCGTGCGTAGATTGAAAGATTTGTACATCGGGGAACGCGAAGCGACGTAAGCCGCCGGATCGTCAACTTGTATCAAATTGTTAACGACTCATGAAAAAAGAGTTATAACAAAACTGTCTGGTCCGGCCGGTTAAAATCGGCCGGCGGGCGAGGCGGGCCGATAGCGTCAAGTGAAGGCCAACGAGAACTCAAGGCACGAGGATCGATTATGAAAGCACTGATCAAGCGCTTCCTGAAGGACGAGGCAGGGGTGACCGCGATCGAATACGGGCTGATCGCGGGGCTGCTGGCGGTGGCTATCGTAGCGGCCGTTGGGGGAGATACTGGGCTGACCGGCAGTCTGAAGGACGCGTTTGCCGGTATTGCCAAGCAAGTCCAATCCAACGCGCCGGCAAAATGAACTGATTCCGTTTCCTTTCGCATTATTACAGCCGTATGGATTGTCGCCGGCAATCCATACGACGTTTTCATGCGGCTGGAGCTGAAATGATTCAATTATTCAGTATCGGACTTTTTTTCATCTGGTCTGCGGGCGTTGCGATTGCTGATTGCCGTGATCGCCGTATCCCTAACCAATGGGTGCTCGCCGGGCTTGTGGCCGGTATCGTTTTTACAATAAGCCGACATAATCCATTTGGTACGACATTATCCGGTTCATTGATCGGCGGGTTGGCCGGTTTTGCTTTTCTTTTTCCGTTTTTTATTCTGCGCGTGATGGGTGCCGCGGACGTGAAAATCTTCGCGGTGCTCGGCGTATGGTGCGGTTTGCCGGTGCTGCCGTGGCTGTGGATTGCCGCGAGCATCGCCGCGGGCGTGCATGCGCTCGGCGTCGTGCTGTCGAGCCGTCTGCCGGCCGGCGCGCCTGCGCTCGCGCTCGGCGCGCGGCGGGCGACGCCTTACGCCGCGTTTCTCGTCGCGCCCGCCGCCGCGTGGCTCGCGTATCTCGTCCATATCGGAGGCGTGCGTTGAGCGCCAAGCGCACGCCGGCCGCGCAAACGTTCGTAACGCCGCGGCGGCAGCGCGGCGCGACCGCCGTCGAATTCGCGATCCTGTTCCCGCTGTTTTTCATGATTCTTTATGGGCTCGTGACATACGGGATGATCTTCGCCGCGCAGCAGACGCTTACGCTCGCCGCGACGGAAGGCGCCCGCGCCGCGCTCGGCTATCAGGCGGCCAGCACGCCGACCGCCGCGCTGGCCGCGAGAGCGGACGCCGCATGCACGGCCGCGAAAAATCTGACGGGATGGTTGGCGGCGAAGGGCAGCGAATCGGCATGCGTGTCGATGAGTTGCGCGTATGCGCCGTCGATGGACTGCATCCAGGTGACGGTCACGTATCCCTACGCCGCGAACCCGCTGCTTCCGGCGATCCCGTTGTTCGGCGCGGCGCTCGTTCCGTCGACGCTGTCGAGCCAGGCAACGGTGCAGCTCAACCCCGCCAATCTTCTATGACCTTCGCGATATAAGCCCGACATTGCCGTGCCTTGGCGCTGGCGCGGTTTTTTTCAACCCGGTTCTTTCGCTGCCGTTTCGACGACTCGACGATAACAAAACATGGCCACTCATCTGACCAAGATCATCGCGGGATTGCTGATCGGGCTCGCGATCCTGCTCGGCATTTACGCGTGGCTGCTCGCGCGGCAGCCGGCGAGCGTCGCGCCGAGCGCCGCGAGCGCGGTCGCGATCCGAACCGTGCCCGTGGTCGTCGCGGCGCGCACGTTGCCGGCCGGCCAGCCGATTCCGGCCGACGCGTTGAAGGTGCAGCAAGTGCAAACGCCGCTCGCGGGCGTGTTCTCGAATCCGGCGCTGGTCGCGGGCCGCGTGCCGGCGGCCGATATCGCGGCGCAGTCGCCCGTGCTCGAAGGCGGGCTGATGTCCGGCCTCGCGGATCAGATCGCGCCCGGCGAGCGGGCGGTCGCGATCAAGGTCGACGAGACCAACGCGGTGGGCAGCCGCCTGCGTCCCGGCAATTTCGTCGAC
Source organism: Burkholderia singularis (assembly GCF_900176645.1). Taxonomy (GTDB): domain Bacteria; phylum Pseudomonadota; class Gammaproteobacteria; order Burkholderiales; family Burkholderiaceae; genus Burkholderia; species Burkholderia singularis. The sequence goes on from NZ_FXAN01000032.1 coordinate 93,227, forward strand.
GTGTTCGTCAATCTGAAGCGTGACGGCGGCTTTGGCGCGACCGGCGCGGAAATCGCCAGATCGCAGGCGCGGCTCCTGTTGTCGCGCGTGCGCGTGCTGGCGTTCGGCGATGCGACGCCGGATCGCGACGGCGCGCCGGGGCCGGCCGGCGTCAGCGTGCGCACCGCGGTGCTCGCGGTGCCGACCGCGCAGGTCGACGCATTGACGCTTGCCGAGGCGAGCGGCCGCCTCGTGCTCGCATTGCGCAGCCCGCGCGACGCCGAAGTGGCCGCCCAGACGGTGGCGGCGCGCACGGCGAACGGCGCGGGACCGTCGGATCTCGCGGCGAGCGGGCTGTCGCTCGCCGAGCTGTCGCGCAGCAACGGCGCGGCCGCGGCCGTCCGCCCGGCCGAGCCCGCGCGCGCGCCGGCAGCGCAGCAGCACGCGGGCGGCGGCATCGAAGTGATACGAGGCGGGCGGGTCGAAACGCTCGCCTATTGAAAGAAGCGCATTCGCACAGTGACGGCAGGGAGAAGGCCGGCTCGCACCGGTTTCCGACACGATGAAAAATAGATTGATTGGATGGGGCATCACGATGCTCGTCGCGTGGCTGTCGTTTGCCGCGCACGCCCAGCAGCCTGGCACGATCGAGCTGGCGGCGGGCGGGCAGCGGCAGATCGCGGCCGGGCGCAGCTTGCAGCGGGTGGCGATCGGCGATCCGGATGTGGCCGACGTGCTCGTCGTCAAGGGCGGCCGCGGCGGCGTACTGCTTGTCGCAAAGGCGCCGGGCTCGACCAGCCTGATGGTGTGGGAGCGCGGGCGCGACGAGCCGTCCGTCTATACGGTCAACGTCACGAGCGCGGCGGCGCGCGCGGTGCTGGGCGGCGGCGCGCCGAGCGTGAAGACGTACAACGGCACGACCGTCGTGTCGGGCGAGGCCGCCACGCTCGACGCGCACGAGCGCGCGCTGGCGCTCGGCAGGGGGATGACGGGCAAGGACGGCGGGCTGATCGACACTTCGTCGATCAGTGGCAAGAATGTCGTGCAAGTGGATGTGCGGGTCGTCGAGTTCAGCCGCTCGGTGCTCAAGCAAGCGGGCCTCAATATCTTCAAGCAGAACAACGGTTTCACGTTTGGCGCGTTTTCGCCAAGCGGGCTCACGTCGGGCGGCGTGAGTTCGTCGGTCACGACCTCGACGCTGGCGAACACGGCGGCGGCCACCTCGACGCAGGCGCTGTCGAGCGTGGCGCCGATCGCGTCCGCGTTCAACCTGGTGGTCGGCTCGATGTCGCGCGGCATTTTCGCGGACCTGTCGATCCTGGAGGCGAACAATCTCGCGCGCGTGCTCGCGCAGCCGACGCTGGTGGCGTTGTCCGGGCAGAGCGCGAGCTTTCTCGCGGGCGGCGAGATTCCGGTGCCGGTGCCGCAGGGGCTCGGCACCACGTCGATCGACTGGAAGCCCTACGGCGTCGGCCTCACGCTCACGCCGACCGTGCTGAGCCCGCGCCGGATCGCGCTGAAAGTCGCGCCGGAATCGAGCCAGCTCGATTTCGTGCATTCGATCACGATCAATAGCGTGACGGTGCCGGCGCTGACGACGCGCCGTGCGGACACGACCGTCGAGCTGGGCGACGGCGAGAGTTTCATGATCGGCGGGCTGATCGATCGCGAGACGACGTCGAACGTCAACAAGGTGCCGTTTCTCGGCGATCTGCCGGTAATCGGCACATTCTTCAAGCAGCTTAGCTATCAGCAGAACGACAAGGAGCTGGTGATCATCGTGACGCCGCACCTGGTTGCGCCGATCGCGAAGAACGCGCCGCTGCCCGCTACGCCGGGCGAGCTGTCCGAGCAGCGCGACGGGCCGGTGTGGCGCTCGTACCTGGGCGGCGTGCTGTCGCCGGACGCGGGGCCGGGGTTCTCGAAATGAGCGCGCCACCGGGCGGGCGCGTGGGGGCCGCGATGCGGCGTGCAACAGGGGCGCTTCAACATGAATGCGAGAACGCAATCCTTGGCTGAACCTGCCGTGACCGATTATTTCGTCTGCGCGTCGCCCGACCGGGAGCACGTGCGGTGGCTCGCGCAGACCCTCGTGGCGGCGGGCGCGGTCGAGGCAGCATCGCTCGAGCCTGCCGCGCTCGCGCAGCGCATCGCCGGGGTGAATCCGGCGATCGTCTTCGTCGATTTCTCGGGCGGGCACGCGCAGGCGGCGAGCGCCGCGGCAGCCGCGGTGCGCGTCGCGCAGCCGATGCTGCCGATCGTCGCGCTCGGCTCGCTCGCCGAGCCGGAAAGCGCGCTTGCCGCGCTGCGCGCCGGCGTGCGCGATTTCATCGACATTTCCGCCAGCGCCGACGATGCGCTGCGCATCACGCGCGGGCTGCTCGATCACGTGGGCGAGCAGCCGAGCCGTCACGGCAAGCTCGTCGCACTGCTCGGCGCGCGCGCCGGGATGGGCACGAGCACGCTCGCCGCGAATCTGGCCGTGCTGCTGCAAAAGCGCACGGCCGCGCACGGCAGGCAAACGGCGCTCGTCGATCTCGGGCTGCCGGCGGGCGACGGCGCGCTGTTCCTGAACACGCGCTGCGAGTTCGATTTCGTCGAGGCGGTGCGCAACCTGCGCCGCTTCGACCGCACGTTCGTCAACACCGCGCTCGCGCGTCATGCGAGCGGCGTCGCGCTGACGACGCTGCCGCCCAGCCTCGCCGGGCTGCGCGACGTGTCGTATGCGTCATGCGTCGGTCTTCTGAACCGGCTGCGCGCGTTTTTCGATCATCAGATTGTCGATCTCGGCGGTTTCTCGAACCGCGATTTCGTCGCGCAGGCCGCAGGCGCCGCCGACGAGGCATGGCTCTTGTGCGACCAGGGGGTCGCGTCGGTGGTCTCTGCGGTGGAGCTGCTCGAATCGCTGCGCGATGCGGGCGTGTCCACCGATGCGTTGCGCCTCGTCGTCAATCAGTACGATGCGGCGCTCGGCCTGTCGCCGGCGCAGATCGCCGAGCGGCTCGGCATCGCGCTCACGGCGACGCTGCCGTCGCGGCGCGTGCCGATCGGCCATGCGGCCAACCGCGGCCGGCTGATCGTCGACGACGCCGAGCGCGATCCCTACGTGCGCGCGCTCGAGCCGCTCGTCGAGCGGCTCGCGGGCCGCGCCGGCGCGGCCGCACCGCGTTCCGCGGGCGGCTTTGCCGCGCTGCGCCGCCTCATTCAACCCACCTCCAAGCGCTCGTAACCGATGGGACACGACATTCAATTCGCCGATGGTGCGACGCCGTTCTCGCAGACGCAGCAGTTCCATGACGTCAAGAACGCCGCGCACGAGCATCTGCTCACGCGCATCGAGGAGCTGGGCGCGGAATTCGGCCGCTGGTCCCGGCAGGCGATCAACCAGTTCGTCGATCTCGAAATCGACAGCTTCGTGCGGCTGCGCCGCATCCCGCTCAACGAAAACGAGGTGCGCACGATCGCCGAGGCGCTGACCAAGGAGCTGGCGGGTTTCGGGCCGATCGAGGATCTGCTGGCCGATCCGCATGTCGAGGACATCCTGATCAACGGCTACAACGACGTGTACGTGTCGCGGCACGGCATGCTGACGAAACTGCCGGTGCGTTTTGCCGACAACGCGCATTTGCTGCGGATCGTGCGGCGGATTCTCGCGCCGATCGGGCGGCGTCTGGACGAATCGAATCCGATGGTCGATGCGCGGCTGCCGGACGGCGGGCGCGTGAACGTGGTGATCGAGCCGCTGTCGATCGACGGCCCGGTCGTGTCGATCCGCAAGTTCCGCAAGGACCCGCTCAAGCCCGCGGACCTGCTCGCAAACGCTACGTTCAACGCGGAAATCGGCGCGCTGCTGCAAGCCGCGGTCGATGCGCGCTGCAACATCCTGGTGTCGGGCGGCACGAGTTCGGGCAAGACCTCGCTGCTCAATGCGCTCGCGTTTCATATTCCCGAAGCCGAGCGCGTCGTGACGATCGAGGACACGGCCGAGCTGTCGCTCAATCATCCGCATGTGGTGCGGCTCGAGAGCCGGCCGGGAGGCTTCGACGGCAGCGGCGTGGTGACGATCCGCGATCTGCTGCGCAACACGCTGCGCATGCGGCCGGACCGCATCATCGTCGGCGAAGTGCGCGGCGGCGAGGTGCTCGAGATGATGCAGGCGATGAACACCGGCCACGACGGCTCGATGGGCACGGTTCACGCCAGTTCGCCGCGCGAGTGCCTGTACCGCCTGGAGATGCTCGCCGGCTTCGCGGGCTTTCAGGGCACCGAATCGAGCCTGCGCCGGCAGATCGCGAACGCGATCGATTTCATCGTGCAGATCGGACGGCTGTCGAACGGGCGGCGGCGGATTCTGTCGGTGACCGAGGTCACCGGGCTGTCCGACAACATCATCGCGACGCAGGAACTTTACCGGTACGAACCGCGCGTGAGCGCCGACGGCGAGGAGATCGATCACTGGGAATCGCTCGGCATTCATCCGCATTCGCCCAAGCTCGCGCGCTTCAGGCAGACGCTCGCGAGCGGCGGCTTCGGCGGCGAGCCGTTCGGCCGCGGCGGAGGCTTCAATGTCTAGCGCGGCGCTCTGGGCGCTGGCTGTCGCGCTGTTGTGCGCGGCGGCGGCGCTCGCGCTGTGGCGGCGTGGCCAGACGCATCGGGAGCGCGCGCATGCGGCACGCTTTGTCGACAGCCGGCTTCAGCCGGCGTCGCGGTCCGGCGCGACGCCGCCGGCCGAACCGAGGCGGGCGGCGGGCACTGGAGGCACTGGGGGCACTGGGGGCGCGACGGGAGCGAAGCCCGTCGAAGGGTTCGCGCGTTGGCGCGAGCGCGTGGCCGACCAATGGCTCAACGTATCGAGCCGCGCGGGCGTGCCCGAGATCCGCAAGCCGCTGACAGCGTTCGTCGCCGTCATCGCCGTCGCGGGCTTGTGGGCGGGCATGCGGGGCGGCCTGCTCGCGATGGCCGCGGCTTGGATGGCCGGCGCGGCGGGCGTCGCGTTCTGGCTCGTCGCGCGAATCAACCGGCGGCGGCTGCGCATCGTGCGCCAGCTGCCGTCGTTTCTCGACGGCATCGTGCGGCTCGTCACGCTCGGCAACAGCGTGCCGGCTGCGTTCCAGGCGACGCTGCAGACGACCGAGCAGCCGCTGCGCGATTGTCTGGACCACGTGTCGCGGCTGCTGCGCTCGGGCGTCGAGATCGACCGGGCGATGTTCCATGTCGCGCGGCTTTACCAGATCGACGAGTTCGAGCTTGTCGGCTCGGTGCTGAAACTGTCGGTGAAGTACGGCGGCCGGGCGGACGTGATGCTCGACCGGATGGCCGTCTTCATGCGCGATCTCGAGCAGGCCGAGCGGGAGCTTGTCGCGATGTCGGCGGAAACGCGGCTGTCCGCGTGGGTGCTGAGCTTGCTGCCGGTTGCGCTGGGCGGCTTCGTGATTGCGACCAACCCCGGCTACTTCAGCGCGATGTGGTTCGATCCGACGGGGCGCGAGCTGGTCTATCTCGCGTTTTTTCTGCAACTCGCCGGCGGCTATTGGCTGTACCGGCTCGCCCGGCTGAGGTGACGACGATGGAGCCCGCTCGCATTGGAGCAATCGCGCTCATGCTGGGCGCACTCGGCGTGCTGATGCTGGCCGTGCTCGCGGTGCTGCGCGTGCTGCTTGCGCAAAAAAGCGGCCGCACGCTTGCCGATGCGCTCGAGCAGCGCGCCGCCGCGCTCGAGGCGCTGGCGGCGCGCACGGCGGCGCCGAGCGCGGCGGGGCCGCGCGCGTCCGATGTGCAGCAGGCGCCGGACGGCGGGCATGCGCGTTTCTCGGCATTGCTCGAGCGGGCCGGCCGGTTCGGAATGCGTCTGCTCGACACGCCGCTCGGCAAGCAGATCGTGGCCGACGAGGATCGATTGCTGCTCGAGCAATGCGGATACGTCGACGCGCGCACGCGCGGCATTTTTCTGAGCGCGCGGATCGGCTGCGCGTTGGGCGTGCCGATCATCGTGATGCTGATCGGCGGCGCCCGGGTCCACAAATATCTGGTTGCGTCGATCGCACTGTCGGCGATCGTCGGCTTCATGCTGCCGAAGCTTTACGTGCAGCGCCGCGCGGCGGCGCGGCGCCAGGCCGTCGTCGACGAGATGCCGCTGCTCGTCGACATGCTCAGGCTGTTGCAGGGCGTTGGGCTGTCGCTCGATCAAAGCATCCAGGTCGTCACCAACGATTTCAAGGGGATGCTGCCCGTGCTGTCGTCGGAGCTTGCGATCGCGCAGCGGCAATTCGTCGCGGGCCGCACACGCGAGCAGTCGCTGCAGCGGCTGGCAAGCGGCTTCGACAACGAGGATCTGCGCGCGATCGTGCGTTTGCTGATCCAGGTCGACAAGCACGGCGGCGCGGTGCAGGAGCCGCTCAAGCAATTCGGCGACCGCCTGCGCGAAGTGCGCCGCGCGATGCTGCGTGAGCGCATCGGCCGCCTCACCGTGAAGATGACGGGCGTGATGATTGTCACGCTGCTGCCCGCGCTGTTCATCGTGACGGCCGGGCCGGGGATGCTGGCCGTGATGCATGCGCTCGCGGGCGTGCATCGCTAGCGGGCAACGAAGGAAGGAATCACATGGAACGAGCGGGTTTTTCGACGGCGATGGCGGCACTGGCGGCGTGCACGCTGCTGCTCGGTGCATGCGCGTTCAAGGAATCGGGATACGGGATCGGCGCGCAGGCCGAGCGTGCCGCGCTGATGCAGGCCGCGGCCGACAAGAGCGCGCCTCCCGATACGCCCGGCATGTATCTCGGCCTGATTGGCCGGATGCAGGCGCAGGGGCTCTATTACGCATCGCTCGCGCATATCGACGCTTATGAGAAGCAGTATGGCGCATCGCCCGACACGATCCTGCTGCGCGCGGATGCGTTGCGCGCGACCGATCAGCCGGCCGCGAGCGCCGTTGCATACCGGCAGTTGCTCGACACGCCGCTCGCGTCGCGCGGCCATCGCGGGCTGGGGCTGCTCGCCGGCGCGTCGGGCGATTTCGAGCGCGCGTCGCAAGAGCTTGCGCAGGCGGTGGCGCTCGCGCCCACCGATGCGCCGACGCTGTCCGATCTCGCCTATGCGCGCATGCGCAGCGGCGACGTGACGGGCGCGCGCGTGCCGTTGATGAAGGCGGCGGAACTCGATCAGCACAATTCGAAGATCCTGAGCAATCTCGCGCTTTTTCTGCTTGCGACGGGACAAACGCGTGAAGCGCTTGGGCTGATGGATCAACAGAAGTTGCCGAGCGCCGTGCGCACCGAAATTCGTAGCGATGCGGCGAAGATCGCCGCCGCCGCGCGAGTGCGGCAGCGCAATTTGACGCGGCCGGGCAGCGCGCAGGCGGCAAGCGCGGCAGGTACGGCGGGATCGGCGAATGCGTCGAGCGCGCCGGCCGCGGGCGGATCTGCGGCAGCGGCCAATGATGCTGTGCCCGTGGCGGTGGCCGCGGGGCTGGAGCCGGCGGCGGCGCCCGCGCGCCAGCACTCGCAATAACAGACGTTTTACGGAGTCGATATGACGACGCATGACCCCATCCAGATTCCGGCTGCCGGTTCGTCAAGCGGGCGGCCGGTCCGCGCGGCGTTCGCATTTGCCTTGGCCGGCGCGCTCGCGTGCGTGACCGCCGCGACAGCCGCGCACGCGCAAGTGCCGCAATCCGCCGCGCCCGATGCATCGGAGGTCGGCCACGCGACGCAGGCGTGGGCCGAGCTTCAGCGCAGCAACCGCGAGGCCGCCGCGTCGCAGCCGCTGCTGGGCGACGCGGCGTCGCACGCTTACCGGCGTTACATCGATTCGTTCAAGACGAAGATTCCGCCGTTTTATGGCTCGGCCGCAGGGATGGGGCATGGGAGCAGCGGTGGTGGAGGCGCGAATTATCTGTTGACGCCGACATCGGGATCGCAGTGATAGAGCAATGCCGTGACGCAGCGAGGAAACGCATGCCGTTAGCCCATCGTCCATTCGAGCGCTCGCCGCGTGTTCGCCCGCCCGCGCACGCAACGCCGGCGCGCCAGCGCGGCTCGTTTGCCGTCGCCGCGGTGGCATGGCTGCTGGTTGCGATCGCCACGCTCGGCGCGATCGATATTGGCCATGTGTTTTTCGTGCGCCGCGACTTGCAGAAAGTCGCGGATATGGCGGCGATCGCAGCCGCACAACGCATCGTCAACGATGCGTGTACCGAGCCGGCCAAGGCAGCGGCCAGTAATGCGGCGGCCAACGGTTTCGATCCGGCTGCGTCCGGCAACACGCTGGTTGCGCCCGTGTGCGGCCGCTGGGACCCGCAGCGCTTTCCCAGCGTGCAAGGCTATTTCGTCGCGCAGGTCGAGCCTTTGAACGCGGTGCAGGTGACGGTGGAGCAGGACGTGCCGTTTTTCTTCGTCGGCCCCAGGCGCACGCTGTCCGCGACGTCGATCGCGAAAGCCACCAACACCGATCAGTTCACGGTCGGCACGACGCTCGCGAGCCTGCAGGGAGGTCTCGTCAACGGCTTGCTCGGCGCGTTGCTGCATACGAATCTGAGTCTGACGGTGGGGGCGTATCAGGCGCTCGCGGCCACGCAGATCAAGATCAGCGATTTGGTGGTGGCAGCGAACGTCACGACCGTCGATGCGCTGCTGAATACGCAGATTACGGCCGCTCAGTTCATGCAACTGATGATCGACGCGCTGACGAGGACGCAGGTCGTCAATGCAAGCCGGCAGATCAGTCTCGACGCGATGCAGTCGATGCTTTCGGCGGGCATCGGCGGCGGCAATCTGATCAATCTCGGCAGCCGGCCGGGCGCGCCCGGCGTGATTTCGCTCGGCCTGTCCGACAAGCAGGCCGCGCTCGACGCGAAGGTCAATCTGTTCGACATGCTGATGGTCGCGGCCGAGGTCGGTCAAGCCGGGCAGCCGGCGATCAATGTGCCGGTTGGCTTGAATCTGGGCATAGTCCACGCGACGCTGAATCTGCAGATCAACACGCCGCCGTCGATCGCGCTCGGCGAGGCCGGAATCGATCCGGCGACGGGCGATTGGCGCACGCAGACAAGCAATGCAATGGTTCGGCTTTATTTGGATATCGCGCTTGATACTGAGCACAATCAAATATCGGCAGGATTGTTGGCGCCGGTCTTGAGTTTGCTGCAGTTTCTCTTGGGCAATTTGGTGCAGATCTCGGTGCATGTGCCGATAGTCTTGGAGGTTTCGACGGGCCGGGCGTGGCTGGAACAGACGAATTGCGAATCCACTGCTTCGGCAAGCACGGCAGTCGTTGGCGTGCAGCCCGGGCTGGCGAACCTCTGCATTGGACAATTGCCGTCTGGCGATCCCAATACATCGCTGAACTCCGTCTGCAGCCAACCCACGACGATTTTGTCGTTGGGCGTGTTGCATGGTCGCAAGCTGATCGAACTCAAGACGAAGGGCACTCAATTGCCCGTCGAAACGCCGCAATCCGACGCGGTGAAGCTCACGTTTAATGGCGTCACGGGCGATGCGGACGATTATCAGTCCGCCAATTCAAACGCCGTGGGTTCGCAGCTCGCGAACGCGTTGTCGCAGCTTGCGTCGTCATGGTCGCAGCCGAAGGGGCTTGACATATCGATCCTCGACGCGTCTCTTCCTCTCGAATTCATCCTCAATCCGCTCCTCAATCTACTGACCGGCGTTCTCACGCCGATTCTTGGCGCACTCGACCAGGTGGTCGTCCCGCTGCTGAATCTGCTGGGCGTGCAGGTCGGCGTTGCGACGGTCCATAACGAGGCACTGACCTGCGGCGCCGCGCAAACGGTTTACTGAATTGATTCACATATAACGATGAGAAACGCGAACGCAATCGAAGGACTCGACCTCTACGTGTGGGAGGGCAAGGCCGACATCGTCGAGCGGGTCGCGCGCTGCATGTCGAGCTTCGACGTCGAGGTGATCCGCGCGGACAATGCAACGCTTTCGCCCGAGCGCACGGCGCTGCGCCCGTCGCTTGCGATCATCAGCGTCACGATGATCGAAAACGGCTCGGCGTTCCTGCGCTCGTGGCAGGCGGACATGGGCATGCCGGTGATCTGGGTGGGCTCGGCGCGCGATCACGATCCGTCGCAGTATCCGCCCGAGTACTCGCATATCTTGCCGCTCGATTTCACGGGCGCGGAGTTGCGCGCGATGATTTCGAAGCTCGCGGTGCAGCTTCGCGCGCATGCGGCGCAGACGCTTGCGCCGACGACGCTCATCGCGCATTCGGAATGCATGCAGACGCTGCTGCAGGAAGTCGACACGTTCGCCGATTGCGATACGAACGTGCTGTTGCACGGCGAGACGGGCGTCGGCAAGGAGCGGATCGCGCAGCTTCTGCACGAAAAGCATTCGCGCTATTCGCAAGGCGAGTTCGTTGCCGTCAACTGTGGCGCGATTCCCGACGGCCTGTTCGAATCGCTGTTCTTCGGGCATGCGAAAGGGTCGTTTACGGGCGCGATCGGCACGCACAAGGGCTATTTCGAGCAGGCGGCGGGCGGCACGCTGTTTCTCGACGAAGTCGCGGACCTGCCGCTTTATCAGCAGGTCAAGCTGCTGCGCGTGCTCGAGGACGGCGCGGTGCTGAGAATCGGCGCGACGGCGCCCGTCAAGGTCGATTTCCGGCTCGTCGCGGCGAGCAATAAAAAGCTGCCGCAGCTCGTGAAGGACGGCCTGTTTCGCGCGGATCTCTATTACCGGCTCGCGGTGATCGAGTTGAACATTCCGTCGCTCGAGGAGCGGGGCGCCGTCGACAAGATCGCGCTCTTCAAGACGTTCGTCGCGTCGGTGGTCGGCGACGCACGGCTTGCCGAGCTTCCGGAGTTGCCTTACTGGCTTGCCGAGTCCGTTGCCGATTCGTATTTTCCCGGCAATGTGCGGGAATTGCGCAACCTCGCGGAGCGCGTCGGCGTGACGGTCAGGCAGACGGGCGGCTGGGACACCGCGCGGCTGCAACGGCTCGTCGCGCATGCGCGCCGGGCGCAGCCGGTGCCGGCCGAGAGCGCGGCGGACGTGTTCGTCGATCGCAGCAAGTGGGATATGGCCGAGCGCAGCCGCGTGATCGCCGCGCTCGATGCGAACGGATGGCGCCGTCAGGATACCGCGCAGCACCTTGGAATCAGCCGCAAGGTGCTGTGGGAGAAGATGCGCAAATATCAGATTTTTGACGAAGAACCCGAAACCCGCGAAAGCGAATGATCGGGCGCTCGCGCCGGCAAACGCGAAATTGCCGAAATGGTGGCGCAAATACGATGCAGCTGGCCGTGGAGGCCGGTTGGCGGCGTGCGATGGCCGGTCATGCGCCGGTGTTTGGTGCGGTGGCGTGAGACGCGACGCAGGGGCGAGACGCGGCAAAAAGCAAGCCGGCCACGGCTTGCTTTTTTTCAGCGCGACGGGGTTCGATCAGCGCTTATTGGCCGTCGGTCGGGCCGAGCGAACGCCGGCGGCGCGTAACGATCACGGGGCCGCTCGTATTGCGCTCCGACGTGGACGGGGTCGTCACACCTTCTTGCGGTTCGCGCGGCATGCCGTAATCGCGCGGTTCGCGGGGCTCGCGCGGCTCGCGGGAGTAGAAACTGTCGCCGCGCTGCTCGCGATGGCCGCCGTGCGAACCGTAAGGGCCGTGGCCGCCGCCTTCGCGCCCGCCAGGCCGGCCGCCGCCGTGGCTGCCTCCGCCGCCGTGGCCGCCACCCGTGCGCGGGCCACGCGGCCCGCCTGGGCGGGAGCCGCCCGTATCGAGCTGGATCGTCGAGATCGCGCGTTTATAGATGCCTTGCAGGCCGACGGGCGTGCGCAGCATCACCAAGTACTGATCGAACGATTCAATGCATCCCGTCAGGCGAATGCCGTTGACAAGATAAATTTCGACGCGCTTGCGTTCCTTGCGCGCGGCATTGATGAAATCGTTTTGCGGATGGGATTCTGCAGGATTGGCCATTCAAAAGCGGCAGATGCCGGCGTTAAATAAGAGTTATGCGTTTCGCCGCATGCGAGTTTTCACAGCGTATGGCGGGATTTTACCCTGTTCGAAGGCGACGCGTGCGCGAGCGTTTGTGTCCAACCGTTACCCACTATAGACGGTTCGGCCCGTTTGTGCGACGCGGCCGATCGGCCAACGTGCGTTTCGGCGGCCTCTGACACCATTTCGTTACGTTGCGTTACAGCGCTCGTACATCCGTTGCACCTGTTGACGTCCGGGCTCGCTAGAGTACTGGCATCGAGCCGGCCGACGCCGGCGAACCGAGGTGACAACATGAAAAAAATGCTGACCATGACGCTGCTGGCGAGCGTCGCGCTGGGCGCGTCGGCGGGCGCGATGGCGGGCGTGGATCTGTCGATCGGGCTCGGCCTGCCGGCTGCGCCGGTCTACGTCGCGCCGCAACCAGTGTATGTCGCGCCGCAGCCCGCCGTCGTCGCTTATCCGGCATACGGCGGCTACTGGCGCGGCGATGAGGGCGATGACGATCACGAGCGCTGGGAGCATTACCGCAAGCACTGGCGTAAGCGGCATCATCACGACGACGATTGAGCCGCAGCCCGAATGCGCCGCGACCGGGCCCGGCCGCGGCGTCAGCCGCCGGCCGGCTGGCAGGCCGCGTCGAGCCGCCGGTGTGCGGTATCGGCCGGTAAAAACGCGCGTCGGGCCCGCGCCGTTTGGCGTGCGCGCTTCTGTCATCGATCGGTGGCAGGGTGGACGGCACGATGCGCCGCTCAGAAGTGATAGTCCGGATTTTTGGAATCAAATTCGGAATCGCCTAGTGATTTCGGTGTGATTTTCTCGAATATCACGCGCTCGAATATTCGCCCGTCGTTGTCATACGATTCGACGGTACGAAAATAGGGCTGCCGCAGATCGAGGCCGAGCGTCGCCCGTTTTGCATAAAACGGCGGACGGCCCGGGGTTTCGTAGGTAAGCGCGATGACGCGCACGCCGCCGATCGTTTTCGCTTCGATGCGCGTGGGTTTTTGCACGCCCGCGTCACGATATTTTCGCGCTTCGCTCAGATAAAGATTCGCGATGAATTCGGTGCCGAGATCGCGCACCTGATGGTTCGATTGCGCGCGGGCGAGCGTGCCGTCGAGCGCCGTCCACATCGGCAGCTTGCCGAGCAGCCCGCCGAGGTGCCCGTACATCTCGTCGGCGCGCTTGGTCGAATCGTAGATCACTTCCTGGCCGCCGTGCGCGCCGTCCGGCAACCATTTCGCATAGACGCGCAGCGGCTCGCGCGTCACCTTGACAAGCATGTGATCGGGCTTGTCCGACCATTTGCCGTCGATGCGTTCCTGCCGCAGCATTGTAAATTCGTATGACGGATAGCCGATCGGCCCCGCCGCGATGTAGTCCGGCACTGCTTGCGGATCGAGCGACTGGAACAGCGCGGTGAGCGTCGCGTCGTCGAGCTTCTCGAGCGCACCTTGGCGTGCGGCGGCGCGCAACCCGCGCGCTTGCTGGCTGGCGGGCAGCGTTGCCAATTTCGCCAACTCGGCAGGCAGTGCCGCTGCCGCGCCGGCTTCGGCGGCGGCCGGCGCCGCAGCCGCTTCGCGTGTTTCGTGCGGCTGGGCTTGTGTGGGCCGAGGGCCGTCCGGCAAGCCCAGCCACAGCGCGGCAAACGCCGCGGCGTTCGCGCAGAGCCGCGCAACCTGCGCCACTCGCGCCACCGGCTGCCACGGCGATCGCGGCCGATGCGTCGGCGCGCAGCCGATGCGGTAATCATTGAGTCTCTTCATGAATATCCGGTTCGTTTCGAGCCAAGCCGCTCAGAGTCCGCAGGCAGGCCTTTCGTGCCCCGAACGGCATATTGCCGGGCGAAGGTGCCGCGGCCAAAGCACGAGCGGGCGCGCGCCGTTTCCGCGTGACGGGCGCGCTCATTTGCGATCGGCCGGGCCGTTGGATGCGCGCTTGGCCAATTCCTCGTCGCGCAGCACGCGGCGCAACGTTTTGCCAACGTTGGATTGCGGCAGTTCGTTGCGGAATTCGACGAGCTTCGGCATCTTGTAGCCCGTCAGATTTTTGCGGCAATACGCGAGCACGTCGTCGGCGCTCAGCGACGCGTCGCGCGGCACGACGAATACCTTGATGAGTTCGCCGCGCGACGGGTCGGGAATGCCGATCGCCGCCGCCTCGCGGATGCCGGGATGCGCGGCCAGCACTTCCTCGATCTCGTTCGGATAGACGTTGAAGCCCGATACGAGAATCATGTCCTTCTTGCGATCGATCAGGCGGATGAAGCCCTGTTCGTCCATCACGCCGATGTCGCCCGTGGCGAGCCAGCCGTCGGCGTCGAGCACCTTCGCGGTTTCGTCCGGACGCTGCCAATAGCCGCGCATGACTTGCGGCCCTTGCACGCATAACTCGCCCGGTTCGCCGACGTTTGCCCACGTGCCGTCGTCTTTACGAAAGCGCACGAGCGTCGACGGCGCGGGCAGTCCGATCGTGCCGCTGAACGCGCGTTTTTGCTTGGCGTCGTAAAGGTTCATCGTGACGATCGGCGAGCACTCGGTGAGCCCGTAGCCTTCGACGATCGGGCAGCCGGTCACCGCCTCGAAGCGCTCGGCGACGGCGCGCTGCATGGCCATTCCGCCCGCCATCGCGAGCTTGAGTTTCGAGAAGTCGCGCCGGCGGAATTCCTCGTCGTCGAGAAATGCGTTGTACAGCGTGTTGATGCCGGTGATGCCGGTGAACGTCTCGTGACGCAGGATCTTCATCATCGTCTTCGTATCGCGCGGGTTGGCGATCAGGATGTTGCGCCCGCCCAGGCCGAGGAAGATCAGCGCGTTGACCGTCAGCGAATAGATGTGATACAGCGGCAGCGGCGTGAGCACCGTCTCGATGTCGTCCAGCAGTTGGCCCTCGACCCATGCCTTGGCTTGAAGCAGGTTCGCGATCAGGTTCGAGTGCGTGAGCATCGCGCCTTTCGCGATGCCCGTCGTGCCGCCCGTGTATTGCAAAAATGCGAGATCGTCGCGCTTGATCGCCACGGGCGCGGCGGGATGGCGCGCGCCCGCCGCAAGCGCCGCGCGCAGGCGCACGGCATTCGGCAACTGATAAGCGGGCACCAGCTTTTTGACGTACTTGAGCACGAAATTGATCAACCGCCCTTTCGGATTGAGGCCGTCGGCGAGCAGATCGCCGAGCGCGGTTATCACGATGTGCTCGATTTGGGTTTCCGGCATCGCCTCTTGCAGCGTCTTCGCGAAATTCTCGAAGACGACGATGGTTCGCGCGCCACTGTCCTTGAGCTGATGCGCAAGCTCGCGCGCCGTGTAGAGCGGATTGACGTTGACGACGATCGCGCCTGCTTTCAACGCGCCAAACAGCGTGACGGGATACTGAAACGAATTCGGCAGCATGATCGCGACGCGCTCGCCCGGCTTCACGCCGATGCTTTGCAGATACGACGCGAATGCGTCGGCCTTGCGCGCGAGCGCGGCATAGCTCAGCCGCGCGCCCGCGCTGATGTATGCGATGCGCTGCGCGTAGCGCGTCGTGCATTCGTCGAAGTACTGAACAAGGGAATCGTATTGCGTGATGTCGATTTCATGCGGCACGCCGGCGAGGTACGACGCATACCAGCGGCCGTCCGTATTGGGCGCATGGGTCGACGTGGACGCAACAGAGGCGGTCATCGCTTGTCTCCTGGGTTTTATAGTCATTGCCGCGGAATCGGCGGCGATGCGCGCGGCCGGGGCGGCCGCGCCGGCCGTGTCCGGCGCCGTCGCGCGCGCACCCTGCGCGCCGCTCGTCGCGGCGTCAGCTTGCCTGAATCTCGTGCGCGTCGGCGTCGTGGGCAACCGGCTCGACGAACGGCGTGGCCGCGGCGGCCGAGGCCGGTTCGTCGGCGCATGCGTGTGCGGGCGCCGATGTCGATGCCGGCGGCGCTTCGGTCAACGGCGCGACGATCATCGACTCGCGACTGGCCGGCGGCGGCTCGGTGGCCGCTTGCGCGGCGCTGAGCCGGCTGTTCGACGAGAGGCTCGAGAGCACCAATTCGAAGACGGCGAACTCTTCTTTGCCCGGCATCGGCGCTTTCAGCACCGCGACGATCAACGACGCCAGCCGCGCGATCATTTGCACGTCGTTCAGCGTGCGGCCTTGCGTGAATTCGTCGATCAGACTTTCGGTTTCCGTTCCCGCGAGCGCGCCGGCGAGTGCGCCGATCGCGTAATGCAGCCGCCAGCCAAGCTCGGCGCGCGGCAGATTCGGCAGCGTGCGCTGGAACGCATCGAAGAAGCGGCCGGCGACGGGCGCGTAGTGAGCGGTCAGAAAGTTGCGAACGAACGCCGACGAATCGGTGTACGCGCGGCCGATGAGCCTCAACAGCGCGCGGCCGCCGCGTTGCGGATCGCGCGACGCATGCAGTGCCGGAATGAACATCGCGCCCAGTATGTGCTCGCACGTGACATTCGCGCCGAGTTGTTCATCGAAGCGATCGAGAATGAGCAGCCGCTCGTCGTTCAGCTGATCCAGCCGCCGCGACAGCATCGCGTGGATCAATGCTTCCTTGCTGCCGAAGTGATAGTTGACTGCCGCTAGATTCACCGCCGCACGCGACGTGATTTGCCGCATCGACATTGCTTCGTAGCCATGCTCGATGAAAAGATCTTCGGCTGCATCGAGGATGCGCGCCTTCGTCCCGCCGGATTGCCGGCTGGTTTGTCGAACTGCCATGTTCCGCCTCCCTTGCCGGTTTCCCGGTACGCGAACAAGCGATTCAAATCTGTAATTGAAACAACCGTTTGCCGATAAGATAAGAAGCAGGGCGGGGAGGCGGCAAGCACTCTTTGTCGATAAAGTCCTCTAGAGTCCGGTGCGCTGTCGCACGGATCATACGCGGCGCGTCGCGCCGATGGCGTCTGCGCGATGATGCGCCGCCGCGCAAACGGCTATCTGGCCGCCGGTGCCGCGGTGGCGGCCTGCGTCATGTCGATACCGCGCCGTTCCCGGCTGAACAGGATCAGCACGGCGATCACCACGGCAACCGTACCGGCGACGGCGGCGAGCGCGAGGCCGTAGTTGTTGCCGTGATCGACGGCGAACTGTGCCTGCATCGTCGCGTTGCCGGATGCGAGCAGATTGCCGAACTGGTAGACGAAGCCGGGGAACGTCGCGCGAATTTCGTCCGGGGAAATTTCGTTCAGATGGACCGGGATCACGCCCCACGCGCCCTGCACCGAGATTTGCATCAGGAACGCGCCGGCTGCGAGCAGCAGCGGGCCACTGGAAAACGCCCATAACGGCAACACCGGCAGCGCGATCAATGCGGCGATGCAGATCGTGCGGCGGCGGCCGATTTTTTCGGATAACGATCCAAATGTCAGGCCGCCGACGATCGCGCCCACATTCAGCACGATCAGAATCCACGAAACGGTGTGCGGATCGAAATGATGCTGCTCGCGCAGGAACGTCGGATACAGATCCTGCGTGCCGTGCGAGAAGAAGTTGAACGCGGTCATCAGCACGATCGCGTAGACCGACAGCTTCCAGTTCTGCTTGAGCGTGGCGACGAGCCCTGCGCGGGGGCGTTTTTCCATCTGCCGCCAAGCCGGCGATTCGGGCACTTTTGCGCGAACGTAGAGCACCAGGAACGCGGGCAGCACGCCGACCATGAACATCCCGCGCCAGCCGATGTACTGATAGAAGAGGCCGAAGACGACCGACGCGAGCAGATAGCCGCTCGGATAGCCGGCTTGCAGCAGCCCTGAGACGAAGCCGCGCGCGTGCGTCGGGACCGTTTCCATCGTCAGCGCCGAGCCGACGCCCCATTCGCCGCCCATCGCGATGCCGAACAGTGTGCGCATCACGAGCAGCGCGGCCAGGCTCGGCGCGAAGCCGGAGGCCAGTTCGAGCAGCGAGTAGCATGCGATGTTGATCATCAGCGTCGGGCGGCGGCCGAAGCGGTCCGCGAGCCGGCCGAAGATCAGCGCGCCGACCGGGCGCGCGGCCAGCGTCAGCGTGACGGCGAACGCGACGGCGGGAATTTTCGTGTTGAATTCGGCGGCGATATCCTTCAACACGAAGACCATCAGAAAGAAGTCGAATGCGTCGAGGGTCCAGCCGAGATAGGCGGCGATCGTGACGTTGCGTTGCTCCCGGGTCCAGCTCATGGCGACAGTCTCCTCGCGAGATCGAAGCGCCGTGGCTCGTTTGCACCGCCCGGCTGGCGCCGTGCGCGGACGGTCAACCGGAGTGTACGCTGCTCGTCGCACGCTTGAGCGCTGGCTCGGAGCCGATCCGGATTAATCCCTAGGCAGCGGCCCGTGGCGAACTCCGCCGGCGCAGCCTGGGCGTTCCGTGACGGCGCGACGCGGCGATGCTAACGTGTTTGCGTCGCCATGCTTCCAGATGCTTACATTGACACAGACCTGCCATCCATGGAACCTCGCTTGCCGCTGCCGACGCTTGAAACCGAACGCCTGTGGCTGCGTCCGCGCGCGCTGACCGATCTCGACGCATGTATCGCGATGGATCGTGATCCGGACGTCACCCGCTATATCGCCGGGCCTTGGAGCGATCCTGTCGAGCATCGCCGCTTCGTCGAGCATCGGATCACGCGTGCGTATCCGCCGGGGCTCGGCTATTGGTCGATCTTCGAGAAAGCGCGGCCCGCGCAGTTCGTCGGCTGGGTGTTGCTGATTCCGGATGATTCGGCGCTCGGGCGCGATGTCGAGATCGGCTGGCGGCTCGTGCGCGCCGCCTGGGGGCGCGGGATTGCCGGCGAGGCCGCGCGGCGCGTCGTCGCGCATGCATTCGGGACGGTGCGGCTGCCGAGGATCGTCGCGGACATCGCCGCCGAAAACCACGCGTCGCTGAACGTGGCGCGCAAGCTGGGGATGCGGCGCGTGAGCATCGTGCGCGAGCCGGCGTATGCCGGCGGCGCGGCGCCCGGGCTGGCCGCGACGAGCGTCGGCGCGCCGCGCGAAGTCTCGTATGTCCGCCATCGGCTCGAGCGTGCCGATCTCGCCGTGAACGACCGCTGACGCGGCTTTTGCCGCTTGGCCTGCAGGCCCGCGCATCGCGTTCGATCATGCGGCCGCGGCGCACCGGTCGGCTGCACGCATGAGCGAATCCGGCGCGTGCTCGATGAGCGATGCGCGGATTCGCGTATCCCGTGCAATGCCGTATTAACGCGCGCGCCGATCCCATGTATCGTTGCCGAAATCGTTTTCGGGAGCAAATGTCATGACGATCAGCAAGGACACCCCACTGATTCCGGCGAAGCTCGACGCGCTGCGGCCCACGCAGCTTACGGTCGGCTATCGCGAGGTCAAGGCCAAGCGCAAGCATTGGAAGTCACTCGGCAAGAAGGCGCGCAAGGCCGCAATCGATTCGCACTGGTTTCCGGCCGTGCTCGGGCCGGGCGGCGAATATTTCATCGTCGATCACCATCACCTCGGCCTCGCGCTGATCGAGGAAGGCGTGACCGAGGTCAAGGCGATGCTGCTGAAGGATTTGTCGTGGCTCGACGAGACGATCTTCTGGCGGATGATGGAGCACAACCAGTGGGTCCATCCGTTCGGCGCGAACGGCGCGCGTCATGACTATTCGAAGCTGCCCAAATCGCTCGTCGACCTGAAGGACGATCCTTTCCGAAGCCTTGCAGGGGAGTTGCGCACGGCGGGCGGTTACGCGAAGGACGCGACGCCGTTCAGCGAATTCCTATGGGCCGACTTTCTGCGCCTGAAGATTCCGGCTGCGCAGATCCGCAGGGATTTCGCGAAGGCGCTCGAATTGGCGCTCGGCTATGCGCACACGCAGGAAGCGCGTTATTTGCCCGGCTGGTCCGGCGTGGTTGCGACGGCACGTTGACGCGCGGCGCTTTTCGATAAGCGAGACAGCAACATGGACAGCCATTCGAGCCGCCCCGACACGGCACCGCAGCAAGCCGAGCATTTCGCCGCGCTCGACGCGCCGCCCGCGCCGCGGGGTGAGCGCGCTGCGCGTGACGCGCTCGCCGGGCTGTCGATCGCGGGTTTGCTGATTCCCGAAGCGGTTGCATATGCGGGGCTCGCGAGCCTGCCGCCGCAGGCGGGGTTGATCGCGCTGCTGGTCGGGCTCGTCGTGTATGCGCTCGTCGGCAGCAGCCGCTTCGCGATCGTGTCGGCGACGTCGTCGTCGGCCGTCGTGCTTGCGGCAACCGTGGTTTCCGACGCGGGGCCGCACGCCGCGCCGCTGCTGATGGCCGCCGCGCTCGTCGCGACTACGGGCGTGATCTTCATCGCCGCGGGCGCGGCCCGCCTGGGCGGGATGTCGGACTTCATCGCACGGCCGGTGCTGCGCGGCTTTACGTTCGGCCTTGCGCTCACGATCGTCATCAAGCAATTGCCGAAGATTCTCGAGTTGCACGTCGCGCATAGCGATACGCTGCGCGTCGCGATCGATCTGCTCTCCGGGTTGCCGCATTGCAACCCTTATAGCGCGGCGCTCGGCGCGGCGGCGCTCGCGATTCTGTTCGTGCTCGGGCGGCGTTCGCGCGTGCCGGCGACGCTCGTGGTGATCGTGCTCGGCATCGCGGCAGGTTACTGGATCGACTGGCACCGCTACGGGATCGCGGTGGTCGGGACGATCGATCTGCAGAACTTCGCATTCGGATTGCCGCCGTTGAGTCGCACCGCATGGATGCAGACGGCCGAGCTGGGTGTTGCGCTGATGTTGATTCTGTACGCGGAATCGTATGGCGCGATCCGCAATTTCGCGCTGAAGCATGGCGATGCCGTGTCGCCGAACCGCGATCTCGTCGCGCTCGGCTGCGCGAACCTCGTATCGGGGCTGCTGCACGGGATGCCCGTTGGCGCAGGCTATTCGGCGACGTCGGCGAACGAGGCAGCGGGGGCGCAATCGAAAATGGCGAGCCTGATTGCGGCGGCCGTGATCGCGCTGATCGTCTGGCTGCTGCTGCCGCAGCTCGCGCGGATTCCCGAGCCGGTGCTTGCCGCGATCGTGATCTTCGCGGTCAGTCATTCGCTGCATCCGGACGTGTTCCGGCCGTATTGGATCTGGCGCCGCGACCGGCTCGTCGTGATCGCCGCGCTCGGCGCCGTGATCGTGCTCGGCGTGTTGCACGGGCTGCTTGCCGCGATCGGCGTGAGCCTGCTGTTGACGCTCAAGCAATTGTCCGAACCGAAGGTGAGCGTGCTCGGGCGGTTGCGCGACAGCCACGATTTCGTCGACGCGTCGATCCATCCGGATGCGAAACCGATGCCCGGCGTGCTGATCGTGCGGCCGGAGGCGCAACTCTTCTTTGCGAACGCCGAGCGCGTGCTGAACATGGTGCGGCAGCTTGCGCGCGGCGCTCAGCCGAGCGTGCAGACCGTGATGCTGAGCCTGGAGGAGTCGCCCGATGTCGATGGCACGACGATCGAGGCGCTGAAGACTTTTGCCGCCGAATGCGAGGCGCGCGGCTGGCGGCTCGTGTGCGTGCGCCTGAAGCCGAACGTGTTGCAGGTGTTGCAGCGCGCGGCGGATTCGGCATTGCGCGCGGATGCGTTATCGGAGCTGAGTGTCGACGAAAGCCTGCAACTGTTGGCGGCCAAGCGCGGCGCGTCTGCTTGACCGGTGCGCGGTGTGCGGCATGCAGCGTTCGCGCGGCCGGGGTCGAAGGGGCGCGGCGGCTCACGCAATGGCTCGGCGGTGGCCGGATCGATGCTCAGGAACGCGAAAGAACTGACGCTCGACAGGCAGCGCAGTCGCGCGGCCACGGCGGTGCAGGCGAGCAACGCGTCGATCAGACGAGCAGACGAGCAGGCGGGCGGCGCGCGGAAGATTCGCGGTTCCGCGCGCGCAGCGGCTGACAGCCGGCCCGCATGCGCTGGCATTGCCGCAATCCGTTTCCCGGCGCGGCTTGCCCGTACGCCCGCTTGGCAGCGCGTGCGTCGGCCAGACCGTCCGCCGCCGCTTGCCGCCCGGCGAGCCATCGCCTGGCAGCGGTCAGCGTTTTTTTCCGCGCGTGGCTTGCCGCGACCGCTCCTGCCGTCGCTGTTGTAGCCGCTGGCGGTGCTGGCTCCAGGCCGCGCCGCGATTGCGAATGAAGTCGGATAGCTCGGCACTCGACGTGAGCGGCGGGTCGGCTTGCTCGTAATGGCCTTTTTCGTTGCGCAGCGGCAGCGCCGCGATGCGCGCCGCTTGCAGTTTGTCGAGCTTCGACGGCAGCGATGCGTTCGGATGATGCAGCGACGCTACCGGCACGCTCACGCCTTGCAGCGGATCGTCGTCGGCCGCGCGCGGTTTCGCGAGCGTCAAGACGTCGCCGAGCGACGGCGCGGCTTGATCGCGCGCCGTCAGCGGCGCGGTTCCCCAGCGCTCGCTGATCGTCTTCAATACCGACGTGTGATCGATCGTGCCGGCCGCACTCCGAAACACCGTGCCGGCCTTGATGAGCGGCGACACCAGCACCGCCGGCACGCGCACGCCGAAGCGGGTGAAATCGAAGCCGAACTCGCCGATCGTGCCGTCGCCGGGCGGGGTCGCGCCCGATGGCGGCGGGACATGGTCGTAATTGCCGCCGTGCTCGTCGTAAGTGATGATGAGAAGCGTGCTCGCCCACGCGGAACTGTTGCGCAACGTGTAGTAGACGTCGTGAATGAGCTGCTCGCCCGCGGCGACGTCGTAGTTTGGATGCTGGCTGTTGCCGGTCGCGTCCCAACTCGGCTCGAGAAAGGTGAACGCCGGCAGCGTGCCGGCCGATGCGCGCGACTGGAAGTCGCGAAAGTGGCCGAAATGAGAGTCGTCCGCGTTTTGCGTATCGGGGAAGTCGTGGCGCGTGAGCGGATCGCGGTTATAGCCGAAGATCGCCCAGTCGACGTTCTTGTCCGACAGCCGTCCGAAGATGCTCGGGCACGTGAAGATTTTCACGTGATCGTCGAGGTGGCCTTGCGAGGTGCCGGCGAGCGCGAACGCGCGATTGGGCATCGTCATCGTCGGCACGGGGGCGAACCATCGGTCGCATACCGCATAGCCCTTGGCGAGCCCGGACAGCACGGGCAGCAGTTGCGGCGTATACATCCCCATGATCTGCGACGGCGTCGTGCCGGGCAGCGAATCCTTGTAGTGCTTGGCTTGGTCGGAGGCGATCGCCGATTTGAAGTTGACGACGAAGCCTTGATTGGTCGGTGTATCGCCCGGCGCCGGATCGTCGTGGGAAAAGATCTGATAGTTGGTGTTCTGGAAGCCTTCGCCGGGGTCCGCGCCGGGCATCAAATACGGATGAGGATCGGTTGCCTGGATTCGATAGACGCTCACCGGATGGCCGAGATCATCGGGATTCGATTCGTTGCCCGTCAGGCCGTCGAAAGGCTGGCCGGTGGGCGATTGGTTGCCGCTGTCGGTATACAGGAAGCCAAGCATGTGATCGAACGATCGGTTCTCCAGCATCAGATAGACGATGTGGTCGATTTTCTTGAGTTGATTGGCCACGGGAACTCCAGTCGGAATGCGCTCGCCAAGTACGCAGCGTTCGGGATGGGGGCTTCCCGGCAGCGTCGCCGGGCCTCGGATGTTGGATGTCGCTGTGCTGACTTTATATGCGGGCGCGGTGCAACATCAAATAAACATTGGGCGCGCGGCTTGCGATTCGATGACAAAACGCCATCGGTTTGGTTCGAGCTTGTCGAGAGCGGCTCGGATATGGGCGGTGACGGAGAATATTCGTTGATGGAATTGAATGGTGCGTGCGGCGAATCACTTATACGCATTCATAGATTCGCCGCGCATGATAGAGCGACCTCTGTACTAACTTGCTCAAGCAAATTTTTCAAAGAAAAAATGCTGAAACGGATGAATATGCGTGTGCTTGGTAGTCCATCCGAAGCGTGACGACGCAATACACATCACGTTGTCTTCGATATTCTCGGTGGCTGCCACGCGCGTTTTTCTCCTTCGGATTCGGATAATGGTCATGGTGTGCGAAAAGGTGGCGGGGCGATTCGCCACGGCTTTTTGCGGCACGAGCATGCCGGGCGGTTGGCGTGGTGATGAGCCAGTGACGCAGGACCTGTTAAATATAGCAGGTTCAAATATCCCATATGGCAATGGCGAATATCGTGTCAGGGCAACATCTTCGCACAGACTCTCAACGCGCTCGCATGCCTGGCAAGCCCTTCGGCATAGGCAACAAAAAGCCGTCAGAT
This sequence comes from Burkholderia singularis, assembly GCF_900176645.1. GTDB lineage: Bacteria > Pseudomonadota > Gammaproteobacteria > Burkholderiales > Burkholderiaceae > Burkholderia > Burkholderia singularis. The sequence continues at coordinate 117,331 of NZ_FXAN01000032.1, forward strand.
GGCTTATCAATTCCTGACATTTGATTTTTTCGAGATTTGGTAAGTTCTGGCGCATAACAAACCGAGCGCGCGGGGTTGCGCGAGAGCCAATGAATAGAAGACTTATCGCCTGGTGTATTCCAGGCTCCGGGGGATGGTGGTGGCGGTCGAAGAGACGGCCACCGCCGAGGGCAAATCCGCATCGGGCGAGAGCGGCGTGCGTCGCCGTCGTGGTGGCGCGGCGGGCAGCGTGTGGCTGGCGGCGGCCGCCGCCGCATCGGCCGCGGCGGTGCCGATCGCCACACACGCGCAGATCGTGCCGACGCCGGGCGGTGCGACGCAGGTGATCCAAACGCCGAACGGCCTGCCGCAAGTCAATATCGCCCGGCCATCGGACGCGGGCGTGTCGGTGAACACCTACACCAAGTTCGACGTGCAAAAGGCCGTGGCCATCGTGAACAATTCGGCCGGCATGGTCCAAACCCAGCAAGCGGGGTGGATCGTAAGCACTCGATCAGCACCGTAGCGTAGGTCATCGACGACGGGGAGTCGCGATGCTATCGGATGGGCACGACGTGAGCAGTAGACGGCAGCGACAGAGCCACGTTCCACGGCAGCAGTTTGTCGATGCGGTTGATCGGATGGTCAGCAATACGCTCGAGCACGTAGGCGAGATATGCCTCGGGATCGAGGCCATTCAGGCGTGCCGTGCCGTCTTGTAGAGCGCGCCGAGCCGGTGCAGCGCTTCCTTCGCTACCGCATTGGGGCGGACGGCATGTAGATCATGGATCTTTCGGCGAGCGTGGGCCGTGCAAGCAGCTTCCTGGATGGTGCCGGCGCGATACAGCTCGGCATAGCCGGCAAACGCATCGGCCTGCAGCACGCCGGCGAAGTCTGCAAGATGCTGCTGGGGATGCTCGCCCCGTCGATCGGGCGTGTAGGCGAACCAGACCGCCGCCGGCTCATCGGAGGCACTCGGCCGGTCATCACGCACGTGGACCCACAGACGTCCTGTCTTTGTGCGACCGTTGCCGGGCGCCAGCACTGGCAACGGCGTGTCGTCAGCATGAACCTTGCCTCCGGCCAGCGCGTAGCGGCGCATGGTGTTGACCAGCGGTGCGAGCAACGCTGTGGTGCTTCCCATCCAATATCGGTCGCGCCGCCGGTGGTGATGAGCGCGTCGGGCGACGCGAGTTCGACGACGCAGAGCGGCGTGAGCGGCGGTGCGATCACGATTACCGATGGCGCGAAGCAACAGCAGGTGACGGGGCAGACGGCGGCCGAAACGGTTGCGAATATCAATCGGGATGCGTCGAATACGGGCGGTGCGCTCGCGCCGATCTTTGATAAGGACAAGATTCAGGCTGGGTTCGGGATTACGAGCCAGTTCATCAATCAGGTCGGGACGTTTGTCGACAACCGAGCGAAGGAAGCGGATGCGGCAGCAAAGATGGTGAACGACCCGAGCCTAACGCCTGAGCAGCGGTCGGCGGCGCAACAGCAGGCGAATCAGCTCAATGCCGAATGGGGTCCGGGCGGCAGCTATCGTCAGGTGCTGACGGCGCTGAGCGTGGCGGCCGGAGGCAACGTGACAGGTGGCATGGGGCAGTTTGCGCAGAGCGCGACGGTGGCGTATCTGCAGGAACTTGGCACGAACCAGGTCAAGCAGATTGCGGATAGTCTTGGCAGCGATACGTCGCGTGCTGCGCTGCACGCGATCATGGGTTGTGCGGGTGCTGGCGCGAGCGGTCAGAGCTGCGGCGCGGGCGCGATGGGCGCGGCGGTGAGTTCGGTGTTGGGTAGCCTGCTGGGTCCGACAGGCGGCATGTCGGCGGAGGATAAGCAGGCCCGCGAGAATCTGGTGACGAGCCTGGTTGCAGGCGTAGCATCGATGTCAGGGGCGAACGCGGCTACCGTGACCGGGGCAGGACAGATCGAGGCGGAAAATAATCAGCTTGCGGTACCGATGGCATCGCCACCGCCGTGGTTGGCCGGGTTCAAGTTGCCAGGCTATACGGGCCAGAGCCGGGGTAAAGACGATGGCATCATTGCGGACCCGGCCACCGAACTCGCTACGGGCATGAAGGCGGGACCGCTGGTGACGCCGCTTCCGGATGCTGGGAAGATTGGCGACTGGATTACTGCGATCATTCCGGATCAGGTCAAGAATCTGGTGGATTACGTCTTTACGATGGTGGGTGGAGACGGCGGGAACAGCACGTTTTGGTCTTCAACAAAAGATAAGACACCCGTTGAAAATGCCTACGGCCATTCAACCAAGCACGGTGGCGAGTTCCCGGAGTATCAGAACTCGGTGCAGTATGTTCAGGCCGCCCAAAATTTCGTGAACAATCCTCCCGAGGGGACGCTGACGAAGACGCGACCGAATGGCGATACGTTGTATTACGATCCGGTGACGAACACGTTTGCGTCAAAAACCAAAGATGGCGCGCCAAAGACGATGTTCAAACCGGCGGCTGGAATGGACTATTGGAATAAACAATGATGCAAGAGAAAGAAAGTCGCTTACCCTGCCCATGCTGCGAGAGCCCGACAATTGGTGTCCGAGGCGATTATGAAATCTGCCCTGTGTGTGGCTGGGAAGATGATCCAGTGCAATCGGGTGATCCCACATTTGCAGGAGGTGCCAATCGAAGTAGCCTGAATGAGGCTCGCAAGCATTGGCAGACAACGAAAACCAAGGCGCATTAAAAGATAAACCCAACCGCCTCAAGGAAGCTAATACGAGGCAGCAGGCGGCAAAGAACCCGAACCTGACGACTGAGCAACGCTTGCAAGCGCAGCAACAAGCGGATCAACTGACGGCCGAATGGGGGCCGGGCGGATCGTATCGTCAGGTGTTGTCGGCGTTGACGGCTGCGGCGGCCGGCAACGTGACGGGCGGCGCGGGGCAGTTCGCGCAGGCTGGGGTGGTGAATTATCTGCAACAGCAAGGCGCGTCGTATATCGGCAAGCTGGTCGAGAATGGCACGATTACTGAAGGCAGTCCGTTGCACGCGGCGATGCACGCGATCGTTGCATGCGCCGGGGCGTCGGCGAGCGGTCAGAATTGCGGTGCGGGGGCGATGGGGGCGGCGGCGTCGAGTCTGCTGACGAATCTGTTTGCGTCACCGGACCCGAACATGACCGAGCAGGAGAAGGAAGCGAAGCAGAACCTGATTGCGTCGATCGTGGCGGGTGTGGCGACGGAAACGGGCGTGGGCGGTGCATCCGGTGCGGCAGCGGCGACGAATGGCGCGACGGCGGCGGCGCAGAACAATTGGTTGGCGACTGAACAGAAGGTGCAGGCGCAGAAGGAATGGGACGCGTGTAAGGGTAACGTTGTCTGCCAGTTGCAGACGGCCGGGAAATGGACTGCGGTTAGCGGAAAGCAGGACATCTTGACCGCCAACGGCTTTATCATGGGTGTCAGCCAAGGATTAGGCAACGATGTCGTTGGACTTGCCCAGTTCATGATGCATCCGGTCGATGGTATCAACGCGTTGAGTGCGTTGATTTCTCGGCCGGAAATGCGCGCGCAGCTCGGCGATCAGTTGTATGCATCCCTGAACACTCAGATTTCTGAGATAAAGACTGCCTTGGCGGTTGGCGGCGATACAAATGCGGAACTGCTGGGGCGAAATATCGGCGGTCTCGTTTATCAAATTGGTGGTATTGCAACTGGCGTGTACGGGGCGGGCAAGGCCGCAATCACGCTCGGTAGGGCAGGTATCGATCTGACGGCGCAAACGCTTGCAAAGTTGGCGGACAAATCGGGGGAATTCGGGACGCTGACGAATCTCAAGAGCTTGTTTGGTCCGAACGGTCAGCCCCTGATGAATTTCAACTCATTGACGAGCGCGCAGAAGGGTGTTGTTGGCGAAGTGTTGGGCGGTGCGACGATGAAGCAGATCGCGCCCGATGCGGAACGGATTGGGCGGCTTCCGGCTGTTGGTGAACAAGGCATAGATGATTTGTACAAGGTTAGCAAACCTGGTGTTGATTACGTAATCGTCGAGTACAAGTTCGGCACGTCAAAGCTTGGTAAGACCGCCGACGGCCTGCAAATGAGCGACGATTGGCTGAACGGGGTTAACACTGGCTCCAGTCGCATAAGACAAGCTGTTAATGGCGACTTGAATGCGGCCGCAAGTATCCAAGATGCTCTTGATTCAGGCCGAGTCGAAAAGTGGCTTGTTCATACAGATCCATATGGAAATGTAACGGTAGGAATCCTTGATAAGAATGGTAAAATTGTCGTTCAACCTAATTCAAATGTTTTTGGATCGTTGCGATGAATAGAGATTCTCTGATTTCCACTTCAGACTGGAGTAAGTGGATTGATTATTCTCATGACAGAATTAAGCAAATGCTTGAGCGGTGCAAGGAACCCCCTGGCGATCCGAAATATCGACCGCAGTATCTATTCGAATTGGCCGTGAATCACTGGGAGTTGATGTTTCGACGTTATTCGCGCGGGGATTCCGTTGGCGAATTGTCATCATATTTCCCCGGGCTTCTGGATGCGTGGGAAATGTCAATTATGTTGGGCGAGAATATATTCACTTCCGAGCAAAAAGAGGTGCGGCGAAGCTGGGTTTTAAACTTCGACTTTTATATCATAAGTTTTTGGCTTGTAGGATTCGCATTGACGCTAGAAATACCAGACGATCAATGGCAACGTTTGATCAGGCTGATTGGTAACGAAGGCGAAGATATTCTGCTCGATCGTGTCATTGCTAGTCGCGATCTTGATCGTAAAATTGGCACGGAGCTACGACATCCAAAGCCGTACAAGCGCTTGCTTGATGCCATCGATGCACCACCTGACGATCAGGCCGAGAAACTGCGGTTATTTGTGGAAAACTGGTATCGCGAACTCGACCGTCCGTCCAAAAAAGGTGGCGTACCGGCAATATACGATCGGCCATACTGGTACGATTTCGATGAGTTCATTGAGGGCGGTGCGTACTTCGGATTCTGGTGTATTGAAGCGGCAGCCGCCGTCAAGGCATTCAATCTTGAAGATAGTCTGTGCGTCGGTCTAAAGCACTATCCATGGGACCTTGTTCACGGAGATCAGGCAAGCATGAATGTAGAGTACTCACTCGATGATTCGTCGGTTGGTAAATTATCTTCGCCGCCAAAGCGGGGTTTATTTGGACGACTATTTCGGAAATAGATAAATGAAATGGGAGTGATAGGTTTTCATGGTGGCCACACCATTTATGAACTCGGCCCAGTGCCTGACGTGGTGCTGTTCTTCAGTTGCCTCGTGCGATATGTCGAGCAGGATCATCCAGAACAAGACTGGAGTCTGCTCACGGATCGCCTGTATCGACGCTACCTTCGCAGAGATGAGTTAGAGCCTGCATTGATGCTAATGGCGAAGGCTCGAGAAATCTTCGCTCAAAAACATGCGGCATCGTTTGTTGAGTGGGACCCAGCCATGCTCGCGAACTCGGAAAAGAGTTGGCTGAATCCAGAACAACCGACATTGGCGGATGTATTTAGAGAATTTTTTTGAAAATTTCTTTGATGCGTGTAAATCCGCGATTTCGTTTTTTGAGGTCTTCAATATTTACCAACCTGTTCGCGTAGTGATTTCTGACCTTCCTGGCTTTGCGCGGGACAAAAACAAACCACTTGCCAAGTATGACGGTCTTGAAGGTGAGCCGTTCTGGCTCCGATAAATGGGGCAATAACTCAACCCGTTGTATAAGCAATGTGCGGTTACGGCCAGCGTCCTGTTCTGACTGGCTCCATTTCGCGGTCCTCAACCACGCTTCTAAAAAAAACATGAAAACTATTCGCCGGGGGAATTCTGCTGCGGCAGCACTGCTGCTTATCGCGACCAGTGTATCTGCGCAAGAAGCATCGCGCCTGATCATTCCGGGCAACGACCAGCAAATCAGACAGCAGGAAGAAGCGCGCGAGCGCGAACGAGCAATCTCCGCGCCCGGAGTGCGCTCGGGCGTGACGGCGAGCGCCGCGTATCCAG
>NZ_FXAN01000110.1 GCF_900176645.1 Burkholderia singularis
CGGGCACGAGCGCCGATGACCGGAAGGTTCGACTGCAGAAGGTCCTGAAACCTGGCTCGCGCTTCCTCTACCGGTACGACTTCGGAGACAGCTGGGATCACGCCATCGTCGTTGAGAAAGTGGAAACCATTGAGAGCGAACCGTGGGGCGGGGCCCAGGTCATTGATGGTGCTCGCGCGTGCCCGCCAGAGGATGTGGGCGGCCCGCATGGCTACGAAGCGTTCCTGAACGCGCTATGCAACGATCCGAATAGCGAAGAAGCTGACCATTACCGAAACTGGGTCGGCCCCGGCTTCGATGCCGAACTGTTCGATCTGCGTGCTGCCAATGCCACGCTGCTACGCATGGCTTCCAATCGTTGGGGAAACCGGTAACTCACGCCGTCAACACGGTATCGGCTCCACGCTTACCCATCGCCAGACGCGCCACCGATACGTCCGGCTCGCAGGCCAGCTTGGCCAGATGCCGTCGAAATTCGATCGGGTGATTCGGGATGCCTTTGCGTGAAGTTCTCTTCGGCGTATCTGTTGCCACTTTGGTCCCCACTACTTTGGTGGGGACTACTCTGGCAACTTCCTTTCACATCGTCGAGACGGTGCTGGGGACACGCTTACGCTCGATGCACGCTTCGGTTGAAAAACCGGGCAAACCGGAAACTGAAGAGCGGCCGTGCTTTCAAGACCGGCGACGTACCGTCAACCTCGCGTATCGATCCAGTCTCGCGCCCATTGATCGGAATAACCGCGCGCGTCGTCCTCATTGACGAAATACCCAAGCGAATAAAACTCGTAGCACATGAGCCCGGACCGAACATCGGAGCGGGCAAGTGTCACATTTGACGAGAAACAACCATCCGGCAGGCAGTGAGCTGACGGGGATACCGTGTATCCGCGATATTGGATAGGAGTAGAAATTTTCATTGTTGTTATTGGTGAAATAAGGTCCAGTGTAGAACGGTGTCTCCCACAGAGAATTTGATCTGTCTGGATCAATGGACAAGGCCCGAAGGGCCGAGACTATGCCAATGCAGTGGGAAGCGTCCACTATCCAACACAGTGGACGCCCAAAAAATTACAACGGCTTGATATTCGATGCCTGAAGCCCCTTAGGGCCGCGCTTCGTCTCGAAGCTGACTTTTTGATTTTCAGCCAAGGTTTTGAACCCGTCACCCGAGATTTCCGAAAAATGCGCAAACAGATCTGCGCCACCTGCGTCCGGGGTGATGAAGCCAAAGCCTTTGCTTTCGTTGAACCACTTTACGATACCGGTATCCATGTTGAATCCCTCAAAAAAATAAGTTGACTGTTCCCGTTGCGCAAGCGACGGGGAAGCATCAAGAGGGAACAAGAGGACAACGGACTCCGCGCAAATGGCGGACAAGAGATGAGCACCAATCGAACTTCCTGAATACTTCAGCTATACACGGTACGCGAATCACCAGCCGGGGTCAATCGATTTCGCGATACCAAACGTAACGGGTAACGGCTCAAAATGTGAAATATTGTCCGTGGATCGCGTCCCAAATGCCATACCGTACCCAAACGATACGCGGATAGCCGCTTCTATAATCGGTTCGCATCGAATTCTTGGTGGCATCATGACCTCAGCCACTTGCTCAGATTTGCCGCGGCCTCCGTGTCGTGCGATCGGCCGGCGCACGCGTCCGTCCCTAGTCGTCGACAATCTCTCCCATCTTCCGAATGACCGCATCGATCTTGCAATCCACTTTGGCGTGCCGCCGGACAGTTCAACGGTTACAAAGCAGATGGCGGACAATTACCGCGTGACGTGCGCCTCGCCGTCATACATCGCCGCACACGATAAGCCGACGCAGACAGACGCGCTTGCCGACCTAGACTTCATCTTCCTGTTGATGTCGGCTAAGCCATCAAGCGGACGGCACTTCTGGCGGGACGGTAAAACGGTGAATGTTCGCGTGCCAGCACATCGCGCACACGCGACCGACGGCGGCGCAGTTGCGCGCGAATGGGCGCTCGAAGGGCGTGGCATCGTGATGAAATCGATCTGGGACGTAGCAGGGGCCTGAAGACCGATAGGTTGTGCCAACTGTTGTCCGAGCAGCAGCGCTGCCCTGACGCGCCGGCCCATGTGCTGCTCCAGGCGTCCGCCGCAATGCATTACGATCAACAACAGGCATACCGTCCCACCACGCCACTCGTTTCCTCAACGGAGGCCAGCATGAACACCCACACCCTGTCCGGCATGCTTCACGCACAGGAATTGCTGCTCGTGTCGCTGATTCGCACCCTTGCGCCGGAAACCAAACGCGAGCTCGGCGACGAGTTTATTCGTCAAATCGAGCTTGCCGAAACGTCGCATCTCGACGTGCCCGCCGAACATGACGCGCATCATGCGTATCTCGCCCACGTTCGCAGGCTGCTCATCCGGCTCGAATCGTTGTCATAGCGCAGATAGCACGAATGGTGTGAATAATGCGCCTTTCTGCCGCTGTCCGAATGAACGCTCGCAGTAAATGACCGCGCGGCTTCGCCGCGCCTGGCAGTGAGCGGCAGGGGTAGACCGTTAGTTGCGTTAAAGAGGCCAAACGAACGCCGCCATGCACCGCCTGCCGCCCATTCAAACTCCAGGCGCGCGTCCCGCGTTGCCCCCGGGCGATAACCGCATCGCCGGGTCCAGCTTCTTCCACGACAGGCGAGCCGGATCGGTCACGATCCCGGCCTGCGTGCGCGCGATCAGAATTTCCTCCGCAATTGGCTCGAATGCCGCACGAAAATGCACTGAACTCTTGTTGACGAGAACCGCCATCCGCTCAGGCTCGATTCCGACCATCCGATACAAGTTGCGATCCAGCAACTGCGTCTTCATGCTAGTCACGACCACGCGCACGTCTTCGACGCGAAGGCACGCGCATAGCCCAAGGCGCAACTCCGTGCCGCGCATCATCGGACCTTCGAGCTTGCAGCGGCCGTCCGCCAGCGCTTCGACGAAACACCGCACGGGCAGCGGCCGGGCCGTGTGCGCGGCGAGCGTCAGATCGACGCTCGCGCCCACGCCCGCCGCATGCGCCGCGGCCGCAGCCGCGGGATCGTAAAGCAGGCCAAATGCGGCGCGCGGCACGCGATGGCGCAGCAGCGCCTCGAGTATTTCCGTGGTATCCGAGCCCGCGCCCGCGCCGGGGTTGTCGTGCGTATCGGCGATGACGACCGGGCCGGCCGCCGAGCGTGCAATCTCCTTGGCGCGCAGCACCGCTTCGTCAGCCGACAGATAAGCCGCTTGCCAATTCTCCTCATCGGCGCAAAACACCTGCTCGAGCCGCGCAATCGCGTCATCCAGCTCCGCGCGGTTCACCCCGTCGCCCCAGATCGCCGGGCCGCACTCGCAAATATCGGCGGACGGAAAGCCGAGCGTAACCGACAGATCGACTTCGTATTCGCGCTCCAAGCGCGCAACGAGCGCATACAGATGCGACGCGGGCGCCTGCGACGTCGCCATCGCCTCGATCGGAATCAGGAACGGCATCCGGCGGAACACGCGATGCTCGCGCCGCCCGCCGGAGCCGATCCGCAGCAGCACGCGCGCCGCGCGCGCGCCGGTTTCGGCCATGTCGACATGCGGATAGGTCCGGAACGGCACGAGCGCGTCAGCATGATGGAACATCTGCTCGGTTACGTTCGCATGCAGATCGAGCGATGCGACGATGATCACGCGGGGGCCCACGACCGCGCGCAAACGTTTGAGCAATTCGCCTTCGCCGTCGTCGAACCGTTCGGTGACCATCGCGCCGTGCAAGTCGAGATAGATCGCATCGGCTCGAGCGTGCCGCGCACGCTCGACGAGCTCGTTCGCGATGCGTTCATATGCGTCGTCGGTCACGAATCCGGACGGCGTCGCGTGCGCCCAGATGCCCGGCACCACTTGATTCGATGTCCTGCCGATCACGTCGATGAACCCCGCGATCGGCAGGTTTTGCGTGCGCAGCGAAAAAATCGCGTCGCCGACGAAAATCGGCCCATACGCGCCACCGTCGAAATCGTCATATCGCGCGCGCGATGAGACGAATGTGTTGGTTTCATGGCCAAACCCGGCAACGAAGATTTTCATGGACTCACCGCATCGATACGAGGCAAAGGACGCGCGATCAACAGAATCGCACTGAGTAGCAACAACGCGGCAATCGCGAGAAAACCCGCTTCGCCGCTGCCGCTCGCCGACTTGATCCAGCCGATCAGCGTCGGGCTGACGAAGCCGCCGAACAAGCCCAGCGTGTTGATGAATGCGATACCGACGGCCGCGTGCGACGCATCGAGATAATCGGTCGGGATGGCCCAGAAAACCGTATACGACGCATACATCGCCGCGGTCGCGATCGTGATCGCCGTCAACGCGATCGCGAAGCGGTCGAAGCAGTGCGCGGCCACGGCCAGTGCGAGCGCGCCAACGGCCGCCATCAGCGCCGCGTGCGTGCGTCGCTCGCCGAGGCGGTCCGAGTGCCGACCGACGACAAACATCACCGCGACGGTGACGAGATACGGAATCGCACAATAAAGGCCAATCTCGACGTAGCCGCGCAGGCCCGCTGCTTTGAGAAGGGTCGGCAGCCAGAAACTCACCGCATACAAACCGCTGATCAAGCCAAAGTAGACCGCGGCCAACCGATAGATCTGGCGATCGCCAAGCACGCGCGGCAGCACGTGACGCCACCCGGCGCTATCGCGCCGCGGCCGATGCCGTTCGATGTCTTCCGACACGGCGGTCTGCTCCGCGTGCGTCAACCACCGCGCCTGCGCCGGCGATTCGCAAAGAACCACGAACGTGACGACGCCGAGCAACAGTGCGGGCATGCCTTCGAGAATAAACATCCATTGCCAGCCCGCAAGCCCGGCCACACCGGAAAGATTCGCGATGATCCAGCCGGACATGGGCCCGCCGACGATCGAGCCGATCGGCCCGGCGCACAGCAGCAGCGCCATCGCACGCCCCATTCTTTGCGGCGGATACCAGCGGGTCAGAAAGTAGATCATGCCCGGCGCGAAGCCCGCTTCGAATACGCCGAGCAGGAAGCGCAGCAGGTAGAACGTCGTGATGTCGGCGACGAAGCCGGTCGCGATCGACGCCGCTGCCCACAGCACCATGATCCGGCTCAATGTCCGGCGCGCGCCGACCCTGACGAGCAACATATTGCTCGGCACTTCGAACAACATGTAGCCGAGAAAGAAGATGCCCGCGCCAAGGCCATACGCCGCTTCGCTGAAGCCGATGTCGTGCTGCATCTGCAGCTTCGCGAAACCGATGTTGACGCGATCGATATACGCAATGCAATAGCACGTCGCCAGAAACGCGAGCACGCGCAGATTGATCTTCCGGTAAGCGGTCGATAGTGGATCGTCGATCGTTCCGGCTTTGGGAACCATGATTTCCTCGTATATCGAATTATTGAAATTGTTGCGCCGCCAAATTGAAACACAATATAGCGGCAACTCTCGTCATTTTGGTCGGCAACACGTGCAACACGGTATTGCAGACGATTCAACATCCGTCAACCGATTCGACGGGCCGCATACCGGGCTCGATATCGTGGCAGTGACGTCGTGCCGGCAGCGCACCGGCACGATGAAAGCGCTGGTTTACGCTGGCTCGGCCTCATGTATCTGGAATGCGTTGCGTCAAAACAGCGCCGCACAGTATGGGGTATTCAAAAGTCAAATCAACGCGCCGAAAACGCTTCAACCGGGCACGGCCACCCCCAAATTCATTGGACGAATACTGATTGCACGTCATTTCGAAAAAAATAATGTGCGATGCGGACCGACAATTTCCTAATAATCATGCATTGCTGAATTAGCGCTCAATCGCCGAGATATGCGCTGGCATTTCGTTAGTGCTTGCAATCGCGTCGCATCCGCCGGCATAGCCTAGAAATCTCCTTCGTTTTCCATCCGTCGGTGCGTGTTGGCGCGGGCGACGAAAAAGGCAACATGACTATCGTCCGTTGTCCTATGCATCGTGAGGGGCGCGGCCGTCCGGCCAGCCACCGCGATGCGCGTCCGTGGCCCGGTCAGCATTGGGGATGCGCGCCGACCGAAGGCCCAGAGCGATCTGCCGCCTGTCCAGCAGACAGCCTTGCGGGCTCCATGATTTCGCCTTTTTGGTTGAAATGATAATAATTCTCAATTACACTTTGCATTCTAACTGACGGATTTTTCCTTTCACCCCGCCTGCGGCCTGATCGCGCAGGCGGCCAGCCAGGTGCATGCGTCACCCAGCCAGCCTTCGGGCTCATTCGACACTGGGAGACCAAACCGTGCATCAACCTTTGTTGGCGTGCCGGCCGCTTCGCGCCGCACTGACCGGCGCTTTCGGCCTCTGCGCGGTAGCCGCGTCCGCCGCCGACGCCGCATCCACCTTCGTGCCGCGCACCGCTTCCGCGCCGCTTGCCGCGAACGCCACGCCGCAACCTGCCGCACGCGATGCCGCCGCACCCCGCGCGGCCGCGACAACGCATCCGGCGCGCGCCAAACCCATTTCCGGCGCATCCGAACCCGGCGCACTCGCCGCGCACGGCGATGGGCGCACGCTCGATCCGATTACCGTCACCGCCACGCGCACCGCATCCGCCGCGAGCCGCATCGCGGCGAGCGTATCGACGCTGACCGACACCGATCTCGAAGAGCAACAAGCGGCGTCCATCAAGGACGCGCTGCGCTACGAACCCGGCGTCACCGTGCGCCGCCCGCCGTATCGCCCGGCGGGCGCGGCATCGGCGGGCGGCCGCGGCGGTGATTCGAGCATCAACATCCGCGGCCTCGAAGGCAATCGCGTACTGCTGATGGAGGACGGCATTCGCCTGCCGAGCGCGTTTTCGTTCGGCCCGCTCGAAGCGGGCCGCGGCGACTACGCGGATCTCGACACGCTCAAGCGCATCGAGATTCTACGCGGCCCCGCGTCGGCGCTGTACGGCAGCGACGGCCTGACAGGAGCCGTCAACTTCATCACGAAAGACCCGTCCGACCTGCTATCGGTCTACCGAAAGAAAACTTACTTCTCGCTGCGCCCCGGCTATGACTCGGTCGATCGCAGTTTCGGCGCGACGGTTTCGGCCGCCGCGGGCAACGACCGCATACAGGCGATGTTGATCGCATCCGGCCGTCGCGGACACGAACTCGACACGCACGGCCACGACAATTCGGCAAGCGCCGCGCGCACGAGTGCGAATCCTCAGGATGTCTACACAGAATCACTGCTCGGCAAGCTGACGTTGACGCCCACCTCTCGCGATACGTTCAAGCTCACCGCCGAAACAGTGCGGCGCCGCATCGACACGAACGTGCTATCGGCGATCAATCCGCCTGCAACGCTCGGCCTCACCGCGAACGACAAGCTCGAACGCAACCGCTTCAGCATCGATTACGACTTCCACGACGATGCCGCCCGCTGGTTCCAGACCGCGCACGTGCAGCTCTATTATCAGGAAGCCACGCAGGATCAGTACTCGTTCGAAACGCGCGGCGCGAACTTCCGCTCGCGCTCGCGCGCGAACCGCTATAGCGAGCGCGCGCTCGGCGGCTCGGCATTCGCCGAGAGCGCATTCACGACCGGGCCGCTCGCGCATAAGCTGCTGTACGGCGTGGACGGCAGCGTCGATCGGATCAAGAGCCTGCGCGACGGCACCGTCGCGAGCCCCGGCGAGTCGTTCCCGAACAAAGCGTTTCCCGACACCGGCTACACGCTCGTCGGCGCGTTCGTTCAGGACCAAATCAGCCACGCCCGGCTGCTCGTCACGCCGGGGCTGCGCTTGGATGCCTATCGCCTGAGCCCGGCCGCGCGCGATTCGCTCTATCCCGGGCAGGCGGTCAACACGAGCGATCACGCGCTGTCGCCACGCTTGGCGGTGCTGTATCAGGTATCGCCCGCGTTGACTCCATACGCGCAATACGCGCACGGCTTCCGCACCCCGACGCCCGATCAGGTCAACAACAGCTTCTCGAATCCGATCTACGGCTACACGTCGATCGGCAATCCTAATCTGAAGCCGGAAACCAGCGACACGATCGAGGCGGGTCTGCGCGGCACACTCGGCACGGGTCATGGACCGCTGCACTATAGCGTCGCGGCATTCGCGGGCCGTTATCGCAACTTCATCGCGCAGCGCACGATCGGCGGCACCGGCCGCCCAAGCGATCCGCTCGTGTTCCAGTATGTGAATTTCGCGAATGCGCGGATTCACGGCTTCGAAGGACGCGCGCAATGGGTGATGCCGAACGGCTTCACGCTGAAAACGGCGATGGCCTTCACGAAAGGCTCGACGCAGGACAATGGCGCGGCAGGCCAGCCGCTCGACACGATCAATCCGTTCTCCGCGGTGTTCGGCGTGCGCTACGAGCCCAGCGAGCGTTGGTTCGCGCAGGCCGATCTGCTACTGCAGGCAGGCAAACGCCATCGCGACGTGCCGCCGGATACCTGCGCGCAAAAAACCTGCTTCACGCCGCCGTCGTCGTTCGTTGTCGATCTGCGCGGCGGCTATCGCTTCAACAAGCATGTCAGCGCCTATCTGGGCATCCATAACCTGTTCGACCGCAAATACTGGAACTGGTCGGACGTGCGCGGCATCGCCGCCGATTCGAAAGTGCTCGACGCCTATACCGCGCCGGGCCGCAGCGTAGCGGTCAGCATGAAAGTGGATTTTTGATGCGCTTCGCCCACCCTTCCGCCATCCGGCCTTCGAGGAATACCGACATGATGAACATTGCCGCATCCGCTGCCGCGCCCGCGGCCGGCCGCACGCTCGCGCCCGACGAACTGCGCGACGCGTTCCTGCGCCTGAAGGAAACCCGCAAGCTGCGCAACCGCGACGCCGCGCAATTGCTCGGCGTCAGCGAGGGCGAAGCGCTCGCGGCGTTCGCGGGCGAACGCGTCGTGCGGCTCGAGCCGAGTTTCATCGAGCTGTTCGAGGAAATGCCGCGGCTGCGCGGCATCATGGCGCTGACGCGCAATGCGGCCGCCATCCACGAGAAAGACGGCGCATTCGAGCAGATGAGCCACGACGGCCCGGTGGGCTTCGCACTCGGCGCGATCGATCTGCGGATTTTCTATCGACACTGGGCATCGGGCTTTGCCGTTCACGAGCCGGCCGCGCACGGGACGATGAAAAGCCTGCAATTCTTCGATACGCACGGCCATGCGGTACATAAGGTTTATCTGCGCAAGCACAGTGATCACGCCGCATTCGATGCGTTCGTGTCGCGCTGGCGCACACCGGCGCAAAACACGCTGCTCGCCGTCGAACCTGAACCGGCCGCGCTCGCCGAGAGGCCCGACGAAGCAATCGACGTTGCCGGCCTGCGCGCCGCGTGGGATGCGATGACCGATACGCATGCATTCCATGGCATGCTCGGCCGTTTCGGCGTCACGCGCACGCAAGCGTTGCGGCTTGCCGGCGCACAACGCGCGCGGCGCGTCGCGCCCGATGCCACGCGCCGCGTGCTCGAGCGCGCGGCGCTGAGCCGGCTGCCGATCATGATTTTCGTCGGCAATCGCGGGATGATCCAGATCCATACCGGGCCCGTCGGGAACATCCGTCGCACCGGGCCGTGGATCAACGTGCTCGACGAGGGTTTCAACTTGCATTTGCGCGGCGATCTTATCGCGTCGGCATGGGTCGTGACCAAGCCGACGAGCGACGGCCCCGTCACGTCGCTCGAACTGTTCGACACCGCCGGCGAATCGATCGCGATGCTGTTCGGCGCACGCAAACCGGGGCAACCGGAATTGACGGGCTGGCGGGAACTCGTCGGCGCGCTGCAAACGGCGTTCGACGCGAACGCCGATGCACGCGTCGATGCGCATGTCGGCGAAGCCGGAGCGAAGCGATGAGCGGCGCGCGCATCGATATGCGCCGCCGCAAGTGCCTCACTGGCGCAGGCGTGCTGGCGCTGGCCGCCGTCAATCCGCGCACGCTTGCGCACACGCCGCCCCAAACGAGCCTGCGTCCTCAGCGCGTCATCGCGATCGGCGGCTCGATCGCCGAGACGATCTATGCATTGGACGGCGCGCGCAACGCGCATCACGAACTCGTCGGCGCCGATACGACATGCACGTATCCGGATGCCGCACGCCGCTTGCCGAAAGTCGGCTACCAGCGCGCGTTATCGGCGGAAGGATTGCTGTCGCTGCGGCCCGATCTCGTACTCGCCTCGTCGCAGGCCGGACCGCCCGACGCGCTCGCGCAACTCGGGCGTGCCGGCGTGACGGTCAAGACGTTCGACGACACCCACGATGTCGAATCGGTGCGCCGCAAGATTCGCGGCATCGCGCAGGCACTTTCGCTCACGCAAGCGGGCGATGCGCTGCTCGCACGCTTCGAGCGCGATTGGCGGGCGAGCGTCGCACGCGTCGAGGCCGCGCCGCCCCGCACAACGCAACGCACCCCCGCGCGCGTGCTGTTCGTGCTCAACCACACCGGCAATCAAGCGCTCGTCGCCGGCCGGCAAACCGCCGCCGATGCAATGATCCGCTACGCAGGCGCACGCAACGCGATGGCCGGCTTCGATCACTACAAACCGCTGAACGCCGAGGCGCTGGTCAGCGCTGCACCGGACGTGGTGCTGATCACGGACGAAGGGTTGCAGGCGCTCGGCGGCAGCGACGCGCTATGGGCCGCGCCCGGCTTCGCGGCGACGCCGGCCGCGCGCGCACGGCGCATCGTTGCGCTCGACGCATTGTTTCTGCTCGGCTTCGGGCCGCGCCTGCCGCAAGCGGTTGCCGAGTTGCAGCGCCGGCTGAACACCGCCCTCGTATGAACGCGCGCGCTCACATCGCCGTGGCTATGCCGGATTCGATGGATCTTTCGGATTCCATTGTATTTTTGTCGACGACGCGCCGGTCGCCGGGTTCGGCACGCTTAATGCATTCGATAGATTCGACGCAATCGCGAAAGATGCGTTTGGTGAATCCGGCGTGTCTAATGCACGCCGCTCGGCGCGTCTTGCGTGCCGCACACAGGCACGGCCGCCGCGCGCCACTGCGCCCGCCCCGTTCAGCCCATTACGTATTCAATTCGCGCATCTTCGCCGCATCGAGCGAACCCGCGCGGCCTGCCCGTTTTGCATCACGCATGACAAAACAACCGCCCCCTGCCGCGCGGCACATCGCGCTGGCTGATCATCTTCCACCGCAGCGCCATCGCCGCACCCCGTTGAGATGAGACCCGCCATCCGCTCCCCGTCGGCCGATTCGGCACGTCCCGTGCCGCTCATCGAATCCGCACCCGCCAACGCCGCCCCCAACGCGCATCGCCGGCGACGCGCCCTCCGCACGCTCACCGCGCTCGCGCTGGCACTCGCGCTTGCCGCGATCGCCGCGCTCTGCATCGGCGCTTATCCGCTCACGCCCGCACAATTGTTCGACGCGCTTACGGCCTCCGATACGCTGCTGTCGAGCGACCCCATGTTGCGACAAGCGCGAGCGGTGCTGCTGGAAATCCGCGCACCGCGTGTCGCGCTCGCGTCGCTGGTCGGCGCCGGTTTCGGCATGGCCGGGGCAGCCACGCAAGCGCTGTTTCGCAATCCGCTTGCCGATCCGGCCTTGATCGGCGTATCGAGCGGCGCGGCGCTCGGGGCATCGGCGTTGATCGTGCTCGGGCCGGGCATCGTCGCGGGGCCGGTCGCGCCCGGCTATCTGCCGATTGCTGCGTTCGCGGGCGCGCTCGGCGTCGCGGCACTCATCCACCGGTTCGCGGCAACGCGCGGCCAGCTCGCGCTGCCGCTACTGCTGCTTGCCGGCATCGCGATCAATGCGCTCTGCGGCTCGACGATCGGACTGCTGACTTATTTCGCCAATGACACGCAGTTGCGCTCGTTGACGTTTTGGAGCCTCGGCAGCGTGGGAGGCGCGCAATGGCGCACGATCGTCGCGATCACACCGTTCGCGCTCGTCGGCTGCGCGCTGCTCGCACGTGAGCGGCACGCGCTGAACGCACTGCAGCTCGGCGAAACGCAGGCGCAGCATCTCGGCGTGCCGGTGTTGCGCGTGAAGCGCCGCGTAATCGTCGGCACCGCGTTATGCATAGGCTCGCTCGTCTCGTGTACCGGCATGATCGGTTTCATCGGGATGATCGCGCCGCATTGGGTGCGGCTCGCGGTCGGCCCCGACCAGCGGATCGCGATGCCGGGCGCGGCGCTGCTCGGCGCGCTCGTCGCGCTCTGCGCCGATCTGGCAGCACGAACGCTCGCCGCGCCGGCCGAGATTCCACTGGGCATCCTCACCGCGCTGCTCGGCGCACCGTTTTTCCTCGCGCTGCTGTGGAAACAGCGCGCCGCGCTTGGCGCTTGACACTGCGAATAGAATCATGCTGACCGCCGATCATCTTCACGTTATCCGTGGTGACAACACCATCCTCCGCGATCTGTCGATTCGCATCGTCCCCGGCCGCGTCACCGCCCTGCTCGGACGCAACGGCGCAGGCAAAAGCACGCTGCTCGAAGTACTGGCGGGCGATTTGAAAGCCTCAGGCGTGGCGTGCAACGCGACGCTCCGCGGCGCGGTGACGCTCAACGGCGAACCGCTCGGCAAGATCCCCGCGCCGCGTCTCGCGCGGTTGCGCGCGGTGCTGCCGCAAGCGTCGTTGCCTGCGTTCCCGTTCAGCGTGTTGGAAATCGTGCGGCTCGGCCGCTACCCTCACGCGCGGCGCACCGGCGCGCTCACGCGGGAAGACAACGATATCGCGTCGCAAGCGCTCGCACTCGCCGGCGCGGCGGCGCTCGGCCCCCGCGACGTCACGACGCTTTCGGGCGGAGAGTTGGCGCGGGTGCAGTTCGCGCGCGCCATCGCGCAACTCTGGCCGAGCGGCGCATCCGCGAGCGCGGCGCGCTATCTGCTGCTGGATGAGCCCACCGCCGCACTCGATCTCGCACATCAGCACCAAGTGCTCGCTCTGTCGCGATATCTGGCCCGCGAATGGAACATCGGCGTCCTGACGATCATGCATGATCCGAATCTCGCCGCTCGCCATGCAGACCGGCTCGCGCTGCTCGCAAACGGCGCGATCATCGCCGATGACGCGCCCGCCGAGGTGATGCGCGCCGATCTGTTCGAGCGTTGTTACGGGTTTCGTGTGAAGCTCGTCGATGCGGGAGACGGTGCGACGCCGATCGTCGTGCCTGCATGAACGCGTCGACGGTATGTCCGGGCGGCGCTTGCCGCTCATGATTCCTCCGTCGGCGCAACGCGCGCCGAGCGGTTCGGGCGTCACGATGCATCCATGCCGGGCCGATCGCTGCGGGGACGGCGCAACGTCCGTCATCAAGCTCGCGTATGCGTGCGGCAGATTGCGCTGATAACCATGCTCACGCACCATGCCCGACGCGCGCCGTGCTTGCATCGACGCGATACGCGCCGAGCCGTGCGCACACCTCCAGCATTCCACCGCAAACGTCGGCGATGAAAACGATGAGCGCACTTGTGCCGTCGCCGGATCAACACCTCCGTCACGGCAGCCATATGCAGGCCCGATCGGCACGTGCCGAGCAGGCCTCCCCATCAGCCTGCGTCGAGCGGACCAAACGCCTTCATCCGCCAGCCTCGCCACACGGCCAGCATGCGCAACGCGAATCCGCTCAGCAGCGCCGCAATGGTTGCGATGCCGTGCGGCGCGTCAAGCGCCTGCAATCCGATATACAGCGCGCCCGTCAGCAGCGCGATGCTCGCATATAGCTCCTTGCGCAGCACGAGCGGCACTTCGTTACACAGCAAATCGCGCAGCATCCCGCCGCAAACGCCCGTGATCGCGCCTGCCAGCACGATCACGACCGGACTGGGGATGACGCTCGCCGCGACATCGCAGCCGATGATCGAAAACGCGGCGAGCCCAAGCGCGTCGACGGCGGTGAACCACGACTTCAAGCGCGCCACGTGCGTCGCAGTCATCGACGCGAATGTCGCCGCCGCCAGCGTCAGCAGCAAGTATTCCGGATGCGCGATCCAGGTCAGCGGATAGCGGCCGAGCAGCACGTCGCGCACCGTACCGCCGCCCAACGCGGTCACCGCACCGACGAAGGCCAGACCGAAGCGGTCCATGCCGCGCTGCATCGCCATCAGCGCACCCGACATCGCCTCCGCGACGATCGCAATCAGATAGAGCGTATGCATTCGATCCGCCGCTCAGCCGACGGTACGAAACCATTCGATCACGCAGGCGCGTTCGGCCGCGTCGATCCCGGGCGCTGTCTTCGCGATGGCGGCGGCGGCACCCGCGCGTGCGCGTGCGCCGGCGTCGGCCGCGCGATGCGCCGGCATGCACCGCAAGCGCGGCTGGCGCACGGGCTCGCGCGGCAGCGCTGCATTGCGCGCTGCATTCGGCATCGCATTCGGCCTGCGGTCGATCATGTCGTGATCCTTCTCTTTTTCGTATCCATGCGGCAGTGAAAAATGGGTTGAACAGCTCGCCGTACAACCCGCCGATGCAGCCTCGGCACTGAAAACCGGCAAGATTATCCAGCCGCGGGCGTGCGCACGGATTGTCGAGCAGCGATGCCGTATTCGCTACAATATTTAGCCGAAGTTAAATATGCTAAATTTTTCTTAGAATTTCGCATGGCCTAAACCACTCCATCCGCAACCCATGACGATCGATCCCAAACAGGCGGCAGCGCTGCTCGCCGTCGCGGACACCGGCAGTTTCGAGCAGGCGGCGGCGCGGCTGCACGTCACGGCGTCGGCGGTCACCCAGCGCGTGCGGGCACTGGAGACGAGCATCGGCGCGCCGCTTTTGCTCCGCACGCGCCCATGCCGGCCGACGGCCACCGGTCAACGCGTGCTGCAGCATCTGCGCCGCCTCGCGCTGCTGCATGCGGATCTGCAAGCCGATCTCGCCGCAGAGCACGGCTCGACCATCGCAGTGACCATCGCGCTCAATTCGGACAGCCTCGGATCGTGGTTTCTGCCCGCGTTGACGTCAGTGCTCGCCGGAGAGCGGATGCTGTTCGAACTGATCGTCGAGGATCAGGACCACACCTATGCGCTGCTCGAAAGCGGCATGGCGATCGGCTGCGTGACCACCGAAAGCAAGCCGATGCGCGGCTGCACGGCGACGCCGCTCGGCTCGATGCGCTACCGGCTGCTCGCCGCGACCGGGTTCGCCGCACGCTGGTTTCCCGACGGCCTGACGCGCACGGGCGCGCGCCAAGCGCCAATCGTCGCGCACAGCCGGCGCGACGCGCTGCAATTCTCGTTTTTAAAGGAACGGCTCGGCTTGCCCGAAGGCGCGTTTGCGTGCCACTACGTGCCCGGCACGCACGCTCACTTCGCCGCCGTGCGGCACGGCCTAGGCTACGCGATGGTGCCCGAGCTGCTGCTCGATTCGCGGCCGCTCGCGAAACAGGGTCTCGTCGATCTCGCGCCGGGACGTGTGACGGACGTATCGTTATATTGGCACGCATGGGCCGTGCAGTCGCCCACGATGGAATCGCTGTCTGCGCGCGTCGTCGACGCGGCACGGCGCCTGCTCGCGCCGCCGCTTGCCGCCGGCACGGCTCGCGCGCCCGGCAACACCGGCGCGCTGGCCGCGCGAGGCGCCGGCATCACGCGCGCGAACGCGCGAAGTAAGCGCTGATTGCGTCGACGACCGTATCGATATCGTCGCGCGACACGTCGAGATGCGTGACGAAGCGTGTCGAATAGAGCATTTGCGTGAGTATCCCCCGCGCCTTCAGCCACGTTTCGAGCGGCGCGCAATCGGCTTCGGGAAGCTGCGCGAACACCATGTTCGTCGCCTGCGACAGCACCTTGATCTCGCCGATCCGCGCAAGCCCCTGCGCGAGATGCCCGGCGTTCGCATGATCGTCGGCAAGGCGCTCGACATTGTGTTCGAGCGCATACAGGCAGGCCGCGGCGAGCAGGCCCGCCTGCCGCATGCCGCCGCCCAGCATCTTGCGCCAGCGGCGCGCCTGCGCGATCAACTCGCGGCTGCCGACGAGCACCGAGCCGACCGGCGCGCCGAGCCCCTTTGAGAAGCAGATCGAGACCGTATCGAACGGCGCGCAGTGCTCGGCAAGCGAGCGCCCCGACGCCACTGCCGCGTTGCATACGCGCGCGCCGTCCAGATGCGTCGCGAGTCCGTGGCGGCGCGCGAGCGCGGCCGCTTCTTCGACATAGCCGGCAGGCAACACCTTGCCGCCGATCGTGTTCTCGAGCGCGAGCACGCGCGTGCGCGCGAAATGATCGTCGAGCGGCTTGATCGCGGCGGCGATCTTGTCGAGCGGCAAGGTGCCGTCGGCCGCGTTCTCGATCGGCTGCGGCTGAATGCTGCCGAGCACCGCCGCGCCGCCGCCTTCGTATCGATACGTATGCGCCGCCTGCCCGACGATGTATTCGTCGCCGCGGCCGCAATGCGTCATCAGCGCCACGAGATTGCTCTGCGTGCCGCTCGGGCAGAAGAGCCCCGCCTCCTTGCCCGCGCGCTCGGCAACGGCGGCCTGCAAACGCTGCACAGTGGGATCGTCGCCCCATACATCGTCGCCCACTTCGGCGGCCGTCATTGCGGCCAGCATCGGCGCGCTCGGGCGCGTTACGGTATCGCTGCGTAAATCGATCATCTGGTTACCTGTCGGAGTTTCGTCGAAAAAAGCGCCCGCGCACGGTGAAGCGAGATGTCGAGTGTACGCAATTCGCGCGGATGCCGCCGAACCTGGCATGACGGCATCCGCGCGCCGCCGGTCGCGCACGCTCACCGACGCCGCCGGCAGCCCAACGGCCTGCCCGAAGTCCCAGTCATTCGCTTCGCTGCGGCGCGGTGTATTGCCGCACGTGCGTCATCCCGCCGCGCCGCGCACCATGCCTGCCAAACACATCGAATTTGATATCAATCAACGATTTAGATCGATAAACCTCGATTATTCGCTGGACATCTGCGACGAGTTGGCGCATTTCGCACCGCAACACAGCGCTCCATACTTCGGACCAACCCTTGCGCCGCCACGCCGCGCGCCCGGCGCAGGGTCCGCCGGCAGCCCCGCCGACGGGTATCGTCCCCTACGGTCTACTCGCATGGAAACCGCTCTTTCGGCCCTCGATCTGGCCCGCGTGCAGTTCGCATTCACCGTCTCTTTCCATATCGTTTTTCCGGCGTTGAGCATCGGGCTCGCGAGTTTCATCGCCGTGCTCGAATACCGCTGGCTCAAAACCGGCAAAGCGTATTACAAGCATCTCTGCCTGTTCTGGTCGAAGATTTTCGCCGTCGCGTTCGGCATGGGCGTCGTGTCGGGCGTCGTGATGAGCTATCAGTTCGGCACGAACTGGTCCGGCTTCTCCAGCTTCGCCGGCTCCGTCACCGGCCCGCTGCTGATGTACGAAGTGATGACCGCGTTCTTTCTCGAAGCGGGCTTCCTCGGCATCATGCTGTTCGGCTGGAATCGCGTGAGCCCGCGCGCGCACTTCGGCGCGACGCTGATGGTCGCGCTCGGCACGCTGATCTCGACATTCTGGATTCTCGCGTCCAATAGCTGGATGCAGACGCCGCAAGGCTTCGAGATCGTCGACGGCCGCATCGTGCCGACCGACTGGTTCCAGATCGTATTCAACCCGTCGTTCCCGTACCGGCTCGCGCATATGGCGCTGGCGGCGTTCATCGTCGCCGCGCTCGTGGTGGTGGCGGTCGGCGCATGGCATCTGCTGAAGGGCCGCCGCGACAAGGCCGTCAAGAAGATGTTCTCGATGGCGCTGTGGCTGCTGCTCGTGCTCGCGCCGCTGCAAGCGGTCGTCGGCGACCAGCACGGCATCAACACGCTGCGCCACCAGCCCGCGAAGATCGCGGCGATCGAGGGCCTGTGGGATACCGAACAGGGCGGCACGCCGCTCAACCTGTTCGGCATCCCCGACATGAACGCGGAAACCACCCGCTACGCGCTGCAAATCCCGCATCTCGGCAGCCTGATTCTCACGCATAGCTGGGACGGCGAAATTCGCGGGCTGAAGTCGTTTCCGCCCGAGGACCGGCCGAATTCGACCGTCGTGTTCTGGAGCTTTCGCATCATGGTGGGGCTAGGCTTCGCGATGATCGGCGTCGCCGTGCTTGCATGGCTGCTGCGCCGCCGAGGCCGGCTCTACGACGCGAAATGGTTTCACAAGCTCGCGCTCGCGATGGGTCCGAGCGGCTTCGTCTCGCTGCTCGCCGGCTGGGTGACGACCGAGGCTGGCCGCCAGCCGTGGGTCGTCTACGGCGTGATGCGCACGTCGCAGGCGGTGTCGCCGCTGTCGGCGCAGCAAGTCAGCGTATCGCTGATGACGTTCGTGGTGGTCTACTTCCTCGTGTTCGGCACCGGCGTCTACTACATGCTGAAGCTGATGAAGAAGGGGCCTGCGCTGCCCGACGAGGCACCCGACACGCAGCCGCGCCCAGACCAAACCGCGCGCCGCCCGCTGTCGGCCGCGCGTCAATTGATCGACGCCGCGTAAAGCCGGCGCGCCCCATCAACGAGGTCAAATCATGGATGTCACCGTAATCTGGGCTGCGATCATCGCGCTTGGGCTGTTCATGTATGTCGTGCTCGACGGTTTCGATCTGGGCATCGGCATCGTATTTCCGTTCTTCCCCGCCGAAAGCGAGCGCGACCTGATGATGAACACCGTCGCTCCCGTGTGGGACGGCAATGAAACCTGGCTCGTGCTCGGCGGAGCGGGCCTGTTCGCCGTGTTTCCGATCGTTTATTCGACCGTGCTGTCGGCGCTGTATCTGCCGCTTGTCTTCATGCTCGTGTGCCTGATTTTTCGCGGCGTATCGTTCGAGATCCGCGCGAAGGCGCGGCGCACCAAGCATCTGTGGGATCTCGCGTTCATCGGCGGCTCGACGGGCGCGACGTTTTTTCAGGGCGTCGCGCTCGGCGCGTTCCTGCAAGGCATTCCCGTCAACGGCGACGGCCACTTCGCCGGCGACGCATTCGGCTGGCTCACGCCGTTCAGCCTGCTGACGGGCCTCGGCCTCGTCGCAACCTACGCGCTGCTCGGCTGCTGCTGGCTCGTCGCGAAAACCGAAGGCGATTTGCAGCGGCGTCTGCATCGTGTCGTGTGGCCGCTTACCGTCGTGCTGCTCGGCTTCATCGCGATCGTGAGTTTTTGGACGCCGCTGCAGGATGCCAACATCGCCCAGCGCTGGTTCGCCTCGGGCCTGCTCTGGCGGCTGCTGCCGGTGCCGTTCCTGGTGATCGGATGCGCGCTGTGGATGCGCCGCGCGGTTCGCGAACGGCACGACACGATGCCGTTCGTGATCGCGCTCGCGCTCGTGCTGCTCGGCTACGCCGGATTGCTCGTCAGCATCTGGCCGTATGCGATTCCGCAAAGCCTGACTTTATGGGACGCCGCGGCGCCGCGCTCGAGCCAGATGTTCACGCTCACCGGTGCGGCCGTAATCCTGCCGATCATCATCGCGTACACGACGATGGGTTACTGGGTATTTCGCGGCAAGGTGCGTCATGAAGACCAGCATTACTACCACCACTGATACGCGCGCTGCCGACGTGCGCGGCGCGCGGCTGCCGGGCTGGCTATGGTTCGCCATGCTGTGGCTCGGCGGCGTGGCCGGCGCGGTGACGCTCGGCTATGCATTCAAGCTGTTCATGAACGTGACGCTGTTCGCCGTCAAATGATTCGGCAAGCGGCGCGGCGCGCACGCGCGCGCCGCGCGAGCGTCATGCGCGCCGGCTGAATGCCTGTTCGATCTTTTTATCCGTGTTGTACTGACTGAGCGCGTACACGGACCAGATCGCGGCCGGCAGCCAGCCGATCAGCGTGATTTGCAGAATCAGGCAGATGATGCCCGCGAACGGGCGGCCAATCGTGAAAAACTGCAGCCAGGGCAGCAGCAACGCGAGTAGAAGGCGCATCGATTTTTCCTCTTCCGAAGTGCTGGCAGGCCGGAAACGGCCTGCGTGTAGATGGCGGCGAAAGCGCGGTTTTCAAGCGCGACAGGCAACGGACCTCTCTGTCCGCGAAGCGGCGCATGCGCATGGCCGCGCGCTATGCCGCCGTCACGCGAGCGTCATGGAAGCCTTCAATCCCGGCCCCGACATCCGTCACCGCGCCGCCAGCCGCGCGTCGACATCGGCGATCAACCCGTCGAGCCACGCACGCAGCATCCGGTTCGACATCGCAAGCGGAATCGAACGGGCGACGATCCGGTACACATCGCCGCGCCGAACCTTCGACGCGTGCGCGGGATCGAGCCACGCGTCGTTCGATGCCAGCAACGCAAGCGTCTTCAATCCGATGACGATCGGCCACAGACAAGCCAGCCGCAAGCGTGGCGCACGGCGCGCAATCGCGAACGTGTAGTCGATGCCCGCGCGGAAATGCTCCAGCGTCGTGCGCACGAGCGCGTCGAGCAGCGGCCGCGCGCGCAGCGACGCATCCGGGCGCAACAGATCCTCGACGCGCAGCCCGAGTTCATCGAGCATCGTTTGCGGCAAATAGCAGCGGCCGATACGCAAATCCTTGCCGCAATCGCGCAGCACGTTGGTCAATTGCAGCGCCTTGCCGAAGCGGATGCCCCGCTCGGCCATCGTGCCGGGCGGCTCGGCGAGCAAGCCGGGCAAATGCGCGCACGTCATCTTCGTCCAGAATTCGCCGACGCAACCCGCCACCAGGTAGGTATAGCGATCGAGCGCCGGCCATGCCGGCAACGCGGCAACGCGGCCCGAATGCTCGTCGGGGAACGTGCGCAGATCGAATTCCATTCCTTCGGTCAACGTCGTCACGACGTCCCGCACCGCGTCGCGATCGGATGCGCTCAATTGCGACAACACCGCAAGCGCAGGGCCAAGCGATTCGAGCAACGTCTTTTCATCCGACACGGCCTGCTGCCCGGCCACCTCGCCAGCCATTCGCGCCAGCGCATGCGCATCGGGCGTGCCGCGCACCTGCGCGCGCAGCGACAGCAGCAATTCAAGCCGCTGCGCGGGTGCGATCAGCGACGTATCGGCGATCGTATCGGCCGCGCGCGCGAGCAGGTAAGCCAGGCCGATCGGGTCGCGCATCCCGGCGGGCAACACGCGCAGCGTCAGATAGAACGAACGGGAAACGCCCTTCAGCAAAGGGCCCAGCAGAAACGCTCGGGGAGGATGGCTCATGAATCGGGAAGTCGGTCGGACGTGCTGCCGCATTGTATCGGCAAACGCACGCGTACAATCCGGTCCTTTCAGCAAAACGGCGGGAGATGAATGCGATGGCAATGAAGAAAACCGATCTCGAAAAGAATAAGGCGTTGAAACTGACGCATGCGATGAAACAGTCGGCATCCGCGCGCTTCGGCAAGGGCTCCGAAGCGTCGACGCTCGATCGCCGCGAACGGCGCAGGCTCGACCAGGCGCAAGGAATCGTGCCGTTCGCGTGCAAGCTCAACATCGAGCTGGTCGCGCGTCTGACCGAACGCGCCGCATCGCATCCGGGCGGGATGACCGGGCTGCTGACCGAGCTGCTGCAGCGCGGTCTCGACGAAACGGCCGAGTAAGTCCAACGAGACGACGGCGTTCGAGCCGGCCGCGCGACACGCGGTTTGCGCATCGCACGCGCGCCGGCACGCGCGCTTGGCGCAGAATGCGGCCGGCGCGCCAGCGCGGCGGCAATGCAGTGCTCATCGGCGCATGCACGCGCCACAGACCGTTGCGGCGAGCCGCCGCGGTAAGCACAACGACGTCCATCGGGCGCGCCGCGCACGCGGTCGTCTCGGCACGCCCAGTCCGGGCGTCGGCGCCCAGCCGGCGCTGCAACAAATTCTCACAATTCGCGCTGCGCCCTTCATCACGCGGCCCGCCACTCACCCGACAGACAAACGAAAGCGATGCGTCACGACGGCTTCGCAATCAGCGCGCAGATTGCTGCCCCGGGTGTGGGTCAGTTCGTTCAAACGACGAGGTCGATAGATGAAAAGTCACAGCAAGCAACTTGAAATTGCCGCAATGTTCAGCGCCGCCGTGCTCGCGTTCGCGAGCGCTTCGCCCGCCTATGCGTGGGATCGGGATGGCGATCGGCATCACGATCCCCGCACCGCCGACGCGAAGCATGTGTTGCTCATCAGCGTCGACGGCCTGCACGAACAGGATGTCGCGCGCTGCATCGGCGCAAACACCTGCCCGAATCTCGCGCTGCTCGCGAAATCCGGCGTCACGTATACGAACGCGCACACGCCGGGCCTGTCGGATTCGTTCCCTGGCCTCGCCGCGCTCGTGACGGGCGGCTCGCCGAAAACCGCCGGCCTCTTCTACGACGTATCGTATGACCGCACGCTGTACGCACCTTCCGACACGACGTGCTCCGGCAAGCAAGGCTGGAACGTCGTATTCGACGAGACGACCGGCATCGACGGCGAAAACGGCGGCGCACTTACGCACCTCGACGGCGGCGGCGCCTTCAATCCGCAGGCGATCCCGCACGCGCGCGTGAACGGCCAGTGCGTGCCCGTCTATCCGCACAACTATGTGAAGACGAATACGATCTTCGAAGTCGTCAAGGAACACATCCGCGGCGCGCGCACCGCGTGGGCAGACAAGCACGCGTGGGGCTACGACTGGCTGAACGGCCCGTCCGGCAAGGGTGTCGACGACCTCGCGCGCACCGAGATCAACTCGATCGACCCGGCGACGAACACCAGCTACACCGACGTCTATACGCACACCGAAAAGTTCGACAACTATCACGTGCAGGCGGTCCTCAACCAGATCGACGGCAAGGATTCGACCGGCCAGCAAAGCGCGCCGGTGCCCACGCTGTTCGGCACGAACTTCCAGACGCTGTCGGTCGCGCAGAAGGCGACCGTCGCGAAAGGCGGCGGCTATCTCGACGCGAGCTTCACGCCGGGGCCGCAAGTTGCCAATGCGATCGCCTACGTTGACGGTGCGCTGGGCCGCATCGTCGGCGAACTCAAGCAGCGCGGCCTGTCCGATTCGACCGTCGTGATCGTGACGGCAAAACACGGCCAATCACCGTCCGATCACACGAAGCTCGTGAAGAACGGCGATACGCTGACGGCGCTTCTCGAAGCAAACAATTTCGTCGATCCGAACGGCAACTTCGGCCAGAACAACACCGCGACGGGCAATCTGAACGACGGCTCGGGCCTCGTCGGCACGGGCTTCGTGCAGACCGACGACGTCGGCCTCATTTGGCTGCGCGACCCGAGCCAACGCGATGCGGTCGTCGCGAAGCTGAAGGCGAACCTCGGCTGCAATGCGCCGGGCATCTGCGCGGACGGCCCGCAGGCCTACATCCTGTCCGGCGCGGAGCTTGCGCGGCACTTCGGTGATCCGGCGCTCGGCCGCACGCCCGATATCATCGTGCAGCCGAATCCGGGCGTGATCTATACATCGAGCAAGAAAAAGGACGAGGAGCATGGCGGCAACGCGCCGGACGACAGCCATCTCGGCCTCGTCGTGTCGTATGCCGGTTTCCATCAGGGCCGCACCATCGCCGAGCCGGTGCTGACGACGCAAGTCGCGCCGACGATCCTGCGCGCGCTCGGCCTTGAGCCGCGCTCGCTGCAATCGGTTGCGCAGGAAGGAACGCGCGTGCTGCCGGGCCTCGGCCTCGAGCGCTGATGCAAGCCGCCCGGCCGCCCGTTGCCGCGCGGCCGGGGAACGCGCGATCTCCATGATCGCGCGGCGATGCGGTCGTCGCGCCGTTGGTGACTCAATCGATTTCATACGCGCCGTGCATGCCGGCGTACCGGCCGCAGCGATACGGCGCGCGGCGCCCGGCCGAAGCCGCGATGCTACCGCGCGGCTGCCGGGCGTTTTTTCGCGTTTCGCGTTTCGCGCGTCCCGTCTGTCCCGCCCGCCTCACGCCCGGCAACGAACCGGCCGTGCAGCAATCGAAATCGCGGCCGCCACCGTCGAGCCCGTCGAGAAGACCGAAACTATCGCCCCATATAAGCCGGATGATCGATATCGGCGATGAGCCCGGGTTGCTGCGGCTGCCAGCCCAGCGCCGCCCGCGTCCGCTCGCTCGTGGCCGGGCAGTCCGTGCCCACGAACGCGGCGAGCCAGCCGAAATGCGCGTGCGCCTCTTGCGGCGACAGCGACACGACCGGCACATCCAAGCGCCGCCCGATCACCTCGGCAATCGCCTTGAAAGGCACGCCCTCATCGGCAACCGCATGAAACGGCCCCTGTTCCGCGCGATGCTCGAAAGCCAGCCGGAACACACGGGCGGCATCGACGCGGTGCACCGCCGGCCAACGGTTGAGACCGTCACCGATGTAAGGCGAAACGCCCTTGTCGCGCGCCAAGCCGACGATGCGCGGAATGAAGCCACGGTCGCCATGACCGTGAACCGACGGCGGAAGCCGCACCACCGTCGCGCGCACGCCCCGCGCGCTCAGCCTCGCAATCGCGCCCTCCGGGTTGCGCGGAAACGACGCGGACGGCTCGCGGGCCGGCGTCTGCTCCGTCGCGATGCCGCCGGGCGCGAGCAGCGCGATGCCCGACGTCGCCACGAACGCACGCCCGGAGCCTTCGAGCACGGCGCCGATCGTGTCGATCACGCGCAGCTCGTGCGCCGCATTCTCGGCGAATTTCGAGAAATCGTGATTGAAGGCGGTGTGGATCACGCCGTCCGATTGCTCCGCGCCTCGCCTGATGCTGTCCAAATCTTCGAGCGAGCCGCGCTGGACCTCGGCCCCCGCCGCCGCCAAAGCGTCGGCCCCTTGATCCGAACGGGCCAGGCCAAGCACCTGATGGCCGGCTTCGATCAGTTCCTTGACGACGGCCGAGCCGATCCAGCCAGTCGCGCCTGTGACGAATACACGCATCGCATTTCTCCGCAGGTATGCAATGCAGGCGATGATCGATCCACGCCTTATCCTGGTAAAGTAGTGACGTCATCATATTATGATCATTAACAGGACAGCAGGATGACTAAGCGCGACCCATTGGGCAATCCGCTGGGAACCTATTTGAAAACCCGCCGGATGAAGCTCGATCCGGCCGCGTTCGGCTTTCCGTCCGAGCGTCGCCGCACGCCCGGCCTGCGCCGCGAGGAAGTGGCGCAGCGCGCGCATATCAGCCCGACCTGGTACACCTGGCTGGAGCAGGGGCGGGGCGGCGCGCCGTCGGCGGACGTGCTCGACCGGATCGCCGGCGCCCTCATGCTGACCGACTTCGAGCGCGAACATCTGTTCGTGCTCGGCCTCGGCCATCCGCCCGAAGTGCGCTATCAGAAGAACGAAGGCGTCACGCCGCGGTTGCAGCGCGTGCTCGACGCGCTGGACCCGAGCCCGGCGATCATCCGGACGGCAACGTGGGACGTTGTCGCATGGAACCGTGCGGCGACCGTGATGCTGACCGACTACGGCGCGCTGCCGCCGGAACAACGCAATATCCTGCGCACCGTGTTCCTCGATCCGCGTGCTCGCGCCGCGCATCAGGATTGGGCCAGCGCGGCGCGGTTCGTGGTGGGCGCATTCAGGGTCGACGCGGCGCGCGCGGGCGCGGCGGCAAACGTCGAGCCGCTCGTCGACGAGCTTTGCCGGCTCAGCCCGGAATTCGATGCGATGTGGCGCGACCATCACATCAGCGAAGCGCATGGAGAAACCGTCAAGCGCGTGCGGCACCCGGTGCTCGGCCCGCTTGGGTTCGAGTACTCCGTCTTCGCGGTGGACGGCCGGCCGGATCTCAGCATGGCGGTCTACAACCCGGTGGAGCCGGCGGACGCGGCGGCGAGGCTCGGCGCACTGATCGGCGCGCCGCCCGAGCGCGCCAAGCGCTGGCGGACCAGGCCGTCGAGCACCGCGAATTCCGGCTGATCGAGTCGATCCGCGGCCCGCACGATCCCCCGTCGCTACTGCAAGCAGACGAAGCACATGCGCCGCGATTTCGATCCGTCCGCACCGTGTTCCCGCCGTTTGGCTTGCCGATCGCGCGATGTGCGCATTTGCCGCGCACGCAAGCGCTTTTTTTCCAAGTTGGCGAAACACTATTGACGTGCGATAACGGGCCGATCACGATCCGGAGCACTAGGATGGCCACGCTGGAAGCATTGCGCTGCGTGCTCGACGACGAGCGCACCCCCGACATCATTCGTCACCACATCATCGATTCGCTGCAATACACGTTGCGCAATTACGGGCAGGTGTTCAGCGCGAAGGAAATCGCATGGTTGAGCGAATGGGACGATCCGCGCATTCCGATCGCCGCGCGTAAGGAACTCGACAAGCGCGAACCGGCTGGCGAAGCGCGCTGACGCAGCGGCGCGTGCGATGCATCTGGCCGCCGGGCCGCGTCAGCGCCGCCGTTCGAGGCCGCGTGCGTCACTTCAGCCCGAAGTCGACACGCGTTGTCGCGCCTTTGTCGTCGATGCCTTTCGCGTCGAGCTTCGGCGCGACGATGAAGATTCGGTTCGCATCGACCTTGCCGTCCAAATATCGGCGCACCGCCTGCGCGCGGTTCTGCGCGAGCGCGAGCAGCGCCGATTCATCGAGCGGCGCGTGCTCCGCTAGCGCCTTCTTCATGTCGGCGTCGGGCAGCGTCTTGGTCAAGCCGATCATATTGCGCGGCTTCTTGAAATCGGCGGCCTTGTACGCCTTCGTCAGGTACTTCGAGTATTCGGCCGGCTCGACTTTCACGGTCATCGGATCGACGCTTTCGCCTTGACCGATTACGTCCTTGAGCTTCTGCTGTTTGACGAGCCGCTCGACATACGCATCGCGCAGACCCGGCAGATCCTTATCGGGATCGACGCGGCCGATCAGGTCGAGCCGGATCGACGGCTTGTCCGCAAGCATCTTCGAGATCGTATCGAGCTTCTTCTGGTCCGCGTCGGACAGTTTCGCGTAACCCGGCTCGAACTCGACGTAGCCGAGCTCCTCGCTGCCGCTGCCGAACGCGTGCGCAAGCAGCGTGAACGGCGACGTGACGGCCTTCGCGATCAGGTTCAGCACCGCGCGCCAGATCAGCCCGCCGATGCTGAACTCCGGGTTCGACAATGATCCGGACACCGGAATATTCACGTCGATCTGGCCTTGCGAGTTTTTCAGCAGCGAAATCGCGAGCCGCACCGGCAACTTCGTCGCGGTGTCGTTGTCGACATGGTCACCGAACGTCAGCTGATCGATGAAGATGTGATTGTTCGCGGTGAGTTGGTCATTGTCGAGCTTGTAGCTCAGATCCACGTTCAGCTTGCCTTTCGTGATCGGATAACCCGCATACTTCGCCGAGTACGGCGTGAGGTTCGTCAGCTCGATGTCGTGCGCGGTCGCCGTCAAGTCGAGCGCGGGCTTCTCGATCAGCGGATTGACCGTGCCCTTGATCGCGATCGGCCCGTTGGCGGCCAATTTCGCATCGATGTTGACGGGCGCGGCCGTGGTGGAATCGGTGCCGAACGCGCCGACCGTGCCGTTGATCGCAACGAGATTCGCCGAGTAGTTCGGCTTGATGAAGTTGTCGGTGTACGTGACGCGGCCTTTTTGCAGCAGCAGTTGGCCGAAATGCAGCCGCACCGGATGCGCCGGCGGCGCGGCCGCCTTCACGATCACCGCAGCGGACGCGCCCGCCGGTGCGGCGGCGGATTCGGACGCGGTCGCGGACGATTCGGCAGCGGCCGGGGCCGCCTGCGCCAGCGCAGCCGCATTCGACGCGTGCGCCGCCACATCGGAGGCGGCCGCCCCGGCATGCGCGCTGGCCGCCCCGCCTGCCGCCCGCTCGCCGGCGGCGGCCATCCCCGATGCGGCCGGCGGCGAAAGCGGCACCGGCTCCTTGCCGCTCGCATCGCGCGTGAGCGACTTCGCCGGGCCGGTTTCGTGCGCCACGACCTGCCGTAAATTCAGCTTGCCTTGCGCGTCGAGCAGCACGCGCCCGTAGAAATTCGAGAACGTCACGCGCGCCGCGTCGACGTCCGTGCCGCGCACGCCGTCGTAATTCGCCTTCAGATTCGTGAGCGCGAGCGAACGCCAGCCGGCAAACGGATCGGACGTCGCCTTGTCGAGCAAACGCACGTCGACGAGCGCCGCATCGCCGCGATACGACGCTCGCGCGGCCTGCTTCGTCTGCTCGAATGCGAGATCGCCCTTCGCGTTCAGCAGCGCGCTCGCGATTGTCGCATTCAGCATGCTGCCGAAATACGGCTCGAACGCGGCCGCGTCGAGCCGGTTGCCGTTCAGCTTCAGGTCGACTTTCAGCGGCGTCGCTGTCACATCGCCCGATGCGTCGAGCGAGCCCTTGCGATTGAGTGTCGCCGTGAGCTTGACGGGCAACGGCCGGGTCAGATCGTCGCTGATCTGCCGCACGCTGAGCTGCATCGGCGCGAACGCGAGCTTCACGGCACGCGGCGTCGAGCGGTCGGTGAAATTCGCGCGGGCGTCCTTCACGTTCAACTCGTCGATCTTGTAATGCCAGGCAGGCTCGGCCGCCACGCCGCGCTCGGCCGGACGAGACGACGGCGCGTGCGCTTGACCTGCCGGTTTGCCGCGCGATTCGCCGAGCGCCGCCAGATCGATCCGCCCGTCCGGCAGCCGCGCGACGTCCAGCGCCAGGCCCGCCGCATCGACACTCGCGATCTCGGCACGGCGCGCAGCCAGGTCGACTTTCGTCACCTTCACGCGTGCATCGGGCACCACGATCGCGGGCGTCTTCGAATCCGGCAACGCGATCTTCAGCGATTTCAGCCCAAGTTCACTGTCGGTCACTTGCGCGTCGAACGGCGTCTTCGACCAGTCCGCCTTCGCGTTGAGCGTCGTGCTGAGCGCGCCGTCGAGCACGTGCGCGGAGGTCGCACCGGCCAAATACGGGCGCACGGCAGACAACGCGAACGCATCGATGGCGAGCTTCGTGTCCGCCTGCCGCGCGGCAAGATTGAACGCGCCTTGCGCGTTGATCGCGCCGCCGCTCGCGAGGTCCGTCGCGAGCGTGTAGCGCGCGGGCGCGTGGCCCGTGAGCGAGAAATCGGCGAGCGTCGCCGCGACGTGCGTAAACGACATGGCCGCTGGCGTCGCGAGCGATGCGTCGGCCACGTTCAGCGTACCGTCGTTGATCGCGAAGCGCTTGATCGTCAGATCGAGCGGCTGTGCGTCGCGCCGCACGGGCGCGGCAACCGGGCTCGACGCAGCGTGGGCCGCGACGGCTGAGGACGCGGACGCGTCCACGGCCGCCGGCGTCGCGGCGGCACGCACGGCGCCCGGTGCCGAAACCGCGTTCGCGGAGCCCGCCGCGCCGTCCGCCGGCGGCGACGACGCGCCCGCCAGCTTCTGCACGTTCAGCAGCCCCGCCTTGTCGCGCGTCAGCGCAACGACCGGCTGATCGATCCGGATCTCGTCGAAATGCAGCGCGTTGCGCAGCGGCTCAAGCTGCGCGGCCGCCACATGCACGCCGCGCGCGGCGAAAAGCGGCTCGTTTGCATGGCTCGTCACCTGCGCGTCGCGCAAATCGGCCGTGCCCGATATCCGCAGCGCGGGCACGTCGCCCGACATCGCGAAATTCACGTTGACGTCGCTTGTGAGCTTGCCCGCGCGCACGTCGACGGGCAGCTTGGTCGGCGCATACGACAGCAGCCGCGGCAAATCGAGCCCGTCGAACTTCAGATTGATCGACGATTCGCGCGACTGCGCAAACGGCTTGGTCTTACCGTCGATCGCGAACGGACTGCCGTCGACGCGCGCGCGCAGCCTCGGCTCGACGAAGACGTCGCTCTTCGAGGCCAACGTAGCGATGAACGGAATGCCGAGCGACCATTGATCGACGACATGCTTTTCATTCAGCAGGCGATCGTCGAAATCGATCCGCCCGCGGTTGACCTGGATGTTCGAGACGGAGAAGCGCACCGGCTTGCTGTCGGGCTGCGGCGACGGCTTCGAAAATTTGTCGATCAGATCGGTGAAATTGAAACGTTGCGCGTCATAGCGAACGACGCGCAAATGCGGATCGTCGAGCCGCACTTCGTCGACGATCGGCGCAAGGCGCGCGACCGACGCCCACGACGCGCGCATGACGAGCGTGCCGATGTCGATGAAACCGCCCTGCCCGCCGCGCTCGCCGATTCGCACGCCGTCGGCTTCGAGCCGCAGCGTATAAGGATTGAAGGCGATGCGCTCGATCGTCGCGGGACGCTCGAGTTGCTGGCTCAACTGCTGCTCGGCGATATGACGGATCAACGGCGGCGCGGCAAAAAAGCCCAGCAGTCCGAACAGTATGACGAAAATCAGCGCGCCGATGCCGGTGCGCTTCACGCGGCGCGACCGGGCGGCATCGCCGAGCTTGTGCAAGGTCGATTGGACGGGTTCTTTGTCGAAGCTTGCCATGAATGAAATGCATGATGCCGCCATCGCGGCGGGGAAAATTCGGAACGGGCGCGGCTTTTGCCAGTATAGGCATGTGCGTTTTGCCGTGCAGTCACGTCGCACGCGGCCTTATGACCGGGCGACGTGTGCAAACGTTCACTTGCGAACGACCGCCGGCGGGCGCCAATTATCGTCGCAGACTTGACGTTTCGGCGCGTAGAGGTGCAGCGCAAGCGCGAAATCGCTGCGTGGCGCGGGCAGCCAGTTCGATGCGCGGCCGCCGGGCGGCGTCGTGGACACGGCAATCTCGATCGAGCCGTCGTGGCCGCGATGCAGGTCGCGCCCGGTAAGCGAACGGCGGCCGCGGCCCAGCTCGGGCAACGCGCCATCCGGCGTGTACGGTGCAAGCGACCAGAATGCGCGCACGGGCGGCAGCGCATTCGCCGCGAAACGGATCGCGTAGCGATACGCGCCGTTCAGCGGCCGGCCCGCGCTGTCGGTCTTGACGACGGCGAGCGCTTCATCGGAGCACGTCGCGGCGTCGAACTGCGTCGACGCAGCATACGCCCGCAACGCATAATCGACGCCATAGTTGCCGACACCGTCACCAAGCCAGCTCCAGCCGTTCGCGCTCATCGCGTTCGGCGGCGGCGCCGCAAGCCGCACGCGCGCCTCGGCGACACCGCGCTCGGCCGCTGCCAGCCGGTCGCCCTGCCACTGCACGGACGCACCGGCCGTCACGCCGATATCCGTGAGGATTTGCAGCGCATGCGCGTCGGCCGCGGGCGGCGGATTGTCCTGCAACGCGCGCGCGGCGCGCGAGAAGAACGCGTTGGGATCGAGCGCAGCGACCTGCTCCACCGGCCCGAGATCGGACGCGGCGGCCCCCGCCGAGGCGTCGCCTGGCGGACGACCACCGGCAGACGAGCCGCCCCGCGTTGCGTTTGTTGACGGCAATTCCGCCGCCGGTTGCAGCGTGGACGATGGTTGCGCCGTGCCCGATTGGGCCGCCGCCGCGCGATCGGCCAGCGGCCGCGGCTCATCTGCAGACCGTGCGCCGGCCGGCGCCTGAGCGTTCGCCATCGGCTGCCCCGCCGGCGCGTGGCCGGCCGAAGCCGCCGGGCGGCGCGCGGCCGATGCGCCACGCGTGCCGGTCGCGCCGATATAGGCCGATAGCGGCACGACGCGAATCGCGCGCTGCAGTTTCCTAGCAGCTTCCAGATCGTGATTGCCCGCCGCGCTGATGCGCACGTCGAGCCAGACACCCTGCGTGGGCGTATCGACCCGCACGACGCCCGCCGGCAGCTTGCCCGTCCAGCCGGGCGCCGCGAAAACGATCGCTACCGGGCGATCCGGCCGCCCATTCGCGCGCGCCCCCGAACCGGCCATCCCCGTCGACCACAGCACATTGGTCCACATATCGAGTGCGCGCGCGTCGAGATAACGGTCGCGCGAAGCCGGCAGCACCACGACGACGGGTTCGTCGCGAACATCGAGCCACGCGGTCGAAGCCAGCATGTCGCTGCTCGCGAGCGGCGGATTCGGCGCGCCAGGCGAGGGCAGCGCGCGCGCATGGCGCAGCGTGTTGCCCGGCACGCCGCCCGCCGCGTCGGCCTGCCGGGCAACGTCCATCAACACGAGCGGATAAACGTAAATATACGAATCGGCAACTTCGCTGCGCATCCAGCCGGTCTTGCGCTGAATGGCATCTGGCGTCGACGCGCACCCCGCGAGCAGCGTCAACGCGACAAGCGGCGCGCAAACGCGCCGCCACGAACCAGCAGTTTCTTGCGATATTTTTATCATTCGGTGGCACGGCAAACGCGCGGCAAAGCCGCGCGCGTTGATTGGCGGTCGGCGCTCGCGTGATCTCTTGTGGTCCTCGTAGCGTTCATGCCGGCCGGGTGACGCTTTATCAGCGCTATTTTTAGGATCGGCTGTATCGTAACCTTGTCACCCCGGCAAAAACAATGTCTGCCAGCATCGGCGGCATGCGCACTGCCCCGATGCATGCCCGCGTCAAACTACCCGCGCAATTCGACGAGCCGCCCGCTCTCCAGCCCGAAACGCCGCACGATCTTCACCGAAGGCTTCTGCGCAAACGGCGCGCCTTCCGGCCGATCCAGATATTCGACAACGACCACCGCCGCCGCGCCGCCAAGCTCGATCGATACCGCCACGGGCGTCAGCCGATCGCCGAGCAGCACGGCCGGCGCGCCGCCGCGATCCGGCTGCGCCGCCGCGACGTACAGAAATTGACCGCTGCCGCCCGGATCGTCGCTGAGCAGCACGGCCGTCACCGGCCGGCCAGCGACCGTCACTGTGCTGCTGCGCGCGACGAGCTTCGTCACCCGCTGCGTCGCAGATCCCGGCGCGGCCGCCTGCACCGCCGCGCCGTTCGTCAGTTTGATCGGCTCGCCGTCGATCACGTAAACCGCGCCCGCCGGATCGGCCGATAGCGGCGCCGTCGGGCCGGACGCCGCCGCGGCCGGCACGCCCGCGGCTCGCAGCGCGAGCCGCTCGTCCGCGACGTCGCGCAACGCGGCGATCCGTACGGCGTACGCATCCGTCAAACAGGCGATCCGGCCCCCGCACGCATCGCGCACGCGCTGCCGCCAGCTCTGCTGGTCACCGCGCAACGCATCGCGAAACTCGCGGTATGCCATCCCTTCATCGGCCGGACGGGCGCGCTGCAAAATTTCGTAATACGTCGCCATCCGCACGTCCAATTCGCCGAGCGCCGGACTTGCGCAGATCGCACGTTCGGCCGCGTTCGATGCGCGCGCGCAATCGAAGCTCGCGGCAAGCGCAAACGGAATATTCAGCGTCAACGCAGCGCCCAGCGCCACGGCCCGCCATCGTATTGTCGACATCGTCTCTCCTCACTTCGGGCGCCTCGACGCCGCCGCGGCCGTTCCGCGCGACGCAGCCGGCCCCGGTAATCCCGCCCAGCGCAGTACGCGCCGATTGTAATCAAACCGTCGGGCGCGCGGCCAAACGCCGCATGCCGAACGGCGCACGCATGGCGTTCGCGCCCGCGAATCCCGTTCGGCGCAGCGGCCGCCTATTTCTGACATCCGCCGCCACGCCCGCCGCGCGCCGGCAGCAAACGCCGGCGATGCATCATCCGCTTGACCTTCCTATCATGGGAATGTTGATACTGTGCTCATCGGCGGCCTCGCCCGCCTTATCGAATTGGATCGCAGATGACTGATCTGTCCATTCCCGCCGATCCGGCCACGGTGACGCTGCGCATCGAAGGCATGACGTGCGACGGCTGCAAGACCCGCGTCGAGCACGCACTCGCCCGCGTGCCGGGCGTGAGCCGCGTGCGCGTCGATCTTGCCGCCGGCATCGCGAAGCTCGACACCACGCCCGCGCTCGATCCGGCCGGCCTGCTCGACGCGCTCAGCGCCGCCGGATATCGCGCGACATTCGCGCCGTCGCCCGCCGAACGGCGTGAAGCCGGCGCCCGCGCCGAAGAAAACCATCGCGACGACGAAAGCGAACACGGCGGCAGCCGCCATGCCGTTCGGGTTGCGACAACCGTTTCGCTCGACATCGGCGGGATGACCTGCGCATCGTGCGCCGGGCGCGTCGAAAAGGCGCTGTCGCGCGTTCCCGGCGTGGTAAGCGCGTCGGTCAACCTCGCCACCGAAAAGGCGACGGTCGATGCCGCCCGCGGCGTCGGCACCGCCACGCTCGTTGACGCCGTGCGCCGCGCCGGCTACCGCGCTTCGGCAATCGACGATCAGTCGGCAACCACCACGGCTTCCGTCGCCGCGACCGCGCCACCCGCGCCGTCGCCGGTCGTCATCGAACTCGACATCGGCGGGATGACCTGCGCATCGTGCGCCGGGCGCGTCGAAAAGGCGCTGTCGCGCGTTCCCGGCGTGGTAAGCGCGTCGGTCAACCTCGCCACCGAAAAGGCGACGGTCGATGCCGCCCGCGGCGTCGGCACCGCCACGCTCGTCGATGCCGTGCGCCGCGCCGGCTACCGCGCTTCGGCAATCGACGGCATCGCGCGGCCTACCGTCGAGACCGCCGAGACCAGCGCCTCCACTGCGTCGCCTCCGCCGTCGGCACCCGCCACCCATTCGGGCGCCGGCGAGCGCAAGCTCGCCGAAGCCCAGCGCGAGCGCGGGCTGATGATCGCGTCCGCCGTGCTGAGCGCCCCGCTCGTGTGGCCGATGCTGGTCGCGCCGTTCGGCATCGACGCCACGCTGCCCGCATCGCTGCAGCTCGTATTGGCCTCGATCGTCCAGTTCGGCCTCGGCGCGCGCTTCTACCGCGCCGCCTGGCACGCGCTCATCGCGCGCGCCGGCAACATGGATCTGCTCGTCGCGCTCGGCACGTCAGCCGCATACGGCCTGAGCCTCTGGTTGATGTTGCGCGGCGAGCCCGGCCATCCCGCGCATCTGTACTTCGAGGCGAGCGCCGTAATCATCACGCTCGTGCGTCTGGGCAAATGGCTCGAAGCACGCGCGAAGCGGCAAACCACCGACGCGATCCGCGCGCTCGACGCATTGCGCCCCGAGCGCGCACGCGTCGTCGAGCACGGCGTCGAGCGCGACGTCCCGCTCGCGCAAGTGCGCGTGGGCACGAGCGTGCGCGTGCGGCCAGGCGAGCGCATCCCGGTCGACGGCC
The DNA here is from genome assembly GCF_900176645.1 of Burkholderia singularis. Taxonomy (GTDB): domain Bacteria; phylum Pseudomonadota; class Gammaproteobacteria; order Burkholderiales; family Burkholderiaceae; genus Burkholderia; species Burkholderia singularis. Next base: position 34,871 of record NZ_FXAN01000110.1, read on the forward strand.
GGATCGCGTCGGGCCTCACCCATGTCGACGAATCGCTGATCACCGGCGAAAGTTTGCCCGTGCCGAAGCAGCCGGGCGAACGCGTGACCGCCGGCTCGATCAACGGCGAGGGCGCGCTCACTGTCGAGACGACCGCGATCGGCGCCGAGACGGCGCTCGCGCGAATCATCCGGCTCGTGGAATCGGCACAGGCCGGGAAAGCGCCAATCCAACGTCTTGTCGATCGCGTGAGCGCCGTGTTCGTGCCCGCGATCATCGCGCTCGCGCTCGTCACGCTCGCCGGCTGGCTCGCCGCGGGCGCGAGCGCCGAAACGGCGGTACTCAATGCCGTGGCGGTACTCGTGATCGCGTGCCCCTGCGCGCTCGGCCTCGCGACACCCGCCGCGATCATGGCCGGCACCGGCGCCGCCGCGCGGCGCGGCGTGCTGATCAAGGATGCACTCGCGCTCGAACTCGCGCAGCGCACCCGCATCGTCGCGTTCGATAAAACCGGCACGCTGACCGAAGGCCGGCCCACTGTCACGGCGCTCGAGGCGATCGAGATCCCGCACGCCGATGCGCTGGCGCTCGCGGCCGCCGTCCAGCGCGACAGCACGCATCCGCTCGCGCGGGCCGTTGCCGCCGCGTTCGCCGCCGACATCGCCGCGCGCCGCTCGCCATTCGCGGATGCGCCGGCACACGCGCCGCGCGCGGTCGCCGGGCGTGGCGTCGAAGCGAACATCGACGGGCAACTGATCGCATTCGGCAGCACGCGCTGGCGCGACGAACTCGGCATCGGCGTACCGGCCGGCATCGCGCAGCGCGCGGCGGCGCTGGAAGCGGCGGGCCATACCGTATCGTGGCTGATGCGCATCGACGTGCCGCGCGCCGCGCTCGCGCTCGTCGCATTCGGCGACACCGTCAAGCCTCAGGCGCGCACGGCAATCGAGCGGCTGGCGGCGCGCGGCATACGCAGCGCGCTCGTCACCGGCGACAATCGCGGCAGCGCCGAGGCCGTGGCCGCGTCGCTCGGCATCGATGACGTTCACGCGCAGGTGCTGCCTGACGACAAGGCGCGCGTCGTCGCCCAGATGAAGCAAAAGGCGGGCGGCGGCATGGTCGCGATGGTCGGCGACGGCATCAACGACGCGCCCGCACTCGCCGCCGCCGACGTCGGCATCGCGATGGCGACGGGCACCGACGTCGCGATGCACACCGCCGGCATCACGCTGATGCGCGGCGATCCCGCGCTGGTCGCCGACGCGATCGACATCTCGCGCCGCACCTACCGCAAAATCCAGCAAAATCTGTTCTGGGCGTTCGCCTACAACCTGATCGGCATTCCGCTCGCCGCGCTCGGCTGGCTGAACCCGATGATCGCCGGCGCGGCAATGGCGTTTTCGAGCGTGAGCGTCGTCGCCAATGCGCTGCTGCTGCGTCGATGGAAAGGAAAAGCATGATGCGTGCCCCGGTGGCCAATGCAGCGTGCCGCCAGCGCCGCGACACCCGCATACGGCAACGCGCGCTTCGTGCGGTGCTCACGCTCGCGGCGATCGCCGCCGGGCTCGGCCTGCCGCACACGGGCGCGGCCGAAATCCGCTGCGGCTGGCTGGAAAATCCGACGCCAGGAAACTGGTGGCTGACGGACCGCCACGGCTCATGGACACTCAGCGTGATGGGCGGCCCCGAGGCCGAAGGCATGGACCGGCTTCCCGACATCGCGGGCGATCAATACGTGCAGACGAACGGCCACCACGGCTACGGATGCGCATGTCTGACCGTGGTTAGCCACAAGCGGACGCAACGCATCGTGAAGGTGCTCAAAGCGCGGCAATTGCCGCTGTCGGCGTGCAGACGGGACGAGCGGCTCAACGAACCGTCTCGCGAATGAGCGGGGCCGAGCGCGGCGCGATTCGCGCGTTAAACCGGCGTGATCGACTTGACGAACGTCGTCGTCATCGCTGTGAAGCCCAGTGCTCGATACAGCGCGAGCGCCGCGCTGTTGTGATTGAACACCGACAGACCGATCTCGGTCACGCGCAATCGCCGTGCGTCGTCCTCGAGCATCTGTAGCACGCGCGTAGCCCAGCCTTGACGGCGATAAGCCGGATCGATTTCGAGATCGTAGATGAACAACGACCGATGCGGCCCTTCGCTGGCCGTGCCATACCAGAGATAGCCAAGCGCGAGGCGGTCGCTGGGGTCGCTGAGTGTCAGCAGCGTCTGATCGTCGGTCAGCAGGCCATCGGGCAACAGTGTATCGATGCAGGCGAGCGCGCGCTCGCCGGCTTCGTCCGCCGTGCTCTGCCCGGACGCGATCAAATCCTGAGCGTAGCCGCGCGCCGCGCGCAGCCGGTACTCGCGAAATTCCGTCTGGGTCATCGGGCGCATCTCGAGCATGCCCACCTGTTTGGACGAGCGGAAACACTACCCAGTGTAGCGGGCCGAGTGCGATCACGCGAATCGGGAGGCCGGAAGCGGATCAGGCAGACAGATGGGATGCCGAGCCGATCGGACGCCCGATCCGGCATTCACGAACGAGCCGGCCCGCTACGCCGCGCCGTGCTCAGCGGTAAACGAACCGCGTCAGCGTGTGCGGCGGCGCGAAACGGCGTTTCGACGGACGTGCGATTTCATTGCACCGCGCTACGGCACGGATGCTGCCGCTACTCCCGATCGAGCGGCGTGTTGCCGGGCCGGTGTTGGCAAACCGGGCAAAGCGCCGGCTCGCCAATACGCGCCGTGCCGCGCAGCGGCTTTAGCGGCGGATCAAGCCGAATTGCGCGACTTGCGACTTGCGCCGGCGCTCGGCCTCAGCGTGGCGAGCCTTGTACGAATAATCGGCATCGAGCGGCAGGTGCGGGGAGACGAAAAGATCTTCGATCTTTTGAAGCAGCGCGAAAATGAGGCTCATATGCGACTCCTGGCAACGAGTGACTAGGGTTTTCCCTTAGTCATCATTCTAGGGGTTTTCCCTAGATTTGCCTAGTGCGCCGCAGCAATTACGCCACGCGATCTACGTTTCGCGCGTGTTTTCAGATCTGTTCGTTGTAGCGTCGCAACATCGCCATCCGTCCCGCTGTTCAACGTCCGTGGTATGGCCGCTTGACCGGCTTGGCCGCGCCGGCGAGACGATTCGTCAGCCGTCCGACCTGCTCGCCCTGCTCGTCCAGGCGCTGCGACAGCGTCACGAGGCTCGCCTGTTGCGATATCTGCTCGGCGACGAGCCTGTCGATCCGTTGCTGCAATGCAACGGATTCGCTGCGCAGCCGCGAAGCCTGCATCGATTGAACAATCAGCCCGGCGATCGAAAGCAACACCATCACGCCGAGCCCGAGCAGCAGGCGATTGACGCGGCGCCTCTGCGCGTCGGCCGCCCGGCGCATATCGGAGATTTCCGTCTGTAGCACGCGTAACTTGTCCGCGAGCGGGCGGAGGTGCGTATCGATGTCGGGGGCGGCGCAGGGCGGCGTCCCCGGCGGATCGCAACCGGGGGCGGCGGACTCATGGGCGGGCGGCGTCTGATCGCCGGACAGCGATGCCGATGCCGAGGCGGCGGCCACGTGCGAAGCGGATGCGGTGCCGGACGCCGCACTGCCGCTTGCCGCCCGCGATTCCGATTCGGGTGACGGTATCGCGGGCTCCGGCTTGGCCGAAGCATCCGCCGCGCGCCGCTTCGGCGCGAGCGCTGCCGGCGCCCCCCGCCGTCCCGGCGATTTCGGCTCAGACTTCGCGCGCTTCGAATGGGTGCGAGGCGCCGAAGCCGTCTGCCGCCGTGCCGAGGATTCGGAACCGGCCGCCGCAGTTTCGGCGTCGATAGCTGGACGGCCGGCGCGCAACGAAATGTCCGCTTCGGCGCGAGCGCCCGATACGGCCGGATCGACGCTGGCCGATGTTCGCTCGCGTTCGCCCGGCATGGTGGTGAGCTGCGCGGCGGCATCGTGTGCCGTCGCGCGGGCATCACGGCCCGCGTCGCCTGCCGGCACAGCAAAGGCTCCCGCAGCCTGCGCGGCCCGCGGATCATCGGCCCGTTCGCTAGCGGGAGCGGCGGCGTGTTGCGACTGCGGCGTCACCGCGCGGCTGTCAAGCTCAACGTCGCTACCGGTCACCGCTTGCGCGCTGGCGGCCGTCACGTCGCCGCCCGCCCCGTGTGCCGTCGCGCCGCCCTCCGTGCCATCCGCGTCGTGCGCGGGCCACTGAACCGCCGCACCGGCATCCGCGCCGCCCGTTTCACGCGCATCGCCGGCCGGCCAATCGAAACCTTCGAAGCTGCGCTGCCGCTCGTCCACGTCGGCCTTCTCCGGCTGCACCGACCCGCGCGCCGCCGAGGACGGCTTCGCGCCGGGACGAACGCCGCCGAACAGATCGAGCGTGCGATCGTCGCGACCGGCGTCGCCGGGCGCCGCGTCGTGCGCCATCGGAGCCGCCGCTCGCGACGGCGCGCGGCTGTCGGCTGCCACCGCACGCGGCCGCTTCGCAGCGGACGAACGGGGCAAGCGGGAAGAGCGGAGATGGGAAGAAGTTGCGGAATCGGTCATGGATCGAGCAGCAGCACGCCGCATGCGCACCGGACAAATCTGTGAACAATGTCGGGAACCCGCATTGTCTCACGCCAGGGTGCCGGCACTGCGGCGCGCCCGCCACATGCCGAAGCCGGCATCCGCCGGGGCCGGCCCCGCATGCCGCTGCATGCCCCTCCAACCCGCCTTCACGCTGTCGGACAAACGCGCGCGTCATCCGTCCTGCAACACGCCGTGCCGCTCGCGAAAGCCCTTCACGCCCGGCAATTGCCTCAAACGCTTGCAAATGCTCTCGTATTCGATGTCCGATACGCGGCTCAACGCGATCGTCACGTCGTCGCGATCGGCCGAATCGCTGCTTTGCTGGACGATGAATTGCTTGACGCGCGCGCTGTCGATGCCGAGCGCATCGTGCAACGATGCGAGCGTCAATGCGCCGCGCTCGACGCTCAACGACAGATGGCGGCGCTGGCGCACGGTAAGGTAGCGACGCTCGAGCGGCTTGAGGCCCGCGAGAATGATCAGGATGATGACCGTCGCCGCGATCGCCGCCACATACAGGCCGCCGCCGACCGCCAGCCCGACGGCCGCCACCGACCATAGGCTCGCCGCCGTCGTGAGGCCACGGACGATCTCGCCGCGCAGCAGGATCGATCCTGCCCCCAGAAAGCCGATCCCCGACACCACCTGCGCGGCCATCCGCGACGGATCGAGATCGACGTGCGGCCGCCCGAGCACGTCGGCAAAGCCGAACGCGGACACAATCATGATGAGCGCCGAGCCGACGCAAACGAGCATGTGCGTGCGCAGCCCTGCCGCCCACGACAGCCGCCCGCGCTCGATGCCGATGACGCTGCCCAGCCCCGCCGCGAGAATCAGCCGCATGATCAATTCGAGATTGTTCTGCATTTTCCGCCCTCCTTTTTTCGGCGGCGGCCGAGCGCATGCTTTATCCTTGCCGCTCGGCCCGCCTCGGCGGCCGCCGCGTTTTTCCGTCGTCAACCGCGCCGTCATCCGCCATGCCCATATCCGATTCTGCCTCCGAGCAAGCCGCGCAATTGCGCCGTCATTTCGCGCAAATCGTCTTGCCGCTCTGGCGCGGACCCGGCTTCAATCCGGCGCTGCAACTGCCGTTCGAGGCCGTCGCGCCACACACGCATGCGCCGCTGCCCGTCGCCCGGTATCGCGCGATGGCCTGTGCCCGCCAGCTCTTCGTGTTCGCGCGCGCCAACGATGCGGCGCATGCGCACACGCTGTTCGCCGCATTGTGCCGCCACTTCCGCGATCCGCGCCACGATGGCTGGTTTTACAGCATCGACGCGCACGGCGCGCCGCTCGAGCGGACGAAGGATCTGTATACGCACGCGTTCGTCGTGTTCGCATGCGCCGAATACTTTGCGGCGTTCGGCAACCGCGACGCGCGCAACATTGCGCAACACACGGCGGCACTGATCGTCGAGCGCTTCGCGCGCCAGCGCGGCGACGCATTGCTCGACGCCGCACGCAGCGAGGATTTCGCCGAAACGACGAGTGCGCCGCTACAAAATCCGCTGATGCACCTGACCGAAGGCTGGCTTGCGGCAAGCCGCGCATTCGGCGACGTCGCATTCGACGACGCGCTGCTGCACACCGTGCAAGCGGTCGAACGCGCGTTCGTCGCACCGCGCACCGGCTGCGTCGCGGAACTGCCGCTCGGCAGTGCCGACAACCGGTTCGAGCCCGGTCATCAATTCGAATGGTTCTATCTGGTCAGCGCGGCAGGCGCCCGGCTCGCGGCCACGAGCCTGCCCGACGCGCTCGCCCGCGCGTATGCGTTCGCGCAACGGCATGGCGTCGATCCGCAGACGGGCGGCGTCTGCGCGGCGCTTGACGAGCACGGCGCATGCATCGACAGCACGCAACGGATCTGGGCGCAAACGGAGTATCTGCGCGCGCTCGCGACGCACGGCGGCAGCGGGCCGGATGCGCTTGCGCAGCAGGCCGAGCGCTTTCGCACACGCTTCCTGCATCCGCGCGGCTGGCACGAATGCAAGACCGCGCGAGGCGACGTGTCACGCGCGGATATGCCGTCGACCACGCCCTATCACCTCGCGACCGCTTATGCGGCGTTACCCTCGAGCGATTGACCGGCCGGCCAAGGCCCGGCCGCGAAGGCACCGCGCGCCGCCAGCCTCGAACGGCAGTGCGCCGCGCGCCTTCCGTCGCGGCATCCTGCTGCGACCGCTTATGCAGCGCGGCTCGTGGATGAGCGACGGCGCGGGCGGCCAGGCGCGGCCGTCGGCCGCACAACGACGCCCCGCGCGCCATCGCGCCTCAAACGGGAGCACGCCCCGCGTTACGTGTCACGTGCCGAAGCCCCGGCAAGCAGCGGCTTGCCCGCTCGAGCCGCCGCGCCACGCACGCGCGCATCGCGCCGCCGCGCCTGGTCGCCGTTACTCTTTCGTCACGCCCTCGTCACGCTGCCGCGAGCCGCGGCGGCGCCGCTTCGCCGCGTGCCGCCGTGCCGCCTCCGGCAACGGCCTGCGCGGCGCGCGCATCGCCCAACTCGAACACCGCGACCGATCGCTGCAACTGCTCGGTCTGCTCGTTGAGCGCGCCGCCCGCCGCCGCGACCTCCTCGACCAGCGCGGCATTCTGCTGCGTCAATTGATCCATCTGCGTCACTGCCTGATTGACCTGCTCGATCCCCGCGCTCTGCTCGACCGACGCGGCCGTGATTTCCGTCATCGTTTGCGCGACCCGCTCGATCGACGCCGACACCGTGCGCATCGCGCCGCCCGCGCGCTCGACAAGCTCCGAGCCACCATTGATCTGCGCGACCGACTCCTCGATCAGCACCTTGATTTCCTTTGCCGACTGCGCGCTGCGCTGCGCAAGCGCGCGCACCTCGCCCGCGACCACCGCGAAGCCGCGCCCCTCCTCGCCCGCCCGTGCCGCCTCGACCGCCGCGTTCAGCGCGAGGATGTTGGTCTGAAACGCGATCCCGTCGATCACCGCGATGATTTCCGCGATCCGGCCCGAGCTATGCGCGATCCCGCGCATCTTGTCGATCACGTCGTCGACGATCGCCCGGCCTTCGTGGGTCGCCTGCAGCGCCTCGTCGGCGAGCGCGCTCGCCGCGCGCGCGCCGTCGCTGTTCTGCCGCACGGTCGCGGTCAACTGCTCCATGCTCGCGGCCGTCTCCTCGAGCGACGCCGCCTGGCTCGCGGTGCGTGCCGACAAATCCGCATTGCCGCTCGCGATCTCGGCCGCGCCGATGTGAATCGCGTCCGACGCGCCGCGCACCGCGCGCACCGTCGTCGCAACGCTCGCCTGCATTGCGGCAAGCCCGTGCATCAGCCGGTCGATCTCGTACAGGCCGCGCGGCGTGACCCGCTCGTCGAGCCGGCCGCGCGCGATCCGCTCGAAATGCTTGCCCGCGTCGGCCAGCGGCGCGACGATCGTGCGCCGCGCCGCGACGTAGATCGCCGCCGTGCACGCGAGCATCGCGGCGAACAGCGCGACTCCGACCGCGTTGAACCACGCGATGCCCGTATCGATCAGGCCGAACGCATCCTTGCTGACCTTGCCGCTGAAATCGGAGAACGTGCGCAACTCGGTGAGATACCCATCCTGGATCGATTGCGTCGGCTGATCGAGGAACGCCTGCATGTTGTCCGTTTCGAGATACTGAATCAGTTCGTCGAGCGCGGTGCGGTACTTCCGGTAGCGCTCGACAAGCGCCGCGGCACGCGCCGTGTTCTCCACACCGATCGACGGCTCGGCCGTCAACGCCGCGAACGCGCGATCGGCGTTCGCCAGCTGATCGCGCACGTGGCGAAGCATGTCGGCGGGCTTCGGATCGCCGCGCACCATCCGCGTACTCGCGCGGGACAGATTCGTGCGTGCGTCGAGCAGGTAATGGGTCGCCAGATTGGCGGCGTCGATTTGCCGGATCGCGACGCTGGACAGATCGTCGACACCGCGACGCGTCGACGACAGCGCCCAAAAGCCGAGCCCGTCGATCGCCATCATGAATAGGCAAAACACGACGAGTACGCCGAGCAAACCGGATGCGAGCTTGATTTTGTTAATCATGAATTTCCGTTGGAGCCAAAAAAGAAGGGAGCTGCGTCGGCTTTAGCGGCATTTCGGCGGCGGACTTGAGCAATCCGGCCCGATCCCGCGATGATTTTCTTCGCCCGATTTCCTTGCGTAATGCCCGTCCCATACCTAGAGTGGAGCGCAAAGGGCGGGATAGCGGCAGCGGCCTGCCGGATAGGCCGCTCGACTCAATCGAAAGCGAAGGAGCGTCGATGACCGACATCGTGGATCACGCGCGCGGCGCGTTGCGTGCGCAACCCTTCAGCATGCTGCTCGGCACCGAACTCGTGCATATCGGCGGCGACGAGGCGTCGCTGCGCCTGCCGATCCGCGACGAACTCCGGCAGCAATACGGTTTCGTTCATGGCGGCGTCATCAGCTACCTGGCCGATAACGCGTTGACATTCGCCGGCGCGCTCGCGCTCGGGCCGCGTGTCGTGACGGGCGAATACAAGATCAATTACCTGCGCCCGGCCGTCAACGGCACGCTGATTGCGCGCGCGAAGCTGGTTTACCGGGGACGGAATCAGGCGACCTGCCAGTGTCACGTGTTCGTGATAGACGGCGACCACGAGCGGCTCGTCGCGGTCGCGCAGGGGACGATCAATCGGGTCGGGGATGGGCGGGAAATAGAGGTGATGGAGGCAAAGACCTAGGTTGTCGCATTGCCGACTGTGCATTGACATGCGATGACCATAAACGATACGTGCGGCGTTGGAGAAACCACGAGTTCGTGGCGCGGATTCATTTTGCGTACAGGCTACCAAGTGCCGTCTTGATTGGCTCCGCAGTGCCACTCCGTTTCAGGCATCATTTTTTATAGACATAAAAATCTGAAATTTTAATAGAAGCGCCACCTCAGCCAAAAACAACAAACCTCGCCGCGAACCAAGGGCAGTCACTTCAGAGCGTGGTGAGCAAGACGCGCGATACCTTCATTTCCGTGCCGGAAAGATTTTTGTGGCCACCAATGCATTACCACGAGACACTCCGGCAGCTGACTTGTCGGCACCCACTGCATTTGGCTCCCATATTATTAGCGCGATAAAATTCGTCAAATTTGTCAGCCAATAAAATATCAACAACCCAATCAGACCCTTTATTTTTAATCTCTAAAATCGATTTCGCATTGCAGCAAATAAAATCCTCTAAATTTATTGAACAAAACACGAATCTTTATAAGAAAATATTATTTTCAATCCGACACCACCCCTCTAAACTGAACTGACCTTCACCATACCGATCGGCCAACAGGGAATTTGACAACCAAAAACATCGCCAAATCATTCCAATGGAGACATAGATTTAATAACCAAAATATCAGTCAATCTCAAAATTCTCCCTCAGACTTTGTCAACCGCTGGGTTTCTTGACAGAATGAGGCATGGCCGGCTCAAAAAATATATTACTGGCAATTTATTTTTATAACTCACATCAGGAGAACTTCAGATGGGGAAGATATCTTTCCAGACCGATCATTTGGCCACCTCGCCCCATGTTTCGTCCGGACGCGTTAATCAATTACTGACAGCAAGAGAACTTTGTCACGGAACGCCATTGTGGGCCATTGATCCCGTAATGAATTTCGTAAAAAAATTTTCCAACTCCGACCATCATTTTCCTTGCAATTTCGCACACCAGGTCTATGACGGCAATATGCTCCGAGCCGCGTTTTTCGAGGAAAATTCCAATGAAGACGCAATGATAGAAAATCTTGGAAGCGTTTTGACGAAATACATTGAAACGGCTCGCGGCCTTGGCAAGATCACTTCGTTTCTAGCTTTTTTTAAGTTAGACGACTCATTAAAAACCGTCGAAGAATACGAAACATGGTTTTGGTCGATTTTGCAACGTCTGCATGACTCGGATCAAAAGGAATGGCCGTTCGATATCCCGCAGAACCCCTACGATCCGAATTGGGCGTTTAGTTTTGGCGGCCAGGCATTTTTTATCGTCTGCTTCACGCCCGCGCATATCACTAGAAAGAGCCGGTATTGTGAAAAACCGCTCATTATTTTTCAACCTCGCTGGATTTTTGACGGACTTGAAGGCGACACACCTGCGGGCATTGCTGTCAGGCAGGCTATTCGAGATGCAGTTGCTGTTTATGACAATATGCCGGCCTCAAAAAAATTGACATCTTACGGCGAAGGGCTGGATTGGGAGCAGTATTTTTTGCCCGATGTCAATCAATCTGCTTATGATAAATGCCCGATGATTTTCAAAGACATGGCGCAAACAAAATGACAGAAAACTCTATTCCGACTACCAAGCCGTCCGATATTTTCGATCTTAAAACCGGAATATTCAATCTATTGCCAAAATCAGGTGTCGTCAAGGTTGTCAACGAATTGCCCCATGAAAAAAATCCGATTCATTTTCACGAAAACGAAGAAACCCTTCTAATTCTGGAAGGCAGCTTGAAATTATATTGGCAAGATCAAGAGAGTGAATTATTTGTAGAGGCACATCCGGGAGAAAAGATCTTCCTTCCCAAAGGTATTCCTCACTACTCTGAAGCAGGCGACAGCGGTTGCTTTTACCTGATAACAGATAGATTTGTCGAGTGACCATCATGAGCGATCATAATTCGAACACGCCGTTCCCCACCATCACCTTGACCGATTCGCAGCGATGGGATTTGACTTCATTTTTCGATAAATTCATTGTCGAGAACAATGGGAACATCATGGATGTGGGACAGGATTTCTTCAAAAATCCATCCAAGATCATTTCGCTAGCGTCTCGTAGTCTGCTCGATCTGTTTTACTCCTTCCGTGACATGACGAAAGACGCGCCTTATCTCCTGATCGAAAATTTTCCGATGCACGACGACACGTTCTACGGCAACACGCCGCCAAACTGGCGGTCCGCCGCAATGATCGGTCGCACGATCAGGGAAGAATCATTTATTGCGTTGGCCGCATCGTGTCTGGGAGAATCTTTCAGTTGGCCAACCTTGCAAAACGGCAGACTGATTCACAACGTCTTGCCGATCGCCGGCGACGAAGCCGAACAGAACGGGCACAGCAGCGATATTGAGCTTGAATGGCATACCGAAGATGCTTTTCATCCATGCCGCGGCGATTATCTCATTCTGTTCGGCATTCGAAATCACGACAGTATCGCCACGACGCTCATGTCCATCAAGGACATTGAATTGAGTGATGAACAGAAGGAAATCCTGTTTCAGAAAAAATACCGCATCAAACCAGACAACGAACACCTCCGCCAGATCATCGATGAAAATGATCCGGGGCGGCGCTCGATCAAGAAACTGATCGAAGAATCCGAAGCCGTTTCCGTACTGTTCGGCGTTCCTGAAAGCCCATATCTACGCATCGATCCCTACTTCATGGAATGCCCCGATAAAGGGAGTGTTTATGACGAGACACTGCGATATTTGATCGCCGAATTGAATCGCGTTAAGCAAAATGTTGTCGTTAAGAAAGGGGACATGCTAATCATCGACAACTATCTGGCAGTCCACGGCCGTGCCCCCTTCAAAGCGAAATATGACGGCTCAGACCGCTGGTTGAAGAAATCCATCGTCAGCCGCGATATCAGACGCGCTCGAGCGCTAGGTTTTCGCGTTTCGGACAATCTGAACGTTTTTTGAGAAAAATTTCCAAAGGACAAAGCATATGCAACATGCACCCGTCAATCGCGACACTGCCCCGGTGTTACTCGAATTGTCCGATCTGAGCGCACATACGCCATCCTGGGCCACTCAGGGCATCGCGGAATTTGAGTATGAATTAGGCAAGGAAAAATCGGACTTTCCGTGTACCTTTGGCATTCAAAACTACAAGGAAAAATCATTAAGATTCACATTCGTCGAAGACGACAGCCCCAACAATCTTGATCACATGGCGAAAGCGTTGTACGAATATACGAAAAACGCTCGAAACTTCGGTACATCCAGTTCATCGCTCGTGTGCGTATTCCGGCCGCTTGTCGACAAAACTGTCGCGGATTACGAGCGATGGTTTTGGAGTATCCTGCAACAGTTACATGATAGGGATACCGAGCCGTGGCCACGCGAGTATTCCGAGAACCCCGAGCATGAAACGTGGGCATTCTGTTTTGCCGGAGAGGGCCATTTTGTGGTGTGCAACACGCCCGAGCACCATTTACGTCGCAGCCGACATAACCCCAATCCAATGATCACCTTTACGCCGCGTTGGAGCTTCAAGGGCATCGAGGGCAATACCAAGCCTGGCATCGCGGTACGGGAACTGATCCGCAAACGCGTGATGCTCTACGACAAGGTTCCGCCGTCGGACAAATTTAGCGCGTATGGACAGGGTTTAGATTGGGTTCAATACTTTCTGCCTGAAGGCAGCGACACTTCGTCATTGAGCAAATGTCCATTTTCGATCAAGAGTGAAAAGACAAATCATGAGTAACCCATCGAAGCAGTTAAGCAAAACCCTCACGGTCTGGTCCGGCACGGCGATGGCCGTGAGTCTTGTCATCGGTGCGGGCATTCTTGTCGTCCCGGGCATTGCTTATTCGGTGGCAGGAACAAGCGCGGTTTACTCATGGATGCTGAATTCGCTCTTCGTCATCCCTCTGCTCGTCATCTTTTCCCATTTGGGTTCACTCTATCCGAACGCCGGCGGCATTTCCGGCTTCACTCAGGAAGCATTCGGAAGAAATCTGGCCGCCGCCACCGAAATCCTAATGGTCGGCACGTTCTCGCTCGCGCTGCCCGGCGTGGCGTTCACGGCGGCATCCTATCTAGGCGACGCGATCAAGCTGAGCTACTGGCAAATCACCGGTATCGCCTTTGCGATGCTGTTCATCGCGATCATAGTCAACGTGATCGGCGCGAAACTCGCAGCGGGACTTCAACAGATTCTTGCTTATACACTCGTCTTCGTCCTGGTCGCCGTCACGCTGTCCATCTTCGTGCTTTCGCCATTGAAGGGAGAAGGTATTGCGCCGCCATCGCAATGGACAAAATCGATCCCGACGCTCGGGCTCGTATTCTTCGCCTATGCCGGCTGGGAGCTGCTGGCCTTCACTACCGAAGAGTACAAGGATCCCAAACGGGATTTTCCCAAGGTCATCGCGATCAGCTTCGTCTTGGTGGCCGGGCTCTACATCCTGATCTCGATCGCGTTGCAACTGTCGTTCAATTCATCCGATCCGAGACTGCTGAAAACCCCGATCGCGATGTTATTCGAAAGTTCGCTGGGTACTTATTCGACGATCTTCGTCTCACTCTGCGGCTTCGTGATCATCATGGCTCATTTGATCGGGGCGATCTGGGGCGCATCCCGGCTCGTCTACTCATCGGCACGAGAAGGCATCCTGCCCGCCGCGCTATCGCAAATTCGCCACCATGGCATCCCTGTCAACGCGGTCATCGGCATCGGGATCATCATACTGACGGTCGCCGGCGCCTGTGCAAACGGCTATATCACGGTCGCCACGTTATTTACGCTCGCCGGCCAGAATTTCTTCATCTTGAGCGCATTCGCGGTGCTTGCTTACTTGCGGATGGCAAGCAATAACAAACAGAGAATTCTAGGCGGACTGACTACCATCATGGTGTTCGCCGTGATTTCGTCGTTCGGAATCAAGCTCTTGTATCCGCTCTTTCTTCTGGTTCTCGGTTATGCAATCTCTTATTTGAAGACACACGTTCTCGAGCCTCAATAGCCGTAGCCCGAAACAACGCCGTGAATACTTTGGCATAGGACCGCGGGGCGCGTCTGCGGCCGGGCAATTCATTCCTGGAGACTGGCGGCATGATCATTACTTTCAGGCCGAAGGAACTCAAGCTTTTCTACTGTGGAAAAGCATCGCACGGCATTACAGTCGTCCACCCCGACAAGCTGGCCAGCACCCTCGCACTGCTCGACGTCGCCCGCACGACTGCCGATGTCGATTTGCCCGCCTTGCGGATACAGGCGTGTCAAGGTGATCTGGCGGATCATTGGGCAATCGGGGTCGACAACGACTGGCAGCTCGTATTCCGGTTTTATGGTGCCGACATCGAAGTGGTCGATTTCCGCACAATTCTCCCGTCGCCTCCCTCCGAACGCATCGGTCATCGCAACAAACGCGACGTATCCGCGTTGCAGCAACCGCTCCATCCCGGGCACATTTTACGGATAGCTGCATTGGAGCCTCTTCACCTGAGCGTCGACAAAGCGGCGGGGGGCCTCGGCGTATCGCGGCGTCTGCTTGCGCGTGTCGTAAAAGGCGCGGCCAACGTCGGGGCCGATCTGGCTATCAGGCTCGAAGTAGCCGGCATCGGCTCGGCTCGCGCATGGATCATGTTGCAAGCAAGATACGATCTATCACGGGCGACGCGCCGAGAATTAAATGGGGCCGCGCTGCAATGCCTGCATCACCGGAGAAGTGATACACGCCATCCGACAGTCGCTCTCCTTGCGCCCATCAAAAACTGAGCCCCCGGCACTGACATCGCAATGTCTGCGATTGTCTGCAGCAGTAAGCAGATTTTCCACTACAACCCATCCGCACTGCCGAATCGATCAAGCAATGCGCAACCGCGCGATCAATTCCCCGCCCCCGGCACCCGCACCCATCCCTCCATCAACACCCGCGCGCTGCGGCTCATGATCACCTTCGTCACCACCCATTCGCCGTTTTCTTGCTGCGCCTTTGCGCCGACGCGCAGCGTGCCCGACGGATGCCCGAAGCGCACCGCCCGGCGCTCGCCGCCGCCCGCCGCCAGATTGACGAGCGTGCCCGGAATCGCCGCCGCCGTGCCGATCGCGACCGCCGCCGTGCCCATCATCGCGTGATGCAGCTTGCCCATCGACAGCGCGCGCACGAGCAAATCGATCTCCGCCGCCGCGACGCGCTTGCCGCTCGACGCAACATAATCGGCCGGCTTCGCGACGAACGCGACCTTTGGCGTATGCTGGCGCGTCGCGATTTCGTCGAGCGTCTTGATGAGACCCATGCGCAGCGCGCCGTGCGCGCGGATCGTCTCGAATTTCGCGAGCGCGGCGGCGTCGCCGTTGATCGCGTCCTGCAATTCGGTGCCGGTGTAGCCGATCGCGGCCGCGTCGACGAAGATCGTCGGAATGCCCGCATTGATCAGCGTCGCCTTCAGTGTGCCGACGCCCGGCACCTCGAGATCGTCGACGACATGGCCGGTCGGGAACATCGCGCCGCCGCCGTCGCCGTCTTCGTCGGCGGCCGGGTCGACGAATTCGAGCTGTACCTCGGCGGCGGGGAACGTCACGCCGTCGAGTTCGAAATCGCCCGTTTCCTGCACCGCGCCGTTGGACATCGGCACGTGCGCGACGATCGTCTTGCCGATGTTCGCCTGCCAGATCCGCACGGTCGCGATGCCGTCCCGTGGCACGCGCGCCGCATCGACGAGCCCGCCGCTGATCGCGAACGGCCCGACCGCCGCCGACAAATTGCCGCAATTGCCGCTCCAGTCGACGAACGGCTTGTCGATCGACACCTGTCCGAACAGGTAGTCGACATCATGATCGGGCCGCGTGCTCTTCGACACGATCACCGTCTTGCTGGTGGACGACGTCGCGCCGCCCATCCCGTCGATCTGTTTGCCGTATGGATCGGGGCTGCCGATCACGCGCAGCAGCAGCGCGTCGCGCGCGACGCCCGGCACGCGCGCGGCCTGCGGCAGATCGTCGAGGCGGAAGAACACGCCCTTGCTGGTGCCGCCTCGCATGTACGTCGCGGCAATCCGGATTTGAGGAAGGTGAGCCATAGATATCCGTATAGGTCCGATGTAACGGGAATGGTGTCGAGCGGCCGGCGGCGCTGCGTCGCCGGCCGTTCTGCTTCGTCATGCCGCCGCATGCCGGGCCGGCGCGGCGTGCCCCGGCCGTGCCCGGCAAATCCGCTGATACCGCGGCACCGCGGCAGAGGGACGCACGGGTGGGCAGGCCGAGCGCACCCGGCCGCACCCAACGCCCTATACCGCCGCACCGCCACGCCGTCTGCCACATCAAACCACGCGGCCCGGCGCGCGCTGCGCGTTCAAGCTGCCTTCGACGATTCGAGGAAATCCTGCGCGAAACGCTGCAGCACCCCACCCGCTTCGTAGATCGACACTTCCTCGGCGGTATCGAGCCGGCACGTCACGGGCGTCTCGACACGTTCGCCGTTCCGGCGGTGAATCACGAGCGTCAGCGTTGCGCACGGCGTGCGCTCGCCGATCACGTCGAACGTCTCCGTGCCGTCGATACCGAGCGTCAAGCGGTTCGTGCCGGGCTTGAACTCGAGCGGCAGCACGCCCATGCCGATCAGGTTCGTGCGGTGAATCCGCTCGAACCCCTCGGCGACGATCGCCTCGACGCCAGCAAGCCGCACACCCTTGGCCGCCCAATCGCGCGACGAGCCTTGCCCATAGTCCGCGCCCGCGATCACGACGAGCGGCTGCTTGCGCGCCATATACGTCTCGATCGCCTCCCACATCCGTGTGATGCGGCCTTCGGGCTCGATCCGCGCAAGCGAGCCCGGCTTCACGTTGCCCGCCTCGTCGCGCACCATTTCGTTCTTCAGCGTCGGATTCGCGAACGTCGCGCGCTGCGCGGTCAGGTGATCGCCGCGATGCGTCGCATACGAATTGAAGTCTTCCTCCGGCACGCCCATCTTCGCAAGATACTCGCCCGCCGCGCTGGCCGACAGGATCGCGTTCGACGGCGACAGGTGATCGGTCGTGATATTGTCGCCGAGCACGGCGAGCGCACGCATGCCGCTGAGCGTGCGCTCGCCCGCAAGCGCGCCTTCCCAGTATGGCGGGCGGCGAATGTACGTGCTCTGCGGCCGCCAGTCGTACAGCGGCGCGGCCCGCTCGCCTGCGTGGGCGGTGCGCGCGAACATCGGTTCGTAGACCTGGCGGAATTGCTCGGGCTTCACGCTCGACGCGACGATCGCGTCGATTTCGTCGTCGCTCGGCCAGATGTCCTTCAACGTCACCGGCTTGCCGTGCTGATCCACGCCGAGCGCGTCCCTCTCGATATCGAAGCGGATCGTGCCCGCGATCGCATACGCGACGACGAGCGGCGGCGACGCGAGAAACGCCTGCTTCGCATACGGATGGATGCGGCCGTCGAAGTTGCGGTTGCCCGACAGCACGGCGGTCGCATACAAATCGCGCTCGACGATTTCCTGCTGAATCTTCGGATCGAGCGCGCCCGACATCCCGTTGCACGTCGTGCATGCGAACGCGACGATGCCAAAACCGAGCTTCTCCAGCTCCGGCAGCAGATTCGCCTCGGTCAGATACAGCTCCACCGCCTTCGAGCCCGGCGCGAGCGAACTCTTCACCCATGGCTTGCGCGTGAGGCCGCGCGCATTCGCGTTGCGCGCGAGCAGGCCCGCGGCGATCACGTTGCGCGGGTTACTGGTGTTCGTGCAGCTTGTGATGGCAGCGATGATCACCGCGCCGTCCGGCATTTCGTCCGCCTTCCGTTCCCACTTGCCGGCAATGCCCCGCGCGGCGAGATCGGACGTCGGCAACCGCTTGTGCGGATTCGACGGGCCGGCCATGTTGCGCACGACCGACGACAGATCGAACGTCAGCGTGCGCTCGTACTGCGCGTGTTGCAGCGTATCGGCCCACAGGCCCGTCTGCTTCGCATAGGTTTCGACAAGCTTGACCTGCTCGTCGCTGCGCCCCGTCAGGCGCAGATAGTCGATCGTCTGGCTGTCGATGAAGAACATCGCGGCCGTCGCGCCGTATTCGGGCGCCATGTTCGAGATCGTCGCGCGATCGCCGAGCGTGAGGCTCGCCGCGCCTTCGCCGCGAAATTCCAGATACGCGCCGACCACCTTCTCGCGGCGCAGGAACTCGGTCAACGCGAGCACGATGTCGGTCGCGGTGATGCCGGGCTGCCGCCTGCCGGTCAGCTCGACGCCGACGATATCCGGCAGCCGCATCCACGACGCGCGGCCGAGCATCACGTTCTCCGCCTCCAGCCCGCCCACGCCGATCGCGATCACGCCGAGCGCATCGACGTGCGGCGTGTGGCTATCGGTGCCAACGCAGGTGTCCGGATACGCGACGCCGTCGTGCACCTGAATCACGGGCGACATTTTCTCCAGATTGATCTGGTGCATGATGCCGTTGCCGGGCGGAATCACATCGACGTTCTCGAACGCGCGCTTGGTCCAGTCGATGAAATGAAAACGGTCCTCGTTGCGGCGATCCTCGATCGCGCGGTTCTTCGCGAACGCGTCCGGATCGAAGCCGCCGCATTCGACGGCAAGCGAATGATCGACGATCAGTTGCACGGGCACGACCGGATTGACCTTCGCCGGATCGCCGCCGCGTTCGGCGATCGCGTCGCGCAGGCCCGCGAGATCGACGAGCGCGGTCTGGCCGAGAATATCGTGGCAAACGACGCGCGCCGGATACCATGGGAAATCGCGCTCGCGCTTGCGCTCGACGAGCTGACGCAGCGAATCGTCGAGGATCGCCGGGTCGCATCGCCGCACGAGATTTTCGGCGAGCACACGCGACGTGTAGGGCAGCGTGTCGTAACCGCCCGGGCGGATCGCGTCGACGGCGGCGCGCGCGTCGAAGAAATCGAGCGACGCACCGGGCAGAGGTTTGCGGTAAGCAGTATTCATGGCGTGGGGACACACAAGTAACGATCGGCGCCCGGCGGCAGGGCTACCGCGTGGGGCAAACGCGCCGGCGGGCGCGCGGCGCGGGCATCACGCCCAGGCGCCGCGCCGGCCCGCTCAGCGTTTCTCGATCGGCACGAATTTCAGGTTTTCCGGGCCGGTGTAGTTCGCGCTCGGGCGGATGATCTTGTTGTCGATCCGCTGCTCGATGATATGCGCGCTCCAGCCGGACGTGCGCGCGATCACGAACAGCGGCGTGAACATCGCGGTCGGCACGCCCATCATCCGGTACGACACGGCGCTGAACCAGTCGAGGTTCGGGAACATTTTCTTCGCGTCCCACATCACCGATTCGAGCCGCTCGGCGATGTTGAACAGCTTCATGTCGCCCGCCTCCTTCGACAGCTTGCGCGCGATCTCCTTGATCACCTTATTGCGCGGATCGGAAATCGTGTAGACCGGATGGCCGAAGCCGATCACCACTTCCTTGTTCTCGACACGGCGGCGGATATCGGCCTCTGCCTCGTCGGGCGTGCGGTAGCGGCTCTGAATCTCGTAGGCGACTTCGTTCGCGCCGCCATGTTTCGGCCCGCGCAGCGCGCCGATCGCACCGGTGATCGCCGAATAGATGTCCGAGCCCGTGCCGGCGATCACGCGGCCGGTGAACGTCGACGCGTTGAATTCATGCTCCGCGTACAGGATCAGCGACGCGTGCATCGCCGCCACCCATGATTTGGACGGCTCCTTGCCGTGCAGCAGATGCAGAAAGTGGCCGCCGATCGAGTCGTCGTCGGTTTCGGTCTCGATCCGGCGGCCGTTGTGCGAATAGTGATACCAGTACAGCAGTATCGAGCCGAGCGACGCCATCAGCCGGTCCGCGATATCGCGTGCGCCCGGCAGATTGTGATCGTCCTTCTCCGGCAGCACGGTGCCGAGCACCGATACGCCGGTGCGCATCACGTCCATCGGATGCGCGGACGCGGGCACCCATTCGAGCGCGGCCTTCACGTTCGCCGGCAGCCCGCGCAGCGCGCGCAGCTTGGTCTTGTACGCGGCGAGTTCGGTCACGTTCGGCAACGTCTCATGCACGAGCAGGTGTGCAATTTCCTCGAATTCGCTCGAGCCGGCGATATCGAGAATGTCGTATCCGCGGTAATGCAGGTCGTTGCCGGTCTTGCCGACCGTGCATAGCGCGGTGTTGCCCGCCGCAACGCCCGACAGCGCGACCGATTTCTTCGGCTTGAAACCGCCCGCCGCACTCGTTGCCGTTGCTTCTTTCGTCTCGCTCATCCTTCGTTCTCCTGGGGTTCGAATCCTTGAATCCGGGGACCGCTTCAGTTGCGGCCTTCGCTGAAGAGCCGGTCGAGCTTCTCTTCGTATGCGTAATAGCCGAGATAATCGTAGAGTTCCGCGCGCGTTTGCATCGTCGGCACCGCGGCTTTTTGCGTGCCGTCGCGACGCACCGTTTCGTAGAAGTTCAGCGCGGCCTTGTTCATCGCACGGTAAGCGCCGCAGCAATAAAGCGCGATGTCGACGTTCGCGCTCCTCAGTTCGTCCGTCGTGAAGAACGGCGTCGAGCCGAACTCGGTCAGGTTCGCGAGAATCGGCACCTTGACGGCCGCCTTGAAACGCCGGTAGTCGTCGAGCGTCTTCATCGCCTCGGGGAAGATCATGTCCGCGCCCGCCTCGACATAGGCGACCGCGCGCTCGATCGCCGAATCGAGCCCCTCGGCCGCGGCCGCGTCGGTGCGCGCCATGATGACGAAGCCGTCGTCGGTGCGCGCGTCGACGGCCGCCTTGATCCGGTCGACCATCTCGCCGGCCGGCACGCACTCCTTACCGGGCCGGTGGCCGCAACGCTTCTGCCCGACCTGGTCCTCCAGATGCACGGCCGCGACGCCCGCCTTGATGAACGAGCGGATCGTGCGCGCGATATTGAACGCGCCGCCCCAGCCTGTATCGATATCGACGAGCAACGGCAGGCTGGTCGCGTTGGTGATCCGGTTCGCATCGATCAGCACGTCGTCCATCGTGCTGATGCCCAGATCGGGAATGCCCAGCGAGTTCGCGGCAACGCCGCCGCCCGACAGATAAACCGCCTTGAAACCGACGGCCTCGGCCATCTTCGCGGCATACGCGGTGATCGCGCCGACCACCTGCAGCGGCTGCTCGGCCGCGACGGCCGCGCGGAACTTCGCGCCCGCGCTGGTAGGTTGTGGGTTGCTCATCGACTCCTCCTGAAATGATGGCCGCTATTCCAGCAAAGACCGCGCCAGCTTGCTTGCTTCGCGCTAACGTGCTGATTCTGCACTCATTCCCGGTTCGGTGCGAGGCACCGATGATTTCAATTTCGAAATCAAAATTCCATATTTGCAATCATCGCGCGATAATGGCACAGTCCTCACTTCGTCCGGCGCGCCCGAGCGCCGCCCCGCCCCGATGAGCCTCCTTGCGACCGACACGGGCGTGCGCCCGCGCATCTGGGCAGTCGGCATCAGCCGGCTGCGCGCGCTGTTTCGCGACATCGCCGACGAATACGACGAACGCGCCGACCTGCGCATCGTCGCGCGCGGCTACGAGGAAGCGATCACCGCGCTCGCGACCGCGGGCGCCGAGCGGCCCGACGCGATCGTCGCCGCGGGCTCCAACGGCACGTATCTGAAAACGCGCGTGCGCGTGCCCGTCGTGCTCGTCAATCCGACCGGCTTCGACGTGATGCACGCGCTCGCCCGCGCACGGCGCGACGCGGCGCGCATCGCGTTCGTCAGCCACGGCGACGCGCCGGCCGAGGTGCGCAGCCTCGCCGCCGCATATGGGCTCGACGTCGCGTTCGCGTCGTACCAGACCGCGCAGGAGGCGCGCCTGCGCGTGCTCGAGCTGCGCGAACGCGGCATCGAGACGGTGGTGGGACCAGGGCTCGTCACCGATCTCGCCGCGAGTGTCGGAATGGGCGCGGTGTTTCTGTACTCGCACGCATCGGTGCGCGCAGCCGTGGACACCGCGCTCGAAGTCGCGCACGCCACGCACGGCGAAGCGCTGCGCCGCCAGCGGCTCGACAATCTGCTCCAGCATCTGCGCGACGGTGTCGTCG
>NZ_FXAN01000031.1 GCF_900176645.1 Burkholderia singularis
TGTCAACGTCGGACGTAATTTCCCCAGAAGTGTCGAAGTAAAATTCCCCCACCCTGTTCGGACGGTGATCAGCCGGCGATGTGATCGGATGAGCTCCTTCGCGGACGGCCCGGGCGCCGACGAACCGGTTCAGCGGGCGCGTGATTCAGGGAAGACGGTCGGTTACGCAGATGGTCGGGCAGCAGATCGGCGTGTTCTCGCAGACGATACGACGTGCCCTCGATCTGCACGACGATCGCGTGGTGCAGCAGCCGGTCGAGCAGCGCCGCGGCAACCACGCTGTCGCCGAACACTTCACCCCATTCGCCGAAGCTTCGATTGGACGTCAGGATGATCGCGCAGCGCTCGTAGCAGGCGTTGACGAGCTGGAAGAACAGGTTGCCACCGTTGGAGCCGATGGGCAGGTAGCCGATCTCGTCGACGATGAGCAGGCTGTTACGGGCAAGGAAGCGCACGCGCTGCGCCAGGTTGCCCTCCCGCTCGGCCTTGGCCATCGAGTTCACGATCTCGGCCAGCGAGCCGAAGTAGACGCTCTTGCCCGCGCGTACGGCTTCCACGCCCAGCGCAATGGACAGGTGCGATTTGCCCGTGCCGGGCGGCCCCAGGAAGTGAACGGTCTGCCGTCGT
This sequence comes from Burkholderia singularis, assembly GCF_900176645.1. Taxonomy (GTDB): domain Bacteria; phylum Pseudomonadota; class Gammaproteobacteria; order Burkholderiales; family Burkholderiaceae; genus Burkholderia; species Burkholderia singularis. Next base: position 628 of record NZ_FXAN01000031.1, read on the forward strand.
TCGATGAACTCGAGCTGCGCAAGCGCCATGATGCGATCGCGATCCAGGCTCGGCTGGAAGCTAAAGTCGTAGCCGGCCAGCGTCTTGATCGTGCCGAGCCGCGCGGTCTGCAGCGCCACTCGGATACGGCGGGTCTCGCGCGTCGTGAACTCCTCGCCCAGCAGCGTTTCCAATACTTCCAGCATCGAGCTGTCGCCTTGCTCGAAGCGATTCAGGGTGGCGTCCAGCGTTTCGAGCGCACGCGGCATGCGCAAGCCGACGAGATAGCGTCGGATGCGTTCCAGTGTCGAGGTGGGCATGCTGTTCATGCGGTCCTCCCAGCATCCGCGAGGCGTCTTGCGACCTGGTCATAGAACGACAGAGGCCGGCGAGCTACGGCTACCGTCACCGATGGCGATGGGTGCCGTGCCGGTTGCTTACGCTGGTTTGCGCGACGATGACCGGGCAACAGCGAGGTGCGTCGCCGGCCTTCGAGCACGGGATGAACCGCCAGCAGTTCACCGTCCTCGTAGATGCGGATCTCGTGAGCCAGACTATGGATGTCGAGCGTGCGCTTGCGTGTACGATCGGGCACGCTGTAGTAGTTGCCGCCGACCGAGACGAGGCCTTCGTGACTCACGCGCCGCTCGAGCCGGATCACGCCATTGAAGGCACCGGCCGGCAACGCCTGCAGTGCGGGACGCTCCTCACCGAAGTGCTGGGCGACGACGCGGTGCGTCGTGCCATGCACGCGCACATTGGCCACCGTGTCGAGCCACTCGCGCAACTGTCGGTTCAGGTCGGCGAGATTCTGGAAGCGACGCGCCAGGAAGAAGTCCTGCCGGATATAGCGGTACGGCCGCTCGACCTTGCCTTTGGTCTTGGCGCGATACGCCTTGCAGGCGCGCGGCGCGAAGCCGTAGTGCTGCGCAAACGCGACCAGCTTCGCGTTGTAGACGATGTGCTTCTCGACTTCGCCGAGCACGGCCGCCTTCATCCGGTCGTACAGAATCTCATGCGGAGCGCCGCCGAGGTGCTCGAACGCTTCCATGTGGCAGCGCAGGACGGTCTGCAGGTCCTGATGCTCGACGAAACGTCCCCAGAGATAGCGGCTGTGCCCAAGCACGATCGAGAACAGCCAGATCGAGCGTCGCTGGCCAGGCGCGTCGCCGAACTCGACATTGAAGTGGGCGAAATCCACCTGCGCTTGATGCCCGGCAGGCGTCTCGAAGCGCACCTCGAAGCCACGTTGGCGGGGCGGGCGGACCTCCCGAACCAGGTCGCCGAGCGCCGTGCGGCCGCCGGTGTACCCCATGGCCCGAATCTCGCGCAGCAGTCGCTCGACGCTCAGGTCGGGAAACTCGCGCACACGTTCGGTGACGTAGTGGACGAACGGATCGACCACGCACGGTCGCGGTGCGCGCGGACCGTAACGTGGCGCCTGAACGCCATTCCTGATGTATTTACGAACGGTCTTGCGGTCCATACTCAGTCGAGCGGCGATGGCCGAAATACTCAGCCCTTGCCGATGCAATTCCAGAATCGTCATCACTTCCTCCAGCTCGACCACCGACACCCCCACGACGGATCTCCAGGGCGGATATGGTCGGCGATCGACAGGACGGCGCCGCTACCGCGGCACCGTCAGATAAAAAACTGGGGAAAATTACTTCGACGAAAGTGGGGAGTATCTATCCGACGCTGACA
>NZ_FXAN01000088.1 GCF_900176645.1 Burkholderia singularis
GCGGCGCGCGCGGCGGCCGGCCGCGCCGATCGGCTCACCGTGCTGAGCGCGCAGCCGCTGCCGGCCGGCTGGTCGGGCAAGGTCTGGGCGCAATCGCAGGGCATTGCCGCGGTGCGCTCGCTCGGCCTGCCTGCCGATTACCTGTTGCTGACGGATGCCGACATTGGTCATCCGCCCGATGCGCTCCAGCAATTGGTCGTCCGCGCGCAGGCGGAGCAGCGCGATCTCGTGTCGCTGATGGTGCGGCTGCGCTGCGATTCGTTCTGGGAGAAGGCGCTGATTCCGGCGTTCGTATTCTTTTTTGCAAAACTCTATCCATTTTCTTGGGTCAATGACCCGCGCAACAAGACGGCGGGCGCGGCCGGGGGCTGCATGTTGGTCAAGCGCGCGGCACTGGACGAAGCGGGCGGGATCGAATCGATTCGCGGCGCGTTGATCGACGATTGCAGCCTGGCCGCGCAGATCAAGCATCGCGGTGCCGGCCATCATCCGATCCGGCTCGATCTCGCGCAGCGCAGCGTGTCGTTGCGGCCTTACGATAGCTGGCGCGACATCTGGAACATGATCGCGCGCACCGCTTTCACGCAGCTTCGCTATTCGCCGCTGCTGCTGGCCGGCACGCTTGCCGGCATGACGATCATCTATCTGGTGCCGCCCGCGGCGGCGCTCGCATATGGCGCGCGCGCATGGCCGGCATGGCTCGCGTGGGCGTCGATGTGCACCGCGTATGCGCCGATGTTGAGCTATTACCGCCGCTCGCCGCTATGGGCGCCCGCGCTGCCGCTCGTCGCGCTGTTCTATGTCGGCGCGACGCTCGCGTCGGCGGTGCGTTACTGGCGCGGCAAGGGCGGCCAGTGGAAAGCGCGCGTGCAGGCGCCGGTGCAGGAGCGTTGACGCGAACCGACGCGAACGCCGCCCCGTATCGGCAGTGCCTGCGCGCGCCGCGAGGGCTGGCGCGGGGAGGGCAGGCGAGAGCGCCGCGATCGATGGATGATCGCGGCGCGGCGCGCGAGGTGGTTCACCTGCGCGCGGTGGGCCGGTATCGGGCTTGATTGGACTCGGCCCCGGCCAATGCGCACGGCACGTTACTTTTGCGTGAGCAGCATATAAAGCTGGATCACGACGTCCGGCGAGAGCGTAAACGGTACCCAGCCGTGGCCGGTGTGCCGCATGACCAGCAGGCGATCGCCGTTCGACTGTTTCTGAACCGCCATCAGCGGATTTTTCGTCGATACGAAACGCCAGCCGTTCGGCAAGCCGGACGGCTGCTCGATCGTCATCGATGCGCGTGCGTATGCTAATTCCTCGATCAATTGGCTGACCTGCGGCGCGGGCAGCGTGACCGAGTACTCGCCGAGCGACAGCGTGATTTCATCTTGCGACGGCCGTGCGACATGCAGCGACGGTTTCGCGCCGACTTCGTTTGCGGCCGGCGCTGCCGCTGGGTGGTCGGAGACGGCGCAGGCGTCGGCGGTCGGCAAGGGTTCGCTGGTCTGCGCGCTGAGCGCCTCGGCCGCTGCCTTGTCGTTTGCGGCGCGCTCGGCTGCGGCTTGCGCGGCCGAGCGTTCGGCGGCGACTTCGGCGAGCAGCGATTGCGCCGCCTGCCTATCGGCCTCGGCGTGTGCAGCGGCCTGCTCGGCTGCGGTGCGCTCGGCGGCAGCCTGAGCGGCCAGCGCTTCGGCCTTGGCTTTAGCTTCGGCGGCTTGCGAGGCCAGGCGTTCGATCGCCGCACGCTCGGCTTCGAGGTTCGAATCGGTCGTCGTGCGTGCCGCGGCGGCCTGTGCCACGAGCGTTTCGGCAGCGGCTTTGTCCGCCGCGGCTTGCGCGGCGGCCTGCTCGGCGGCGGTGCGTTCGGCCGCTATCTGGGCGGCAAGCAATTCGGCAGCGGCTTTGTCGGTGACGGCTTGCGCGGCGGCGGCCTCGGCCGCGGCTTGAACGGCGGCGGCTTGAGCCGTGAGCGATTCGGCCGCGGCTTTGTCAGCGGTGGCTTGCGCGGCGAGGGCTTCGGCCGCGGCTTTATCAGCGGCAGCTTGCGCGGCGAGCGTATCCAGCGTCGATTGCTCGATGCACATCTTTTCCGCCTGCGCCTGCTTGGCGAAGGCGGCTTCGGCCGCGCTTTGCGCGGCGGCTTGATCGGCGGCGGCCTTGTCTGCGGCCTGCTGGGCGGCGCTTGCTAATGCATGCGCTGTATGGATGAGCTGATCGATGCGGCCATCGAGCGCATCGATCTGATCGTTGAAGTTCATGCGTGCTATCTCTACGTAGGACCCGCAATTTTACCCGCAGCCCTGATGCGGGTTCGAGCACGGCATGTAACAAAATGCTGGCTAGCCCACCTTTTTCGGCTCGCCGCGCGCCGCGTCAACGCAGATAGCCTGCGTGCCGGAACCAATCGAGCGCGTCGCGGATGCCTTCGATATAGGGCCGCGCGCGATAGCCCAACTCGCGTTCCGCCTTCGCCGATGTGAAATACATCTTGTTTTTCGACATTCTGAGTCCATCGACAGTCACGAACGGCTCGCGCTTGGTCACCTTCGCGACGGCCTCGGCGCCGAGCGCGAGCGGATAGAGCGGCCAGCGCGGCAGCGCGATCGTCGGCGGCTTGCGGTTCGTCAGCCGCGCGATGTCGGCGAGCATCGTTTGCAGCGGCAGGTTTTCGCCGCCGAGGATGTAGCGCTCGCCGATCCGGCCGCGCTCGAGCGCGAGCAGGTGACCTTGTGCGACGTCGTCGACATGCGCGAGGTTCAGGCCGGTATCGACGAACGCCGGAATTTTGCCGAGCGCGGCTTCGACGATGATGCGGCCGGTCGGCGTCGGCTTCACGTCGCGCGGGCCGATCGGCGTCGACGGATTGACGATCACCGCGGGCAGTTTGTCGCTCTCGATCATCCGCTCCACGGCACGTTCGGCGAGCACCTTGCTGCGTTTGTAGACGCCGATCGCCTGCTCGGCCGTGAGCGGCGCCGATTCGTCGGACGATGTGCCGGACGGCGTCACCTTCAGCGTCGCGACGCTGCTCGTGTAGACAATCCGCTCGACCCCCTCGGCGAGTGCCGCGCGCATCGTCGCAACCGCGCCTTCGAGATTCGCGCGCTCGATTTCGCCCGGATCGGGTGCCCAGAGCCGGTAATCGGCCGCGACGTGCAGCAGGTAGCGCACGCCGGCGAGCGCGCTGCGCATCGACGCTTCGTCGCGCATGTCGCCGACCGCGATTTCGGCATCGAGATCCGCGACGTTCATGCGCGGGCTCGTCGGCCGCACGAGCACGCGCACCCGGTAGCCTTGCCGCCGCGCGGCGCGCGCGACGGCGGAGCCGACAAAACCGGAAGCACCGGTCACCAGAACAAGATCGCGTTGTGTGTCAGTCATGGGTTCGTGGCCGCGCGGGCGCGCCGTGCGGCGGGTTGGGCATGGGGCGGAATTGTACGTGCTCGGACCGCGCGAGCGTGCGGCGGGCACATCGTATGCGGCGCGCGACTACAATGCCGGGCTTGAAGCGACTCGAAACGGCAAGGAGGAAACGATGAACGGCGGCGATCTGGACGAACGGATCGAAACCTATTACGTGCGCGTGCGTGGCATCGTGCAGGGCGTGGGTTTTCGCCATGCGACCGTGCGCGAGGCGCATGCGCTTGGCTTGCGCGGTTGGGTGACGAATCTTGACGACGGTTCGGTCGAAGCGATGATTCAAGGCCCCGCGCCGCAGATCGACCGGATGCTCGCTTGGTTTCGGCACGGACCGCCCGCCGCGCGCGTGACCGAGGTGACGTTCGACGAGCGTGTGGCGCATAAGCGCTTCGAGCGATTCCAGCAGCATTGACGGGCGGCTTGCGCGGCTGTCGTGAGTATGGCTGCTGTGCCAAGCTTGGCGGCCGTGGCCGGTGGCGCGGCTTTGCCGCTAGCGCAGGCTGCTGGATCGCGCGTTTGCGGCTTGCTCAATGTCGCAGATTCGTTCGCGGTTGCGCTGCGGGGATTGCGTCGTCCTGCGTCGTGTCCGGCTTGTCGGCGGGATCGTCGTCGCGAGCGGCAAGCAGCGCGTCCGCTTCGGCGGCCGCGGCCGCCGCGCGCAGCGCCGTGCACCGCTGCGCGCGGCGAATGTCCGACAACATCCGCAACAGCCTCGTCGTCCTATTTTTCATCGTTCACTCCCTGCCGATGAATTCGTTTCAGTGTAGGACGATTGCGAAGGAATAGCGTGAGAATGTGATGGGCAAGTCACAGAAATGCGCTGGGTATTTTCACGTATAGGTTTCTACGTATCGCAACGCGCCTATGCCTACGTGCTTGCATAGGCGCTGTTCGCGCGGCGCACAGCGTCGCTTCGGCTTTCTAATTGTTTGTTTGCCGCGCGAGGGAGGACGAATCGACGATTCCGCCGGCGTGCCCGGCGCTGCCGCTTCGATGCGGCGGCGGATAGCTGGGGTGCCGGTGGCGATGGCCGCACGCATGCGCCCATGCATGCGGCCGGTTCCGCCCCGATTCCGGCAACGCACGCGAATCGGGGCAATGAGGGGGCGTGGGAAGGCGGCGCTTGCGCTGTCAGTGTGCGGCGGCCGACGCCGCTTGTGCGTCGCGCCGCTCGGCTTCGCAACGGTGATGCTCGCGCGACAGCTTGTTCAGCAGCGGCAGCAGCAGCAAGCCGAATACCATGCCGCCAGCCGCGAGCCAGCCCAGGCCGGTGAACAGTTCGGTATAGAGCGGCAGCGATGCGGTGGCCGGCAGATCGTTCGACGGCATTTGCGCGAAGTTCGCGACGACGCTGCCGAGATATTGCGATACGCCGGTCGCGACGAAATACGCGCCCATCATGAAGCCGCTCATGCGGGCCGGCACGTAGCGTGCGATCATCGCGAGGCCCAGTCCGCTCACGAGCAGTTCGCCGAGCGAATAAAAACCGTAGCCGCCGACCATGAACCATGACGACACACGGCCGTCGATTGCATAGCGGCCGCTGATCGCGAACATGAGATAGCCGAGCGCGACGACGCCGAAGCCGAATGCATATTTCAGCGCGACGGGAATGTCGCGGCCGCGCCGGGCGAGGCCGTTGTAGATGGCGACGAGCACTGGGCTCAGCACCATGATCCAGATCGGATTGAGTGCCTGGAATTGCGCGGCGCTCCACGTGAAGAGCGTCGTGCCGAACAGCATGAAGCGCGGGTCGACGTTACGAAGTGCGAACAGCGTGAGCGACGTCGACATCTGCACGTAGAAAATGAAAAACAGGATCACCTGCGCGATCAGCAACAGCGCCGCAATGAGGCCGGCGCGCTCCGAGCGTTCCGACTTCACGATCATGTAGGCGAAGATCGCGAGAATTCCGAACGCCGCGGCCCATACGCTCGCAACGGCGAACTGCTTGTGCTTAAGCACATACATCGTTGCCACGCCGAGCGCGATGCCGCCCGCGATGACGGCGAACAGGCGGCGCCAATGAATCGGCTCGGCATCCGGCTGCGAGCCGATGTGAGCGAGCGTGCGGTGCATCAGCGCGAAGTTCACCACGGCGAGCGCCATGCCCGCGCAGCACACCGCGAACGCCGCATGCCAGCCCCAGTGATCCTTGATCCAAGGCGTCGCGAGCATCGACGTGGTCGAGCCGATGTTGACCGCCATGTAATAGATCGTGAACGCGCTGTCGATTCGCGCGTCGTCGCCTTCATAGATGCGGCGAACGAGATTCGCTGCGTTCGATTTGAAGAGCCCGTTGCCGACCACGATCACGCCGAGCGATGCGTACATGAACGCAAGCCGATCGTTCGGAATCGCAAGCATCAGGTAACCTGCACACAGTACGATGGCGCCGATGATCATCGTGCGGCGTGAGCCGAGCACCTTGTCGCCGATCCAGCCGCCGATCGACGGTGACGTGTAGACGAGCGCGGTGAATGCTCCCCAGGTCAGATTCGCATGGCTGTCGGTGAAGCCGAGCTTGTCGACCATGAAGAGCACGAGCAGTGCAGCCATCCCGTAGTAGCCGAAACGCTCCCACATTTCGATGAGAAAGACCGTCGTAAACGATCGGGTCTGGGAGACGCGAGTATTCATGGTATTCCTTTGGATAAAACAGACGAAGCTTCCGTCAACAGCGGCCGCGATTCTCACGGCGTACCGGACCTTCGTCACTCAGGGTAATCCCTAAAAAAAAATAATCTTCATTGAGGTATGGAGGGATGCACCACGAAAAAAAAGGATGTGGCGCGCAATCCCGCGCAACGCTTGCCTGTAAACGCAATGAGTCTGGCAAGATAGCGGCCGTCACCTATCGCACGCATTGTTTCTCAACGGGCATGCGCGGGTGACGCCGTTTGACGCAACGAGGATTCTGCCTTATTCATCAAACTTCGTTATTTTCCATCAAACAATTTTTGACGACCAGATTTCGGCCTGATATGGTTCCTTCCACTGAAAACACGCGGTCCGCCAGTACAGGCGTCGCGCTCGGCAGCAAGATTCGAGCACTGCGTCAGCGGTTAAAGCGTACGCTAGAAGAAACAGCGACCGCCGCGGGTATTTCCAAGCCGTTTTTGTCGCAGGTCGAGCGTGGGCTTGCGTCGCCGTCCATTACGTCGTTGGCCGGCATCGCGCATGCGCTGGGAGTCACGGTGCAGTATTTCGTCGAGACGCCAAGCGAAGAACGTTCGGTCAGCCGCGGCGATCAGTTGCGCTTTTTCAGCTTTGCCGATTCGGCGAATCTGTTTGCACGGCTGACGAATGTGTCGGAAGGGCGTCAGCTCGAGGCGATTCTCGTGCGGCTGCCGCCGGAACAAAAGCGGTCTGAAGTCACGACACATGCAGGCGAGGAATTCCTGTATGTGATTACAGGCGAAGTGTCGCTGACGCTGGAGGGCAAATCGTTCGTCCTGCAAGCCGGTGACAGCGCGCATTATCAGTCGACGGTTCCGCATAGCTGGGTCAACACCGCGAAAATCGAGTCGGTGGTGGTCTGGGTCGGGACACCGAGATTGTTCTAGGGCTCGGCATGCCTTTGTTCCTTTGGAAATGGGGTGCCGGTCGAAAGGAGCATGGAGATGACTAACATGAAATACGAGCACTCGGGCCAGTCCGCTTCCACGCAACCGTAAGGTTTCTTGCGTCGCGCCCGCACGGTTGCGTGCCGCGCGCCGCTTTCCCGTCACCTCTATCAAACGCACACCATGAAACACTCGCATGCCATCTCGGCCGTGCTGGCCGCGCTCGCCCTGACGATGACGCCGTTGGCGTCCGCCGTCACGGTCGCCTCGAACGTCGTTCTCGCCGCGCAGCAGGATCTGACGCGACAGGTGCCCGCCGAGGTCGAGTCACTCGATCCCGCGTACATCGAATCGTGGACCGGCAATACGATCGGCCTTGATCTGTTCGAAGGTCTCGCGCGCATCGACGCGAAAGGGGACGTGGTGCCAGGCGTCGCGCAGTCGTGGGAGCGCAAGGCGCCGGATACGTGGATCTTCAAGCTGCGCCACGATGCGAAGTGGAGCAACGGCCAGCCGGTGACGGCGGCGGATTTCGTCTATGCGTGGCAGCGTCTGGCCGATCCCAAGACGGGCTCGAAATACACGATCCTCGTCGAGTTCGTGAAGAACGCCTCGGCGATCATCGCGGGCAAGCAGCCGCCGGCCAATCTCGGCATTCGCGCGATCGATCCGTACACGTTCGAAGTGAAGACCGAAGTGCCCGTTGCGTACTTCCCCGAGCTGACCGCAATGGCGCCGCTGTTGCCCGTCAACAAGGACGTGGTGACGAAGTTCGGCACCGCGTGGACGCAGCCGAAGAACATGGTGTCCAACGGAGCGTTCTCGCTCGTCGATTGGCAGCCGAACAATCACATCGTGATGGCCAAGAGCGACAAGTATTGGAATGCACGCAACGTTGTGATTCGTAAGGTTACCTATCTGCCCGTCGAGAACGACGAGACCGCGATGCGGATGTACCAGGCGGGCCAGATCGACTACACCTATTCGATTCCCGCAGGCGCGTTCGCTCAGGTCAACAAGCAGTTCGGCAAGGAGTTGCGCCAGGGCCTGCAGCTCGCCACCTATTACTACTACCTGAATCAGACGAACAGCGGCGACGCGGCATTGAGGGACAAGCGCGTGCGCCAGGCACTGTCGATGGTGCTCGACCGCGATATCCTGACCTCGAAGATCACGCAGGCCGGCGAGGTGCCGATGTATGGCCTGATGCCGAAGGGCGTCAAGGGCATCCAGCATCCGTTTGTGCCGGATTGGGCATCGTGGCCGATGGCCAAGCGGGTCGAGTACGCGAAGAACCTGCTCAAGCAAGCGGGCTACGGCGATTCGAAGCCGCTCATGTTTACGCTGACGTACAACACGAACGATTTGCATAAGAAGGTTGCGCTCTTCGCGGCATCCGAATGGCGCACGAAGCTCGGCGCGACCGCGAAGCTCGAGAACGTCGAATTCAAGGTGCTGATGAAACTGCGTCATGACGGCAAGGTGCAAGTCGCACGCGACGGCTGGTTTGCCGACTACAACGACGCTACGACGTTCTTCGATCTGATTCGCTGCGGCAGCGCGCAGAACACGGTCGGCTACTGCAATCCGAAGGTCGATGCGCTGGTTGCCGAAGCCAACCAGAAGACCGACGACGGCGCGCGCTCTGCGCTGCTCACGCAGGCACACGAGCTTGCGATGAACGATTACCCGATGACGATTCTGTTCCAGTATTCGGCGGATCGTCTGGTCAAGTCGTATGTCGGCGGCTATACGCTGACGAACTATATCGACATGCGCGCTTCGCAGGACATGTATCTGATCAAGCACTGAAACTGAAGCGGAGCCGATCATGTTGGCCTATGCATTGCGGCGCACGTTGTGGGCGGTGCCGACGATTCTCGCAGTCGTCACCGTCTGCTATCTGCTGCTGCACTTCACGCCCGGCGGGCCGTTCGACAGCGAGAAGCAGCTTTCCGCCGCAACGCTCGCGAACCTGAATGCCAAGTACCACCTCGACGAGCCGCTGTGGAAGCAGTACCTGCTGTATCTGAATTCGCTGCTCCACGGCGATCTCGGCCCGTCGTTCCGCTACGTCGACTGGACGGTCAACGATCTCGTGAAGAAGGCCCTGCCGGTGAGCCTTGGCGTCGGCGGCGTGTCGATTCCGATTTCGATCGTGCTGGGCGTGTTGCTCGGCACCGTCGCGGCGGTGCGGCGCGACAGCTTGATCGATCGTTTCGTGATGCTGATCGGCAACTTCGGCAACGTGGTTCCGCCGTTCGTGCTCGGGCCGGTGCTGGTGCTGATTTTTGCGATCGTGCTCAAGCGCGCCGACGGCGACGGCTGGCTGCCCGCCGGCGGCTGGGGCGACGGCGGCTGGCGTTACCGCGTGCTGCCGATCGCGCTGCTCGTGCTGATCAACGTATCGCTGCTTGCGCGCGTGATGCGCGGCTCGATGATCGAAACGCTGTCGAGCAATTTCATCCGGACCGCGCGCGCAAAGGGGCTGCCTGGCCGCACGATCGTCCTGCGCCATGCGTTGAAGCCGGCGCTGATGCCGGTCGTCTCGCTGTTCGGCACGGTCTGTATTTCGTCGATCACGGCAGCCGTCGTGACCGAATCGGTATTTGCGTTGCCGGGCTTGGGCCAGCTATGCGTCAACGGCGCGATTAATCGCGATTACACCCTGGTGCTCGGACTTGTCGTGCTGACGACCGTGTTCGCGGTGCTGTTCAACTTGCTGGTCGACCTTGCGTATGCGTGGCTCGATCCGCGCATCCGTTATTGAGGAGGCCGACATGGCGCCCGTTTCCTCTTCAATCGAGCTGCACGAGCCAGCCGATGCGCCGCCGCAGTCGCGCACGCCGCTCGAGCTTGCCGCACGCCGCTTCCTGCGCAATCGCGCGGCGCTCGCGAGTCTGGTGGTGCTCGTGTTGATCGCGCTCGCGTGCTTCATCGGGCCGCTGCTGTTGCCGAACGATCCGGCCGCGAGTGATTGGTCGTCGATCAGCCTCGCGCCGACGTTCGCGAACATGCACTGGTTCGGCACCGACGAGTTGGGCCGCGATCTGCTCGTGCGCACCCTGATCGGCGGGCGCGTGTCGCTCGAGGTCGGGTTGCTCGGCACGCTCGTGTCGGGGCTTTTCGGCGTTGCATGGGGCGCGATTGCCGGCTTCGCGGGTGGGCGCGTCGACTCGGCGATGATGCGCGTCGTCGACATGATGTATGCGATTCCTTACCTGCTGATCTCGATCCTGATGATGACGTTGTTCGGCCGCTCGTTCGGGCTCGTCGTGCTGACGATCAGTTCGTTCTCGTGGCTCGACATGGCGCGCGTGGTGCGCGGCCAGACACTGTCGCTGCGCTCGCGCGAGTTTGTCGACGCAGCGCGTGCGATCGGCGTCGCGCCCGCGACGATCGTGCGCCGCCATGTGGTGCCGAACCTGCTCGGCGTGGTGGTGGTTTATGCGACCGTCAGCGTGCCGGCGATCGTGTTGACCGAATCCGTGCTGTCGTTTCTCGGTCTCGGCGTGCAGGAGCCGATGACGAGCTGGGGCGTGCTGATCCAGGATGGCGCGCAGAAGCTCGATGCGATGCCGTGGCTGCTGCTCGCGCCGGCGGTGATGCTGTGCGTGACGCTCTATTGCGTGAATTTCGTCGGCGATGGCTTGCGCGACGCACTTGATCCGAAGGACCGCTGAGATGGCACTACTAGAAGTCGATAATCTCGGCGTGCGCTTCACGCGCAGGGACGGGCCGCCCGTCGACGCCGTATCCGGCGTGTCGTTTTCGCTCGAGGCAGGCAAGACGCTCGGTATCGTCGGCGAGTCGGGCTCGGGCAAGAGTCAGACCGTGATGGCGCTGCTCGGGCTGCTCGCGGGCAACGGCTCGACGTCCGGCGATGCGCGCTTCGATGGCGAGAACCTGCTGTCGATGAACTCGCGGCAGTTGAACGAGGTGCGCGGCAACCGGATCGGCATGATCTTCCAGGATCCGATGACGTCGCTCAATCCGTTCCTGACGATCGAGCGGCAAATGACTGAGAGTCTGCAGCTTCATCGCAAGCTGTCGCGCAAGGAGGCGATCAAGCGTGCGATCGAGGCGCTCGAAGCCGTGCGGATTCCGGACGCCGCGCGCCGGATTCGCATGTATCCGCACGAATTCTCTGGCGGGATGCGTCAGCGGGTGATGATCGCGATGGCGCTGATGCTGGAACCCGAGATTCTGATCGCCGACGAGCCGACGACCGCGCTCGACGTGACCGTGCAAGCGCAGATCATCGAATTGCTGCGCGAACTCAATCGCGAGCGCGGCACGGCGATCGTGTTGATCACGCACGACATGGGTGTGGTCGCAGGGCTCGCCGACGACGTGATGGTGATGTACGCGGGGCGCACCGTCGAATATGCGAGCGCCGCATCCATTTTCTCCGCGCCGTCGCACCCGTACACGATCGGGCTGCTGAACGCGCTGCCGCGTCTCGATGCGCCCGATGATGCGCCGTTGGTGGCGATTGCCGGCAATCCGCCGCTGCCCGGCCAGGGTTTGGCCGGCTGCGCATTCGCGAAACGCTGCGCGTGCGCGACCGCGCGTTGCGCGACCGAGCGCCCCGTGCTCGCGCGTTATTCGGAAGCTGGCGCCGTGCGCGCTTGCCACAAACCCGTTGCGGAAATCGTCGAGGAGCTGCGATGAGTGCGCCTGGTCTCATGTCGTCCGCGGCTTCGGCCGCCGCCTCTGTTTCGGGTGCCGATGCGGCGCCGCAAGCAGATACGCTATTGTCGGTGCGCGATCTCAAAGTGCATTTCCGCGTGCCGCTCGGCGGCTATCCATGGTCGCGCAAGGGCACGTTGCGCGCGGTCGACGGCGTGTCGTTCGACGTGCGCCGCGGCGAAACCGTCGGGCTCGTCGGCGAATCGGGCTGTGGCAAGTCGACGCTCGCGCGTGCGTTGATCGGCCTCGCGCCGATGACGGACGGCGCGGTTTACTGGCGCGGCGAGCCGCTTGTCAGCGGCTCGCGTCGTGATGTGAACAAGCTGCGCCGCGAGATGCAGATGATCTTTCAGGATCCGCTCGCATCGCTCGATCCGCGGATGACGATCGAGCAGGTGGTTGCCGAGCCGCTCGTCACGCATCAGCCCGGCATCGGCCGTGAAGAAATACGCCGGCGCGTATTGACGATGCTCGAGCGCGTGGGTTTGAACGCTCATCATTTGCTTCGTTATCCACACGAATTCTCTGGCGGCCAGTGCCAGCGGATCGGCATCGCGCGCGCGCTGATCGGCGAGCCGCGCCTCGTGATCTGCGATGAGCCAGTATCTGCGCTCGACGTATCGATCCAGGCGCAGATCGTGAATTTGCTACGCGATTTGCAGCGTGAGTTGTCGCTGTCCTATCTGTTCGTCGCGCACGATCTCGCCGTCGTGAAAGCCATCAGTCATCGCGTGCTCGTGATGTATCTCGGCCGCGTGATGGAGTTCGGTGCGCGCCGCGACGTGTACGGCGTGCCTCAGCATCCGTATACGCGTGCGCTGCTTGCCGCCGCGCCGGTGCCGGACCCGGCGCGTGAACGTGCGCGGCGGCCGCTGCTGCTTGCGAACGAGATGCCGTCGCCACTCAATCCGCCTTCGGGTTGCGCGTTTCGCACGCGCTGTCCCGATGCGATCGATGCCTGCGCGCACGAGGTGCCGCTGCCCGAAGTGCGCGGCGGATCGGCCGCATGCGTCGCGTGTATCCGGGCCGGCGCGGTGCAGGAAGTACATGGATGAATGATTAGTCGTTTTATATAAAAAACCGACAGGGGTTTGGGCGGCGCGAATCTGATTCGCGTCGTGGGAAGGCGCGCCGTCACGGCGGCGCGTGGGGTATCGTCGGCCGCGATTGGCGGCCGGCGAATGGGTAGTGACATAAAAAGAGAACGCGATGACAACATATCAAATCAAGAGGGTCACGCGGGCAGTCATGCTCGCGTGGGGCGTGCCGATGCTCGCGGGCTTATCGCTCTCGGGTGCCGTGCATGCGGACGACATGGTAAGCACAGCGCCCGCTCAGGCGGCGCCTGCTTTGATGCTTGCGCAGGAAGCGACTACGCCGAACGCGGTCATCAACACGGAGGCCACGCAGGCGGTTGCGCCACCGGAGTTGCAATCGAGTCAGGCGAAATCCAAGGGCTTCATTGCCGACAGCCATTTCAATATCCTGTTTCGCAACTACGCAGACGTGCTCGACGCAAAAGGCGGCCCGCATCGCCACGCGTGGGTTCAGGGCGTGATGGCGAACTTCGAGTCGGGTTACACGACCGGGCTCGTCGGCATCGGCTTCGATGCGTCGATCTACGCGGCGCTCAAGCTCGACGGCGGCCAGGGGGCGGGCAGCTTCGTGCATATCGCGAAGGGCGGCGGCGGCTCGAATCAGCTTGCGTGGGCGTTTCCCGGCATCTATGACGTCAAGGCGCGCATTTCCGAGACGGTGATCAAGTACGGTCTGCAGGCGGTCGACAATCCGTTCATGGAGCAGCACGACAACCGCGCGTTGCCGCCCACCTTCCTCGGTGCGACGCTCGTGAGCAACGAGTTCAAGAACGTGATGCTCGAAGCGGGCAGCTTTACGAAAACCAATGCGCGGGGCCACACGACGCTCACGAATCTGACGACCCAGTACGGCGGCACGCGTGTCGACCGCTTCACCTATGTGGGCGGCACCTGGGACTATTCGCCGACGGGCTCGGCGTCACTGTACGCCGGCCAGGCCGACGACGTGTGGCGGCAATATTACGGTTCGGTCAAGCAGAGTTACGGCTCGCCGCAGACGGTCAAGTGGACGGGCTTCGGCAATTTTTATTCGACGCACGACACCGGCGACGCACGCCAGGGCAAGATCGACAACAATGCGTACAGCCTGTCGCTGGCCGCGCAGCACGGCGCGCATGAGCTGCTGCTCGGTTATCAGCAGGTGCTCGGCGATCAGTTCTTTGATTACCTGAACGAGACGAACGGGATTTTTCTCGTGAACTCGATGGATGTCGACTATAACGCGCCGCACGAAAAATCGCTGCAATTGCGCTATACGTTCTACGGCAAGGATGCAGGCCTGCCGGGCTTCAAGGCGATGGTATGGGGCGTGACGGGTTGGGGCGCGGACGGTTCCGCCGGCGCGGCGCTCGATCCGACCCGTTCGAGCATCTACTGGAAGGACGGCAAACCCGTGCAAGGGCGTCACCACGAGTTCGGCTTCATCCCGTCTTATACGGTTCAGAGCGGCAAGTTCAAGGACACGAAGATCACGTTCATTGCGATGTGGCATGTCGGCTCCGCGCATTCTTCGGACAGCGGCAATCAGGAGTACCGACTGGTCGTGAATTTGCCGGTGAAGGTGTTTTGACGGGGCGTGCAGAGAGGCGCGGGTGCGGCTGAGATTGCGCCAGCCCGGTTACGCGCCGCGCAGGCCGGCCTTGGCCAATCTTGGCTGCAAGCGCCTGGTTAGGAATGCCTAATCAGGCGCGCCCGAATGCCGGTTTTGGGTTCGGGCGAGGCGAGGGACGTCTTGCCGGGGATATCCCCGCTTCAGTTCGGGATCGTCGATATGCATTCTCAAGCAAGCGCGCGCCGCTATATCGCGCGTCAGCCCGCCGTGCCGCACACCGCACGCTCCGGCGTGTTTGCGCGTTTCAGGCCAGTCTAGGCTCTGCCGGTGCCGCGGCAGGCCCGTCGTTTGCAAGCGATGTCAATTGACGTCCGGTATCGCGCCATGCGTCGAGGCCACCGCGCAATGCAAGCGCATTGGCAAAGCCCGCATCGATCAGGCGTTTCGCCATCAGCGCGGCGGACACCTCGTTCGGACACGAGCAATACACGACAAACTTCTGAGTGGCCGGATAGCGCGCGACGATGGCGTCGATATGCCGCTCGTCCGCGAACTGTGCGCCGGGAATCGAGAACGGGTCGAGCTTGCGGTGCTCGGCGGAACGTACATCGAGAATCACCGGCGCGGCAGCGTCGCGCAGCAGCGTGTCGAGTTCGTCGACGCTGATCCGTGCGTTGGCGAGCTGACGAATCAATGCGCGACGGCGCGTCCAGCGTACCGCCATGTAAATCGCGAGCAGCGCCAGCACGACGAAGAGCGCCGCGCGGCCGAGCCGGCTGGCGCCCGCGAACAGCCAGTCGATCTGCTGGTGGCAGACATACCCGACGAGCAACCCGCAGGCGGCCCACAGCGCGGCGCCGAGTGCGTCATAGCCGGCGAATGTCCGATAGCGTGTGCCGAGTGCGCCCGCCATCGGCACCGAGACGAGCGACAGGCCAGGCACGAAGCGGGCGATGGCCAGCACGCGTATGCCATAGTGACCGAAGAAACGCTCGGTTTTTTTTACGCAGCTATCACGTGACAGCGAAAGCCGACAAATCGTTTTCAGTGTGCTGCCGCCATAGCGCCGGCCGGCGATATACCACGCGGTATCGCCAAGCAACGCCGCAAGCACGGATAGTGCGAGCACGGTTACGACCTGCGTGCCGATCATGTCCGGATGCAGCGCGGCCATCGCGCCGAACAGTACGAGCGTTGGCATTGCCGGCACGGGCAGGCCGATCGCGGCGGCGAGCACGTTGGCGAAGACGATGAGCGGCCCGTAACGGGCGACGAGATCATGAAGCATGGCGAACGATGTCGAGCGGCGCACGTTCGCGCGACGCGGGCGAGCAGTGGCTTAGATGGGCCGATTATCGGCCATTTTCAACGGGATGGCAGGACGGAAAAAGCGGCGCGCCGCGCGCGGCTGCGCGGCGGAATAGGTGAAACGCCAGCGGGCCGAGTTTCACCGTGGGGAGGGATCAGGACGGGCTGCGGGCGAGTGAAGCTGCGCCATGCGTTTCGCCTGGCAGCTCGGCGCCGTGCGAGCGAATCGCGGCAATCAGCTCGGCGGGCGTGATTTCGTAGCGTACTTCCCGGTGAATGCCGGGCTTGCGTTCGTCGATCTCGATCAGCAGTACGCTTTTGCCGTCTTCTGCCGCCGACAGGCGCAGCGAGCGAAGCTCGCGGCCGTCGGCCGGATCGAATTCGGTTAGCAGGGTCATGGCCCCGGAAGAACCCGTAGTGCGCATTGAACGTGTCCTCGTCGTCGTGAAATCGATGATACGGATTGTTTCCACGCAGTTTAACGCGAACCGGACGGGAGGATTGAGATTTTCGAGTGCACTTGAACGGTGCGCCGCCGCATCGGATCAGACGAAATGCCGGCCCGCGCGCGGGCCGGCCGCGCCCCTCAAACGAGCCCCGTCGCATAATACACGGCGATCACGAAGAAGACGGCGAGCGTCTTGATTACCGTGACGGCGAAGATGTCCCGATACGATTCGCGGTGGGTAAGCCCGGTCACCGCGAGCAATGTGATCACTGCGCCATTGTGCGGCAACGTATCCATGCCGCCGCTTGCCATCGCGACGACGCGATGCAGCACTTCCATCGGAATCTGCGCGGCCTGCGCGCCCTTGATGAAGAGATCGGACATTGCCGCAAGCGCAATGCTCATGCCGCCCGAGGCCGAACCGGTGATCCCCGCGAGCGAGCTGACCGACACCGCTGCGTTGACGAGCGGATTCGGGATGTTCTTCAGCGCGTCGCCAACGACGATAAAGCCCGGCAGCGCGGCAATGACGCCGCCAAAGCCGTATTCGGACGCGGTGTTCATCGCGGCGAGCAGCGCGCCGCCGACGGCGGCCTTGGTGCCGGTTGCGAAGCGCTCGCGCACGCGCGCGAACGCGGTGGCGACGACGAGCAGAATGCCGAGCAGCAGCGCTGCCTCCACCGACCAGATCGCCACGACGGTCTTGATCGGCGTCGTGACGGGCGTGTGCACGCCGGGCAGCACGTTTGCCGGCACCGTGTAGGACGCGCTGCCGTACCACGTCGGGATCAGCTTGGTCAGCGCGAAATTCGCGATACCGACGAGCACGAGCGGCGACACGGCCAACAGCGGATGCGGCAGCGACTGCGTTTCGACGCGCTCCGGTTCGTTCGTGAGCGACGTGCCGTAGCCTTCGCCCTTCGCGAGCGCCGAGCGGCGGCGCCATTCGAGATAGGTGAGGCCGACCACGATGATGAACAGCGAGCCGATCGTGCCGAGCGCGGGCGCGGCCCATGCGGTGGTCTTGAAGAACGTGGTTGGGATGATGTTCTGGATCTGTGGCGTGCCGGGCAGTGAATCCATCGTGAACGAGAACGCGCCAAGCGCGATCGCACCCGGCATCAGGCGCTTCGGAATGTTGCTCTGGCGATAGAGTTCGGCGGCGAACGGATAGACGGCGAATACCACGACGAACAGCGACACGCCGCCATAGGTGAGGAGCGCGCAAACCGCGACGATCACCGCATTCGCACGCGAGCGGCCGATATAACGGATCGCAGCCGCGACGATCGACTCGGAAAAGCCGGACAGTTCGATGACCTTACCGAACACGGCGCCCAACAGGAAAACCGGGAAATACAGCTTGACGAAGCCCACCATCTTTTCCATGAAGATGCCGGAGAAAACGGGCGCAACGGCGGCGGGATCGGTCAGGAGCACCGCGCCGAGTGCGGCGACGGGGGCGAACAGAATCACGCTGTAGCCGCGGTACGCGGCGAACATCAAAAAGGCCAGCGCGGCGAGAACGATGATGAATGACAAGGACGTCTCCTGAATCTTGGTTGTTTATTGTGCAAGTGCAGCCGCAGGAATCGTGCCACGAACCGCCCGGCGGGCCGCTTCATGGCGGAAGTGGACCGGTGCGCAGCAGATTCTACCGAAGTCGTCTCGCAATCGAGACGATCGTGCCGCCATACTTTTCCTACAGCTCGATTTCATGGGGTAGAGCGGAAAGTCTCGCAAGTGAGATAATTCGTCCCGGTTTGGAGACAAAACAGAATAGCGATGACGCAGACCACCATAAATGGTTCGGACGGCTGGATGATGCCGCCCGTCGATTACAGCGATGTATTACGGCGTGCCGCCGAAGCGCTTTTCAGGACGTTCGAGCATTCGAGCGTCGGCACGGTGATCGTCGACAAGCATGCGCGAGTCGTCTGGATCAACCCGCGCTATGCGGCCCGCTTTGGCTACGCCGATCCGCAGCAGGCGATCGGCCTCGATTGCGAGGCGGTGATTCCGCACAGTCTGTTGCGCGAGGTAGTCGAGACCGGCCGCCCGATCCTGCTCGACATCATGGAGACCGGCCGCGAGCCGCTCGTCGTCACGCGGCTGCCGCTGACCGACGACGTGGGCCAAACCGTCGGCGCAATCGGCTTTGCGCTATTCGACGAACTGAAGACGTTGACGCCGCTCTTTTCGCGTTACCAGCAGGTGCAGCAGGAACTGATCGCGACGCAGCGTTCGCTTGCGCAGGCGCGGCGCCCGAAATATACGTTCGCCAGTTTCGTCGGCACGAGCGCGGTCAGCCTGGAAACCAAGCGCCAGGGCAGGCGTGCCGCGCAAGTTGATTCACCAGTGCTGCTGCTCGGAGAAACCGGCACCGGCAAGGAGCTGCTGGCGCACGCGATTCATGCGGCGTCCGCACGCGCGTTGAAGCCGCTCGTGAGCGTCAACGTCGCGGCGATTCCCGATGCGCTGCTCGAAACCGAGTTCTTTGGCGCGGCGCCGGGCGCCTATACCGGCGCGGATCGAAAAGGACGCGTCGGCAAGTTCGAGCTTGCCGACGGCGGCACGCTGTTTCTCGACGAAATCGGCGATATGCCGCTGCCATTGCAGGGCAAGCTGTTGCGTGTGCTGCAGGATAAGGAGTTCGAACCGGTTGGTTCGAACCGGATCGTTCGTGCGAACGTCCGGATCATCGCGGCGACATCGGCCGAATTGCCGGCGCTCGTAGCGGCGGGGCGCTTTCGCGCCGATCTCTACTATCGGCTGAACGTGCTGACGATCCACGCGCCGCCGCTGCGCGAGCGGGTTTCCGATATCGAGACACTTGTTTACACGATGCTCGAGGAACTGGCCGCTCAACACCGGCTTGCTGAGCACTGCGAACTGACCGACGACGCGCTCCGGCTGTTGTGCGCATACCCATGGCCTGGCAATGTGCGCGAGCTGCGCAATACACTCGAACGGGCTTTGATGCTGTCCGATCGTGCGACGATCGATGCCCACGCCCTCGCACCGCTGCTCGGGCCGGCGAGCGGCGCGGGCGAACCGGTTGCCGCCGCGCCGCGCGATCCCATTGCGGCAGCGTGCGCCGCGAACTCTCCCGGCGGTGCGGCGTTGTACGCCGACGCCTTCGCCGCGTGGGAGCGCCGCTTCCTGCTCGATGCGCTCGCGGCGTCCGGCGGCAAGGTGACCGAGGCTGCCGCGCGGATCGGCATCGGGCGCGCGACGTTCTACAAAAAGCTTGCGGCGCTCGGCATCGGCACCTGATGTGCGCGTGGCGAACGGCAGACGGATCGGTGTGCCCGCGTATGCGCGCAGTCTGCCGGACGCATTCGTCATCGCGATGAAAGCGGGTTGATCATTGACCGATTCGCCGCGCAGGGCGAATGGATAGACGCAGTGGCGGCGAACCGATTTCGCACGGGCCCATTCAATTGCCGATTGTCCGGTTCCCTTCGGACTGTTGATGATCCTCGCGCAAAATGACGGATAACGAGCTTAAGCGGACTGAACTTGACGCGATTGTCCGGCTCGCAGCATCGCATCTGCAAGCTGATTTGCTATTTATATGACAATCCGATTGCGAAAAAGTTGGAAAAAAGCGATTGACGGGCGAAGTGACTTTATTCGCTGCGAGCAATTGGATTACGATTCAGCATTGTTTTGCCGATGGCGAAAGATCGACGGCCGTGTGGTTCGATCGCAACGGATGGCGGCAGGCTCGATACGCCGCCCGGATTGGGCCGGGCATTCGTTTGGCTTGCAGACGATTCGCGCCGATGCCCTTCAGGCAAGCCGCACCGGGCGCCGAGTGTCCCATTGCCGCGTTGCATGGCATATACTCGCGTCGTCCAAGAAGAATGTTGAGCAATAGGCCAATTCATGAAACAGACGGGTGTGCCGGCGCCGCGGCGATACGGCGCGTTCTTGCGGATGGTTTGTTTGATTGCTTTAATGGCAGGGCTTTCTGGCTGCGGAGGCAGTGCGCCATTGTTCACGTCCGATGGGCGCTCGACCACGATGGTCCAGTGTCCGGCGGCCGGCCCCTGGGAGACTTGCATCCAGAATGCGCGAGGCGTGTGTGGCGGCGACTTCGATACAATCCAGCAATCGGTCGATAACGGCGTGCGCAACCTTCTCTTCGCGTGCAAGGCGGGAAGAGGCTATTGAGCTCCGTTTGCGGGATATGAAAGCCCAGCGGAAAATGTGTGATTGACCAGAATTGATTCATATACTTCGATCCAATAACGACACGGAGCATCATTCATATGGCGACCTATAGGCAACTGACCGTCCAGCTCGAAAAACTTCAGCAGAAAATCGACAAGGAGCGCGAAAAGGCGATCACCGATGCGATTGCGGAAATTCGGGCGAAGATCGAGGAATATGACATCACGCCGGAAGAGTTGGGGTTTAAAAGCCTGAAGGCCACCGCGAAGCCCAAACGGGCGCTGCCGCCGAAGTATCTCAATCCTAAGACGGGCGAAACGTGGAGCGGCCGCGGTCGCGCGCCGACGTGGCTCGGCAAGAATCGCAATCGTTTTCTGATTAAGGATTGATCCCGAAAACGCTCACCTTTGGCGCCTTGAAAACGGTGCGAACGGCAGACCTGCCGTTCGCACCGTTTTGTTTTGGGCATGTAAAAGGCTTGATTTACGGTATTTTCGGGCGGATTACACTGTGTCAGCCCAGGTAATTCACGGGGGTTTTATCGCGTGTTTTACTTGATCCCGAAAACACTCACCTTGTTTCCCGAAAATCCTCACCTTTGACGAACCCGCGACGGCTGCGATCGTTCGCGTTGCGCCATGGGCGGCGCAGCGGGTCTTCTGAGCATCGTCAATTAAATTGGCTGGCAAACGGGTAATGTTCGCCGCTTCACCTAATCTGTATGGAAATTGTGTGAATTTATGGGCGACGTCTCTTCGTTGCCTGCGTGATCGCCATCCAATTTTTCAGTGAGGTTGTCGTGACCGTTCGTAATCTCGATGCTTTGTTCCGGCCGGCTTCCGTTGCCGTGGTTGGTGCGTCAGCGCGGCCGGGCAGCATCGGCGCAATGGTTTGGGCATGTGTGCTCGACGGCCGGTTCGACGGCCCAATCTGGCCCGTCAATCCAAAGTATGGAGAACTGAACGGATACAAAGTCTATACGCACGTCGAACATCTGCCGGGCACACCGTCGGTGGCGCTCATCTGCACGCCGCCCGCCACGTGGCCGGGCATCGTGCGCAAGCTTGGCGGTCTAGGCGCTCGGGCGGCCGTCATCGTCGGCGAAGTTCGTTCGAATGCCGACCGCGGCGCGCTGGAGCGCGCGCTCGCCGCGGCGAAGCCGCATCTGCTGCGAATCGTTGGGCCGGGCAGTCTGGGGGTGGTGTCGCCGGCGTTGAACGCGCACTTCGGTGCGCCCGCGTGCATCGCGAAAGCGGGCGCAGTCGCATGGGTGTCTCAATCGAATGCGCTGACTAACGCCGTGCTCGGCTGGGCGCATGCGCGCGGACTGGGTTTTTCGCATGCGCTCGCGCTGGGCGCCGAAGCGGATGTCGATGCCGCCGACGTGCTCGATTATCTGGCGAGCGACACCGCAACGCGCGCGATCCTGCTCGAACTCGATACAGTGAAATCCGCGCGCAAGTTCATGTCGGCCGCGCGCGCGGCGGCGCGCAACAAGCCGGTGCTTGCACTGCGAACCGGGCGCGGCGATGCGGGCGATCTTCTTTATACCGCCGCGTTCCAGCGGGCAGGGATCGTGCGCGTCGACGCGTTCGACGATCTTCTCGACGAAATCGAAACGCTCGGCGTCGGCCGCGCAGTTGCGAGCGGCACGGTATCGCTCGTCACGAGCGATACCGGTGTCGCGAAGCTCGCGGTCGATGCGCTGTCGGCGGCAGGCGAAACCCTTGCGCATTGGCCGCCCGCCGTGCTTGACGACGTGGGCCGCGCGTTGCCCGCGAGCATCGCCGCGCGCAATCCTTTACTGCTCGGCGACGATGCACGTCCGGAATATTTCGAGGCGGCATTGAAAGCGCTCGCGAAGCATCCGCAAACGGGCGCGGTGTTCGTCGTTCACGCGACGTCGCATAGCGCACCCGCTCGCGATGTGGCGAACGTGCTGATCCGTTCGCGCCAGTTCGCGCACCACGGGATGCTCGCGTGCTTTCTGGGTGGTCTCGATGCGCAGATGCGCGATGCATTGCACGAGCACGGCATTCCGGTGCATACGACGCCGCAGCGGCTCGCACGCGCGCATGCGCGTCTTGTCGACTATCAGCTTGGCCGCGAATTGCTGATGCAAACCCCGGAGGGAATGCCGCCACAGCCGCCTGCATCGATCGCCGCCGCGCAGCAAGTCGCATCCGTGACGCTGGCGCAGGGGCGTGATTCGCTCGAAGGCGATGCGGCTCTTGACTGGCTTGCCCGCTTCGGCATCGAGCGCGCGAGTGATGCGCATGACGGCGAGGCAATCGTCGACATCACGGTCGATCTGTACGACGATCCGAACTTCGGGCCGGTATTCCGCTATTCGGTGCCGGCGGTGGACAGCATGCGCGCGCCGTTCGTCGTGTATGGGCTGCCGCCGTTCAATACCGTGCTCGCGCGAGCGGTGGTCGCGCGTTCGCCATATGCGCACCGCGCGCCGACGCAGCCGCTGCTTCACGCGCTGACGGCACTGTCGCAAGCGGTGTGCGAGGTGCGCGAGGTCGTGCGGATGACGCTCGTGTTACGGGTGCTGAGCGAGCGAGCCGTCGCGCTCGGCCCGCGTATCGGGTTCGCGAAAGGGCGCAGCCGGCTCGCGATCGTCCCATATCCGCGCTATCTGGAGCAGCAGCTCGACTGGCGCGGCGAGCGTCTGACGGTGCGGCCGATTCGTCCGGAAGACGAGGCCGCGCATCGTGAATTGCTGAGTGCGATGACGCCGGACGATTTGCGGATGCGTTTTTTCGGCGCGGTGCGCGATTTCGATCATTCTCAAATCGCGCGCATGACGCAGATCGATTACGACCGCGAGATGGCGCTGATCGCGACAACCCAGGGGGCGCATAGTCATACGACGACGCTGGGCGTCGTGCGCGCCGTTACTGATCCGGATAACGAAACAACGGAATTCGCGATCGCGGTGCGTCCGGATCAGAAGGGCAAGGGGCTCGGGCGGCTGCTTCTCTCGTGCATCATCGACTACGCTCGCTCGCGCGGCACCGCGTGGATGGTCGGCGAGGCATTGCGCGAGAACGCGGCGATGATCGCACTGGCCAAGCACTGCGGATTCACCGTTGCGGCGACGGGAGAACCGGGAGTCGTGGGCTTTCGGCTGAAGCTGCAGCCGGCTTGATCGCTGACGGTGAGAGTTTGCGGGAGCGGCAGGCACGCGCAAGGTGAAATTTTACGGGAAGGTTCGGAATGCTTGAATACCGGTTCGCCGGTGCCTGCGTGCACTTGCGCGGCGCGGTATCGGCGAGCCGCCCGGCGTATCTGCCGGGCGTGCCTGGTTTCAGGCACGCTCGGGCCGATCTGGCGCGAGCCTGCGCGCGGACGGCTTCAGGCCGCGAGCTTTACCGCGGCTTCTTCCACTTGCATGCGTGATATCGCGAGTTCGTCGAGCAGCGCATCCGGATAGACCGCGCCCGTCTCGCGCTCGAGGCGCGCGACGGTCAGCGCGCAGCGGGCCGTATCCTTGGGCATCGCGAGGAAGCGCTTGATCGATTCGCCGGCCTTGAATGTGTCGAACAGCGGTTGCCGCACTTCGTCGGGCAGCGTCTTGGTCCATTGATACGGCTTGCCGTTGAACGTGATCGACGGCGGCAGCGAGCGCTCTTTCTTGCCGGCCGGAATCAGCCCATACGTCCGCGCCGCCTCGCCGATTTGATCGGGCGAAAACAGCTCGTCCGGCATGATGTCGAATTGCGCGATGTAGTCTTCGATGGTCCGCATGGCGCACGCGCGGTCGTCGCGCTTTTTTTGCGCGCGCGCAACGATATCGCGCAGCTCGTCGGCTTCTTCGGCGGTGATCGTGAAACTCGCCTGCTTCTGCTGAAGTTCGGAGAAACGTTGGAATTCGAGGTCGGTCAGAAGTTTGGCCATGACATCCGTGAGACGCCCGCCGTCGACGGCGGGCGGTGATTTGAAAGGGGCGCCATTTTAGCAGCGGTGGGGTGCAGACCAATTGGGGCGTGCGTGCTGGCGTGTGCTCACGCCGATTGGCCGCTGATCATCGACAGGTGCGTTGCCGCATCGCGCAGCCGTGCGTCGACTTCGTCGATCGAAGGCGCGGCATGGGTGTCGATGCGCCGCATGTACGGGCAGGTGAGGGCGGCGATCGCCTGGCCGAATGGGCCGAGCACCGGATACGAAATATCGATGACGCCGCGCGCCTGACGGCTGTCCCGGCGCAATGAACCGGCAGTGCGGATGCTGGCGATGAGTGCGTTTAGCGCGTGCATGTCGGGCGCGGTTTCGCTGCTCGTCTTTGCGTGCTCGGCAAGCATCTGCGCGCGTTGCTCATCCGTCTGGAATGTGAGTAGCACCGGGCCGGACGCAGACTCGACGAGTCTCACCCGCGTACCGAGCTTGACCGAAATTACGCACGGGCCAGGGCCTTCGACTTGCGCGACCACGAGCAGATTGCCGCGGTCGTAGACGCACAGGTGGCACGATTGTTCGGCGGCGTCGGCAAAGCGCTGCATCGGCGGCAGGGCTGCCGTGATCAGTCGCTTGAGCGGCGGGTGGCGATGCGCGAGCGCATAGAGCTTCAGGCTGAGCGTATAGCGCTCGCCGTTTGCCGAGCGCACCACGTAGTGGCGCGCGATGAGGCGCTCGAGCATCCGGTAGATTTCGCTCGCGTTGCGGCCGAGATGTTTGGTGATTTCCGCACGCGTTAGCCCTTCGCGCTGATCGGCGAGCAGCTCGAGGATATCGAGCCCTTTGTCGAGCGCGGGCGCGCGATAGCGTCCGGCTTCTTTGCCCTCGCGCGGTTCTGCGTCGCCCGCGGCCGGTTGGTGGTTCATCGAATTCATTCTTGATAAAGCTCGCGAACCGCCGCACACCGATGGCGTTGCGACACGCGTTCCAGCGTCGCGCGATGCCTACCGGCATAACGTCGGTTCATGCGTTAACTAAGCAGCAGCGTTAATCGTCATGATACCCAATTGATTCGAACTTTATATGATATTTTTGCAAGAAATTTGAATAAAACAGTAGCACACAACGAGTATATGCGTGCAAAGTACTGGCTCCTATCGACTGCCGACTGACGTCGGAGCGAGTATCGGAAAAGGCGCGAACAGCGTTTGCTCCAATAATCGTTATCTGCCGCGCGGTGTCCCATCGAGCGTCGCGGATGGTACAAAAGACTCGCGCAATGCGTGCCAGGCCGCGGCAGGCCGGAAGGCAGCCGCTTGTTTTTGTTTGAAGCGAACCGGGAGACCGCTCGTTATGAAATTGCTGCGATACGGCCCCAAGGGGCATGAAAAGCCGGGTGTGCTCGACGCTGACGGCCATATCCGTGACCTATCCTCGCTGATTGACGACATCGCGGGCGATGCGCTGTCCGACGCGAGCCTGGCGCGATTGCGCGACACTGATTTCGCGTCGCTGCCGCGCGTGTCGGGCGAGCCGCGCATCGGCGCATGCGTGGGCCGGATCGGCAAGTTCGTCTGCATCGGCCTGAACTACGCGGACCATGCTGCCGAAGCGAGGCTGCCGGTGCCGAAAGAGCCCATCGTGTTCGGCAAGTGGACGAGCGCGGTTTGCGGCCCGTATGACGGCATCGAAATTCCGCGCGGCTCGACGAAGACCGATTGGGAGGTCGAACTCGGCGTCGTGATCGGCCGTGTGTGCAAGAATGTCGACGAGGCCGACGCGCTGTCATACGTCGCCGGCTATTGCGTGATCAATGACGTTTCCGAGCGCGAATGGCAAGTCAATCGCGGCGGCCAGTGGGATAAGGGCAAGGGCTTCGACACGTTCGGGCCGATCGGCCCGTGGCTCGTCACGCGCGACGAAATCGCCGATCCGCAAGCACTCGATTTATGGCTCGACGTCGATGGCCATCGCTATCAGAGCGGCAATACGGGCACGATGGTGTTTTCGGTCGCGAGCCTGATTGCGTATCTGTCGCGATGCATGAGTCTGCATCCCGGCGACGTGATCGCGACCGGCACGCCGCCTGGCGTCGGGATGGGCGTGAAGCCTTCGCCTGTCTATCTGAAGCCGGGGCAGACGGTGCGCTATGGCGTGACGGGGCTCGGCGAGCAGGTGCAGTTGACGCGCGCGGCCACGTAATCGGCGCCGCGCTGCCGGCGTAATTCGCATTCGGCATAGGCGCAGCCTCGGGATCTGCGCTGATATGCCGATCGGTATTCGCCGCGCTGCTTGCCGGATTTCCCGAGATAATCGGATTTGACGCGGTGCGGTTCATCCGATCGGCGTGCGAAGAGCGATGAACCGATTGTCGAGCGGTTTCTTCGAGATCAGGATTTGGTGGAAAAATATCTGATCGTTCAACGTCGCGCCGACGAGCAATCAGCCATCCCCGATTCAACGGTCTTTTATCGCCGCGGGAGTTGGTCAGGAAAAAAAGTTTGATGAGCGAATTTCGGATGACGTATCATCTGCGAAACGCGCAATAGACATCCTTCCGATGTTTCCGTATCGACGCACCTTGTGTGAAAACTACAAGGATTGCGAAGTATTTTTCATGCCTATGCGGTAGGCACGTTTATTTCAAGATAAACGTGCATTTAGATTTTGAGCCGCCTGATTGGTTTGTCGTCGTATCTAAAAAAGTCAATCGAGCTCAATTGAATCAAGGCGATTTATTCGCCAAATCATCGTCTGGGAAATGTCTGATTTCAATCTGAATTGGGCATGAGGTTCCAGCGTAACCGCGCATTGACTTGACCATTATTGATGGAGATTCGGATGGCGGATTACATCGTGGTGCTCAATGACGAAGAACAATACTCTGTTTGGTCTGAAGGCAAGGTGATTCCCGCCGGCTGGCGGGCGAGCGGCTACCGTGGATCGAAAGAAGCCTGCCTTGATCACATCAAGGACGTGTGGACCGATATGCGGCCCAGAAGCCTGCGGCTTGCGATGGAGCAGGCGGGTTCGAAAGACTGAGTCGGCGTGTTGTGCGCCGATGTTTTCCCGTCACGGTTTTGCTTGTCGGTTTGGGGCGAACCGATGGCGGCAGCACCGTGTCGATCCGTCAATTCCACATGGCTGATGCGCGAAGGTTTTTCGCCGCAGGAAGCCGGGACAACGCATCGCCATTGATTTGTTTTATCGAGCGGTGAATTGCCCGTCGGGAGATTGCCGAATGGGAAAGAGTCCGGGAAGGATCTTCGGTCTTCTTTGGCTGGCACATGGCACATCGGCTGTCGGCAGCCAGATATCTCAAGTGGTCATCCCGCTTTTTGCCGTCCAGAATTTGCATTTTTCCGCGATCCAGCTCGGCTTCCTCTTGTCGCTCGAAGGTCTCCCGACGGTGCTGTTTGGTTTGTTTGCCGGCGTGCTGGTCGATCGAATGCCGCGTCGCCGGTTGCTGATCGCCTGCGACATCGCGAGATTCGCGATTTTGCTGTTGGTGCCGTTGCTGTATTGGCTGGACCTGCTGCACGCATTCAGCCTCTATGCGGTCGCGTTCACGGTGTCGTCGCTTAGCGTATTTTTCGACACGGCGTTCTGGTCCTATGTGCCGACCGTGATAGAGAAGAGCGAGTTGTCGCAAGGAAACAGCCGGCTGGCGATGACGCAGTCCGTGGCGGAGACGATCGGTCCCAGTGTTGCCGGTTCGATTATGTCGCTGATCGGCGCGCCCGGCGCGATCCTGTTGGACGCGCTGTCCTATTTGTGGTCGTTTCTCCTGATCTGCTTCGTGCGGCACGAGCCGGAAAAAAACACCGCTGCTGCCGTCGGCGAGCGGTTTTTTCCCGCGCTGAAGAAGGGCTT
The DNA here is from genome assembly GCF_900176645.1 of Burkholderia singularis. Lineage (GTDB taxonomy): Bacteria > Pseudomonadota > Gammaproteobacteria > Burkholderiales > Burkholderiaceae > Burkholderia > Burkholderia singularis. Next base: position 28,027 of record NZ_FXAN01000088.1, read on the forward strand.
GGTCTTCGTCTTGACGAACCGGCTGCTGGTGCTGATCGCGCTGGGAGGTGTGATTTGGCACATCGCCTATTTTGCGTTGCTGCCAGGCTTGTACTTGTGGCTGCAAAAAACCGTCGGCGCGTCTGCCACGCAGATTGGCATCGTGTTGAGCTGCCTGGGAATCGGTGCGGCCATCAGCGCGCCGCTTACGCCGATGCTGCGCCGCCGGATGGGGCCGCTGCCGGTGTTGGCTTCGATGCAGCTCGTCTCGGTCATATCGATTCTGGCAATTCCGCTTGCGAAATCGTCGGCGCTCGTCGATCTGGCGATAGCGGGGGGCGCACTCGCCGTGATGGGCGGAACATCGACGATCGCCTCGATCATGCAGATGACGTTGCGCCAGGAGGTCACGCCCGAGCCGCTGCTCGGGAGAATGACGTCCGCCATTCGTTTGATCGTCTGGGGTGCGATGCCGGTCGGAGCGTTGATCGGCGGCGCGCTGTTCGGCGCGATGCCGAACGACAAGGCGTTCTACGTGATTGGCGCCGTTAGCGTTGCCGCCACGCTGTTATGGGGTGCGGCGTTGTTTTGGCGTCCGATCGATCTGGCTTATTCGGCCGATTAACTCCAACAGCGGAACCCGCATCATGAAAATGACGAACGTGTTTCCGTGCGCATATGGGCAAGAAGGAATTTATTTCTTCGACAAGATAGGCAGTGACGCGGCGCTTTATTTGGTGCCCTACACGTTGGAGTTCAACGCAGAGATCGACCGGGCCCCATTGGAGGCGGCGCTCAATGCGCTGATCCGCAGGCACGAGGCGTTGCGCACGACGTTCGTCGAGATCGACGGGCAGGTGTGCCAGCATGTCGTCGACGCGATGCGGTGCGAACTCGGATGGGAAGATCTATCCGAATTCGACGATGCAGCGCGAGCGGCAAAAGCGGACGAAATCACGCGTGAATTTGCTGCACGGCGATTCGATCTTGCGGCAGTCCCGCTGATGCGCGCGACATTGATGCGCTTGGCGAACGCGCGCCATACGCTGCTGCTCGGCGTTCACCACATCGTATTCGATGGGTGGTCCGTGCATGTGATGGCACATGAACTCGATGCGCTGTATCGCGCATTCAAGCATGACGTCGAGCACGATTTGCCGGAAATGGCCGTTCAATATCGCGATTTCGCGCAGTGGCAGCGCGAGGCATACACGCAAGACGGCATGGCCGACGATTTGGCTTACTGGCGCGAGACGTTGAGCGATGCGCCGGCGTTGCTGGAACTGCCGTTCGACAAGCCGCGCCCGGCTGCCCGGAATTATGCGGGCGAGATCGTGCGGACCGAGCTGCCGCCAGATGTGGCTGCCGGCTTCTCGGCGCTGATCGATGCGATGGCCGTGACGCCGTTCGTGCTGTTCATGACGTTCGCACGGATATTGTTGCATCGAATCAGTTGCGAGCGCGACATTTGCATCGGCTATCCGGTGGCGGGCCGAAGTGGTGGGGAATTCGAGGATACGATCGGCCTCTTCACGAACATGCTCGTGCTGCGCAGCCGTCACGACGGACAGACGACCTTCCGACAGGCCGTGGAGCGGACCCAGCATCAAGTGTTCGATGCGTTTGCCCATGCGGATTTGCCGTTCGAACAGCTCGTTGAGGCGTTGCAGCCGGTGCGCTCGCTTGGATGGCATCCGCTGTTTCAGGTATGCGTCACGCACGAGGCGAACGAAAGGATGTGGTCGCTCGACGGCGTGTTCGCGCTCGACGTCAATATTCCGACGCATACGTCGAAATTCGATCTGCTGCTTGCGATCGAGCAGAACGCCGATGCGCCATGGTGTTTGAAGGCCGGATACAGCACGGAGCTGTTCGAGCGCGCATCGATCGGCCGCATGCTGGAGCAACTGACGCTATTGATTGAGTGCGCCGCTGCCGATCCCGATCAGACAGTGGGGCGCCTGCGTCTTCTGAGCGACGAGCGGCGTGACTGGTTGTTGCAAAAAGGCTCCGGCCCGGCACGCGAATTGCCGCCGATCACGGTGGCCGGGTTGTTCGAAGCGCAGGCGGAACGCACGCCCGATCGTGCCGCGCTGATCGACGGTGTTCGCCATATGACGTACCGCGAGCTGAACGTGGCGGCGAACCGGCTCGCGTGGCGGCTCAGAGCGCTCGGTGTCGATAGCGAAACGCCGGTGGGGTTGCTCGTTGGACGCGGGTTCGACATGGTCGTCGGCATTCTCGGGATCCTGAAGGCGGGCGGCTGCTACGTTCCGCTGGATGCCAACTATCAAGCGGAGCGTTTGTCATATCTGCTGAACGACTCAGGCATCGAAACCGTCGTGCTCGAATCGAAATTTCGAGCCGCATTGCTGGAGCGCCCCGAAGAGTTGACGCTCGTCGAACTCGACGAACTGAAACCCGGGGGCCGCCGACGTATCCGGCGCAATCGCGAATCCGCCGCGTCTCGAGTCGCCCGCGCAACTTGCCTATGTGATGTATACGTCGGGCTCCACCGGACGCCCCAAGGGCGTCGCGATCGACCATCGCGCGATCGCGCGGCTCGTGATATCGAATCCGTTTTTGCCGTTCGAGCGCGGCTTGACGATCCCGCAGCTTGCAAGCGCGTCGTTCGATCCTTCGACGCTGGAAATTTGGGGCGCGCTGCTGCACGGCGGAGCGGTGGCGCTGGTTGAAAACCACTTGGTATTGAGCCCGGCCGAGTTCAGCGCGTTTTTACAGCGGCACCGGATCAAGGCGATCAATTTCGCGAGCACGCTGCTGTCGCACGAGATGCCGGAAATGTTCGTCGATGTCGAGCACATCATCTTCGGCGGCGATCGCGCGGATGCGGCCGCGTTGCTCAGACTGCGGCAAGCGGGCGTGCGAGCCGAGCTGATCAACGGCTACGGCCCCACCGAAGTCACGACGCTGAGCTGCACGCATGTTGTGCAAGACGACGATATCCGCGACGGTGACGTTCCGATCGGCCGCCCGTTTGCAAACACCAGCGCATATATCCTGGATGAGGATATGCAGCCGGTGCCGGTCGGGGTACAAGGCGAACTGTATCTCGGTGGCGCCGGGCTCGCCGGGCCTGTCGTCGTCAATATGTACGGCATTACGGAAACGACGGTGCACGTCACGCTGCACCCGGTGGATTGGGCGACGGAACCGGCCGCGAGCGAGAGTGTGATCGGCGATCCGATTGCCGATCTGCGGCTGTTCATCCTCGACGAGCATCTCGAACCCGTGCCCCAGGGCGTCGTCGGCGAGATATTCGTGAGTGGGCCGGGGCTCGCGCGAGGCTATCAAGGCCGCCCCGACTTGACCGCCGATGCGTTCATGCCGTGCCCATACGCCGAGCGCGCAGGCGAGCGCATGTATCGCACCGGCGACCTGGCGAAATGAGAGGTGGCCTCGCTCGTTCGGACAGTTTTCTGAGATTTTTAAGTGGAACGTCCGGGGCGATCATGCTGCCGATTTAATCGCAGACAG
>NZ_FXAN01000029.1 GCF_900176645.1 Burkholderia singularis
CGGGCACGAGCGCCGATGACCGGAAGGTTCGACTGCAGAAGGTCCTGAAACCTGGCTCGCGCTTCCTCTACCGGTACGACTTCGGAGACGGGTGGGATCACGCCATCGCCGTTGAGAAAGTGGAAACCGTCGAGAGCGAACCGTGGGGCGCGGCCCAGGTCATCGATGGTGCTCGCGCGTGCCCGCCGGAAGATGTGGGCGGCCCGCCTGGCTACGACGCGTTCCTGAACACGCTATCCAACGATCCGAATAGCGAAGAGGCAGAACATTACCGAAACTGGGTTGGCCCTGGCTTCGATGCCGAACGGTTCGATCTGCGTGCTGCCAATGCCACGCTGCTACGCATGGCATCCAATCGTTGGGGAAACCGGTAACTCACGCCGTCAAGATGGTATCGGCTCCACGCTTACCCTGCTCGGTCATGTTCGGCTCCGGTGACGCAAACAGATTCGTCAGCAGACTCGACGCCGCCGCCCCCATCGCCCCCGCACCGCAATTCTGACTGCTCGCCGCCGCCCCGGCGCACGCAACGATCGCGTGCATCGCCGCGTGCAACGGACTGCCTTCAGTAATCGTGCCATTCTCGACCAGCTTGCCGATATACGACGCGCCTTGCTGTTGCAGATAATTCACCACCCCAGCCTGCGCGAACTGCCCCGCGCCGCCCGTCACGTT